>NZ_JBIAKA010000003.1:517576-651947 GCF_042872225.1 Streptomyces sp. NPDC005374 | reverse complement strand
GGCGCGGCCGCTTCCGCAGCGGCCAGCAACTCGCCCAGTTCCAGATCTCCACCCTCCACAGCACCCTCCCATCGGCTGCCGCACCTTCTTCCCCGCATCCACGCGACATCACCTGAAACCACCATCCCGCCTGGTCACAGGGGCAGGGCTGCACCCCACCACGGGTTCTTCGGCGCCTATCAGGAGGCAGGGACGCCGAGGGCGAGGAGCGCGGTGTCGTCGTCGAGGCCGTCGCCGAAGCCGTCCAGCAGACCGGACAGGGCCTCGATGACGGCGTGCGGGGGTTTGCCCGCGTGCGTGGTGGCGAAGGCCAGCAGGGCCTCGTCGCCGTAGCGGCTGCCGCGTGCCTCGCCGGTACGGGCTTCGGTGAGGCCGTCGGTGTAGAGCAGAAGGGTGTCGCCGGGGGCCAGGACGGTCGTGGCGGTGACGAAGCTCGCGTCGGGCAGGGCACCGACGAGGAAGCCACCGGGAGTGGGCAGGTACTGGGCGCTGCCGTCGGCGCGCAGGACGAGGGCCGGCGGGTGGCCGCCCGCTGCGAGCCGGACGGTGATCCGCCCGGGGCCGGGGCCCTGTTCGAGGGTGCCGACGACGGTTGTGCAGTAGCGCGGGTCACCGCTGCCGGTGTACCGCTCGTGGAGCACCTTGTTGAGGGTCGACAGGGCGGAGACGGGGTCGGGGTCGTGCAGTGCGGCGGTGCGCAGGGTGTAGCGGGTCAGAGAGGTGACCGCGGCCGCCTGGGGGCCCTTGCCGCACACGTCTCCGAGGAAGAAGGCGAAGCGTGTGCCGTCCACGGGGAAGACGTCGTAGAAGTCGCCGCCGAGCCGGTCCGGGGAGGCGGTGTGGTAGTGAGCGGCCGTCTCCATTCCGGGCACGGCCGGCAGGGTGGCGGGCAGCAGTGACTGCTGGAGCGCGGCGAGGGCTTCCTGCAGGCGGGCCCGGTCCGCCTCGGCCTGTCTGCGTGCTTCCTCGGCCGCTTTCCGGCCGCGCAGCAGTTCCTCCTCGTAGGCCCTGCGGTCCCGGGCGTCGAAGACGGTGGTGCGGATCAGCTGGGGTTCGCCGGTGCTGCCGTGCTTGACCACGGAGGAGACCAGCACCGGTATACGGCCGCCGTCGGCCTGTCGGGTCTCCAGGGCGATGCCGCTGATCTCGCCCTGCATGCGCAGCAGCGGCGCGAAGTGCGTCTCGTGGTAGAGCCTGCCGCCAACAGTGAGCAGATCGGTGAACCGCATCCGGCCCACCACCGCCTCGCGCCGCAGGCCGAGCCAGCCCAGCAGCGTCGAGTTGATCTTGGCGATGGTGCCGTCCATCAGCGTGGACAGGTATCCGCACGGTGCGTTGTCGTACAGCTCTTCGGCGCTGTCCTCCAGCAGCGCGGCGAATGCCGCGTCCGAGGATCTGGCGCCCTCGGAGTCGTGGGGGTCGGGTGGCTGTCCGATGCGGCACATCACCGCAGTCGGGCCAGGAAGGCGGTGATCGCCTCGTTGGTGGCTTCGGGCGCGGACATGTGCGGGCAGTGCCCGGTCGCGTCGAGCGTGACCAGGGACGAGCCGGGGACCGCCTGGTGGACGTAGGCGCCGACCTCCCGGGGTGCGACGGCGTCCTGGGTGCACTCCAGTACCAGCGTCGGCACCTTCACGGTCTTCAGGTCGTCCCGCGAGTCCGACAGGAACGTGGTGCGGGCGAAGACGCGCGCCATGTCGGGATCGGTGGCGCAGAAGCTGTTCCTCAGCTCCTCCCCGAGTTCCGGGCGCTCCGCGTTGCCCATGATCACCGGCGCCATCACCGCCGACCAGCCGAGGTAGTTGGACTCCAGCGACGTGAGGAGCTCGTCGATGTCCTGTTCACTGAACCCGCCCCGATACCCCTCGTCGTCGATGTACCGCGGCGACGGAGCGATCATGACCAGTGCCCCGATGCGCTCGGGCGCCCGGTCGGCGGCCAGCACCCCGACCATCGCGCTGACCGAGTGCCCGACGAAGACGGCGTCACGCAGGTCGAGTTCCTCACACACGTCCACCACGTCCTGGGAGTACCCGTCGAGGGACGAGTAACGCCGCTCCGAGAACGCGGACAGATCCGAGCGGCCCGCACCCACGTAGTCGAACAGCACCACCCGGTAGTGGTCGACCAGGGCGGGCAGCGTCAGCCGCCACATGTTCTGGTCACAGCCGAAGCCGTGGGCCAGCACTACCGTCCGTCCCCCGGGGTTGCCGGTGACCGTGACGTTGTTCCTGCGAGCGACATCCATGCCCTCAGTCTCTCAAGCGGCCGTCGCGCTTCCGGACCTCCCGTGTCCCCGAGCACCGGCTCGGCCCCGGCACAGTGATGACCGTTCCTTGCCTTCGCCTTTGTGCCCATCCGCGCGCATTCCGGGAAGGGGACGAACATGACAGTGAACGAATCGCCTCGCGGAACGGCCCTCCTCGCGGATCCCCTGCGCAACAAGGGCACCGCCTTCACGCCCGAGGAGCGGGCCGCCCACCGTCTCGACGGGCTGCTTCCGCCCGCCGTGGAAACCCTGGACGAACAGGCCGAGCGCGCGTACGAGGCGTTCCTCGGCTACGACAAGCCGCTGAACCGGCACATCTATCTGCGCCAGTTGCAGGACACCAACGAGATCCTCTTCCACCGCCTGGTCACCGGCCATCTGGAGGAGATGCTGCCCGTCGTCTACACGCCGACCGTGGGCGAGGCCTGCCGGCGCTTCAGCGAGATCTACCGCCGTCCGCGCGGGCTGTTCCTGTCGTACGAGGACCGGCACCGCTTCCGGGAGATCCTGCGCAACCGTCCGCATCCGGACGTGGACGTCATCGTCGTCACCGACGGTCAGCGCATCCTGGGTCTGGGCGACCAGGGCGTCGGCGGCATGGGCATTCCGATCGGCAAGCTCAGCCTCTACACCGCGATCGGCGGCATCCACCCGGCCCGCACCCTGCCGATCCTGCTGGACGCCGGTACGGACAACGAGGAACTGCTGGCCGACCCGCACTACCTGGGCCGTCGGGAGCGCCGTGTCACGGGCGCCGCCTACGACGAACTGGTGGAGTCGCTGGTGTCGGCGGTGGAGGCCGAACTGCCCGGCACGCTGCTCCAGTGGGAGGACTTCGCGACCGCCCACGCCCGCCCGATCCTCACCCGCTACCAGGACCGGCTGCTGACCTTCAACGACGACATCCAGGGCACGGCCGCCGTCGCGCTCGGGGCGTTGACCACGGCCACGACGCTGGCGGGCACCCGGCTGACCGACCACCGGATCGTGGTCCTCGGTGCGGGCTCCGCGGCGGTCGGGGTGGCCGACATGATCCGTACGGCGATGACGGACGAGGGCCTGTCGCAGGACGAGGCCCGCTCACGTTTCTGGTTCGTGGACGTCGACGGACTGCTCGTGGACTCGCGCGACGGGCTCAGCGAGGAGCAGCGCGTCTACGCCCGCGGTGATGTGCGGGAGTCGTACGGCCTGGCCGAGGTGGTGCGGCGGGTGGAGCCGACGGTGCTGATCGGGCTGTCCACCGCGAAGGGCGCCTTCAGTGAGGAGATCGTCCGGCAGATGGCGTCCGGGTGCGAGCGGCCGGTGATCTTCCCGCTCTCCAATCCGACCTCGCACGCCGAGGCCGATCCCGCCGACCTCGCCCGCTGGACGGACGGCAAAGCGCTGGTCGCCACCGGCTCGCCGTTCCCGCCGATGAAGATCGACGGCCGCGAGGTGCCGGTGGCGCAGGCGAACAACGTGTACGTCTTCCCGGCGATCGGCCTCGCGGTGACCGCCTCCCGGGCGAGCCGGGTCACCGACCGGATGATGGTCGCCGCCGCCCGCGCGGTGGGCCGGTGTGCCGTACGGTCCGCGCCGGACGACGGCGGCCCCGCGCCGCTGCTGCCGCCGCTGCGGGACATGCGTGAGGCGGCCAGGGAGATCGCCGTGGCCGCGGCGGTGGCGGCCGTGGAGGACGGCGTCGCACCGCACGCGACCGAAGAGGAACTGCGGGCAGCCGTCGCACGCACCCAGTGGACCCCGCAGTACGAGGGGTGATCTGGCAGCCAAAAGGCAGTTCGGCCCGCCGAGTGCTCTCGGCGGGCCGAACTGCTGCGTGCTACGGGTCAGTTCACCATCGGTACCAGCGGCCTCGGCCACCTCCGGTCGTGGTGGAACGCATGACGAAGCCGAGCAGCCACAGCACCAGGACGGCGATGGCGACCCACCACAGGATCTTGACGGCGAAGCCGGCTCCGAAGAGGAGCAGTGCGAGAAGCAGGACTATCAGCAGGGGAACCATCTTTATCAACCTCCTGCAACGCCGTCTGCCCTGCGATTCTTTCGATATTCACCCAGGATGCATTGTTTATGAAGGGCATTCCGGGGAATCGGCGTCAGCGGCTGAGAGCCGGGGATCCTGCGGGCATCCGCCGGGCGGCGCTGCGGTAGGTGGCGATGCCCAGGGCCAGCATCCAGTAGCTGAAGACGGCGCCCATCAGGGCGGTGGTGCCCCATCCGTTCGCCGCGTAGAAGTGCTCGGGGGTGTTGCCGAAGAACAGGGACGGCACGAAGAGCAGGTTGGCTCCCGCGAGGACGAAGGCGGAGCGGCCGGTCCAGCGCGGCAGCAGTTTGGTACGGGCGATTCCGTAGCCCACGGCGGTCAGGAAGAACGCGAGGACGAGGCGGCCGATCGTGCCGTAGAGGACGTAGGTGCCGCTGACCGTGATGGTCGGGTCGATGGGGTGGTCGGCGGCGATGACCGCGCCGGCTTCAAGTCCGCTGGAGACCAGGGTGATCGTCACGTAGACCAGACCGGTGGCGAAGGCCAGGGTGCCGACCCACTCGTAGGCGGGGTCGGCCCCTTTGACCAGTTCCCGGAAGGCCGTCACGAAGACGAGCAGGAACGTCAGGGCGAGGATTCCGATCAGCAGCCTGGCCAGGACGTTCGAGTCCGGTGGCGGGCCGGAGTAGACGAAGTACAGGGGTACTTCGACGATGAAGGCGATCGCGGTGGCGATGCCGGCGAGGCCCGTCAGGCGCTTGGCGGCGGTTTCGTTCATGGCTGTCCCCCTGGGGTCGGTGTGGTGGTGTGTCGACGGGTCGCTCGCGGCGGTGGCCGCTCCCGCGGTCATCCGAGGGTGTTCCAGAACGCGCAGTGGTGGCGCGCGGACGTCGTGCGGGTCGGGACGATGTGGTCCGGTGCAAGGGACAGCACCGTCCGCCGGGACCAGTGGGGCGTCGACGGGCCGTTCGGGTCGGCGGTGCGGGCGAAGCGGGTCCAGTAGTCGATCATGGTGTCGGCGAGCCGGTGCTGCGCCGCGGTCAGTGCGCGGGGGCGGCCGCCCAGGTCGAACAGGTAGGGCAGTTCGCTCGCGTGCGGTGCGCCGAGCGGGAACGGCGGTGTGCCCGCGGTGAGCGGTGGGGCGTGTTCGTCGGCGAACTCGTAGCGCCAGAGGGGTACTTGGGCGGCGAGCAGGCCTCCGCTGTCCGCCGTCGGGCAGGCGAAGTCCGCGTCGCCGATGACCGCGCCGAACACCGGCCCCCCGTCGGTGCGGTGCACCGGGTACTCGTGGACGATCGCCTTCGCCTGTCCCGGCGCGGGGAAGAAGGCGGCGACGACATCGGGCCAGGTGCCGGGGGTCACGGGGTTGCCCGCCTGGACGATCCCGGCGGCCCAGCCGTTGCCCTCGTCGTGGTTGTTGCCGATGAGCACGGGCACGTGGTGGAAGCGGCCGGCGGTGATCGCAGCGGCGGGGTCGACAGGCAGCAACGGGGTCGCGTACGCGGGGTGTTGGTCACCTTCCTGGATCGCGAGCAGCCGGGAGACGGGCACGCGCCGCAGACAGGTGAGGGCGTCGCGGGCGGAGCCGCAGCCGGCCTTCGCCGCAAGGTCCGCGCCCGCCGCACGCGCGGTGGACAGGGGCACGGAGGACGGGGCGAACGGCCGGTCGGGGCTGCCTGTGCACGGGCCGCTCTCGATGATCGCCCGGTCGAAGAGCCCCGCGGCGGCGGGTGAGGCGAGCTGGGCGCAGACGCTGTAGCCGCCCGCCGACTCGCCGGCCAGGGTCACGTTGTGCGCGTCGCCTCCGAAGGCGCCGATCTCGGAGCGGACCCAGCGCAGCGCGGCCTGCTGGTCGGCCAGGCCGAAGGTGCCGGAGCCGGGCAGCCCGCTGTGCGCGAGGTAACCGAGCGCGCCGAGGCGGTAGTTGACGCTGACGACCACGACGTCGCCGCGGGTGGCCATGCGGTGGGCGTCGTACGAGCTGCCCGCTCCGGTGGTGAAGCCACCGCCGTGCAGCCATACGATCACCGGCCGGGAGTTTCCCGGTCGCGCGCTGTCGGGCGTCGTGACGTTCAGGTGGAGACAGTCCTCGTCGGTGCTGCCGCCGGGCACCTCACCGGCCGGCTGCGGGCAGGCGCTCGCGGGCCGGGTCGCGTCCCGCACCCCGGACCAGGGGGCCGCACGGTGGGGCGGCGCCCAGCGGAGCCCGCCGGTCGGGGGCGCCGCGTAGGGGATGCCCTCGAAGGTGCGGTAGCCGTCGTGGGCGGCGCCGCGCACGGGGCCGTCGTTGGTGCGTACCGTCGTGGCGGGCCGGGCGGGTTGCGTGGGCGGTGCTGCGGACCAGGCCGTCGCGAGCACGGCGGTCAAGGCGCAGCCCAGGGTGGTCATTACGCGGTGCATGCTCATCAACTCCCCGTTGGATCAGTCGTGTTCAGCTGCCGCCCATACCGCCCTGCGCGGCGATCATGGTCGTCGGCAGGGCGCGTACGGCTTTCTCCAGGCCGGGCGCGAGAGCGGCGAGGCTTCCCGTGCAGGCGTCGATGCGGGCCCGGAAGGTCTTCTGGTCCTGCCGTGAGAGGACCGAGCGGATGCCGCCCGCCGCGGCCAGCGCCAGCAGCGCGGCATCGGTGGCCGGGAGCTCCCGCACCGGGGCGTTCCCGTGCAGCGCCGTCGACACCCGGTCGTGGAGGGCGCCGGGCACGGCGGGGTCCGTCACGGTCAGGCGCCGGGTGCCGAAGCGGGTGCGGGGCTCCTTCACGGTCAGGAGGCCCGTGGCGGCGAGCCGGTCCTCGACCTCCGTCAGGGTCCGCTTGCGGTGGCGGCGCACGAGGTGCTTCCAGCTGTGCCCGCCGGCGGCGTCCCGCAGTACCCCGTCCAGGACGGGGTCGCCGGTCGGTTCCGTGCCGGACACGGTGACCGTCCCGTCCGCCTCCCCCAGCCGGCCGCGCAACGCGAGGTCGACCAGGGCGGCGGCACGCACCAGCAGCTCGGTGCGGGGACGGTCGTAGGGGCCCGCGGCGGTGTCGTCGTGGGCCAGCAGATACATGAGGCAGGGCAGGTCGTCGGTCACATTCCGACGTTATGGCCGCTCACCCCGGCCGCGGATCCGCCGCACGAACGGACCGGCACTGGGAGCACAGGAGGACCGCGGCCCGGTCTCCTCCCTGAGGAGGAGAGGTTCCGTCAGGGGTCGCGGGGCCGCACGAGTCCGTGGTCGTAGGCGGCGACGACGGCCTGGACGCGGTCGCGCAGACCGAGTTTGCGCAGGACCGCGGTGACGTGGTTCTTGACGGTGGCCTCCGACAGGCGCAGCCGTCCGGCGATCTCCGCGTTCGACAGGGCCTGCCCGATCAGGGTGAGCACCTCCCGCTCGCGGCCGGAGAGGTCCCGCAGGGAGGGCGGTGGCGCCGGGTCGGGGGTGGTGCGCAGGAACCGGTCGAGGACGCGGCCGAGCACGGTCGGCGCCAGCAGCGCGTCACCGCGCGCGGTGAGCCGGATCGCGTCGACGAGTTCTCCGGGGCGGATGTCCTTCAGCAGGAATCCGCTGGCTCCGGCCCGCAGGGCGGCGACCACGTGTGCGTCCACGTCCCAGGTGGTCAGCACGAGCACCCGGGCCGGGCTGCCGCACTCCGCGATCTGCCGGGTCGCCTCGATGCCGTCCAGGACGGGCATGCGTACGTCCATCAGCACCACGTCGGGCGAGAGGTCCCGCGTCAGCCGCACCGCCTCCCGGCCGTCGGACGCCTCACCGACCACTTCCAGGTCGTCCCGGGCGTCGATGATCATGCGGAACCCGGTGCGGACCAGGACCTGGTCGTCGGCCACCACCACGCGCAGCGTCATGAGGCGCGCTCCACCGGCAGCCGGGCCGCCACCTCGAACCCGCCTCCGGGCAGCGGGGCGGCGCGCACAGTGCCGCCGACGAGCCGGGCGCGCTCGTTCATCCCCACCAGCCCGCGTCCCGCGCCCGCCGCACGCGAACCGCCTTGTGCCGTACGCCCGTTGTCGGTGACCGTGACCTGCACGCACTCCTCCTCGGCGGTTACGCGGACGCTCACCTGGTCGGCGCCGGCCGCGTGGCGCAGTGTGTTGGTGAGGGCCTCCTGGATGATCCGGTAGGCGGCCAGGTCCACTGCGGCCGGCAGTCCGTCGCAGCGGCCCTCGCGGTGCACGTGCACGGTCATCCCGCTCGTGCGCACGGTGTCGGTGAGCGCGTCCAGGCGGGCGAGCGAGGGCCCCGGCTCCCGGGGCGCACCCGGCTCGACGGACTCGTCGTCCTCCTCGTCGGGGCCGAACGCCCGCAGCAGCAGGCGCAGTTCGCCGAGTGCCGAGCGGGCGCCCGTCTCGATGGCCCGCAGTGCCTCACGTGCCTGGTCGGGCCGGTCGGTGAACACGTCGTCGGCGGCGCCCGCCTGAACGACCATCACCGACAGGGTGTGCGCCACGACGTCGTGCACCTCGCGCGAGATCCGCGCGCGTTCCTCCACGACGGCCCGGCGCGTCTCCGCCCTCGTCCGTTCCCGCTGCGCCCTGCGCCACTGCCCGGCGGTCCACGCGAGGACCACGGCCAGCAGATAGACCGTCACCCCCGCGGGTCCGCCGCCCGCCGCGAAGGCCAGCGGCGCGGGCAGGCACATCGCCGCGAGCGCGCCCGCCGACAGCCGCCGCGTCCGGGTGGCCGACAGCACGCACAGGGTGACCTGGGCCGCGAGCAGCGCTCCCGTCAGGGTCACCTCGGGCAGCAGGGCCCACACCGCGAGGCCGGCCGCCGCGTTCGCGGCCAGTACGGCGACCGGGGCGCGCGTCTGCCATCTCAGGGCGCCGGCCTGCGCGAGGACCAGGACCACGGCCACGGGCAGCTGTCGGCCGTCCTCCGCACCGGCGGCGAGCACCGCGGTACCGAGGACGCCGAGCACGAGTGCGGCCGACCCCCACCACAGCCTCCGGGCCGTCCGGGGCGACAGCTCGCCCGGCCCTTCCGCGGTGGACGTCCCGTCCGGCTGTCTCCTGCTGCGGTCCACGCCCCGACCTTATCGGCGCGCGGCGGTGGACACCGGGGGTCAGTCCAGCGGGTCGAGATACGTCAGCACGGACGCGTCCTCCTCGATGAGCGGGGCGAGAGCCGCGTTGAACGGGGGGCCGTACGGGGCGTTCAGATGGGCCTTGAAGGCGTTCTCGTCGCGGTACACCTCGAAGATCCAGAAGGCGTGCGGGTCTGACTCCTTGGTGTAGACGTCGAAGGCGAGGTTGCCCTCCTCCGCGCGGACCTCGCGGGCGTAGTCGCGCAGCAGCCGGGCGACTTCGCCCGCCGCTCCCTCGCGGGCGGTGAACTCGGCGAACAGGGTCTTCTTCACGGGGTCGTGCCCACTTCCGGGGTCAGCTTCTTGGCGCCCGTCATGATGGCCACCGCGTCCTCCATCGAGTGCGACTTGGGGGTGATGACACCCGCGCAGGCGCCGAGCCGCTGGATGTGGATGCGGTCGGCGACCTCGAAGACGTTCGGCATGTTGTGGCTGATGAGGATGATGCCGAGGCCCTGGTCGCGCAGGTCGCGGACGAGCTTGAGGACCTGGCCGGTCTCGCGGACGCCGAGGGCGGCGGTGGGTTCGTCGAGGATGACGACCCGGCCGCCGAACACCGCGGTCCGGGCGACGGCCACGGACTGGCGCTGGCCCCCGGAGAGCGTCTCCACCGCCTGGTTGATGTTCTGGAGCGTGCCGATGCCGAGGCGCTTGATGTGGTCGGCGGCCTGCTTCTTCATCTCGCCGGTGTCGAGCATGCGGAACACCGAGCCGAGGATTCCCTTGCGGCGGATCTCGCGGGCGAGGAAGAGGTTGCTGGCGATGTCCAGGGCGGGGGACACGGCGAGGGTCTGGTAGACCGTCTCGATGCCGGCGTCGCGGGCGTCCTGCGGCCGCTTGAAGTTGACCTCCTTGCCCTCCACGCGGATGCTTCCCTGGTCCGGCACGAGGGCCCCGGACAGGCACTTGATCAGGGTGGACTTGCCGGCGCCGTTGTCGCCGATGACGGCGAGGACCTCGCCGGGGTGGAGGGTGAGGTCGACGTCGTTCAGGCCGACGACCCGGCCGAAGACCTTGACCAGGCCCTTGGCCTCGAGAACGGGGGCGGTGTCGGTCGTCACGACTTCACACTCCGGATCCACTGGTCGACGGAGACAGCCGCGATCACGAGGACACCGACTGCGAGGACTTGGTAGTTCGGGTCGATGCCGGCCAGCGCGAGGCCGTTCACGAACACCTGGACGATGAGGGCGCCGATCAGCGAGCCGAAGACCACGCCGCGTCCGCCGAACAGGCTGGTGCCGCCGATGACCACGGCGGTGATGGACTGCAGGTTGGCGTTGAGTCCGCTGTTGGGGTCGCCGCCGCCGACCCGGCCGACCAGGACCCAGGCCGCCACGGCGATGGTGAACCCGGCCAGCATGTAGGCGCTCAGCAGCACCCGGTTGACGGAGATGCCGGCGAGGCGGGCGGCCTCGATGTCGTCGCCCACGGCGTACAGGTGGCGTCCCCAGGCGGTGTAGCGCAGGGCGTATCCGACCACTGCGTACAGGGCGATCATGAGGAGGACGCCGTACGTCAGGTTCAACTGTCCGACGGAGACGGTCTGGCCGCTCCACACCAGGATGTTGCCCGGCTGCAGGGCGATGGTCTGGCCCTTGGCGTAGATGAGGGTGATCGCCGTGAAGACGCTGAGGGTGCCGAGGGTGACGATGAACGGCGGCAGTTTGACCTTGGTCACCAGGAAGCCGTTGACGGCCTGGGCGGCGATCGCGACGACCGCGCCGGCCAGCAGGGCGAGAGCGCCGGGCCAGCCGTTGTCGGCGACGAGCTTCGACATCAGCAGGGAGGCGAGCACCATGACGGCGCCGATGGACAGGTCGATGCCGGCGGTGAGGATGATCACCGTCTGGCCGACGGCGAGCGTCCCGATGACGGCCACCTGCTGGGCCACGAGGGAGAGGTTCTGCAAGGCGTAGAAACGGTCGTTCACCAGGGAGAACACGATCGCTGCGAGCACCAGGACGATGGCCGGGCTGAGGGCCGGCTGACGGTGCAGCACCGAGTGGACGCGCTGGCTGAGGGTGGCGGGCCGGTTGAGGAACTCCTCCGCCGGCGCCGGTGTGGTCTGACTGTCCACGTGAGTGGTCACAGGGGGTCCTTCCGCTCTCTTCCCCGGTACGGCTCATGAACTCGTGTGCGGCGGTGCGACGCCGGCGCCCTGACGGCTTCCGGCGTCGCACCGGTTCGGGGTGTCAGCTGCCCCAGCAGGCGGACGCGGCCTGCGAGGGGGACTGCACGCTCAGGCCGCCCAGGGACTTGTCGGCCACCAGCGCGGTTCCGGTGTCGTAGAACGACTTGCCGTTGGTCACGCTGGGCTTGCTGCCACCCCGGGCCAGCTTCGCGATCGAGCTCACGCCGAGGGCCGCCATCTTGCCGGGGTACTGCACGGCGTCGGTGGCGAACTTGCCGCTGGTGACGTTCTTCAGGCCGGAGCAGCTGCCGTCGATGGCGTAGATCGCGGCGTTCTTCTCCTTGCCGGCTGCCTTCAGCGCGTTGTAGGCGCCCTCACCGGCGGGCTCGTTGATGGCGTACACGACGTTGATGTCCGGGTTGGCCGACAGGCAGTTCTCCATCGCGGTGCGTCCGCCGTCGATGGCGCCCTGGGTGGGCTGGTGGCATGCGACGGTGTACGTGCCGCCCTTGCCGCCGGTGTACTTGCCGGTCTTGGCCTCCTTGGCGTTCTCGGTCTTGCTGCCCGGGTCGATGCCCATGCCCTCGAGGAAGCCGTGGTCGCGGTCGATGTCGACGGAGACGACCTGGTTGTTGAACAGGTCGAGCATGGCGATGACGGCGGGCTTGCCGTTCAGGGCGGCCGCGGCGTACTGGCCGTTCAGCCTGCCCGCCTGCTCGTTGTCGGTGGCGTAGGTGATGTCGGCGGTGCTCGCCGGGTTGAGCGCGGTGTCGAGGGCGATCACGAACAGGCCGGCCTGCTTGGCGCGGGTCAGCGCCGCGTTCACGGCGTCGCCGTTGGTGGTGATCAGGATGCCCTTGTCGCCCCGTGAGATGGCGTTGTCGACGGCGGTGATCTGGGTCTGGGTGTCGCCGTCGGACTGGCCGGCCGCCACCGTCAGGCTCACGTTGTCCTTGGCCGCCTGGGCCTTGGCGTCCTTCTGCATGCTCACGAAGTAGGGGTTGGTGAGCGTCTTCAGGATCAGCGAGACCCCCACCTTGTCGCCGCTCGAAGAGGAGCCCCCGTCTGAGGAGCCGCAGGCCGCGAGCGTGGCACCGAGGCACACGGTGACGCCGATCGCCGCCGCACGCGTCCGCAGGCTGCGGCGGCCCGATGCCTGGCTGCTGGAGAAGTTCATCACTTGATCCCTTTCGGAGCCGTCCCTTGGCCGACGCTGAGACAACGTTGACTGACGGGGATGCTGGTCCCTTATGGACGAGGACGTCAAGGGGCTGGTAGACATGCGTCGGCAACGAGTGAGTAACGCGCGATCGGCTGGAGACAACGATGACTCAAGGCGGGCCTCCGCTCCGGTCCCCCCGCAGTCGCCCCACGATGCGTGAGGTGGCGGCGCTGGCCGGCGTGGCGATCAAGACGGTGTCGCGTGTGGTCAACGGCGTCCCCACCGTCGATCCGGCGATCGTCGCCCGGGTGCGTGAGGCCGCCGACCAGCTGGGCTACCGGCCCAACCTGACCGCCAGCAGCCTGCGGCGCGGAGACGGCCGTACCGCCACCATCGGCATGCTCGTCGAGGACGCGGCGAACCCGTTCTCCGCCGCGCTGACCCGCACCGTCGAGAACGTGGCGCGGGAGCGGGGTGTGCTCGTCCTGGTCGGCAGTGTCGACGAGGACCCGGCCCGCGAACGGGAGTTGGCCCAGGCGCTCATCGACCGGAGGGTCGACGGGCTGGTGATCGTCCCGGCGGGGCGCGACCAGAGCTATCTGATCAGCGAGCAGCGTTCCGGTACCCGGATGGTCTTCATCGACCGTGAGGCCGGTCTGCTCGACGCGGACGCCGTGGTCTCCGACAACCGCCAGGGTGCCGTCAACGCCGTCAACCACCTGCTGAAGGCCGGCCACCGCCGTATCGCCTACCTCGGCGACCGGGCGTCCATCCCCACGGCCGCCCTGCGCTTCGACGGCTACCGGCACGCCCTGGAGGTCTCGCAGCTCAAGTGCGACGACGAGATCGTCCTGCACGCGGCGGCCAGCGAGGCGGCCGGGATGGCCGCGACCGAACGGTTCCTGTCACTGCCGGATCCGCCGACCGCGCTCTTCACCAGCCAGAACCTCGTGACCATCGGGGCCGTTCGCGCCCTGCGCGCCCTCGGCCTGCAGGACTCCGTCGCCCATGTCGGCTTCGACGACTTCCCGCTGGCCGACATCCTGAGTCCGGGCGTCTCCGTCATCGCCCAGGACGTCGAGCAACTGGGCAAGCAGGCCGCCGAGATGCTCTTCCACCGGCTGGACGGCGACCAGTCCCCCACCCGGACGGTCACCGTGCCGACCCGGCTGGTCGAGCGCGGCTCCGGCGAGATCCCGGCCGGAGCCCTTCGCGACTGAACCGGACCGGCGGCGGGTGGACCCTGCGCGGGGGCGGGAGCGCGGGGGTGGGCAGGTGACACCGCGTCAGTATGTACAAGGGAAAATCCGGTTCATCAGTGCGCAAATGGATCACTGGATCGGTGTAATCGGCACAGATGCCGGTCCGCGCGGGGATCTAGCGTCAAAGGGCACGGGGCCGTACGAGCCAGAAAGGCATCGAGTCACTCATGCCCATCCAGCACACCGACGTCATGCCCGCCCTCGAGTTCGACACCCTGACCGCCTCACCCGGCCCCGGCCGGCCGCCCGTCGATCCCCTGCTGCTCCCGGTCGACGAGCTGCCCGCCACCATGTCGCCGCCCGAACAGGTCAGCCGCCGGGTGCGCGACGAGCTGATGCTCGACGGCAACGCCCGGCTCAACCTCGCCACCTTCGTGACCACGTGGATGGAGCCGCAGGCACGGGAGCTGATGGCGGAGACTGCGGAGAAGAACCTCGCGGACCGCGCGGAGTACCCGCAGATCACGGCGATGGAGGAACGCTGTGTGCGGATGCTCGCCCGGCTCTGGCACGCGCCGCGCCCGGAACAGGTCCGCGGCTGCTCCACCACCGGTTCCAGCGAGGCCGCGATGCTCGGCGGGCTCGCGCTCAAGCGCCGCTGGCAGGACCGCCGTCGCGCCCAGGGCAAGGACACCGCGCGCCCGAACCTGGTGATGGGCTCGAACGTCCAGGTGTGCTGGAAGAAGTTCGCCAACTACTTCGAGGTGGAGCCGCGTTACGTCCCGATGGAACCGGGCCGCTACCACCTCACGCCCGACACGCTCACCGCCTACTGCGATGACAACACCATCGGCGTCGTGGCCGTCCTCGGCTCGACGTACGACGGCTCCTACGAACCCGTCGCGGACATCTGCCTCGCCCTGGACGGGTACCAGGCCGCCACCGGCACCGACATCCCCGTGCATGTCGACGGGGCGTCCGGCGCGATGGTGGCCCCGTTCCTCGACCCGGGTCTGATGTGGGACTTCCAGCTCGAACGCGTCGCCTCCATCAACACCTCGGGCCACAAGTACGGGCACGTCTTCCCCGGTCTCGGCTGGGCCCTGTGGCGGGACGCCGAGGCCCTCCCCGAGGACCTGGTCTTCGAGGTCGACTACCTGGGCGGCAGCTCTCCCAGCTTCACTCTGAACTTCTCCCGCCCGGGCTCGCACGTCGTCGCGCAGTACTACAGCTTCCTCCGGTACGGCTTCGAGGGGCTGCGCGACCTGGCCGCCCAGAGCCGTTCGACGGCCCGCGCACTCGCCGCCCGGATCCGCTCCATCGCCCCCTACGAGCTGGTCACGGACGGCTCCGAACTCCCCGCCTTCGCCTTCCGTGTGGCACCCGGCGTCCAGGGCATCACGGTGTTCGACGTCTCGCAGGCCATGCGAGCCCGCGGCTGGCACCTGCCCGCGTACACCTTCCCCGCGCCCTGCCAGGACGTCTCCGTCCTGCGTCTGGTCGTACGCACCGGATTCACCGCCGAACTCGCCGGCATGTTCGTCGCCGACCTGACGGAGGTCACCAGGCGGCTCCACACGGACCGGCTCTAGGGCGTGTTTCGAAAGTAGCGTCGTCTGCCCGAAGGGCAGGCCGGGCGGCGTCTGGTGCATGCGATCGCAAGGCGGAGGGTCGCCCCGATACTGGTTGTATCGGGGCGACCCCGACAACGCGGCGAGCGTGCGTGCCAGACGCCGCCCGGCAGACGGGACTTTCGAAACACGCCCTAGGAGCCCCCGGGTCCCAGCGAGGCGCGCACGAGAGCGGTCAGCTCGTCGTCGGTGACGTCGTCCGCCTCCTGGGACCGCAGCCGCAGGGTGCCCTTTCCGCTGAGGAGTCGCGGGTGCCGGGAGAGGAGGCCCGCGCCCGCCTCCTGGTCCCAGCCGTAGACCGACACCCCGTGGCGCCACACGCCCACGTGCAGTCTGCGATCACCGACCCGGTAGGTGGGCATCCCGTAGGACAGCCCGATGTCGGCGTCGGGGCAGGCCGCCAGGATCAGCCGGTGCACCCGGTCGAAGAGCGGACGGTGCCCGGGGTCGATCGCGTCGACATAGGTCTGGGTCTCGGTATCCATACGCCCCATTTGTACAGGGGAGACCGGCGTCACAGTCTTGTTGCGGGCAAGGTCACAGCCGCGCCCTCTGCTGCGGCTCAAGGGGTCTGGCCTAGCATCCGAGCATGACGGTCCTGCCTGACGACGGGCTCTCGCTGGCCGCCGAGTTCCCTGACGCGAACCTTGAACAGTGGCACGGCCTGGTGGCCGGCGTCCTGCGCAAGTCGGGCAAGGAAGTCTCCGGCGCGGCAGCTGAGGACGCCCTGTCCACCGCGCTCGAGGACGGGCTGCGCACCCGCCCCCTGTACACCGCGCACGACGCCCCGCCCGACCCGGGCTTCCCCGGCTTCGCCCCCTTCGTGCGCGGCGCCCGCGCCGAGGGCAACACCGACGGCGGCTGGGACGTACGGCAACGGCACGCCGTCGCCGACAACACCGCGGTGCTCGCGGACCTGGAGAACGGCGTCACCTCGCTCTGGCTCGTCGCGGGCGAGAACGGCGTCCCGGTGTCATCGTTCGGCCGGGTCCTCGACGGCGTCTACCTCGACCTCGCACCCGTCGTCCTCGACGCGGGCAGTCAATTCGAGCCCGCCGCCGAGGAGTTGCTGCGGCTGTACGCCGAGCGTGGCATCGACAACAAGGCCGCGCGCGGCAACCTCGGTGCCGACCCGCTCGGCCACCGGGCGCGTACCGGCGAGGAGTTGGACTTCGCATCCGTCGTCCCGCTCGCCCGGCGGTGCGCCGAGGAGTACCCGGGGCTGCGGGCGCTGACCGTGGACGCGCTGCCGTACCACGAGGCGGGCGGTTCGGCGGCGCAGGAGCTGGGCTCCTCGATCGCCACCGGTGTCGCCTATCTGCGGGCGCTGACCGAAGCCGGGCTGAGCGTCGAACAGGCCTGTGGGCAGCTGGAGTTCCGGTACGCGGCGACGGCCGACCAGTTCCTGACGATCGCCAAGCTGCGCGCCGCGCGCCGACTGTGGGCACGGGTCGCCGAGGTGTGCGGGGTACCAGGTGCCGGTGCTCAGACGCAGCACGCCGTGGTGTCGCCGGTGATGATGACCCGTCGCGACCCGTGGGTGAACATGCTGCGCGCGACGATCGCCACCCTGGCCGCCGGGGTCGGCGGCGCGGGGGCCGTCACCGTGCTGCCCTTCGACCACGCCCTCGGCCTGCCGGACGCCTTCGCGCGCCGTATCGCGCGCAACACCTCGACGATCCTGGTCGAGGAGTCGCATCTGTCCCGGGTGATCGACCCGGCGGGCGGTTCCTGGTACGTGGAGCGGCTGACCGACGAACTCGCCGAGGCCGCCTGGCGATTCTTCCGGACGATCGAACGCGACGGCGGCCAGGCGGCCGTCCTGCGCTCCGGCCGGCTCCGCACCGACCTGGCGACGACGTGGGCCCAGCGCTCCAAGAAGCTCGCGACGCGCCGCGAACCCATCACCGGCGTCAGCGAGTTCCCGTACCTCGGCGAGAAGCCCGTGGAGCGCGCTCCCGCGCCCGAGCCCCGGACCGGCGGTCTGCCCCGCGTCCGGCGCGACGAGGCGTACGAGGATTTGCGCGCCCGCTCCGACGCGCACCTCGCGGCGACCGGGTCCCGGCCGCGGGTCTTCCTGGCCGCGATCGGCCCTGCCGCCGCCCACACCTCGCGCACGACCTTCGCCGCCAACCTCTTCCAGGCGGGCGGCGTCGAGCCGGTCACCGAGGGCACGTTCGAGGAGAGCGGCGCGACCGAGGTCTGTCTGTGCTCCAGCGACGCGCTGTACGAGGAGCAGGCCGAGGAGGTCGTAGAGACCCTCAAGTCGGCAGGCGCGCGGCATGTGTTCCTCGCCGGGCGCCCCGGGCAGTACTCCGGCGTGGACTCCTACGTCTTCGCGGGCTGCGACGCCGTCGCCGTGCTCACCGCCACCCTCGACCGCATGGGAGTGTCCTGATGACCGCCCCCGCCGGCCCTTCCGTCCCCGACTTCACCGGGATCGAGCTGGGCACCCCGGCCACCGACGGCGGCGCCGACGAGTGGCGTACGGCCGTGAAGGACGTGGCGCAGGGGGCCGAGCCGGTCTGGGAGACCCCGGAGGGCATCGAGGTCAAGCCGCTCTACACCGGCCGTGACCTGGAGGGCCTGGACTTCCTGGAGACGTACCCGGGTGTGGCGCCGTATCTGCGCGGCCCGTACCCGACGATGTACGTCAACCAGCCCTGGACGATCCGCCAGTACGCGGGCTTCTCCACCGCCGAGGAGTCCAACGCGTTCTACCGGCGCAACCTCGCGGCCGGCCAGAAGGGTCTGTCGGTCGCCTTCGACCTGCCCACGCACCGCGGTTACGACAGCGACCACCCGCGGGTGACCGGTGACGTCGGCATGGCGGGCGTGGCCATCGACTCGATCCTCGACATGCGGCAGCTCTTCGACGGCATCCCCCTCGACAGGATGTCCGTGTCGATGACGATGAACGGCGCCGTGCTGCCGGTGCTGGCGCTGTACATCGTGGCGGCGGAGGAACAGGGCGTGCCGCCCGAGAAGTTGGCCGGGACCATCCAGAACGACATCCTCAAGGAGTTCATGGTCCGCAACACCTACATCTATCCGCCGAAGCCGTCGATGCGGATCATCTCCGACATCTTCGCCTTCACCTCGCAGCGGATGCCCCGCTACAACTCCATCTCCATCTCCGGCTACCACATCCAGGAGGCGGGTGCGACGGCCGACCTGGAGCTGGCGTACACCCTCGCGGACGGTGTGGAGTACATCCGTGCGGGCCGTGAAGTCGGCCTGGACGTGGACGCGTTCGCGCCCCGGCTGTCCTTCTTCTGGGCGATCGGCATGAACTTCTTCATGGAGATCGCCAAGCTGCGCGCGGCCCGCCTGCTGTGGGCGAAGCTGGTGAAGCAGTTCGACCCGCAGAACGCCAAGTCGCTTTCCCTGCGCACCCATTCGCAGACCTCGGGCTGGTCGCTGACCGCGCAGGACGTGTTCAACAACGTCACGCGCACCTGTGTCGAGGCGATGGCGGCGACCCAGGGCCACACCCAGTCGCTGCACACCAACGCCCTCGACGAGGCACTGGCGTTGCCCACCGACTTCTCGGCGCGCATCGCCCGCAACACGCAGCTGCTGATCCAGCAGGAGTCGGGCACCACCCGGGTCATCGACCCGTGGGGCGGCAGCGCCTACGTGGAGAAGCTGACCTACGACCTCGCGCGCAAGGCCTGGCAGCACATCCAGGAGGTGGAGGCGGCGGGCGGTATGGCCAAGGCGATCGACGCCGGCATCCCCAAGCTGCGCATCGAGGAGGCCGCGGCCCGCACCCAGGCCCGTATCGACTCCGGCCGCCAGCCCGTGATCGGCGTCAACAAGTACCGCGTCGAGAACGACGAGGCGATCGACGTCCTCAAGGTCGACAACTCCTCCGTACGGACCCAGCAGATCGAGAAGCTGCGGCGGCTGCGCGCGGACCGGGACGAGACCGCCTGCCGGGACGCCCTGGACGCGCTGACCCGGGCCGCCGACGGCGCGGGCAACCTGCTGGAGCTGGCCGTGCACGCGGCCCGCGCGAAGGCCACGGTCGGGGAGATCTCCGACGCCCTGGAGAAGGTGTACGGCCGGCACTCGAGCCAGATCCGTACGATCTCCGGCGTGTACCGCAACGAAGCAGGGGAGTCCCCGTCCGTGGACCGCACCCGCGCCCTCGTGGACGCCTTCGAGGAGGCCGAGGGCCGTCGCCCGCGCATCCTGGTCGCCAAGATGGGCCAGGACGGCCACGACCGCGGCCAGAAGGTGATCGCCACCGCCTTCGCCGACCTCGGCTTCGACGTCGACGTCGGCCCGCTGTTCCAGACCCCGGGCGAGGTGGCCCGCCAGGCCGTGGAGGCGGACGTGCACATCGTCGGCGTCTCGTCCCTGGCGGCCGGTCACCTCACCCTCGTACCGGCGCTGCGCGAGGCGCTGGCCGAGGAGGGCCGGGAGGACATCATGATCGTGGTGGGCGGGGTGATCCCGCCGCAGGACGTGCCGACCCTGGTGGAGATGGGCGCGGCGGCCGTGTTCCCGCCGGGGACGGTGATCCCGGACGCCGCCTACGACCTGGTGGAGCGCCTGTCGGCCGACCTCGGGCACGGGCAGTGATCGAACTCGACACCTATGTGAAGGATGTGCTCGACGGGAAGCGGGCGATCGTGGCCCGTGCCATCACGCTCGTCGAGTCCACCCATCCCCGACACCGGCCGCTCGCACAGGAGTTGCTCACCGCTCTGCTCCCGCACAGCGGGCGGGCGCGGCGGATCGGCGTCAGCGGGGTGCCGGGGGTCGGCAAGTCGACGTTCATCGACGCGTTCGGCACGATGCTGACCTCGCTCGGACACCGGGTGGCCGTGCTCGCCGTGGACCCGTCCTCCAGCCGTACCGGCGGCTCGATCCTCGGCGACAAGACGCGTATGGAGCGCCTGGCCGTCGACCCGGCGGCCTTCGTACGGCCCTCCCCCACCGCGGGCACGCTCGGCGGGGTGGCCAAGGCGACCCGGGAGTCGATCGTGGTGATGGAGGCCGCGGGCTACGACGTCGTGCTCGTCGAGACCGTCGGTGTCGGCCAGTCGGAGACCGCCGTCGCCAACATGGTCGACTCCTTCCTGCTGTTGACCCTGGCCCGCACCGGCGACCAGTTGCAGGGCATCAAGAAGGGCGTCCTGGAACTGGCCGACGTGATCGCCGTGAACAAGGCGGACGGGCCGCACCAGCGCGACGCGCAGGCCGCCGCACGGGAGTTGGCGGGAGCGCTGCGTCTGATGCACGGCAGGGACGCGGCCTGGACTCCGCCCGTGCTGAGTTGCAGCGCCCGCGAGTCGGCCGGCCTGGACACCGTGTGGGAGCGCCTCGAACAGCACCGCACGCTGCTCGACTCCACGGGCCGGCTCGCCGCCAAACGCCGTGACCAGCAAGTGGATTGGACCTGGACCATGGTCCGCGACAACCTGCTCGGCCGCCTCCGCTCCGACCCGGCCGTCCGCACCCTCGCCCCGGACCTCGAACAGCAGGTCAGGAACGGCGAGTTGACGGCCACGCTGGCCGCCGAGCGAATCCTTGAGGCCTTCGGCCAGGACACCGACCGCGGATAGGCGCCCGGTCGGGCGACGGCCCGGCGCCTGACCCCACGGCCCTTCTTCACACCGCTCATACAGGCGGTGGATAGACTCGGACCCCCTGTCCAGAAGGATCTTTCGTTCAGGGGGTTCGTCGTGTACGACCGCCTCGCCCTGAGGCACCTCCAGCATCTCGTGTTCTTCGTCGTGGTCGGCGCCGCACTGGTCCGGCTCCTCACGCAGGACCTCGCGCTGTGCCGGGACATCGTGGCCGTCAGCGGGCTGCTCGCCACGACGTACGCGGCCGGGATCGCGCTGTGGAACAGGCTCGGGCCGGTCGCCCGGCACCTGTGGGTGGCCGCCCTGGTCGTGTGGTGGGCGCTGCTCGTGATGCTCACCCCGCCGCCGGTGACCCACTCCTACGTCTGGTGTGCCGTACCCCTGGCCTGTGCGGCCCTGCAGGCGCTGGGGCCACGGGCGGGCACGGTCGCGGTGGGTGCCGTCACACTCGTGCTGGTCGGTCAACTCACGCGGAGCGCGGGCGGGTTCGACCCGGAGACGGTGCTCATCCCGGTGGCCGCCGTGTGGGGCACGACAGCCCTCTACCGGGCTCAGCAGCGGGACGCCGCCGAGCGCCGGCGCATGGTGGAGGAGCTGCGCGGCACCCGTGATGTGCTGGCGCGCGAGCAGCGGCGGGCGGGTGTCCTCGGGGAACGCGAGCGCATCGCCCGGGATCTGCACGACACCCTCGCGCAGGAACTCTCCGGCGGCCTGATGCTGTTGCAGGCCGCGGAGCGCGAGTGGGAGCGCCGCCCCGACCGGGCCCGGACCCGGGTGCGCGCGGTCGCCGACAATCTGGACGTGAGCCTCTCGGAGACCCGGCGCATGATCCGGGACCTCACTCCGTCCGTCATCGCCGAGGAGGGCATCGAGGGCTCGCTCAGACTGCTGTGTCTGCGCGCGGAGCAGGACGGCACAGCGGCGCGCGTACGGTTCCGCGCGACGGGAGGTGACCGCCCCGCGCTGGACGAGCAGGCCGCCACCACCCTGTTGCGGGTGGCGCAGGGCATGCTGGCCAATGTGCGTGAGCACGCGCGGGCGACCAGCCTGGTCGTGACGTTGCACCAGGACACCGACCGCGTCGACCTGGACGTGTGCGACGACGGCGTCGGCTTCGACCTCGCGCGCGCCGACGGCGCCTCCCGCTCGGACCGCGGTTTCGGCCTGCCGGCCGCCCGGGCCCGGCTGCGGGAGTACGGCGGTGATCTCACCGTCGACGGGGCACCGGGCCGGGGCACCCGCGTCCGGGCCACCGTCCCCTCCCGCCCGCGTACCGGTGCGCTGCTGCCGCTGGGTCCGACGGCGGCCGTACGGTGACCGCCCCGCCGCTGCGCCTGCTGATCGCCGACGACCACACGGTCGTACGGGCCGGGCTGCGTGCCCTGCTGGAGGGTGAGCCGGATCTCGACGTGGTCGCGGAGGCCTCGGATCCCGAGGAGGCCGTGGGTCTCGCCGTGGACCTGGCGCCCGATGTCGTACTGATGGACCTGCGGTTCGAGGGGACGCCCCGGGGTGCCGAGGTGGCCGACGGCGTCGAGGCGGTCCGGGCGCTGGCCGCCCGGGCGCCGGGGGTGCCCGTGGTGATGCTGACCAGCTATTCCGGACGGGCCGACGTGGTGCGCGCGCTGGAGGCGGGCGCGCGCGGTTATGTGCTCAAGGCCGGGCCGCCGGAGGACCTCTTCCGTGCCGTACGCAGTGCCGCGGTGGGCGGGATGGGGCTCGCGCCCGAGGTGGTCGGGGAGCTCGTGGGCCAAGTGGTCGGCCCGGCGCCGGAGTTGACGCGCCGGGAGCGGGAGGTCGTCCAGCTGATGGCGGACGGTCACAGCAACCGTGCCATCGCCGGGTCCCTGTACCTCAGCGAGGCGACGATCAAGACGCACCTGGTGCGTATCTACCGCAAGCTCGGCGTGGACAACAGGGCTGCCGCGGTTTCGGAGGCGGTCCGACGGGGGCTGCTGGAGCTCACGTAGGAAGGCGGCGTGCGGCCCTCGCCGGGCTCAGGACGGGGCTTTCCGCGTCACGGGACCGGTGTCCTGCGTCGGCGGGGCCTCCCGCACCCGGGTGACGGCCGCGGACATCTGCTGCCGTACCTCCTCGGGCACCGGTGCGCCATGGATGGCGCCCATCAGGTCCTGGGCGAGGTGGTGCAGCTTGATGTTGGTGTTCTGGGAGGCGAGGACGAGCACCGTCCAGGCGTCCTCGGCGCTCAGTCCGAAGGACGCCATCACGATGCCGCGCGCCACGTCGATGGCCGGCCGGGTCCGCATCGCCCGGCGCAGCTGGGTGACCTCCAGACGCAGCTCCTCGTCGACGTCCAAGGGCGGACTCAGTGCGTCTGGGGCGGCAACGGGCCCGGCATCCGGGCCGGATGGTCCGTCCGGGCCGTCCGCGCCCTCAGCACCCCGGGCGTCGTACGGGCCGTCGGCTTCCTCGTCCACGAACAGCTCCCGGGCTCCGGTCAGGTCGAGCAGTCGTCCGACGGCAGGGCTGCACACCCGGACGGTGATCGTCTTGCCCTGGCCGAGGGCCTCCCGGCGCAGGTCCAGCAGGACGTTGAGGCCCCCGCAGTCGCAGAACCGGACTTCGCCCAGGTCCAGGTCGACGCCGGTGGCCGAGCGGTCGAGGGCGTCGTAGAGCTCGGGCTGGAGCCACTCGGCGCCCATGTCGAGCTCGCCACGGCATGTCACGCTCATCCGGTCGCCGGTCACCACGGACTCGACAGTGGCCAGACACGGCGGAGCCACATCCCGCGTGATGAGGGACTGCGCCGGGTGCGCAGGTTCCGGCATGGCCCTTCTCCCTTGTGTGCTCGGCTGCCTCCGCCACCCAGACTCCCTCTTCGACGCACATGCGTCAACCAATACATGAAACTAAGTTCCGGTTTCTGGATGCGTGAATATATGGTCGGTAGAGTAGAGCCATGGATGGAGTTCCCGAGTCACACACCGGATGGACGTTCGTCACCAACCACGCGCGGGTGCTGGCCACGATCGCCGACAACCACAGCGCCCGGATCCGCGACATCGCCGCACACTGCCGGCTCACCGAACGCGCCGTCCAGAAGATCATTTCCGACCTGGAGCAGGACGGGTACCTCTCACACATCAAGGAGGGGCGCACCAACACCTACCGGATCGACCCGGGCAAGGTCCTGCGCCATCCGGCCGAGGCCGGTCTGACGGTGGCGTCACTGCTGTCCCTGCTCGTCCAGGACGAGGCGGACCGTACGGACTCCCCCAAGCAGGCCGCACCCCGGGCGTGACCCGACCGGAGCGACCGGCTGACGGACGGGGCCGCCGGCCCACCGGGCCAGGCCCGGGCACGCGCGCGCGGGAACGGCTGAACAGCCCGCCCGGACGGCACCGCACACAGCCGTACCGCGCCGCCCGCATCACGATGCCGGGACCGCGCCGCGGCCCTCACTCCCACCCGGGCCGTGCCCCGATCACCGCGGGCGTCCTCTTCGAACCCGGCCGCCCCACCCGCACACCGCGTGAGGTCCCAGAAACTTCGCGTTCATGACAGCCCGGCCGCTCGGTAACAACCGCTTCCTAGGGTGACCCGCCGTGGGATCCACGTCGTATACGGGCCGCCGGGCACCTGACGACGGACCGGCGACCGCCCCCTGCTGCCGACGACGTCAAGCGGGGTTCCCACACGTCCCCCCACCACCCGCTCCGAGCCCCACCGGGAGGCGTGACATGAGCACAACCGAGTCACGGTCGGCAACGGCAGACCCGACGACGTCCGCCGACCAGGCGGCCAGCGAGACGCTGGAGGACTACACCCTCCGCTTCGCGCCCCGCAGTTACCGCCGCTGGACCCCCATGGTCGTGGCCACCACGGCACTCGGCGGCATCGCCTACATGGCCGACTTCTCCATCGGCGCCGGCATCGGCCTGGCGCACGGCACCGGCAACGCGCTCGTGGCGATCGCCGTCGCCGCCGTCGTCATCTTCGTGACCGGCTTCCCCCTCGCCTACTACGGCGCCCGCTACAACATCGACCTGGACCTGATCACCCGCGGCTCGGGCTTCGGCTACTACGGCTCGGTCCTCACCAGCGTCATCTTCGCCAGCTTCACCTTCATCTTCTTCGCCCTCGAGGGCTCGATCATGGCCCAGGGCCTCAAGCTGGGCCTCGGACTCCCGCTGTGGCTGGGCTACCTGGTCTCCACGCTGATGGTGATCCCGCTGGTCATCTACGGCATGAAGGCGCTCAGCAAGCTCCAGGTCTGGACGACCCCCGTCTGGCTGCTGCTGATGGTCGGCCCGCTGGTCTACCTGATCTCCACCGACCCGGGCACGGTCGACCGCTTCCTCGCCTACGCGGGCACCGACGGCGACGGCGGCGTCAACACCGCCTCCGTACTGCTCGGCGCGGGCGTGTGTCTCTCGCTCATCGCGCAGATCGGCGAGCAGATCGACTACCTGCGCTTCATGCCGCCCAAGACCGAGGCGAACAAGCGCAGTTGGTGGACCGCGGTCATCATGGCCGGTCCCGGCTGGGTGGTGCTCGGCGCACTCAAGCAGGCCATCGGTGTCTTCCTCGCCGTCTACATCCTCGCCAAGGTCGGCGCGGACGTCGCCCCCGAACCCATCCAGCAGTTCAAGGGCGCCTTCGACGCGATGATGCCGTCCTGGCTGGTGCTCCCGCTGGCCGTGGCCCTCGTCGTGATCAGCCAGATCAAGATCAACGTGACGAACGCCTACTCCGGCTCGCTCGCCTGGACCAACTCCTTCACCCGCCTCACCAAGCACTACCCCGGCCGGATGGTCTTCGTCCTGGTCAACCTGGGCTTCGCGCTCGCCCTGATGGAAGCCGACATGTTCAGCTTCCTCAACGACATCCTCGGCTTCTACTCGAACTGCGCCATCGCCTGGGTCGTCACCGTCGCCACCGACATCGGCATCAACAAGTACCTGCTCAAACTCTCCCCGCACGCCCCCGAGTTCCGCCGCGGCATGCTCTACGCCGTCAACCCGGTCGGCGTGACCGCCTTCGTCGCCGCCTCCGGTCTGTCCATCGCCATGTACTTCCACGCCCTGGGCGACACCCTCCAGCCGTACTCCCCGGTCGCCGCCGCCCTCATCGCCTTCGTCCTCACCCCGCTGATGGCCGTCGTCACCAAGGGCAAGTACTACCTGCGCCGCACCGACGACGGCATCGACGAGCCGATGCTGGACGCCGACGGCAACCCGAGCGCGGTCACCTACGACTGCCACGTCTGCCGGCAGCCGTACGAGCGCCCCGACCTGGCCGCCTGCGCCACCCACGACGCGGTGGTCTGCTCGCTGTGCCTGAGCACGGACAAGGCGGGCGACCACGTGCTGCCCGCCACCGTCTGACACCACGCGGTACACGTCGGAGCGCACCCGCGAGTGCCCGAGGCAAAGGGCCTCGCGGGTCGGCGCTCTTCGCGCTCAGGCGGCGGCGCCGAACCACCTGGGCAGCCGGTCGAGGAGTTCCGCCTGGTCCTCGCCCACCCACGCCACATGACCGTCCGGCCGCAGCAGCACCGCGGGCACGTCCAGTTCCTCGCTGCCGTCGACGACATGGTCGACCCGGTCCGCCCAGCCCGCCACCGAGAGCCGCCCGGTCCGGTCGAGGAGCAGTCCGCGGCCGCCGTGCATCAGCTCATAGAGGCGGCCTCGCTTCAGCGGGAGGTCCCGCAGACGCCGGCCCAGCAGTTCATGCCCCTCGCCGAGGTCGTAGCGCACGCCGATCGCGGTGATCTTCTCGATCAGGTACCGGTTCACCTCGTCGAAGTCCATCAGCTGCGACAGCAACCGGCGCACCGCCCGCGGCCCCGGCTCCGTGGACAGCAGCTCCATCTGCGCACGGGTGTTGCTCAGTACGTCCGCGGCCACCGGGTGCCGTTCGGCGTGGTAGGTGTCCAGCAGCCCCTCCGGCGCCCGGCCGGCCACCTCGGCGGCCAGTTTCCAGCCCAGGTTGAACGCGTCCTGGATACCGAGGTTGAGACCCTGGCCGCCGACCGGCGGGTGGACGTGCGCCGCGTCGCCGGCCAGCAGCACCCGGCCGGTCCGGTAGCACTCCGCCTGCCGGGTGGCGTCGCCGAAACGGGACAGCCAGCGCGGTGAGTGCACCCCGAAGTCGGTACCGGCGACCGCCCGCAGCCGTCGCTTGAACTCGTCGAGGGTCGGTGCGGCCGAGCGGTCCTCCGCCACCCCCTCGGCGGGTACGACGACGCGGTACAGCCCGTCCCCGACGGGCCCGAGGCCGAACAGCTTCTGGGTGCGGCGGATCTCGGTCACCACCTCGGTCACCGTCTCCGGCGGCACACCCACCGCCATCGCGCCGAGCAGCGTCTCGACCCGGGCGGGTTCGCCGGGGAAGCCGACACCGAGCAGCTTGCGCACCGTGCTGCGGCCCCCGTCGCAGCCGACGAGGTAGCGCGACCGCAGCCGCGTGCCGTCGGCGAGTTCGGCGCTCACCCCGTCCTCGTCCTGGCTCAGTCCCACCAGTTCGCTGCCGCGCCTGACCTCGGTGCCGAGTTCGACGGCACGCTCGGCCAGCAGACGGTCGGTGGTCGTCTGTGGGATGGCGAGGACGTAGGCGTGCGCGCTGTCGAGCCGCTGCGGCCAGGGCCTGTCGATGCCGGCGAAGTAGCCGCCGGCGGTGAACTGCCGTCCGTGGGCGAGGAACCGCTCCAGAAGGCCGCGCTGGTCCAGCACCTCGATGCTGCGCACGTGCAGACCGAGCGAGCGGACGACCTCCGTCGGTTCCGCCGCCTTCTCCAGGACGACCACCGCCACCCCGTGCAGCCGCAGCTCGGCGGCCAGCATCAGTCCGGTCGGTCCGCCGCCGACGACGGTCACGTCGATCATCGAATCCCCCTCTGTCGACACGGGCCGGGCCGCTGTACTCATGGTCTGTTTCCGCAGGTTCCGGCCCCGGACGGGGAATTGTGCGGCACCACCGGGGCCTTGCCGCAAGGCCCCCCGTGAGCTATACGTTGAAGAGGGCAAGGAGGTGCTGACCTCCCTGCCCTCAGTCATGTGGCCCCGCGCGATCCCGTTCAGGCCGACTGCGGCTGCAGATAGCGCGCCAGCAGGTCGTCCAGGGTCACCATGCCCGTGAGCGTGCCCGCCTCGTCGCGTACGACCGCCAGCGAGGCGCGGTTGCGGCGGAGCAGGTCGATCGCGTCGGCGACCTTGGTGTCCTGCGTCAGTTCCGGGACCGGGCGGGCGAGGGTGCGGGCGGTCCCGGTGCGGCCCCGGGCACGGGCGACCAGGGCGTCGCGGGCGTGGAGCGAGCCGAGGACGTGGTCGCCCTCGCGGACCAGCATGCGGGTGCGGTCGTGGTCGGCGGCCGTGCGCAGGATGCTGTCGAGGTCTGCGGTGCCGGCCACCGAGGTGATCTCCGCGGCCGGGATCCGCAGGTCGCCGACCGGGGTCTCGGGCTCGGTGAGCGAGCGGGTGAGCAGCGCGGAGTCGGCCTCACTGATCAGTCCGAGGCGCTCCGACTCCTCGACGAGGTGGGTGAGTTGCTCCCGGTTGTGCACCGCGGCCAGCTCGTCGCGCGGGGTGACGCGGCACAGCCGTACCAGCGCGTTGCTCATTCTGTTGAGCACCGAGATCAGCGGCCGGACCACCTTGACGACACCCCGGAAGGGCGGCGACAGCAGCATCGCGGAACGCTCGGGGTGGGCGATCGCCCAGGACTTGGGGGCCATCTCACCGAGCACCATGTGCAGGAACACCACGACGACCATGGCGAACACGAAGGCCACGCCGTAGCTGAGTCCGCTGGGCAGGCCCAAGTCGTGGAGCAGCGGGTCGAGTTCGTGGGAGATCGCGGGCTTGGAGACCGAGCCGAGGCCCAGGGTGCAGACGGTGATGCCGAGTTGGGCGCCGGCCAGCATCAGCGACAGCTCGCGCATCCCGGCCAGGGCCGCCTTCGCGCCGCGCCGGCCCTGCGCCGCGGCCTTCTCCATACGGTGCCGCTTGGCGGCGACCAGCGCGAACTCGGCGGCGACGAAGAACCCGCTGCCGATCAGCAGCAGGACGGTGACGAAGAGTGCCATGGGGAAACTCATGCCTGCACCTCCTCGGACGCGGATTCAGGAAGTCTCTCGATGCGGACCCGCTCCGGCACGTGCCGGTCCAGTGTCCGTACGTCGATCACCGCGCGGCCGCCGACGAGCAGGTCGACGGTGACCCGGTCACCGATGGCGGGGAAACGGCCGAGGCGGTCCACCACGAGGCCCGCGACGGTGTCGTAGTCCTCCTCCTCGGGCAGTTCGACTCCGGTGGCGTCGGCGATCTCGTCGAGGCGACGGCCCGCGTCGACCAGCCAGCCCCGACCGTCGGGTACGGCGGGTTCGGTGACGGTGTCGGTCTCGTCGGCGATGTCGCCGACCAGTTCCTCGGCGATGTCCTCGTAGGTGACGATGCCGGCGATGCCGCCGTGTTCGTCCAGGACGACCGCGAACTCGTCGTCCCGTTTCCGCATCTGCTCGACCGCCTCCGGCAGCGGGAGGGTGTCGGGGAGCAGGAGCGGGGTGCGGGCGAGGGCGAGGGCGGTGGCCCGGGAGAGCTGATGGGCCGGCAGGCGCATCAGCTCCCGTACGCCCAGGACGCCGGGGACGTCGTCGGGGTGGTCGCCGAGGACGGGGTAGGTGGAGTGACCGTGCTCGGCGATCAGGTCGATCGCCTCGGCGGCGGTGGCGTTCCCCCGGACGAAGACGGCGTCGACGCGCGGGACCATCACCTCGTCGAGGGTGCGCTCGGAGAACTCCAGGGCGTGGTCGAGGAGTTCGGCGGTGTCCTTGGGCAGTTCGCCCTGTTCGTGGGACTCGCCGATGAGGTGGCCGAGCTCCTCCAGGGTGGCGCCGTGGTGGAGTTCCTCGACGGGCTCGATGCCGACCGTGCGGAGCAGGCGGTTGGCCGCGCTGTCGAAGACGTGCACGAGCGGGCCGACGACCTTCAGGTAGCCGAGCGTCGAGGGTGCCAGGGCCTTCGCCAGCCGCTCGGGGACGGCGATGGCGAGGTTCTTGGGGGCCAGCTCGCCGAGGACCATCTGGACGACGGTGGCCAGGACGAAGGCCAGCACGACGGAGATGCCGCCGACGGCTCCTTCGGGGATGCCCATGCCGGTCAGGGCGGGTTTCAGCAGTGCCGACACCGACGGCTCGGCGATGAAGCCGACGACCAGGCCGGTGACGGTGATACCCAGCTGGGCGCCGGAGAGCATGAAGGACAGCCGGCCCAGGACCTTGAGGGCGCGGGCGGCCTTCCTGTCACCGGCCTCGGCCTCACGGGAGAGGGCGAGCCGGTCCGCGGAGACGTACGCGAACTCCTGGGCGACGAAGTAGCCGGTGCCCGCGGTCAGCAGGAACACGGCGAGCAGGCCCAGGACGGCGCTGGTGGTACTCAACGGCGGGCCGATCGCGTCGGGCGGGAGTCCGTCGGTGGGGCGGACACGGGCTTGCTCCTTCGGTAGGGACGTGCAGTGTGTGAACGGCCGAGGCGGGAACGGCGTTCCCAGATCTACCAGCCGGACGGCGGGACCGCCCGCCGGTCACGCGGTCGCCGGGGCCGGTCCCACCAGCTCGGTCAGGACGTCCTCCATGGTCACGAACCCGAGAACGGCGCCCGTCTCCCCCGTCACCGCCGCCAGGTGGCTCCCGCCGGCGCGCAGCGCGGTGAGGGTGTCGTCCAGCGGGGTGTCGATGCCGACCCGGGTGACGGGGTGCAGGGCGGTGCGCGGGAAGGGCCGGTCGCGGTCGGTGACGCCGAGGGTGTCCTTGATGTGCAGATAGCCCAGCAGGGTGTTGTCCGGTCCGGTGACCGGGAAGCGGGAGTACCCCGCCTCGGCGGCCGTCCGCTCCAGGCGGGCCGGGGTGACCGAGGCGTCCACGGTCCGCATCCTCTGGGCCGGGACGAGGATCTCGCCCACCGGACGTGTCCCCAGCTCCAGGGCGTCCCGCAGCCGCTCGCCGTCGGCCGGTGAGAGGAGTCCCGCCTCGCTGGCGTCGACGACCATGCGGGCGAGCTGGTCGTCGGTGAAGACCGACTCGACCTCGTCCCTGGGTTCCACGCGCAGCAGCTTCAGCAGGGCGTTGGCGAAGGCGTTGACGCCGAACACGAACGGCCTCAGCGCGCGGGTGAGGGCCACCAGGGGCGGTCCGAGGAGCAGCGCGGCCGGCACGGGGGCCGCGAGGGCGATGTTCTTCGGGACCATCTCGCCGATCAGCATGTGCAGATAGGTGGCCAGCGACAGGGCGATCACGAACGCGATCGGGTGCACCAGGCCGTCCGGGACGCGGGCCGCCTCGAAAGCCGGCTCCAGCAGGTGCGCGATGGCGGGTTCGGCGACCGCGCCGAGCACCAGAGAGGAGACGGTGATGCCGAGCTGGGCGGTGGCCATCATGGCGGAGAGGTGTTCGAGACCCCACAGAGTCATCCGGGCCCGCTTGTGGCCCTCCCGCGCGCGTGGCTCGATCTGGCTGCGGCGCACGGAGATCAGGGCGAACTCGCCGCCCACGAAGAACGCGTTGGTCAGCAGGGTCAGGGCGCCGATCAGCAGTTGCACGGTGGTCATCGGGTCTCCTCCCCCGCCCGGACCAGGGCCGGTGCGGTGATCCGGACACGGTCGGCCCGGTGGTGGTCGACCTCCAGGACCTCCAGACGCCAGCCGCCCTCCACCTCGACGCCGTCGCCCTTGGCGGGGATCCGCGCGAGGCGGGTGGCGATCAGTCCGGCCACGGTCTCGTACGGCCCCTCGGGAGCCGTGAGGCCTATCCCGGCAAGCCGGTCGACGCGGACGGAGCCCTCCGCCTCCCAGGCCCCGGCACCTGCGGGTCGCAGGTCGGGTATCTCTACGGGGTCGTGTTCGTCGCGGACCTCGCCGACGACCTCCTCGACGATGTCCTCCACGGTGGCCACACCCGCCGTGCCGCCGTACTCGTCGATCACGACGGCCATGGTGCGCGTCGCCCGCAGCCGCTCCAGGAGCCGGTCGGCGGTCAGGCTGTCCGGCACCAGCAGGGGCGCGGTGGCCAATGCGGTGACCGGGGTGACGGCCCGCTGCTCCGGCTCCAGGGCGAGCACGTCACGGATGTGGACGGTGCCGATGACCTCGTCGAGGCTGTCGCGGTAGACCGGGAAACGGGACAGGCCGGTGGCGTGGGTCAGGTTCGCGGCGTCGGCGGCACTGGCGTGGGCTTCGAGGGCCTTGACGTCGACGCGCGGTGTCATGACGTTCTCGGCGGTCAGCTCGCCCAGGTGCAGGGTGCGCACGAACAGCTCGGCGGAGTCGGCCTCCAGGGCGCCCTCGGCGGCGGAACGCTCGGCGAGCGCCACCAGCTCCTGGGGGCCGCGGGCGGAGGCCAGTTCCTCGGCGGGCTCCAGGCCGAGGCGTCGTACGGCGCGGTTCGCGGTGTTGTCGAGGTGCCGGATGAACGGGCCGAAGAGGGCGGTGAAGGCGCTCTGCGGTCCGGCCACCACCTTGGCGACGGCCAGCGGGCGGGAGATCGCCCAGTTCTTCGGCACGAGTTCGCCGACCACCATCAGCACGACGGTGGACAGGGCCACGCCCAGCGCGGTCGCCACCGGCGCGGCGGCCCCGCCGAGGCCGACGGCCCGCAGCGGGCCCTTGAGGAGCGCCGCGAGGGAGGGTTCGGCGAGCATGCCGATCACCAGCGAGGTGACCGTGATGCCGAGCTGGGCGCCGGAGAGCTGGAAGGTCAGCCGGCGTACGGCCCTCAGCGCACCCTCGGCACCCCGCTCCCCGGCCTCGGCGGCCCGCTCCAGGTCACCGCGCTCGACGGTGGTCAGGGAGAACTCGGCGGCGACGAAAACGGCGCAGGCCAGAGTGAGGAGGAGGGCCAGCAGAAGCAGCAGGATCTCGGTCACCGGGCCACCCCCGCTCCCCTGGTCGGGCGTCGGACGGCACGGCTGGTACTGGGAGGCTCACCCATCGCGGAACTGTGGCTCCTTCTCGTCGGTCGGGGGCATTCCACTCAAGAGTAAAGGACGAGCAAAGTGACCTGGCGGGGAGGAGCCGGGTACGCTGCCGGTCCGGCGGGCGTCGCGTCCGACTCCGGCGTCAACGTCTGACGGAGGCCTTCACATGTTCGGACTGAGCGAACTGGCGATCATCCTGATCGTCGTCATTGCCGTCCTCGCCATCAAGAAGGGTCCCGAGCTGACCCGTTCGACGGGAAAGTCGGCGCGCATCCTCAAGGCGGAGGCACGCGCGGCGAAGGAGGGCGGGCCGAACCCCCAGGTGATCCAGGGTGAGGTCGTCGAGCCCGGGAACACCACCGCGTCCAACTGATCGTTTCAGCGATTTCCCCGGCCTGCCCGGCGCGTACGGCGCCGGCGGCACCGGCTCTTTGTCGGACCCGCCTGCCAAGCAGGCCCGGGATGGCCCATGATGAGCGGGCCATGCACCGTTCCGTCACGACGACTCGCGCGCCTCTGCCCGTTCTGCGGGCCGCGGTGTTCGCCGTCGTCGGCACGGTGCTCGGGGTCAGCGCCCATCATCTGCTCGCCGAGGGCCCGGTGCCCTGGACGCGGAGCGCTGCCGCGACGGCCGTGCTCTTCGCGGTGGGCCTGGTCGGTGTGCAGCGGCCGCGCAGCCTGGCGACGGTCGTCGCCTGCAGCGTCGTAGGGCAGTCCGGGCTGCATGTGTGGATGACGCTCACCGCGCACGCGACGGCCGCCCATCAGCCGGGCGGGCACACGCACGACACCCACCCGGCATGGCACCAGCAGCCGCACGGCTCCCTCGCCATGACGGCGGCCCATGCGCTGGTCGCCGCCCTGGTCGCGGTCCTGCTGCACCGCGCGGACGCGGCCTGCTGGACGGTGGCCCGCGGAGTGACGGCGGCGCTCGACGCGGTGCGGCCCGGACTGGCCGCCGCCCGGCTGCTGTTCGCCCGGCCCGCGTCACCCGTGCCGACGGCCGCGGTGGCGGTGGTGCCGACCCGCGACGAACGGCCGCTCACCGGGCGGCCGTTGCTGGCGCACGCGGTGGTACGGCGGGGTCCTCCGGCGGCGAGCACGGTTCTCGCCCGCTGACCCCATCGGAACGCCGGTCCGGCCCACGCCGGACGGCCGGTCCGCCGTAGCACCCTGCCTGGAGACATCCATGTCCCGTATCACCACCCTGCCCCGCCTGTCCGTCGCCGTCGCCACGGCGGCGACCGCCGTGCTGCTCACCGCCGTTCCGGCCGCCGCCCACACGGAGGTCGAGACCGACAAGGCGCAGGCCCTCGCCGAGAACGTCACCGTCTCCTTCCACGCCGAGGCCGAGTCCGACTCCTCCGGGATCAAGGAGGTGCGGGTGGTCCTGCCCGAGGGCATCGCCCCGGCCGACGTGACCTACGAAGAGGGCCCCAAGGGCTGGAAGTTCAGCACGACCGACGACGGCTACACCGTCAGGGGCACGGAGTTGAAGACCGGCGAGAGCGCCGAGTACTCCGTCGTCGTACGGCAGTTGCCTGACGCCGAGGAGGTGCCCTTCAAGACCCTCCAGACCTACGGCGACGGTCACGTCGACCGCTGGATCGAGCTGGACGAGAACGGCGAGAACCCGGCACCCACGCTGAAGCTCAAGGCCGCGGCACCGGGCGCGACACCCGTCGGCACCTCGCCCAGTCCCTCGCCCAGCCTCTCCGAGAGCCCCGCCCCGACCGCCGCGGAGACGACCCCCGAGGCCTCACCGCAGGCCGCCGACACCGCGAAGGACGACGACGGCGGACTGTCCGCGGGCGCCTGGACCGGTATCGGTGCCGGCATCCTCGTGGCGGTGGCCGCAGTGGTCCTCGCGGTCCGGCGTCGGGGCGGCGCCGCGGAGTAGGCGGCGCCCCGTGCGCGGGATTTCGCACCCGGCCCGGATGAATCCCCCTCCTCCGGGTAGGCCAGCCACACACCCGACCCGGAGTTGGAGTGCCATGACCTGTGCGAACTCCCCTGCACGGCCCGGAACCTGGGCGGTGGCCCTCGCCGTCACCGCCCTGGTCCTGACCGGAGCCTGCGACGCCGAGGGCGGCGGTGACACCCCCGCGTCCCCGACGGCCCGCTCCTCCGCCGCCGGATCACCGGGCACGGACACGCCCGGGGGCTCACCGTCACCCTCCGCCTCCCCGACACCGACCCTCGCCGCGCCCTCGGATCCGGCACAGGCCGAGCAGGACATCCGGAAGGCGTGGAAGGTCCTCTTCGACCCCGGGTCCTCCCTGGACGAACGCACCGACAGCGTCGAGGACGGCGACGAGAACGCCCTGATGGTCGACAACCTCTTCCGCGACCCGAGCGGCAGCAAGCTGCGCGCCGAGGTGACCTCCGTGTCGTACACCTCGGACCGGTACGCCGACGTGGAATACGAGCTCACACGCGAGGACCGCCGACTGGACCCCGGCGGCCCGGGAGCGGCCGTACTCCAGGACGACGGCTGGAAGGTCGCCCTGCGGACGGTCTGCGCCCTGACCCGGCACGCGGAGGACGCCCCTGAGGCACCGAGTTGTCTGACGCCGTCCACTAGCCCTGCCGGAACAGGTCGTTGAGCTCCGTCTGGGAGAGCTGGCCGGCGGCGTAGGAGAAGGTGCCGTGGTCGGCCAACTCCCTTGCCGCGTCGAGCAGATGGCGGTACATGGCGCGGGCGATGCTGCCGCCGACCGTGACCCGTCGTACGCCGAGTCCGCGCAGGTCCTCGAGGGAGAGCGCGTTGCCGGTCAGGCCCATCACCACGTTGAGCGGGCCGTCGATCTCACGGACCAGCGTGCCGATGGTCGCGGCGTCGGCGGCGCCGGGGACGAACGCGCAGTCGGCGCCCGCGTCCAGGTAGGCGTTGGCCCGCCGTACGGCCTCCTCCAGCGGACCGCCGGTCAGGAGCACGTCGGTGCGGCCCACGAGGACGAAGGGCTCGTCGTGCGCCGTCAGGGTCTCGCGGGCGGCGCGGATGCGGTCGGAGGAGAGTTTCCCGTCGTACAGCGGCCGGGCGCGGTCCCCGGTGAAGTCCTCGATGTTGCCGCCCGCGGCTCCGGTGGCGAGGGTCATCGCGACGGTGGCGGCCACGGTCTCGGGCGACTCGCCGTATCCGTCCTCCAGGTCGGCGCTCAGCGGTACGGCGATCCCGTCCGCGATCTCACCGACGCGGCGCAGCATGGTCGCGCGGTCGACGCGGTCCTCGGGCGGCTGTTCGGCGAAGAAGTCGTGGTCGGGGCGCCCGAGGGAGAAGGCGACGCCGGCGCTCGTCGTCGCCACGGCCGGGAATCCGGCCGCCTGGAGGATCCGGGCGCTGCCCACGTCCCACGCGTTGGGGAGCAGGAAGCAGCCTTCGCGGTGCAGGTCGGCGAAGCGTTGCGCCTTGACTCGGCGGTCGGTGTCCACGCGGTCCTTCCCGGCCCGTCGCCCCTCGACGGGCTCCCGGAGAACGTACGCCGCAGGCGGCGCGAGGCGGACCGTTCTCGTCGTTGCTCTCCGCAGGCGGAGCGGCTTCACCGGCCGGGTGCCGGGGCCCGGCGACGCCTCCGCCGACGCACTCCGAGGCGCTGGGGCACACCCTGCGGCGGAGCCCGTACCTCGCCCCAGCCCCGTGGCCCCTGCGGGTCGCGGTCCTGTGCGCCCCCTAGGATGAGCCCGATGACCAGCCCCGAGCAACTGACGGCACTCTCGCCCACGCGGCGGGCGTTGCTCGTGCTCGGGCTGCTCATCGGGCTGTTGGCCATGCACGGGCTGGCCCCCGGGGGCGGGCTGGACGGCCACGAAGCCGGTCGCTCCGCGCACATGGCGCCCGTCGCCGTCAGTGTCGCCGTCGGTATCGACGAGCCCTGTCACGACGGTTGCGGTTCCGGACACCTTCACCACGCCGACCCGACCTGCGCGTCGGGCGCGGTGAGCGGTGGACCCGCGCTGCCCGCGCTCGTGCCCGACCCCGCCGCCACGGCCGTACGGGACGACGCTCTGCGCCCGGAGGCCGTCACCTCTCAGGACGGTGCCCGGGCGCCGCCCTCCCTCGCGGAACTCCAGCTCCTGCGGATCTAGACACGGCGTGCTTCGCCACGTCCGGATCCGTTTCGCACCACAGGAGTTCCCGTATGCGCACCACCCGATTCGCTGCCCTTTCCGTGAGCGCCGTGTTCGCTCTCGCCGCCTGTGGGGGCGGCAGCGACAGCACCGCCGCTTCCCACAACGCCCAGGACGTCTCCTTCGCGCAGGGCATGATCCCGCATCACCAGCAGGCCGTGGAGATGGCCGAACTCGCCGACGGCCGGGCCTCGTCCGGCGAGGTCAAGGACCTCGCAGCGCGCGTGGAGAAGGCCCAGGGGCCGGAGATCAGGACCATGACCGGCTGGCTGAAGACCTGGGAGGAGAACGTCCCGTCGTCGATGCCCGGGATGGATCACTCCTCGCACTCCGGGATGGCCGGGATGATGGACAGCGCCGACATGGACAAGCTGGGGAAGGCCTCCGGTGAGGACTTCGACTCCATGTTCCTGACCATGATGGTCGAGCATCACGAGGGTGCCGTGAAGATGGCCACGACCGAGCAGGACAAGGGCGCCTACAAGCCCGCCACGGACATGGCCGGTTCCATCGTCACCTCGCAGAACGCCGAGATCACCGAGATGAAGAAGCTCCTCGGCCAGAACTGACCCGCTCCGGCTCCGACTTCACCAGCGGGCGGGCTCACGGTTGACGCTCCCCTCTCCGGGCACCCGGAGAGGGGACTCTCCGGATCCGCGAGGAGCGACAGTGACCACAGGGCGACTCCCCGATCACGAGCAGCGCGTTCTCGACGAGGTGGAGCGCGCCCTGCGCCGCGACCGCCGACTGGACCGTCGGCTGCGCACACTGCGGCTGCGCCGACGGCCCGACCTGTCCCGGGTCACGCATTACCGGCCGCACATCCTGACCGTGGGCTTCCTGCTCGCGGTGTCGATCGCGCTGCTGGTGACCGGGATCGTCACGTCCCGCCCGGCGGTGATCTGGGCCTTCTCGGCCGTCTGGCCGCTGACCCTGTTCGCGTCCTTCCGGCTGATGTGCCGGTGGACGGAACGCTGAAGCACCGGCCGGCTCTCAGTCCTCGCCGCTCTCGAAGGCCGACTCGATCGGCCGCTCGTCGATGAGGACCCGCCCCTTCGGTGGCCCGGTGAGCAGCGCCCGTACGGCGGTCAGGACGTCCGGCGCCACATGACCGGCCTGTGCCGTCTCCTCGGGCCGGGTCCTCTCGTCCGGTACGAGGATTCCGTGCGCGCCCACCCTGGACGCGGCCTCGACGTCCGCCGCGTTGCCGACGACCGCGCAGTCGGCCGGGGCGGTGCACACGCGGCCCGCCGCCCAGAGGATCAGGCCCGTTTCGGGCGGACGGCAGTGGCAGCCGTCGTCCGGTTCGTGCGGGCAGACCCCCCAGATGTCGAAGGGGCCGAGGAGTTCGTCGACGCGGTGGTTGACGGCCCGTACGTCGGCGTCGCTGAGCCGCCCGTGCCCGACGCCGGGCTGCAGGGCGAGGAACCCGGTGCGGATGTCGTGCATCCGCAGCATGCCGAGCGCCTCTCGCACACCGGCCACCGGGCGCACCCGGTCCGGGTCGGACACGTCTTCGGCGAGGATGCTGCCACGGTCGAACAGCACCGTACGCAGGCGTGTCATGGGCCACCTCCCGGCTCTCGCGTGCACTCGTTCCCCTCCACGGGTAACCGCGCGAGACCGGTCCATGCGGCGGGAGCGTGTCCTGGCAGGTCACACCGCGAGCAGCTACGCGACCCGGCACCCCGTCAAACCAGTGGCGTCCCCTCCGACGAACGTCATAGCTTGTGCGCTCATGACTGACGCTCCGGAGATGCGCCCGAATCCACACGACCTCGGCCGGGTGTTCAACGAGGTGCCGGAGCTCTACGACCGGGTCCGGCCGGGATACCCCGACGAGCTGTTCGCGGACCTTGTCGCCGTTACCGGCGTGGCCGACAGGTCGTCGGTGCTGGAGGTGGGCTGCGGAACCGGTCAGGCGACGCGCTCGCTGGCAGCACTCGGATGCTCGGTGACCGCCATCGAGCCGGGCGCGAACTTGGCCGCCGTCGCTCGCCGACGCATGGCCTCCTTCCCCGACGTCGCAGTCGAGACGTCGACGTTCGAGGAGTGGGACGACCGCGGTCGACGCTTCGATGCTCTCGTGGCTGCGTCGTCGTGGCACTGGGTCGACCCGTCGGTCGGCTGGCAGCGGGCGCACGACGTGCTCCGTCCCGGAGGTTGGACGGCGCTGCTCGGCCACGTCGTCGTCCGCCGGCCGGGAGAGCCAGAGGTGTACGCCGAGACCGCCGATCTCCACGAGCGGTTCTGCCCCGGGAACCCCGACTGGGGTCATCCTCCCCTGGAGGACGAGGTGCGCACCACCGACGAGGGCTGGGGCCTGGTCGAAGACCCCGGAGGACTGTTCGGCTCACCGATCGTGCGCTGGTACCCGACCGTTCAGTGGTTCGACGGAGAGGGCTTCGCCGATCACCTTCGCTCGTTGTCGCTGTACCGGAGGCTCGACCGCGAGGTCCGGGAGCCCCTGCTCGACGCCGTCGCCGAGCGCATCCGCACGCGGATGGGCGACCGGGCATCACGCCGTTACCTGAGCGTCCTCCGTGTCGGACAGCGCGCCCGGTGAAACGGCCCGGGTCTGCCGTGCGGTTCGCTGTCCACAAGGCGTTGCCCCGCGGTCGGCGATCCGGTCGCGTTCATCCGGCCGTACGGGTGCGCGAGTTCGGAAGACGTCCAGAAGACGTCCAAGGGCGGAGCCGTCGGCCCCGCCCCGGACGGCGAGTTCACCCGGGGTACGCCTGCGCGCCCATGTCCCGCTGCGCCGTAGATGTGAGACCGGTATGAAATCCCCGCTGAACAGGCCTGATTCCCTAAGATCGGCGCGTGGTCACCTTTCTCCTCGAACGCACGGCCCCGCTCTCCCAGGACGAGGCCTGGCGCCGCCTCACGGAGTGGCCCCGCCACGGCGAGGTCGTTCCCCTGACGCGCGTCACCGTCGTGCCGCCCGGTCCGACGGCCGAGGGCACGCTCGTCGTGGCCCGTTCGGGGGTCGGCCCGCTCACCTTCGACGATCCCATGGAGGTCACGGTCTGGCGTCCTCCGGCGGAGGGCGTCTCGGGCCTGTGCCGGCTGGAGAAGCGGGGCCGGGTGGTGAAGGGCTGGGCCGAGCTGGAGGTGCACCCGGGCCCGGGCGGCCGTGCCCGGGTGGTCTGGCGTGAGCAACTCCGGGTCCGCTTCCTGCCCGCCCTGTTCAACCCTCTCCTGCGGGCCACGGCCCGGTCGGTGTTCGGACGGGCGCTGAACCGGCTGCTGCGAGGGGCGTGAAGGCAGCGGCCGGCGGTGACCGCTCAGGCCACCGAGCCGATCCGCCGGGCCGGGACCGACGTCACGTCGTGATGGATCGGGGTGTGTGCCCCGGTGAGGGAGACCCCGCTGCCGCCCCGCCGGGCCGCGACGATCTCCGCGGCGATGGACAGGGCCGTCTCCTCGGGCGTACGGGCGCCCAGGTCAAGGCCGATGGGTGACCGCAGCCGCGCCAACTCCAGCTCGGTCACGCCGACTTCGCGCAGGCGTTCGTTGCGGTCGAGGTGGGTGCGGCGGGAGCCCATGGCGCCGACGTAGGCGACCGGGAGCCGTAGGGCCAGTCGCAGCAGGGGTACGTCGAACTTGGCGTCGTGCGTGAGGACGCACATGACGGTCCGGGCGTCGACCTGCGTGCGCTCCAGATAGGTGTGCGGCCACTCGACGACTATCTCGTCGGCCTCCGGGAAGCGGGCCTCGGTGGCGAACACCGGGCGGGCGTCGCACACCGTCACGCGGTAGTTCAGGAACTTCCCGACCCGCACCAACGCGGAGGCGAAGTCGATCGCGCCGAAGACGATCATCCGGGGCGGGGGGACGGAGGACTCGACGAGCACGACGATCGGGGCGCCGCAGCGTGAGCCCTGTTCGCCGATCTCCAGGGTGCCGGTACGGCCCGCGTCCAGGAAGGCGCCGGCCTCCGCGGCGACCGTGCGGTCCAGTTCGGGATGGGCGCCGAAGCCGCCGTCGCAGGAGCCGTCGGGCCGTACGACGAGAGCGCGGCCGACGATCTCCCGCGGGCCGGAGACGATCCGTGCCACGGCCGCCGCCTCCCCGCGTGCGGCGGCCGCGAGCGCTGCCGTGACCGCCGTACGGACAAGGTCGCCGACCCGTACCGGGGTGACGAGGATGTCGATGACGCCGCCGCAGGTCAGGCCGACGGCGAAGGCGTCATCGTCGCTGTAGCCGAAGCGTTCGAGGACCGGCTCCCCGTCTTCCAGGGCCTGTCGGCACAGTTCGTAGACCGCGCCCTCGACGCAGCCGCCGGAGACCGAGCCGATCGCCGTGCCGTCGGCGTCCACCGCGAGGGCGGCGCCCGGCCGGCGGGGCGCGCTGCCGCCGACGGCCACCACGGTGGCCACGGCGAAGTCACGTCCCTGCTCGACCCACCGGTGCAGTTCTTCGGCGATGTCCAGCATCTCTCGGTCTCCTTGACAGCGGTTGCGTACAGGGGAGTTGGGCGGGCTAGTGGACGCCCATCCAGCTTTCGATCGGGTTGAGGGCGTAGTACACCAGGAAGATCACCGTCAGTCCCCACATGAAGGCGCCGATCTCCCGCGTCTTGCCCTGCGCGGTCTTGATGGCGACGTAGGAGATGACGCCGGCGGCGACACCCGCGGTGATCGAGTAGGTGAACGGCATGATCACGACGGTCAGGAAGACCGGGATCGCGGTGGCGCGGTCGGCCCAGTCGACGTGGCGGGCGTTCGTCATCATCATGGCGCCGATGACGACGAGGGCCGCGGCGGCCACCTCGCCGGGCACGATCGCCGTCAGCGGGGTGAAGAAGAGGCAGGCCGCGAAGAACAGGCCGGTGACGACGGAGGACAGCCCGGTGCGGGCGCCTTCCCCGACACCGGTGGCCGACTCGACGAAGACCGTCTGCCCGGAGGCCCCCGCCACGCCGCCGATCGCGCCGCCCGCGCCGTCGATGAACAACGCCTTGGACAGGCCCGGCATCCGGCCCTGGGCGTCGGCCAGCTTCGCCTCGGTGCCGACGCCGATGATGGTGGCCATCGCGTCGAAGAACCCGGCGAGGACCAGCGTGAACACGATCATGCCGACCGTCATCGCACCGACCTCGCCCCAGCCGCCGAACTCGACGTCCCCGAAGATCGAGAAGTCGGGCATCGACACCGCACTGCCGTGCAGTTCGGGGGCGCCGCTGGCCCACTGCTTCGGGGCGATGGCACCGACCGCGTTGAGGACGACGGCGAGTACGGTCCCACCCACGATCCCGATGAGGATCGCGCCGGGCACCCCGCGCGCCTGGAGCATGAAGATGGCGAGGAGGGTCACGGCGAACAACAGGACGGGCCAGCCCGCGAGTTCACCCGCCGGGCCGAGGGTGACCGGGGTCGCCCTGCCCTGGTGGACGAAGCCGGCCTTGTAGAAGCCGATCAGGGCGACGAACAGACCGATGCCCATGGTGATCGCGTGCTTGAGGGCCAGCGGGATCGCGTTCATGATCATCTCGCGCAGGCCGGTGACGACCAGCAGCATGATGACCACGCCGTACATCACGCACATGCCCATGGCCTGCGGCCAGGTCATCACGGGGGCGACCTGCGAGGACAGCACTCCGGAGACGGAGAGGCCGGCGGCCAGCGCGAGCGGCACCTTGCCGAGGAAGCCCATCAGCAGCGTGGTGAGGGCCGCCGCGAACGCGGTCGCGGTGATCAACGCGTTCTGGCCGAGGGTGTCCCCCGCCACGTCCTTGCCGGACAGGATCAGGGGGTTGAGCAGGAGGATGTACGCCATCGCCATGAAGGTCGTGATGCCGCCGCGCACTTCGCGGGCGACGGTGGACCCTCGCCGGGATATGTGGAAGTACCGGTCGAGCCAGGACCTGCCGGCCGGGACACGGGTTCCTTCACCCGCGTCGTCGGCGGTGGTCGCCGGCTCCAGTTGCTGCTGGGTCATGTGGGCCTACTCCCAAGGTTCACAGGGGCACCCGTACCAACCGCCTCGGCGGTCACGGGATTTGGGGAGGTGCTTCGGCCGCACGACCCGGGGGACGGCCCGAGACGAACGATCTGATTGCTCCGGGCGATGCGGCGAAGCGTGACGTTCCCGCGCGCCGCCCGGAGGGACCTACGCCGTGCCGGTGAGGTGTTCCGGCCTGACCGGCGTCCTGTTGAGCTCCAGCCCCGTCGCGTCGCGGATCGCCGCGAGCACGGCCGGGGTCGAGGACAGGGTGGGTGCCTCGCCGATGCCACGCAGTCCGTACGGCGCGTGGTCGTCGGCGAGTTCGAGCACGTCGACGGGGATGGTCGGCGTGTCGAGGATGGTGGGGATCAGGTAGTCCGTGAAGGACGGGTTCCTGACCTTGGCCGTCACGGGGTCGACGATGATCTCCTCCATCACCGCCACCCCCAGGCCCTGGATGGTGCCGCCCTGGATCTGGCCCACGACGGACAGCGGGTTGAGCGCCTTGCCGACGTCCTGCGCGCAGGCCAGCTCGATCACCTTGACCAGGCCGAGTTCGGTGTCGACCTCGACGACGGCGCGGTGGGCGGCGAAGGAGTACTGGACGTGTCCGAAGCCCTGCCCGGTGCGCAGGTCGAAGGCCTCGGTGGGCCGGTGCCGCCACTCGGCCTCGACCTCCACGGACTCCTCCTCCAGCACGTCGACCAGGTCCGCGAGGACCTCACCGCCGTCGGTGACGACCTTGCCGCCCTCCAGGAGCAGTTCGGCCGTCGCCCAAGCGGGGTGGTACGAACCGAACTTGCGGCGCCCGAGCTCCAGCACCTTCTCCCGGACGAGCTCGCAGGAGTTCTTCACGGCGCCGCCGGTGACGTACGTCTGCCGTGAGGCCGAGGTCGAACCCGCCGAGCCCACCTGGGTGTCGGCCGGGTGGATGGTCACCTGGGTGACACCGAGCTCGGTGCGGGCGATCTGCGCGTGGACGGTGACACCGCCCTGCCCGACCTCTGCCATGGCGGTGTGTACGGTCGCGACGGGCTCGCCCGCGATGACCTCCATGCGGACGCGCGCGGTGGAGTAGTCGTCGAACCCCTCGGAGAAGCCGACGTTCTTGATGCCGACCGCGTAGCCGACACCGCGTACGACGCCTTCGCCGTGGGTGGTGTTGGACAGACCGCCCGGCAGCTGCCGTACGTCGGCCGCCTCGCCGGCCGCGAGCCACTGCTGCTCCGGGGGAAGCGGCATCGCCTTGACGCGGCGCAGGAGTTCGGCGACGGGGGCGGGCGAGTCCACCGGCTGGCCGGTCGGCATGATCGTGCCCTGTTCCATGGCGTTCAGCTGCCGGAACTCGACCCGGTCGATGCCCACCGCGTCGGCGAGCTTGTCCATCTGGGCCTCGTACGCGAAGCACGCCTGGACCGCGCCGAAGCCGCGCATCGCGCCGCAGGGCGGGTTGTTGGTGTAGAGGGCGATGGCCTCGATGTCGACGTCGTCGACCACGTAGGGGCCGATCGACAGCGAGGCGGCGTTGCCGACCACGGCCGGGGAGGCCGAGGCGTAGGCGCCACCGTCCAGGACGATCCGGCACTTGACGTGGGTCAACTTGCCCTCGCGCGTGGCCCCGTGCTCGTAGGTGAGCTTGGCCGGGTGCCGGTGGACGTGTCCGAAGAAGGACTCGAACCGGTTGTAGACGATCTTGACGGGCTTGCCGGTGCGCAGGGCGAGCAGACAGGCGTGGATCTGCATCGACAGGTCCTCGCGGCCGCCGAAGGCCCCGCCGACGCCGGACAGGGTCATACGGACCTTGCGCTCGGGCAGGCCGAGGACGGGGGCGATCTGCCGCAGGTCGCTGTGCAGCCACTGGGTGGCGATGTAGAGGTGGACGCCGCCGTCCTCGTCCGGTACGGCGAGACCCGACTCGGGACCGAGGAAGGCCTGGTCCTGCATGCCGAAGGTGTACTCGCCCCGGACGACGAAGTCGGCGCGTTCGGCGGCCTGTTCGGCGTCGCCGCGGACGATCGGCTGGCGGTGCACGATGTTCGGGTGCGCGACATGGCCGACGTGGTGGTCGTCGCGGCCCTCGTGGATCAGGATCGCGTCCGGCGCGGTCGCGGACGCCTCGTCGGTGATGACGGGCAGCTCGCGGTACTCGACCTTGATCTTGGCGGCCGCGCGGCGGGCGGTCTCCGGGTGGTCGGCGGCGACGATGGCGACCGGCTCGCCGTGGTGGCGGACCCTGCCGTGGGCGAGGACCGGGGTGTCCTGGATCTCCAGACCGTAGTTCTTCACCTCGGTCGGCAGGTCGTCGTAGGTCATGACGGCGTACACGCCCGGCAGGGCCAGGGCCTCGCTCGTGTCGATCGACACGATCTCGGCGTGCGCGACGGTCGAGCGGAGGATCTGTCCCCAGAGCATGTCCTCGTGCCACATGTCGGACGAGTACGCGAACTCGCCGGTGACCTTGAGGGTGCCGTCGGGGCGGAGCGTGGACTCGCCGATGCCGCCCTTGGTCTTCGAACCCTGGGTGATCTTGCTAGGAGCGCCGTTGGCAGCCACGGTCAGACCTCCTGGGATTGCCGGGCGGCCGCGAGGCGGACCGCGTCCATGATCTTCTCGTAGCCCGTGCAGCGGCACAGGTTGCCCGACAGCGCCTCGCGGATGTCCGCGTCGCTCGGGTTCGGGGTGCGCTCCAGCATCTCGTCGGCGGCGACCAGCAGCCCCGGCGTGCAGAAGCCGCACTGGACGGCACCGGCGTCGATGAACGCCTGCTGGATCGGGGCGAGTTCGGTGCCTTCTCCGGCCTGGGAGTCCTGCCCCTCGGCTGCGTGCTGCCCGCAGGAGCGCTGCTTGGCGTGGTCCGCGAGCCCTTCGACGGTCACGACCTCGCGACCTTCCACCTGCCCGGCGGCGACGAGGCACGAGCACACCGGGACGTCGTCCAGCCGAACCGTGCAGGACCCGCACTCACCCTGCTCACAGGCGTTCTTCGACCCGGGCAGCCCGACCCGCTCCCGCAGCACATACAGAAGGGACTCGCCCTCCCACACGTCGTCCGCTTCCTGCGGCCGTCCGTTGACAGTGAAATTGACGCGCATCAGGCGACTCCCTCCGTGTCGGCGGCGGTGCCGCGGTACGACTCCCAGGTCCAGGTCAGCGTGCGTCGGGCCATGATGCCGACCGCGTGACGGCGGTAGCTCGCCGTACCCCGGACGTCGTCGATCGGGTTGCAGGAGGCGGCGCACAGGTCCGCGAACTGCTTGGCGACCGACGGGGTGATGATCCTGCCGTTGTCCCAGAACCCGCCTTCTTCCAGAGCGGCGTTCAGGAACTCCTCTGCGGTCTTGGCCCGCACGGGTGTGGGAGCGGCGGAACCGATCCCCGTCCGCACGGTCCGTGTCTCGGGGTGCAGCGCGAGCCCGAAGGCGCACACGGCGATCACCATCGCGTTGCGGGTGCCGACCTTGGAGTACTGCTGGGGCCCGTCGGCCTTCTTCACGTGAACGGCCCGGATGAGCTCGTCGGCGGCCAGCGCGTTGCGCTTCACACCGGTGTAGAACGCGTCGATCGGGATGAGACGCGATCCGCGTACGGACTCCACCTCGACCTCGGCGCCCGCCGCGAGCAGGGCGGGGTGGGCGTCGCCGGCCGGGGAGGCGGTGCCGAGGTTGCCGCCGACGCCGCCGCGGTTGCGGATCTGCGGGGAGGCCACGGTGTGCGAGGCGAGGGCCAGGCCCGGCAGCTCACCGCGCAGGTTCTCCATGATGTGGGTGTACGGCACGGAGGCGCCGAGCCGCACGGAGTCCTCGCCGACCTCCCACTCGGTGAGGTCGGTGACGCGGTTCAGGTCGAGCAGGTACTCGGGCCGCCGGTGGTCGAAGTTGATCTCGACCATCACGTCGGTGCCGCCCGCGATGGGCACAGCGGTGGGGTGCTCGGCCTTGGCGGCGAGCGCCTCCTCCCAGCTGGCGGGGCGAAGGAAGTCCATGACCGGCCCTCTTCTACGTCTCGTGGTCGTACGGATCGAGCCAGATCGTGTGCGGCGGCCCCGGCTCGTTCATGTGGTGTTTACGTGGAGTGGAGCCAGTACACAGCGCCGTACTCCGACCGGGTCAGTCACGGAAACCATGAAGGAGTTGGCTGGTCGCGGCCCTCATCTTGTAGATTCATATGAACGGAGGTCCTCGGTAACCTCCATGTTTTCCTGTGGAAACGTGCGGCACAGCCCACGTGACCTGGGACACAGCCCCGGAGGCGGCAAGGGCGGCTTCCCACTCCACCGGTCCCCTCTCCATCGTAGATTTCGAGACAAAGAACGGCGGCGACGAGAATGCGGCTGCGCGCACTGCTGGACACGGACGCGCTGGGCCTGCGGCTGCTCGGCGGCGAGGACGAGCTGGACCGCACCGTGCGCGGTGTGATGACCACGGACCTGCGCGACCCGAGCCGCTACCTCTCGGGCGGGGAACTGGTCCTGACGGGCCTCGCCTGGCGCCGGGACGCCGCCGACTCGGAGCCTTTCGTACGACTGCTCGTACAGGCCGGGGTGGTCGCGCTGGCCGCCGGCGAGGCGGAACTGGGCAACGTCCCGGACGACCTGGTCGTCGCCTGCGCCCGCCACCGGCTCCCGCTCTTCGCGGTGCACGAGTCGGTGGCGTTCGCGACGATCACCGAGCATGTCGTACGGCAGGTCTCGGGCGAGCGCGCGGGTGACCTCGCGGCCGTGGTGGACCGGCATCGCCGCATGATGACGTCGGGCCCGGCGGGCGGCGGCCCCGACGTGGTGCTGGACCTGCTGGGCTCGGACCTGGACCTGCGCGCCTGGGTCCTCTCCCCCACCGGCCGGCTGATCGCGGGCCCCAAGGTGGCGGGCCCCGGCCTGCCGGGCGACATCTGCGCGAGGCTCGCGGCGGAACACCTCGCCGCCGTCCGCACCGGCCGCCGCGGCCCTCACCGGATCACGCTCGGCTCGTCGACGTACTCCCTCTTCCCGGTCCGCCCCACCGCCCGCACCTCGCGGGACGTGCGCGAAACCGTCCTCTCCGACTGGCTGCTGGCGGTCGAGGCGGACGCCGGCGACTGGCCCGAGGGGCGCCTCGACCTCCTCCAGGGCGTCACCCAGCTGATCGCCGTGGAGCGCGACCGCAGGGACGCGGCCCGCACGGTCCGGCGCCGTCTGGCCGAGGAGGTCCTGGAACTGGTGCAGACCGGGGCCGCCCCCGCCGAGATCGCCGCACGTCTGCGGGTGGCGGCCCCGGTCCTGCTCCCCGGCCTCGGAGCGGCCCCCCATTGGCAGGTGGTCGTGGCGAAGGTCGAATGGCGGGACGGCGACCCGGAGGGCGGCCCGGTGGCCCAGTCCCTCCTCGAGGAGATCCTGGTGGACCCCCTCGCGACCGGGCCCGAACCCTCCGACCGCATCGCGGTGGCCCAGACGGACGACGAGGCGATCGCCCTGGTGCCCCTGCCCGCGGTCTCGGCCGAGCACGACGGCTCGGAGGCCGGCATCCTGGCCGACGCCCTCCTGGAAGCGGTCCGGGACCCGCTCTCCGCGGGCCTGGACGGCGACGGCAGGGTCACCCTGGGCGTCAGCGCGTCCGTCCACTCCGCGGAGGGCCTCAGGGGCGCTCTGGAGGAGGCCCGCCACGCCCGCAGGGTGGCGGCGGCCCGCCCGGGCGCGGTGTGCGCGGCAGGCCACCAGGAACTGGCGTCGCACGTCCTGCTGCTGCCGTTCGTGCCCGACGACGTCCGCCGCGCCTTCACGGCCCGCCTCCTGGACCCCCTGCGCGACTACGACCGCCGCCACCGGGCCGAGTTGATCCCCACCCTGGAGGCGTTCCTCGACTGCGACGGCTCCTGGACCCGCTGCGCAACCCGCCTCCACCTGCACGTCAACACGCTGCGCTACCGCGTCGGCCGCATCGAGCAGTTGACGAGCCGTGATCTCTCGCGCCTCGAGGACAAGCTGGATTTCTTCCTGGCACTGAGGATGAGCTGAGACCCGTGAGCACCCGGACGCCCATGACTTTGTGAATTCCTTCACCCACCCCCTTGGCCGGGCCCCGCGTTTCGTGCTGAGATGCCGCCACCACTCAAAGCTCGATGGCGCGCTCGGGGAGGGCAATGTGGCGGATACCGCCATGTCCGGAAACGGAACGACCGCCGGTGACGATCCACTCCAGACAGCGGTATGGCGGCTGCGCTCCCGGGCCTGCTGGGCCGACGCGGCCGCCCTGCTCCAGCCGGTCACCGCGGCGGCGGCCCTGCAACGCACGGCGCTGCTGGTGGAGCGCTGTCTGTACACCGAGCAGGGCTGGCCGGAGGCGGAGGACGCGCTGCGCACCGCCGAGGCCCTCGCCCACGGCGACGACGAACGGGGGGCCGCCGCTTGTGAACGGGGGTACCTTGCGTACGCGGCGACGCTCCACGGCGTCCGTGACCGCGCGGACGAGGCGAGAGCGGCACTGGGCCGGGCGGCGGCGCTGATCCCTCCGGGGGCCGAGGACCGGGCGCTGCTGGACTTCCGCCGAGGGCTGCTGGCCGAGAACCTGGCCCACTCGCCTCAGTCGGCCCGCGCGGCCTACCGCCGCGCCCATGCGGGCGCCACGGCCCACTCCGACCCCCTGCTGCTCTCCTTCACCTGGCGCCATCTCGCCGGACTGGCCCTGCGGGACGGGGAGTTGGCCGAGGCGCGGCACGGGTTCGCCGAATCACTGAGGATCCGGGAGGAGTTGGGATACCTGGTGGGAACCGCGCCGGCCCTCGCCTCCCTGGCGGACGCCGAGGTGGAGCCGGAGGCGTCCCGGCTGCGCGAGGAGGCGAGGCGGTTGCACCGGCTGCTCGGGGGCGTACCCACCTGGCTGGAACGGCAGTTGAGTCCGCCGGCGGCGAGCGCGTGAACCGACCGCATCCGTAGCCGTACCGGCCGGCTGTGGGCCGGCGGGTCCTTCACACGGCCCCCGGCCCCGGTCCCGGCTCGCCGCACCAACCCCTCTCAGGCGTCAGGCACCGGTGAAGTGCTCGCCCACCAGTCCCCGCACCACATCCAGATCCCGCGCGATCAACGCGTCCAGCAGCGCCGTGTGTTCCGCCGCGTCGGCGATCAGGTCCGCCCGGCCACGCGAGGCGGGACCGCCCACCAGCGGCCACTGCGAGCGCCGGTGCAGGTCCGCCGCGATCTGGACCAGCTGCTCGTTCCCCGACAGCAGCAACAGCGCCCGGTGGAACTCCCGGTCGGACTCGGCGTACGTCGCCCGGCACCCCGTCGACGCCGCCCGCACCGTGGCCTCCGCGAGCGGCCGCAGCTCCGCCCACCGCTCGACCGACACACTCCGCGCCAGCCGCAGCATCACCGGCACCTCGATGAGCGCCCGTACCTCCGACAGCTCGGCCAGCTCACGGGCCCCGCGCTCGACGACCCGGAAGCCGCGGTTGGGAACGACCTCCACCGCCCCCTCCTGCGCGAGCTGCTGCATGGCCTCCCGCACCGGCGTGGCCGAGACCCCGAAGCGATCCCCCAGCGCGGGCGCCGAGTACACCTCGCCGGGCCGCAACTCCCCCGTCACCAGCGCCGTACGCAGGGCGTCGAGGATCTGTCCGCGCACGGAGGAGCGCTGCACGACGGGCCGCGGAATGGGCACCTCGCTGTGCGTGTGCTCACCCCGGACACCGGATTGTGCCTCGGCCCGGGCGCGGGACAGGTCGGAGGCCCGCAGCTGCGGCGGCACCCGAGCCGCCCCCACAGCCTGATCCATGGGTCCTCCTCCGGACGTTTCGGTACTTGGGGTCATTACTGCGGGTTGTTACTCACCCGTCAAGCACCTTAGGCGCAGAAGGCGTCAGTTCAAATCCCGAAAACATTCGGTAAGGTAAGCCTTACCTCTGAGGGGTGCCCCCGGGTGCCCGCGACGACGACTGCGAATCGGTGGCCCTACATGCCCGTACCGCTGCTCGCCCCCCGTTCGGCGCTCTCCGCCGCGTACGCGCGCGTGACCGAGGCCCTGCCGGTACTGACCGTCACGGAACTGTCGCCCGCCACCCCCCTCCCGAGCACCGACGGCTGGGTCACCGCGGCGGCCCTCGCGGAGAACGGCGAAGCCCTGGACGCCTTCCTCGCCTGGGACGCCGAGCAGATCCTCAGGGACAACGGCAAGCAGGCCCGCCCGGACGTGATCGCCAGTTTCGGACTGCACCGCTACGCCTGGCCGGCCTGTCTCCTCTTCACGGCACCCTGGTTCCTGCACCGCAGGGTCCCCCGTTACCCCCTGACGCACGTCTCGTACGACCGCACCCGGGGGCCGATGGCCCTCGCGGTCCGCCCGGGCACGTTCGCCTGCCTCCCGGACGACCCGGCGGCCGACCTCCCCGGCGCCCGCACGGTCCCCGACGAGGAGGCCCTGCGCGCCGAACTGAGGGAGGCGACGGCCGAGCATCTCGAGCCGCTCCTCGCCGCCTTCGGGCCCCGCATGCGCCGCCGCAGCAGGGCCCTGTGGGGCATGGTGACCGACGAGATCGTCGAGGGCATCTGGTACGTCGCCGAACTTCTCGGCGAGCACGAGAAGCGCCGGGCCGAGCACGCCCTGGACCTTCTCCTGCCCAGGACACCCGGGACGAGCAGGCCGTACGTCGGCTCACCCGGCTTCCGCGTACTGAACGGTCCGGACGGCACACACCTGCCCACCCGGGACCGGGTGAGCTGCTGCATGTACTACACACTGGCCCCGGACGACACCTGCGCCACCTGCCCGCGCACCTGCGACACGGCCCGGATCGCCAAGCTCACGGCGGTCGCGGCAAGTTGAGGCCCCCTCAGGGCGACCCCCGGCGCGGGCGCGGTTTTCCCCTCCCGTAAGATCAACGCCGACTGGGACGCCCGTTCGGTTACAGGCAATTCACAACTTCCTCACTTGCCGCAGGAACTTTCCGTTGAACCACCCGTACGGGTAGTCTTATTCGAACTCAACTCCCGCCCCTCAAGCGGCAGTTCGAGCAATACGCTGCCCTGGGCAACTCCCTTGCACTTCCTTGGCGGCCTCTTGCCCCGAAACCCCCTGAGGGCCGGTGGGAGTGGGCCACTATGGCGGGCGTTACGCCCTATCCCAATGCAAGGGACCCCAGATGAGACTGACCGACATATCGCTTAACTGGTTGCTTCCGGGCGCCGTACTGCTCCTGGGCATGCTGGCGGCGGTGGCGGTGCTCGCGCGGAGCAAGCGGTCCGGCGGGGAGCACGCGAAAGACGACTCGTGGGAGCGGACCGAGGAGCGTCGCAGGCGCAAGGAAGCCATATACGGCACCGCCTCCTATGTCCTCCTGTTCTGCTGTGCGGCGGTGGCCGCCGCGCTCTCCTTCCACGGCCTGGTCGGCTTCGGCCAGCAGAACCTCGGCCTCACCAACGGCTGGGAATACCTGGTGCCGTTCGGCCTGGACGGCGCGGCGATGTTCTGCTCCGTGCTCGCGGTGCGCGAGGCCAGCCACGGTGACGCGGCGCTCGGCTCCCGGATACTGGTGTGGACGTTCGCGGGCGCGGCGGCCTGGTTCAACTGGGTGCACGCGCCCAGGGGTTTCGGCCACGACGGCGCTCCGCAGTTCTTCTCCGGCATGTCCCTTTCGGCGGCCGTACTGTTCGACCGCGCGCTGAAGCAGACCCGCCGGGCCGCGCTGCGCGAGCAGGGTCTGGTGCCGCGGCCGCTGCCGCAGATCCGTGTGGTGCGTTGGCTGAGGGCGCCGCGCGAGACGTACAAGGCCTGGTCGCTGATGCTTCTGGAGAACGTCCGCAGCCTCGACGAGGCGGTCGACGAGGTCCGTGAGGACCAGCGCCAGAAGGAGACGACGCGGCTGCGGCGTCGCGAGCAGCAGCGGGTGGAGCGGGCGCAGCTCAAGGCCATCAGCCGAGGCCACCGCGGTTTCGTCGGCCGGCGCCAGTTGGAGCAGCCGCAGGCAGCGCTGGAGCGGGCCTCCACGGAGCCCTCCATACCCGCCCCGGACCCGCTGCCGGTGCGTCAGCGTCCTTCTCTGCAGCCCGTTCGGCACGGGGCCGATTCGCACTCGGTCGACCTCACTTCGGAGGACGACACAATGGCGCTGCCGCGTCTCGACTCCCTTGAGCGCAAGCTGAAGGACCTCGAGCAGCAGTTCGGCTGAGGCCGAATGGCCCGAGCACCACGGGAAGGGGGCGTGACCGACGCGGTCACGCCCCCTTCCCGTGGTTACGCCGCTCCGGCGTCGAGTTCGAACCAGACGGCCTTGCCCACGCCGTGTGCCTGTACGCCCCAGGCGTCCGCGAGGGACTGCACCAGGACCAGGCCCCGGCCGTGCGTACCGTCGTCGCCGCCGGGTACGCGCATCCTGGGCAGCCGGGCGACGAAGTCACGTACCTCCACCCGCAGGGACCGGGGCCCCACGGTGGCCGTGACGACCGCGTCGTGATCGGTGTGCACGAGTGCGTTGGTGACGAGTTCGCTGGTGAGCAGTTCCGCTATCTCCGATCGCCCGGGCTTCCCCCACTGCCGTAGCAACTCGCGCAGAGCCCTGCGTGTCTCAGGTACGGCCCCCAGGTCCGCCCGCTCCAGTCTGCGCCGGAGCTGTGGCGACCTCGCCTGCTCCGAGGCGCTGTCGGCGTTCTCCTCCACTGTGTCTGCCGAGAAGGCCCCTACTGCCGTGGGACCGCCTCCTCGTGCCTGCCTCTTCATGACCCCCGCCCGCGTGCCGATGTCGGTTTCCCTCCTGCTCGAACACGTTCACGGGGATCCATGCCCCGTAGTTCATGCGGCAGTCATGTCGAATCGTCAACGACCAGGTGTTCGGCCATGCCTGCGGCGGTGACGCGGGCCGCCCCGGCGGGGCGTGCGATCACCGGTCCGCGCACCCCCGACCGCCCTGCGCGACGGCCCGGTTCCGCCGCGGCGACGCCCTGCGACGGTCCGTACGGCCCGCCCGGTACACGCCGCTCGTGCCGCGGGGCACGCCCTCGTGGCGTGCGCCCGGCGAACCGGTTCCGAGGGTTCGCAGGCCACGGTCGGCGTGACGGCCCTCCATACCCGGGGTGATTCGGGAAAAGCCCTGGTGGACGGGGTGGTTCCGAGAGAGGAGGCGGATGCCGGGGAGGGAGCGGGCAGGCGTGTCCGGCCGGTGCCCGGCTTCCGGGCACCCCGGAGCCGGGCACCGGCTCCACCGCGGAGGACGACCTGCCGTACGACGTCACGGCGCCCCTCGAACGACGTGCACCCCCTCATGCCGGCACCCGATGGACGGGGCCGGCAGGAGGGGGTGCGCCGGTTCATCCGGTCATGACGGCGACACCGGCCCGCAGTCCCGCACGGCCACGAATCGACGCAGCTCCGGGACACCCTGACCACTGGTCATGGGCCGATCCGCCGACTCCACGCTGCCGTTCTCGCCGTACGGGACGAAGAGGAGTGGCAGGGGAGAAACTGGCTGGAATCCAGCGTCACTTGCTCCCGGTTCCCTTTGCATTGATGCCCTTGGTACCGATGTGGACGATCTTGTGACTGCCGCGGGTCATGTCGACGACGACGGTGCTGGTCTGGCCGACGCTCCAGGTGAGGGTCACGACCGCCTCGGTGTACCGGGCGGTGCCGTTGTCGGTGACCTTCCAGGCGAGGGGCACGTTCTGGGCGCGCAGGACGCCGTCGGCGTGCTCCTTGGCCTCCCAGGCGTTCAGTTCCTTCTGGAACGCGGGCGTGAGGTACTGCGCGCGGAGCGCGTCCTGGAGTGCGCCGCTGCCCTCGTCGGTCACCGCGTCGATGTAGGTGCCGTAGAAGTCGGCGATGCGCGTGATGTTGTCGGACGGCTTTCCGCTGACGCTGCGCGGTGCTCCGGCGGAGGCCTGGGCGGTGACGCCGAGACCGAGGGCCAGGGCGAGGCCGGCGGCAACGGCGGTACGGCGGACGGCCTTGGTGGTGTTCATGCGTGTTCCCCGTTTTCTTTCCGGTTTCCCCGGATGTCGTTTCTCTTGAACGGTTCAGATGGTTCGGATGCTTCGGACCGTGAGGTGGTCCGTGCGGGGCCGCCCGCCCGACCCCCGTGCGGGAGGGCGGCCCCGGGCCTCAGCGGAGCTTGTTCACCGCGGTGGCCGTGGTGCGCTTGAAGGCCTTCACCGGGGCGTCGCTGAAGTCACCCATCTGGGACCACTCCACGACGGTGACAGTCCGGTCGTCCCGGCCGACGGAGAGAAGGCGGATGTCGGTGGCGCCGTACGAGGTCTCGGTGTGCAGGCCGTGTACGCGGGCGCCCTCCTCGACCGCCACCTTGCCGTAGCCCTTGTAGGTGGCCTCGATCTCCGGGTCGGACTGTTCGAGGCGGTCCGCGCAGGTGCGGATCTCCTTGTTCAGCAGGGCGGCGAGGGCCGCGGCCTTCGCCTTCGTGCCGACCTCGATCGTCAGCTGCCGGGCGCTGGTGTCCAGGGCGGTGCGGAAGTCGCGGTACCGGGAGTCGTAGCCGGGCAATGCGTCCCGCAGGCAGAGCTGCAGCTCCTCCGGGACCCCGTCGGTCACCTTGCCGGCCGTCCAGGCGGACGAGGGGTGCGGGGGGAGGTCGGCGGCGGCGAGGAACTTGGGAGCGGCCGGGGCGGCACCCGCCTGTACGGCCAGTGTGACGCCGAGCACGACGCTGGTGAGAGAGAGTACGGTGAGCGTGCCTGCTCGGGTGTGCTTGGGCATGGGTGTCCCCCGTGAGAAACGTGCATGGGTGTGGGATGCCGCGATGACGCCGGATGGTCGGTCCGAGTGCCGGTCGGTGCGACACCAAGAGCATCAGCGGTCACACCGGGCGGACGCAACCAGGGACACGGGATCCATCGGCATGGAACCATCCCAGGCCGTCTGACGTGCAGGTATAGGGAGTGCCTGGGATACGGGATCAGGGGGGAATCGTTGTCGGCACCGGAATCACAGCCGGAATCACAGGACGAGGTCCAGGAGTTCGCCGCTCTGCTGCGGCGGCTCAAGGAGCGCACGGACCGCAGTTACGGTTCGCTCGCCCGACGGCTGAACATGAACACCTCGACCCTGCACCGGTACTGCGCGGGCGACGCGGTACCGCTCGACTTCGCACCGGTGGAGCGGTTCGCGGCGCTGTGCGGGGGGTCGGCCGAGGAGCGGATGGAGCTGCACCGGTTGTGGCTCGCGGCGGTGGCGGCGAGACAGCGGCCGCGGACCACCGAGCCGACGGTGGATCTCGGTGTGCCGGCCGCGGCGGCAGGGGGAGAGCCGCTCGCGGAGGCGGCCGGTGAGCCGGGCCCGGGAAGCCTGGACGAAAACAAGGGCGAGGACGAGGACGAGGGCAGGAACGAGGACGAGCCGGACGCCGTGCGCGTGACGGTGGCCGTTCCCCCGCCGCACCCCTGGTACCGCCGTCGGCGTTTCCTGGTCACCGCTGCCGCCGTCGTCGTCGCCCTCGCCACCCTGGGCAGCCTGTCGGCGCTGCCGTCCGGCCGTCCCGCCTCGGACAACGTGGCCCAGGCTCCGGACCCGTCGTCCCGGACTACCGCGTCGGGCATGCGGGACCGTTCCGGGTCGCCGTCACCGAATCCCTCCGCCACCTCCGCCTCCCCCTCGGCCAAGGCCACCGGAACACGGCCCTCCGCCTCGGCGTCCGACGGCCACGGCACCTCGAAGGGCACCGCCGGGTCCGGGAAGCAGGGAACCTCCGTCGGGACTCCTCTGACCTGGAGCGCGAACTCCCAGATCTGGGAGGGAAGCTGCGGTCACGACTACGTCATCGACAAGCCGCCCTCCGAGGTCCCCCCGCCCCCGCTGGTCCAGGACGCCGGGATCTGGGCGGCGACACAGGGCGCGATCCACGGGCGGGAGACGAAGGTGCAGATCTCCGTGCAGGGACGGTCGTCCACGGCCGTCGTCCTGGAGGCACTCCGCGTCCGGATCACCGGCCGCAGCTCCCCGGCACCCGGTACCGATTACGCCATGGACCAGGGCTGCGGCGGCGGGATTACCCCCCGCGGCTTCGACGTGAACCTGGACATCGACCGCCCCGTCGCCCACGCGGTCGCCGGCAACGACACCGGACAGACCGTGCCCGCGGTGGAGTTCCCCTACCGGGTCTCCGCCACGGACCCGGAGGTGCTGCTGGTCTCCGCGACGACGCAGACGTACGACTGCAACTGGTACCTCGAACTCGACTGGTCCTCACAGGGCCGCACCGGCACGGTCCGCATCGACGACCACGGCCGTCCGTTCCGCACGACCAGCGTCAAGGGCCTGACCCGCCTCTGGTACGGCACGAACGACGCCGGTGAGCGGGCGTGGGTGCCGTCGGGCACTTAAGTCCGCCGGCCGTTCGGATCGGGTCGGCCGCGAGGTGGAGCACGTCGCCGCCGACCCGGTCGTGGCCGTCATGGGCCTAGGGCCGGGGCACGTTGCGCAGGTTGGAGCGGGCCATCTGGAGCATGCGGCCGACTCCGCCGTCGAGGACGATCTTGGAGGCGGACAGGGCGAAGCCGGTGACCATCTCCTTGCTGATCTTCGGCGGGATGGACAGGGCGTTGGGGTCGGTGACGATGTCGACGAGGGCCGGTCCCTTGTGCCTGAACGCCGACTTCAGGGCCCCGGCGAGGTCCTTGGGCTTCTCGACGCGCTCGCCGTGGGCACCGCAGGCACGGGCTACGGCCGCGAAGTCGGGGTTCTTGTTGGTGGTTCCGTAGGAGGGCAGCCCGGCGACCAGCATCTCCAACTCGACCATGCCGAGCGAGGAGTTGTTGAAGAGGATGACCTTCACCGGGAGGTCGTACTGCACGAGGGTCAGGAAGTCGCCCATCAGCATGGAGAATCCGCCATCGCCGGACATCGACACGACCTGCCGGTTCCGGTCGGTGAACTGCGCTCCGATCGCCATCGGCAGCGCGTTCGCCATGGACCCGTGGGAGAAGGAACCGATCACCCGGCGACGGCCGTTGGGTGTGATGTACCGGGCGGCCCAGACGTTGCACATGCCGGTGTCGACGGTGAACACCGCGTCGTCGGCGGCGAGTTCGTCGAGGACGGAGGCCACGTACTCGGGGTGGATCGGGACGTGCTTCTCGGCCTTGCGGGTGTACGCCTTGACGACCCCTTCGAGCGCATCGGCGTGCTTCTTGAGCATTTTGTCGAGGAAGCGCCGGTTGGTCTTCTCCTGCACCCTGGGCGTCAGACAGCGCAGGGTCTCCTTCACATCGCCCCACACGGCGAGGTCCAACTTGGAGCGGCGGCCCAGGTGTTCGGGGCGCACGTCGACCTGGGCGATCTTGACGTCGTCGGGGAGGAAGGCGTTGTACGGGAAGTCGGTGCCGAGCAGGATCAGCAGATCGCACTCGTGGGTGGCCTCGTAGGCGGCGCCGTAGCCGAGCAGGCCGCTCATGCCGACGTCGTACGGGTTGTCGTACTGGATCCACTCCTTGCCCCTGAGGGCGTGCCCCACCGGTGACTTGACCTTCTCCGCGAACTCCATGACCTCGGCGTGCGCGCCCGCCGTGCCGCTGCCGCAGAACAGGGTGATCCTGTCGGCGGCGTCGATCATCTCGACGAGCTTGTCGATCTCGGCGTCGCCGGGGCGGACGCTGGGCCGGGAGGTGACGAGGGCGGTCTCGGCGGACTTCTCGGGGGCGGGCTGGTCGGCGATGTCGCCGGGGAGGGAGACGACGCTGACGCCGGAGCGGCCGACGGCGTTCTGGATGGCGGTCTGCAGCAGCCTCGGCATCTGCTGGGGACTGGAGATCATCTCGCTGTAGTGGCTGCACTCCTGGAAGAGCCGGTCGGGGTGGGTCTCCTGGAAGAAGCCGAGACCGATCTCGCTGGAGGGGATGTGCGAGGCGAGGGCAAGCACGGGAGCCATGGAGCGGTGGGCGTCGTAGAGGCCGTTGATGAGGTGCAGGTTTCCGGGCCCGCAGGAGCCGGCACAGGCCGCCAGCTTGCCCGTGATCTGCGCCTCCGCGCCCGCGGCGAAGGCGGCGGTCTCCTCGTGCCGGACGTGTACCCAGTCGATGGCGGAGTTGCGGCGGACGGCGTCCACGACGGGGTTGAGGCTGTCGCCGACCACGCCGTAGAGGCGTTCGACTCCAGCCTTGACGAGGATGTCTACGAACTGCTCGGCGACGTTCTGTTTGGCCATGGATCCATGCACCCCTTCGGTCTCCTTGGGTCCATCAATCCACAATGGCCGCGATCACGCCTCCCAAACCGCCGCAGCCGTACGGTCGTCCGCGTACCCCTTGGCCCGGACCTGGCTGTCGGCGAGGAACTCGGCGAGGCCGGGCGCCGTGGGTCCCGACCACCGCCCGGTGAGGTACTCGCACAGTTCGGGCTCGCCGCGCAGGGGTTCGGCGAGGCCGCCGGTGCACATCAGGAGGGTGTCCCCCGGGCGGGCGACGGAGGCACGGAAGCGGAAGGGTTCGCGGTGCGGCTCCGGGGCGGGTTCGTAGGGGCTCGGGGGTGTGGGAATGCCCAGGTCCATGGTGAGGCGATCGCCCTCGGGGGTCTCGGCGGGCAGCGAGCCGAAGCCGACGACCGGTTCGCCGGTGACGTCGGTGATCCGGGGTTCGATGTCGTGCCACTCGCCGTCGCGGAGCCGGAACAGGCCGCCGGCGCCGACACCGAAGAAGACCCGGACACGGCACTCGGGGTCGGCGGGCAGGAGCAGACAGCGCAGCGTGGCGGCGTACTCCTCCGGGTCGACGCCCTGCTCGGCGGCGCTGGCGCGGAGTTTGCCGAGACTGCGGTCGGTCAGCCGGTGCAGCCCGGACTTCAGGTCACCGCGCCGGGCTTCGCCGATGTCCTGGGCGAGCCGCGCGTGGCTGCGTCCGACGGCCCGTCCGATCCAGTGGCAGGCCTCGGCGGCGGCACGGTGGGCGCCCGGGGTGGCGCGCGCGCCGGTGGCCATGGCGACGAGGATCAGCGCCTGGTCTCCGGTGCCGAACCGGGCGGTGAGCAAAGAGTCCCGGCGGGGCTCGCCCCGGAACCGGGCGGAGTCGCCCCGCACGGAGACCGCGCGGAGTGTGCAGGCGCCGTACCTGGCCCCGTCCAGCACGGTGTCGGCGACCAGGTCGTCCAGCTCGTCGGGGTCGGCGGGCGGGAGGGCGGTGGGTTCGGCGTCGTAGGTGGGCGGGCCGGAGCCGACGAACCCGACGGGGACGGGCGGGAGCGTGGGAAGGTCCACGCGGGTGGCGGTGCGGAGGGTCCGGGGGGCGGGGGCGGCGGCCGGTTCCGGGGCAGGGCGGGGATCGGCGGCTTCGACGTCTTCGCGGCGCTGCGGAGAGGCCTTGGTGCCGGGTTCCGTGGGCCGGCCTGGTCCGGCAGGCTCGGCCGTCGGGTTGGGCTGGGTGGAGCCGGGGCCGGTGGGGGCTGCGGCGCCGGGGGGTTTGCGGGTGGGGTCGGGGGCGGGTGGGGCGACGGCCCACCAGTCGTCCTCGCGGCGGCGCTTGTCCGATCCGGCTCGGCGCGAGGAGCTTGGGGGGTGCTCGGGGTTCTCGGGGTTCTCGGTGTCCTGCGAGGGCCGGGGCGGGGCAGTGGGAGGAGGCGGGGCGGCGGGGTGCGGGGGCGTCGGGGGAGCCGACGGAGCCATGGACGTACGGTCGCCGCGCGGGGGAGCCGGACGGTCCTCGGGACCGCGGGCGACGAAACCGGGCGGCTTGGGGCCGGGCGGGAACGGCACGGGGTCCTCGCGAGTGTCCGGCGGCTCCCAGGGCGCGCGGTGCCGGCCCGAACTCGCACGGGGCGGGGCGTCCGACGCCTCGGGGAACCCGGATCGCGGGGCGGGAACACCGGTACCGGGCCGACGGTCCGGCTCGTCCGCCGTGCCCCCGGCACCCGCAGCTGACCCGCTGCCCGGTCCGCCGGGCACACCGGTCCCGCGCGCGGTCCCGGACCCGTCTGTCACCGCTCCCGCCGCCGAGGCGAAGCGGTCGTCCAGGGAGTCCGGGGCCGGTGTGGGGCCCGTGTCGTCCGTGGAGTCGTACAGCTGCCCCCACCAGTCGTCCTCGTGACCGGTGGGATTTCCCCCCTGCTGGCTCATGCCCTCAATTGTCCACCGCGCGGGCCGGATGAAAACGGGGCATCCCGAAAATCGAGGCACTCCCCCGCGCGCCGAACGGTGTGTCGAGTGAGCTGTCGAACAGGTGTGGCGAAAGAGGTCGCCGGGCGGCTCCACCCCCCACGGGAGAACCGCCCGGCGACGCCGGTGCGACCCGAGTTTCGGTCCTGACCTCGTCCGGAACTCGATCCGGGCCTCGATCCGTGTCGGTCCTGAGTGTGACCTGCTTCCCTGTCGCGGAGCTGTGATGCCACCGAGCCGGGGCCGCGTGCGTACGGGCAGGGGTTCCGACGGCTCGGGAGCGGCCCGTACGAACAGCGCTGGCCTGCGCTTCCTCCCGTCCTCCTGCACCCTGGACGAATGGGAGTGTGGGACCTCCTGCTCGTCGGCCTGGTCATGCTGTTCGGCCTGGGCGGCGTGCTGGTGCCCGGAGTGCCGGGGTCGTGGCTCGTGTGGGCCGCGGTCCTGTGGTGGGCGCTGAAGGATCCGCAGCCGGTCGCCTGGGGCGTGCTGGTGGGGGCCACCGTCGCCCTGTTCCTGTCCCAGGTGGTGCGCTGGTCGCTGCCGCCGCGTCGGCTGCGGGCGAGCGGGGCCACCCCGCGCATGGGGGCATACGCCGGGGCGGGGGCTTTTCTGGGGTTCTTCCTGATTCCCGTGCTCGGCGCGATCCCGGGGTTCATGGCAGGCATCTACGTCTCGGAACGCCTCCGCTTCGGGCGGCACGGAGAGGCGAAGGCCGCCCTGCGTACGGCGATGCGCTCGGGCGGCTCCAGCGTGCTGGCGGAACTGTTCACGTGTCTGCTGATCATGGGCGCATGGCTGGGCACCCTGCTCTGGGGCTGACGTAGGACCGCGGACCCACGGTTTCTGGGACCACGTTCCGATGTGCGGGCGGCGCGGGCGTGTTTGGGTGGCCGGCATGACCGAATTCAGCGAGGCCGAGCGCGCGTATCTGAAGTCGCAGCGACTGGGGCGGCTGGCCACCGTCGACCGGCACGGACAGCCGCAGGCGAACCCGGTCGGCTTCTTCCCGCAGGAGGACGGCACCATCCTGGTCGGCGGCTACGCGATGGGCCGGACCAAGAAGTGGCGCAACCTCCAGCAGAACCCGAAGGTCGCCCTGGTCGTCGACGACATCGCGAGCCTGAAGCCGTGGACGGTGCGCGGCATCGACATCCGGGGAGAGGCGGAGCTCCTCACGGGCCCGCACGAGCTGGGGGCCCATTTCAGTGAGGAGCTGATCCGCATCCATCCACGACGGATCCACAGCTGGGGGCTGGAGGAGAACTAGAGCGCCGCTTCCAGCGTGAGCAGGGTTGTCTTACGCTCCAGGCCGCCCGCGTATCCGGTGAGGGAGCCGTTCGCGCCGATCACGCGGTGGCACGGGCGCAGGATCAGCAACGGGTTGGCGCCGATCGCGCCGCCGACGGCCCGGACGGCCATGCGGGAGGCGCCGATGCGGGCGGCGATCTCGCCGTACGTCGTGGTCGCGCCGTACGGAACGTCGTCGAGGGCGTCCCAGACACGGGTGCGGAACTCGGTGCCTTCGGGGCGCAACTCCAGTCGGAACTCCTTGAGTTCACCGGCGAAGTAGGCGGCGAGCTGCTCCTCGGCGGCCCGGAAGGGGCCGGGGTCGCGCAGCCAACCCTCCTGGAGGGTACGGCCGTTCTTCTGCCCGGGTACGGAGAGCGAGGTCAGCGCGCCGGTCTCGTCGGCGGTGAGGAGGAGCTCGCCGACGGGGCTGTCACAGTGGGTCCAACGGGTGGTCATGAGTACTCCAACTCCCCTGCTGCGAGCAGGTGTTGCCAGGCGTAGGAGCGCCAGGGGCGCCAGGTGTCGGGGGTATCGGGGCTGTCGGGGCCCGGTGGGGCGACGTCGGGGTCGCCGAGGGCGCGGGCGCGGATGACGGCGACGGTAGGCGCGTCCAGGCCGGGCAGGGCGAGCAGCGCGTGCTGGGCGGCTTCGCGGTCGGCGCCGGGGTCGAGGCGTACGGTGCCCTCGGCGAGGGCGGTGGCGAGCGTACCCAGGGGGCCGGCCGCCACCGAGAGGGCCGCGGGATCGGGGAAGAGGTGCGTGAGGCTGCCGCAGGGCGCGTCCAGGGTCTTGCCGTAGCGCTGGACGAGCTGTTCGGCTTCGTCGCGGCCCACCAGTGCCCGTACGGCGAACTCCTCGGGGTCGGCGGTGCCGGGCGAGCGGAGTCCGGGGCGGGCGGCGACCCATGGGGCGAGCCTCGGGTCCGCGCCGAGTCGCTCGTCGACGGCGTAGGGATCGGCGTCGAGGTCGAACAGGCGCCGCAGCCGTCCGACGGCGGTGGTCAGGTCGCGGGGGTCGGTGAGGTGCAGGTGGGCGTCGAGCCAGCCGCCGGGGTGGGCGCCGGTGACGGTCCTGACCGTGCCGGGCCGTTCCTGGACGGCGACGATGCCGGTGCCGTGCGGGAGGCGGAGGGTACGGCGGTAGGTGCGCCGCCCGGGTGTCCCGCTCACCTCCTCGACGCCGGGTACGGCCTCGCTCGCCAGCAGGTCGAAGACGGCGCCGGAGCGGTAGGGGCCGCGGTGGGCCAGTCGTAGCGGCACGCCCGCTGTGGGGGTGGCCGTGCGCCGGGTGGCCCGGGCAGCGGTGCGCAGGTCGCTCGGTGTCGAGGCGTAGATCTCCCGGACGGTGTCGTTGAACTGCCGCACGCTGGCGAAGCCCGACGCGAACGCGATCTCCGTGACGGCCAGGCCGGTGGTCTGGAGCAGGACACGTGCGGTGTGGGCTCGCTGGGCGCGGGCCAGGGCGACGGGCCCGGCGCCGAGTTCGGCGGTGAGCTGGCGCTGGACCTGGCGTGCGCTGTAGCCGAGCCGGCCCGCGAGCCCGGCGACGCCCTCGCGGTCGACGACACCGTCGCCGATCATGCGCATCGCCCGGCCCACGACATCCGCCCGTACGTTCCAGTCCGCGGAACCGGGCACCGCGTCCGGACGGCACCGCCGGCAGGCCCGGAATCCCGAGCCCTGCGCGGCGGCGGCCGTCGCGTAGAAACGGACGTTGCGGCGCTTCGGGGTCACCGCGGGGCAGCTGGGCCGGCAGTAGATCCCGGTTGTCTCGACGGCGAAGAAGAACTCCCCGTCGAACCGGGCGTCCCTGCTTCGTACGGCTTCGTACCTGGTGTCCTCGTCCATCACGCCATCCAGTGTCCGCCGTGCACGGGGTTGCCGCTGGCGGAAATCGGACATGGCGGTGCGTGGGCGGGTGCGGGTCCGTCGTGGCTTGTCGCGCCCACGCGGCGGAGCCGCATATCGAATACAGCCCGAGCCCCCTCGGTGGGGGCGCGGGGAACTGCGCGGCCCACCCCCACCGAGCCGCGGCCGTACGACTACCTCCAGGACCCCCGCTTCGCCTCCATCGCCGCCTTGCCCTGCGCCCCCTTCTTCTTCCAGTCCTTCCGGATCTCGGCACGGAGCCGCGCGTCGGTCTTCGCCACGATGCGCTGGTTCTCCCGAATGAGCTTGCGATAGCTCTCCAGTCGCCGCTCGGACAGCTCACCGGAGTCGAGAGCGGCCAGCACCGCGCACCCCGGCTCGCTCTCGTGCGCGCAGTCCTGGAACCGGCACCGTTCCGCGAGCGCCTCGATCTCCGAGAACACCTGCCCGACACCGACCCCGGCGTCCCACAGACCCACCCCCCGCAGGCCGGGCGTGTCGATCAGCACGCCACCGCCCGGCAGGGCGAGGAGGTTGCGGGTGGTCGTCGTGTGACGCCCCTTCCCGTCCACGTCCCGGGTGGTGTGCACCGTCATCACGTCGGCCCCGACGAGCGCGTTCGCGAGCGTCGACTTTCCCGCACCGGACTGCCCGAGCAGCACGGACGTACCGCCGGAGACCACTGCGGAAAGGACGTCGAGCCCGTCCCCGTCCTGCGCGCTGACGGTCAGCACCGGCACGCCGGGCGCCGTGGCCTGCACGTCCTCCACGAGATGCGAGAGCGTCACCGCGTCCGGAACGAGGTCGGCCTTGGTGAGCACGACCACCGGCTGTGCGCCGCTCTCCCAGGCGAGGGCGAGGAACCGCTCGATGCGGCCGAGTTCGAGTTCGACGGCCAGCGACACGGCGATGATCGCGTGGTCGACGTTGGCGGCGAGGATCTGCCCCTCGGACCGCTTGGATGAGGTGGAGCGTACGAAGGCGGTACGGCGTGGCAGATACGACCGTACGTAGCGAGGGGTGCCCGCGGGTTCGACGACTGCCCAGTCGCCGGTGCACAGGACCCGCAGCGGGTCGTGCGGGGTGACGAAGGCGGTGTCGGCCCGCAGCGTCCCGTCGGCGGTGACGACGTCGCACTGCCCGCGGTCGACCCGGACGACTCGTCCGGGCAGGAGCCCCTCGGACTCGTAGGGGGCGAACGCGTCCGCCCACGCCTCGTCCCAGCCGTAGGGAGCGAGAGCGGAGAAAACTGAGGTGGAAGTCAAGGGAGACCCTTCACAGGGTGGCCCCGGCACCAGAAGTCGATGTCAGCCGGCGGCCACGGAGGTGGACTTGATGGATTCCTGAATGCGGGTGACGCTCATCGCAAAGACAGCCATCGGTCGACACCTCCCTCGTTTCTCGCTCGTCGGACACGCTCAGTCGGACACGCTCAGTCGGACACGCTCACAGACCACGGCAGCCGTGAGCCGCCGTGCGAAGCGGTCCTCACCTTAGGGGCGCCGGCACGGGGGCGCCACTGGTTTACCGGTCCCTCACACCACCACGCACGCAAGGTCGAGCCCACAGATGTTCCCCAGGAGAGAGCCATGTGACATAGTACTGGCGTGAGCAAGCCACTGACCTGCGATGTCGTGGTCGTCGGAGCCGGGATGGTGGGTGCGGCGTGTGCCCTGTACGCCGCCCGGGCAGGCCTCGATGTGATCGTCGTCGACCGCGGCGCGGTGGGCGGCGGCACGACCGGAGCCGGCGAGGGCAATCTTCTGGTCTCGGACAAGGAACCAGGTCCTGAGCTCGAACTCGCTCTGCTCTCCGGTCGGTTGTGGACCGAGCTGGCGGAGGAGCTCGGCACGGCGATCGAGTACGAACCCAAGGGCGGCGTGGTCGTCGCCTCCTCCCCCGACGGCCTGGAAGCCCTGGAGAGGTTCGCTACCGGCCAACGGGCCGCCGGGGTCCGGGCGGTGCGGGTGGATTCAGAGCAACTGCGCGACCTGGAACCCCACTTGGCGCCCGGCCTCGCGGGCGGTGTGCTCTACCCCCAGGACGCCCAGGTGATGCCCACGCTGGCCGCGGCCCATCTCCTACGGGCCTCTCGTGCCCGTCTGCGCACCGGCGTGACCGTGACAGGGGTGCTGCTCGGCGCCGACGGTGCCGTGCGCGGTGTGCGGACGGACCGGGACGAGATCCACGCGCCGCACGTCGTCAACGCCGCCGGAACCTGGGGCGCGGAGCTGGCCGCGCTGGCGGGGGTGAGCCTGCCCGTGCTCCCCCGGCGCGGCTTCGTCCTCGTCACCGAGCCGCTCCCCCGTCTGGTCCGCCACAAGGTGTACGCCGCCGACTATGTCGCCGACGTGGCCAGCGACTCGGCGGCCCTCCAGACCTCGCCGGTCGTCGAAGGGACGGCCGCCGGTCCGGTCCTGATCGGTGCGACGCGTGAACGGGTGGGCTTCGACCGGTCGTTGTCGCTGCCCGCGCTGCGGACGCTGGCGGCGGGCGCGACCCGGCTGTTCCCGTTCCTGGAGCGGGTGCGCGCGATGCGGACGTACCTGGGTTTCCGGCCGTACATGCCGGACCACCTGCCCGCGATCGGACCCGACCCGCGGGTGCCCGGACTGTTCCACGCGTGCGGGCACGAGGGTGCGGGCATCGGACTGTCCACCGGGACCGGGCAGTTGATCGCCGACGTCATCACCGGCCGGGCTCCCGGCCTCGACCTCTCACCGTTCCGTCCGGACCGTTTCCCCTCGGAGGCCTCGTGAACCCGCTGGAGCTGGTGCGTGCCGAACCTGGGCCCGCCTTCGTCGTCACCCTCGACGGACGGGAGATCGAGGCGCTGCCCGGGCAGACCGTCGCCGCCGCGCTGTGGACGGCCGGCGTCACCTCGTGGCGTACCACCAGGGGCGAGGGCCGCCCGCGCGGGATCTTCTGCGGGATCGGCGTCTGTTTCGACTGCCTGGTGACCGTCAACGACCGCCCGAACCAGCGGGCTTGTCTGGTGCCGCTGCGGCCCGGCGACGCGATCCGTACTCAGGAGGGAACGGGCCACGATGACTGAGCCGAACCGTGAACGGCCCCACCTCGCGGTGATCGGCGCGGGCCCGGCCGGCCTTGCGGCCACCCTCGCGGCAGCCGCACGCGGGGTCCACGTCACCCTGATCGACTCGGCGGCGGAGTCGGGCGGGCAGTTCTACCGGCAGCCCGCGCCGGGGTTCGGTGCCCGTCGTCCACAGGCACTGCACCATCAGCGGCGGACCTGGCAGAGGCTGCGCGACGGGCTGGACACCCACGTACGGGCAGGCGCCGTACGGCATCTGACGGATCATCATGTCTGGTTCGTCGAGCGCCGGGGCACCGCCGGACTCACCGTGCACGCCCTGCTCGGACCCGAGCAGGAGACGCCGGCCGAGGTGCGCGCCGACGCCGTTCTCCTCGCCACCGGCGGCTACGAGAAGGTGCTGCCCTTCCCCGGCTGGACCCTGCCCGGTGTCGTCACGGCGGGCGGGGCGCAGGCCATGCTCAAGGGCGGCCTCGTGCTGCCCGGCCGCATCGCCGTCGTCGCCGGGACCGGACCGCTGCTGCTGCCGGTGGCGACCGGCCTCGCCGCGGCGGGCGCGACGGTCGCCGCGCTGGTGGACTCGGCCGACCCCAGGGCGTTCGTACGACGGTCCCCGGCACTGTCTGCCCACCCGGCCAAGGTCGCCGAAGGCGCCGGGTACGCGGGGCAGTTGCTCCGGCACGGTGTCCGCACGCTCCTCCACCACACCGTCGTGGAGGCGCACGGCACCGAGCGGCTGGAGGCGGTGACGATCGCGGCGCTCGACCGGGACGGCCGGGTACGCCCGGCCACCCGGCGGCGCCTGGCGTGCGACACCCTTGCCGTGGGGCACGGCATGCTGCCCCACACCGATCTCGCCGACGCGCTGGGCTGCCGCGTCGAGGGGACGGACGTGTACGTCGACGACGAGCAGCGCACCGACGTGCCGGGGGTGTGGGCGGCGGGCGAGACCACCGGGATCGGCGGCTCGGCCCTCTCCCTCGCCGAGGGGCACATCGCCGGGCGGTCGATCGCGGCGCGGGCAGCGGGGCAGGAACCGGACCCGAGCGGGTGGGCCGCCGCCGCCCGCACCCGTACGAAGCTGCGCGCGTTCGTCGCCGCCGTCGACTCCGTGTACGCGCCGCCCGCGCACTGGGCCGAGCAGGTCACCGACGACACGGTGCTGTGCCGCTGCGAGGAGGTGTCGGCCGGCACGGTACGGGAGGCGGTGCGCGAGCTCGGCGCCGGCGACCTGCGGACCGTGAAGCTGCTGACGCGGGCCGGGATGGGCTGGTGCCAGGGCCGGGTGTGCGGGCCCGGGGTCGCGGGGGTCGCCGGGTGCGCGGAGACGCCGGGACGCAGACCGTTCGCGCGGCCGGTACCGCTGGGCGTGCTGGCCCGGGCCGGAGAGACGGAACCCCAGTGATATGTCACACCCCATGGAGAGGGCATCACAGATGACAGCCACCGACCTTCGCCCCTGGCGCGGAGTCCTCGTCGCGACGGCACTGCCGCTGAACGACGACCTCTCCGTGAACCACGACAAGTACGCCGAACACTGCGCCTGGCTGGTCGGGAACGGCTGCGACGGCGTCGTACCGAACGGGTCGCTCGGCGAGTACCAGGTGCTCACGCCCGAGGAGCGTGCCAAGGTCGTCGAGACGGCCGTGGCGGCGATCGGCGGCGAGCGGGTCATGCCGGGCGTCGCCGCCTACGGCTCGGCGGAGTCGCGCCGCTGGGCCGAGCAGGCGCGTGACGCGGGCTGCGCCTCCGTGATGCTGCTGCCGCCCAACGCGTACCGCGCCGACGAGCGTTCGGTCCTCGCGCACTACGCCGAGGTCGCGAAGGCGGGTCTGCCGGTGGTGGCGTACAACAACCCGATCGACACCAAGGTCGACCTCGTCCCGGAGCTGCTGGCCAAGCTGTACGGCGAGGGGCTCATCCGCGCGGTCAAGGAGTTCTCCGGTGATGTCCGCCGCGCCTACCAGCTGGCCGAACTCGCCCCGGAACTGGACCTGTTGATCGGCGCCGACGACGTCCTGCTGGAACTCGCGCTCGCGGGGGCCAAGGGCTGGGTGGCCGGTTACCCGAACGCGCTGCCCAGGTCCTCCGTCGAGCTGTACCGGGCGGCCGTGGCGGGCGACCTCGCCACCGCGAAGAAGCTGTACGAGCAGTTGCATCCGTTGCTGCGCTGGGACTCCAAGGTCGAGTTCGTGCAGGCGATCAAGTTGTCGATGGACATCGTGGGCCGCCACGGCGGGAGTTGCCGTGCGCCGCGGGTCCCGTTGCTGCCCGAGCAGGAGGCCGTCGTGCGGGCCGCCACCGAGCAGGCGGTCGCCGCCGGACTCGCGTAGGCCACCGCCGTCCCCGTCCCTCTCGATCACCAGGAGCGTCATGCGCAGCAAACTCGTCCTGCACGCCGTCGACTCGCACACCGAGGGCATGCCCACCCGCGTGATCACCGGTGGTATCGGCACGATCCCCGGCGCGACCATGAACGAGCGTCGGCTGTACTTCCGTGAGCACCGCGACGACATCAAGCAGCTCCTGATGAACGAGCCGCGCGGCCACTCGGCGATGAGCGGGGCGATCCTCCAGCCGCCGGCCCGCCCGGACTGCGACTGGGGTGTCGTCTACATCGAGGTCTCGGGTTATCTGCCGATGTGCGGACACGGCACGATCGGGGTGGCGACCGTGCTGGTGGAGACCGGGATGGTCGAGGTCGTCGAGCCGGTCACGACGATCCGGCTCGACACTCCGGCAGGCCTGGTCGTCGCGGAGGTCGCGGTGGAGGACGGCAGGGCGAAGAACGTCACGTTGCAGAACGTGCCGTCCTTCTCCATCGCCCTCGACCGCAAGATCGCACTCGCCGACGGGCGCACGGTGACATACGACATGGCGTACGGCGGCAACTTCTACGCCATCCTGCCGCTGGACCAGTTCGGGCTGCCCTTCGACCGGGCCCGCAAGGACGACATCCTGAAAGCGGGCCTGTCCCTCATGGAGGCGATCAACTCCGAGGAGGAGCCCGTCCATCCGGACGATCCGTCCATCCGGGGCTGTCACCACGTCCACCTGATCGCGCCCGGCTCCGACGCCCGGCACTCCCGGCACGCGATGGCCATCCACCCCGGCTGGTTCGACCGCTCCCCCTGCGGCACCGGCACCAGCGCACGCATGGCCCAGTTGCACGCGCGCGGTGAACTCCCGTTGCACACCGAGTTCGTGAACGAGTCCTTTATCGGGACGCAGTTCACCGGCCGGCTCCTCGGCACCACCGAGGTCGCGGGCCGGCCCGCCGTCCTGCCCAGCTTCACCGGCCGCGCCTGGATCACCGGCACGGCCCAGTACCTGCTCGACCCGACCGACCCGTTCCCGGCAGGGTTCGTCCTGTAGACCTCCGGCCCGGGGCGAGGACAATGCCGGTGACGCGTGACATTGCACCACTAGGAGATACCTTCATGGCCGCCCAGCGATCCAGCGCCCCCGCCGGGGCCGCCCCCGCCGCCACGCCCGTCCTGCCCGTCCTGGGGGGCAAGAAGAGCAGCTACCGGGAGCGGGTCGCCGACGCCCTGCGGGCCGCGCTGATCGCGGGCGAGCTGCTCCCGGGGCAGGTGCACTCGGCGCCTGCGCTGGCCGCCCGCTTCGGCGTCTCGGCGACGCCCGTGCGCGAGGCGATGCTGGACCTCGCGAAGGAGGGGCTCGTCGACACCGTCCCCAACAAGGGGTTCCGGGTCACCGCGGTCTCCGAGAAGCAACTCGACGAGTACACCCACATCCGCTCGCTCATCGAGATCCCCACCGTGGTGGAGCTGGCCTCGACCGCCGACCCGATCTCCCTGGAGGCGCTGCGCCCCGCCGCCCGGGAGATCGTCCAGGCGGCCGTGTCCGGTGACCTCATCGCGTACGTCGAGGCCGACACCCGCTTCCACCTGGGTCTGCTCGCTCTGGCGGGCAACGCCCACCTGGTCGAGGTGGTCGGCGACCTCCGCAAACGCTCCCGTCTGTACGGCCTCACGCCCCTGGTGAAGTCCGGCCGCCTCCTTGCCTCCGCCGAGGAACACCTCGAACTCCTCGACGCGTTGGTCGCCCGCGACGAGGGGGCGGTGCGGGAGGTGATGACTCGGCACATCGGTCATGTGCGGGGGTTGTGGGCGGCACCGTAGGGGCAGTTCGGCGGGTGCAGGCCGGTGGGGGTTGGTCGCGCAGTTCCCCGCGCCCCTGGGCCGGTACAGCTGGGCATCTTCGACTGCACCCACTCAGGGGCGCGGGGAACTGCGCGACCAGCCACAACTCACCCGCACCCGGCGATGAACGGCGCGGCGTCAGGACTTCGCGCACTCCTGGCCGTTGAGGGAGAAGTCGTATGCCGGTGTGTTCTTGTTCTGCCAGGAGGCGAGGAGGCCGAAGGAGAGCGAACCGTTCGCGGGGACCGACTTGTTGTAGTCGGCGGGCGTCGCGGTGACCTTCGTGCCGCTCTGTGTGTAGCTCGCGTCCCACATCTGCGTCACCTTCTGGCCGTCCTTGAAGGACCACTCGACCCGCCAGTCGTCGAGGGCCTCGCGGCTGGTGACGGTGACGGCGGCCTGGAAGCCGTCGGGCCACTGGTTGACGAGGGTGTACTCGACCTGGCAGGCCGGTGTGACGCTCTCGCTGGGCTCCGGCGCCTCGGCTCCGGCGGAGGAGGTGCCCTGGGGTTCCGGGTCGGAGTTCTTCGCGGCCGTGGACTCGGACGGGTTCGCCGCGGTCGCCTCCGAGGGTTCCGCCGAACCGGGCGCCCGCGAGGTGGCCGAGGGAATGGCCGCGCCGGGGTTGGACACGGGAAGGCCGTCGGCGGTGGTGCCGACGCCCGGCTTGGCCGTACCGGCCTCCGTGTCGCCGCCCGGGGTCATCGAGACGGCGAGGGCGAGGCCGGAGACGAGGACGGCCGCGACGAGCAGTCCGTTGCGCACGACCTTGGCCTTGTGCGCGTCGGGGTCCGGGGGCCCGCTCTCCAGGGCGGCAGGGCGACCGGCGCCCAGGCGCACCTCGGCGGCCCGGCGTCGGCGCTCCAGATAGGCGAGTCCGCCCCAGCCGATCACCCCGCCGGAAAGGGCCGCGGGCAGTCCGCCGCCGTGCAGTCGAAGGCAGGCGGCGGCCTCCGCGCACTCCACGCAGCGCGCGAGGTGACGGGAGAGGTCGTTCGGGGTCTCGCCGGAGGGGGAGCGGGTGACCGCGTCCAGCAGCCGGGCGTAGCTGCGGCACTGCGCGTCCATCGGCGTGTCGAGATGGTTGCGGTGGCTGCGGTCCCGGAACAGGCCCCGTACCTGGGCGAGTTCGTCCCCGACGGTGGCCGGGTCGAGGCCGAGCCTGCGGGCCACCACGCCGGGCGGCAGTGCCTCCACCTCGGACATCCACAGCAGTTCGGCGTCCGCCGCCTGGAGGTCACGCAGTCCGCGCAGCGCGATCGGCCGCTGGAGCGGCGGGCCGGTGTAGCGGGCGGCTTTCTCGGAGTTGAGCCACAGTCGCAGATCGGGGTCGAGCCGGTGGCCGAGGCCCCGTGTCTCCCAGTCCGCCGCCGTGATGCGAACGGCCGTCAGCAGCAGGGGTATCCGGGGCAACCGGACCGGACGGCGGCCGGCACCGCGGACGACGGCCTCCGCGTCACGGACCTCGCGCATCCCGAAGGAGAACGCCTCCGTGGCGAGTTCGGTGGCGGCGGCGGAGCCGGCCGTGCACAGATCGGCGTACGACAGCACGGCATCCCAGCACTCGGAGAACAGAGCGGCCTCGGCGGCGTCCTGGGGGCTCGGCAGGTCGGGCATGAGTCTCCTGCGTCGAAAGCGAGGTCAACTCGCCATACTGGCAAAGGAGTTGGGGGGAACCTCGCGGCAGGACAGGACCCTTTCACGTCTCCCACACAACTGACAAGCAGGCCATTCAAATCGGTTACCGTGGGTTCGGTCCACTGCCCACGGCACATGCTGCGCGGAGCTACAACCTCTGATACGGATCGGAAGCGGGAACGTATCAATCCTGCCTCACACGAACCAGATGTCACAGAGAATCGAGTCCGGCAGGCCAGGGCGATGGACGACCTACCGGGGGGGGATCATGTCGCAGTCGCTGGGACCGCTGGAACTGGTCGGGGACCGCTGGATCATCGGCGACCCGACACGCGGCAAGGGTTCGTGCGTGGTGCTCACGCGGGACGGCATGGAACACCACGAGCGCGGGGTGCCCGAGGCGGTCGCGGCGGTGCCGTGGACCAGGGTCGTCGACCTGAGGGTGTCGGGCATCACCCGGGCCTGGCACACCACCCGCACCATGGGCGTTCTCGACACGCTGGGCAACAGCTACATGGGGGCCGGCCCCAGGGCGTGCTCCGTCGGGGCCTACGTCCGGCATCCGTACGAAGGCTGGTCAGTGGTCTACACCCACCACGAGCGCCCGTACGACTACATGCACCTGTACTGGCTGGGCGACCTGTTCCGGAAGCTGTCCGCGGCGAAGGCCGCCCACCTGCTCGGCGACCCGGACTGGGTGGCCACGGCCGTCGCCAAACTGGCCGCGGCCCCGAGGTGGACACTGCGTCCGGGCCGCCCGGTCACCGCACTGCTCGCCGCGCTCGACGTCGGCTGACGCCCTGCGCGACGCGCGTCAGACCTCCGCCGGCTCCGGCGCCGCCGGGAGGCTGTCCATGAAGGAGCTCACCGAGAAGACGGCACGACCGGGTCCGGGCGGGCCGTATCCGGGCGGGGAGGACAGCCCGAAGTCATCCATCGTCTGGCGGTAGGCCTGAAGGAGCCGGATGTGGTATTCCAGCGGCGCGCCATGCGGGTTGGCCTTGCCGAGCGGGGTCGTCGGCTCGGGGCACCAGGTGGTGAAGCGGGGCGTGATCCCCTGGGACATGAAGAAGCGCAGGCCCTCGGTCGTGGAGGCGATGGCCTCGTCGACGGTCTTGAAGCCGAAGGGCTCCGCCATCTCCACGCCCGCCACGAAGTTGGGGATCACATTGCGCGCGCCGAACACCTCGGCCGAGTCCAGGATCCGCTTGTGCCACTCGTCCCGGCCGACGTACCGCTCCTTGCCGGGGCAGTACATCTTGAAGAGGTACTCGTCCCACACCTCGTAGTTGGGGTGGTAGATCTGCACGCCGTAGTCCTTGAACCGCTGCACGTCGTCGCGCGGCAGCGCCTGGGCGACGACCTTGCCGATCCACCGCCCGGGGAAGTGCTCCTCGATGGCCTTGGCGTACAGACCGTAGAAGTCGGCCTCGTCGCGGCCCTGGAGCTTCGAGGTGATCGCGCCGCCGGTGAGGGTGTAGGCGGTGGACGTCTTCGCGGTGTCGTACCGGTCGATGATCTCCAGGGCTTCGAGGACCTCGTCGACGTCCTTGACCCCGGTGTACGGCCGTCCCGCCGCCTTGTGCTGGCGCCAGTTGTGGTTGATGTCGCAGTACTGGCACTCCTCCTTGGCGCCGAAGTACTGGCACACCCGGAAGACGGTCAGATAGACGAGGTAGCCCCACTGGATGGTCGGGGCGACCTCCATGACGGACTTCCCGTTGGAGAGCTTGTGCCGGTAGTACTCCGGCATCGGCGGCACACCCACGTCGGCGATCCGCTTCCCGTCGAGGTAGAGCCCGAGCAGCCCCTCCTCGTCGGCGGCCACGCGGTACGGCGAGGACGGGTTGACCCGCACCGACACCACGGTCCGCCGCAGGTCGTACGGCCCGCCCGTGAGGATGATCTCCTCGGGCGGGCGGCGCAGCGCGGCCTCGCCCAGCTCGGGCAGGGTGCCGTGGTCGAAGGAGAAGATGAAGTAGGACTTCGGCTTCACCTCGCCCGACTCGTTGTCGCTGAGGGCGGAGGGGTCGAAGGCCACGCCACCTCGCAGCAGGTCCTCCTTGAAGACGGCTTCCCGCGGAACCTCCGGGAACCGCTCCATCAGATCCTCGACCAGCGCGGTACGGCTGCCCATCCCGTGTTCTCCTCCCGGCTCAGACGTACGACCGACTCCTCACGGTATGCCCTCGCACCGACATCACCCGTGCCGGGTCCCCTCACGGCGCCCGATATGGGATGGCACGGGCGTTTGTGGAGGCAGCAGAGGGTCGGGAACGGGCGCGCCCCACACGGACGTGAGCGGAAGCACACCGGCCCACAGCCCCAGCTCCGCGTCGGGTCCGTCGCCGTCGTCGGGCGCACCGATGCGGATCTTGACGGAGGCCTCGTCGAGGGGCAGGGCGAGCAGGGTGGTGGCGGCCAGTTCCTTACGGCTCGGCTCGCGCGCGTACGACCACTGACCGGGTGCCGTGTGTTCGGTCAGCAGGCGCAGGCCCGCCAGTTTCTCCTGCGGGTCGGTCACCTTGCGGGCCTCGCCGTGGATCACGGCGCTGCGGTAGTTGACGCCGTGCTCGAAGACGGACCGCGCGAGCACCAGCCCGTCGACATGGGTGACCGTGACACAGACCGGCGTACCGCCCGCGAGACTTCGACTGGCCACCGAGCCGTGCAGGTAGAGCTGCCGCTCGTCCCGCCCGTACACCGTGGGCACGACCAAGGGCCGCCCCTCGACCACCACACCCAGATGACAGACGAACCCGGCGTCGAGGATCGCCTCCAGGTCCGCCCGGTCGCGGCTGCCCTGCTCGCGGAGCCGGCGATGGCGGGTGAGGTCGGTCTCGGGAAGCAGATCGGAAGCCATGGAGCAGAACGCTACTGATTCAGCGACCACGAGGCCATATCTCAGCCGTATTGGACCGCTATACGGTTCCAGAACGACGAAATCCGCATCTCAGGCCGTTCGCTCCAGCCCTTCATAGGCCACCGGGAACGCCGGCCCCTCCCCGGCCGCCACCCGCTCCGCCTCCCCTACGACCGCCAGCCCCAGCCGGGCCAGTTCGTTGCCCTGGGATCCCGCGAGGTGCGGGGTGACGAAGGCGTTCGGGAGGTCGTGGAGGGGCGAGTCGGCGGGCAGGGGCTCGGGGTCGGTCACGTCGAGGATCGCGCTGAGCCGGCCGGTGCGCAGTTCGTCGACGAGGGCGTCCGTGTCGACGAGGCTCCCGCGCGCGGTGTTGATCAGCACCGCGCGGTCCGGCATCAGGGCCAGTTCTCGGCGGCCGATCAGGTGCCGGGTCTCGGGGGTCTCGGGGGCGTGCACGGTCACGATCTGCGAGGTGCGCAGCAGTTCGTCGAGGCCCAGTGGGGAGGCGCCCAGCTTCAGGGCCGTGCTCTCGTCGACGTACGGGTCGGTCAGGCTCACCGCGAGGTCGAAGGGCCGCAGCAGTTCGATGACCTTCCGCCCGATCCGTGACGCCCCGATCACGCCGACCCGGCGTCCGTGGTTGCCGATCCCCGGCACGATCCCCCAGCCGGGGAACGCCCGCTCGGCGCGCAGCCGCTCGCGGCGTACGAGGACGTCCTTGCCTGCCAGCAGGATCATGGCGAGCGTGTACTCGGCGACGGGCAGCGCGTTGGCCTCGGCGGCCGAGGAAACGGCGATGCCGCGCCGCCAGATCTCCGGAGTGGCGAAGCCCTTGACCGAGCCGGCCGAGTGCAGGACGGCACGGAGTTCGGGAAGCGCGTCGAGGGCGGCCGCGTCCAGACGGGGGCAGCCCCAGCCGGTCACCAGGATCTCGGTACGGGCCAGGACGTCCGTGAGCCGCGGATCGGTGAGGTCCTCGGCCACGATCCCGGGATCGATGTCCACGACGGCCCGCAGGCGGTCCAGCACCTCGGGCGGGAAGACCAGCGGCACGTTCTCGGCGGTCATGGCGAACAGCGCCCGGGGTCGCTCGGTCAAGGTGGGGACCCTCCAGAGAGTCGTAGAAAACGCTCTCTACGTTATGTGTCGGGAAATGAGAGGGTCAACGCATACGTGCACCCCGGAAGGAACGACGGACATGTCCGAGAAGATCACCAACTGGGCGGGGAACATCACCTACGCCGCCAAGGAACTGCACCGGCCCCACTCCCTCGACAGGGTCGCCGCCCTGGTCGCCGACAGCGCGAGGGTGCGGGTGCTGGGCAGCGGGCACTCCTTCAACGAGATCGCCGAGCCGGGCCCCGAGGGCGTCCTGCTCTCCATCGCCGACCTGCCGCCGGTGATCGACGTGGACACCTCGGACCGTACGGTACGGGTCTCGGGCGGCGTCCGGTACGCCGAACTCGCCCGCACGGTGTACGCCCACGGCCTCGCGCTGCCCAACATGGCTTCGCTGCCGCACATTTCGGTGGCCGGCTCGGTGGCGACCGGCACCCACGGTTCCGGTGTCGGCAACGCCCCGTTGGCATCCGCTGTGCGCGAGGTTGAGCTGATCACCGCGGACGGGTCCGCTCTGACGATCGGCCGGGACGACGAGCGGTTCGGCGGCGCGGTCACCTCGCTGGGCGCCCTGGGTGTCGTCACCGCGCTCACCCTGGACCTGGTCCCGTCCTTCGACGTGGAGCAGTACGTCTTCACCGAACTCCCCCTCGCCGGGCTGGATTCGGCGGCCTTCGAGACGATCATGTCCTCGGCGTACAGCGTCAGCCTGTTCACCGACTGGCGGGCCCCGGGCTTCAGGCAGGTGTGGGTCAAGCGTCGGGCGGACCAGCCGCTCACCGACTTCCCGTGGGCCACGCCCGCCACCGAGAAGATGCACCCGGTGCCGGGGATGCCCGCGCTCAACTGCACCGAGCAGTTCGGGGTTCCTGGACCCTGGCACGACCGACTGCCGCATTTCCGGGCCGAGTTCACACCGAGCAGCGGGGAGGAGCTCCAGTCGGAGTACCTCCTGCCGCGCGAGTACGCCGTGGCGGCGCTGCAGGCGGTGGACGCCATCCGGGACACCGTCGCCGGGGTGCTGCAGATCTGCGAGGTGCGGACCATGGCAGCCGACGAGCAGTGGCTGAGCCCCGCCCACGGCCGGGACACGGTGGCCCTGCACTTCACCTGGATCGAGGACACGGCGGCCGTCACGCCGGTGGTGCGCCGGCTGGAGCAGGCGCTGGACCCCTTCGACGCGCGGCCGCACTGGGGGAAGGTGTTCACGACGCCCGCGGAGGTGCTGGGTGAGCGCTACCCGCGGCTCGGCGACTTCCGGAAGCTGGCGCGTGAGCTGGACCCCGAGGGAAAATTCGCCAACGTCTTCGTCCGGAGCGTACTCGCCGACTGACTTTATAAAGCCCCTTTCCTAACCCCTTGTCGAAAGTCCTCCGCAGCCCATAGCCTTGCGCCGCGCCGGTGCCACTGTCGTCCCGGCATGAGCTGAAGGGATGGGGGTCGGCACCGATGCTGTGCTTTCCCGGGGGACAACCCCCGGACCCCCGGCAGAAGGAAATACACCGACGCTGGCCAGGGAGGGAAGCCCGATGAGGCGCGGCACATCACGCGACATCCGCACCGCGAACCGCTACGAGGTGCTGCGCCAGATCATCGCCGAGTCGCCCACCTCCCGGCAGGAGCTGGCGGCGGCCACCGGGCTGAGCCTGGCCACCGTCGCCACGCTGGTGGGCGAGCTGCTCGACCTGCGCATGATCACGGAGGTCGGCTTCGAGGAGTCGGCCGGCGGGCGCCCCAGGGGACTCGTGGCCGTCAACGCGTCGGGGGGCGCGTTGATCGGCGTCGACATCGCGGAGACCTACGTCCATGTCGAGCTGTTCGACCTCGCGCTGAACGTCCTGGCCCGCGCCGAGGAGGACGTCCGCCCCGGCGAGAGCCTCCCCGAGCAGGTCGTCGGCCATGTCGCCGCCGCCGTCGGGTCGGTGGTCACCCAGGCCGGCATCGAGGGCGCCCGGGTGCTGGGCGTCGGGGTGAGCGTGCCGGGGCAGGTGGACCGCGCCACCGGCATCTCGGAGTACGCGCCCAACTGGGACTGGCACGACGTGCCACTGCTCGACCTGCTCTCCGAGTACATCGCCTACCCCCTGTACCTGGACAACCCGCTGCGCGCCGGCGCGGTGGCCGAGCTGTGGTTCGGGGCCGCACGTGGGCGCGGGAACGCCGTGGTGGTCAACCTCGGGACCGGCGTGGGCGCCGGACTGATCCTGGGCGGCGGACTGCACCGCGGTGTCTCCAACAGCGCCGGCGAGTGGGGCCACAACACGATCGTGCTGGACGGACGCCTGTGCCGCTGCGGCAACCACGGCTGTGTGGAGACGTACGTGGGGGCGCCCGGGATCATGCTGAACCTGCGGGAGTTGAGCCCCGACAGCGAGCTGCTGCACCCGGGTGACCAGACGGCGACGATCGCCGCGCTGGCCCGGGGGATGCTCACGCAGGACCCGGTGGCGCTGAAGGTCGTGAGGCACACCGCCCGCTATCTGGGCGCCTCCATCGCGCACCTGGTCAACCTGTTGAACCCCGAGGTGGTCGTGCTCAGCAGCTGGGTCGCGTCCGCCCTGGGCGAGCCCCTGGTCGCGGAGGTGCGCGAGGCCGTCGCCCGGCACGCGCTGCCCCGGCCGATGGCGGCCACCGAGATCGTCCTCTCCCCGATCCCCACGGACCCGGCGTGTCTGGGTGCGGCGACGTTCGCGCTCGAAGGGGCGCTCCAGTCGGTCGGGCAGAGGTCCGCGAAACGCACCACCCCGGCGAGGGTGAAGACCCACAACCCCCGCTAGGAGCCGTACCGCACCGCACCACCTTCATGACGACGGAAGGGATGCACGTGTCTCACCCCCACCGCAGGAGATCGGCCCTGCTGACAGCCGCAGCCGCGTTCGCTGTCGCCGGGCCCCTGATATCCGCTCCACCCGCCTCGGCCGCCACCCCCACGGCTGCCGAAGTGTCCCCGCACGCCGCCCAGACCATCGACAACATCGGTGCCTCGGGCGCCTGGTGGGTCAACGACCTGAAGAACTTCGACCCGAAGGTCCAGGCCCGGGTGGCCAGGCTGCTGTTCTCCAAGGACGGTCTGGCGCTCAGCAGCTACCGCTACAACATCGGCGGTGGCGGCACCGGCGTGACCTACGCGCCGCGCGCTCCCGAGACCTTCGTGAAGGCCGACGGGTCGTACGACTGGAGCAAGGACAAGGCGGGCCGCTCCTACCTGTACGCCGCCGCCAAGTACGGCGTGAAGGACCTGATCGCCTTCGTCAACAGCGCGCCCGCGCAGTGGAAGACCAACGCCAAGAGCTGCGGCGGCTATCTGAAGGCGGAGAACACCCAGGACTACGCGAAGTACGTCGCCGACGTCACGGCCCACTTCGCCGGGCAAGGCGTGAAGATCGACTACATCAGCCCCTTCAACGAGCCGACGAACAGCTTCGACGACTGCGGCCAGGAGGGCATGCTGGTACCGGTCGACCAACGCGACGACATCGTGCGGGCGTTGGGCGCCGAGCAGCAGGCCCGGCACCAGAGAACGGGCATCATCGCCGACGAGTCCAGCAGCACGGTCGGCTTCAACACCGAGCTCCCGCAGTGGATCTCGCAGCCGGACACCGCGCAGTACGTCGACAGGCTCGCCCACCACACGTACAACAACCCGGGCGACGACCAGCGGGCGAAGGTCTACGAGACGTCCAAGTCGGTCGGCAAGCAGTCCTGGTCCACGGAGATCTGCTGCTTCGGCAACGGCGGCACGGGCTGGGCGCAGGAGTACGACCCCACGATCGACGGTGGTCTGAACCTCTCCCGGATCATCTACAAGGACTTCGCGACCGCGCACGACTCGGCGTTCCAGTGGTGGGTCGCCCTGTCCGAGATGATCGGCTCCGACCCCCTCGCGAAGAACTCCGAGGGCTGGAACGACGGCCTGATCTACTACGACCCCGACTACGCCACCAACGGCAATCAGACCCTGTACTTCACCAAGCGGTACTACGCGCTCGGCCAGTACAGCAAGTTCGTCCGGCCGGGCTCGGTCGCCCACAACGTGACCGGCGTTCCGGACGGCGTCGAGGTGTCGACCTACGACGACAACGGCAAGTGGGTGGTCGTGGCCAACAACCACAACACCACCGACACCGCGCTGAACCTGCACTTCAACAGCAGCTCGCCGGTGCGCGCGAGCAAAGCCGTGCGCACCTCGGCGACCGAGAGCTGGGCGAACGTGGCCAAGCCCGCGGTCAAGGGTGGCACGGCGTCGGCGACCCTGCCGGCCCGGTCCATCACGACGTACGTCCTCGACCAGAAGGGACACGGCAGTTCGGCCGTCACGGGCGCGCTGCGGGGCAAGCAGTCCGGCAAGTGCCTGACCGCGGACACCTCGGGCGCCGCGATCACCACCTGCACGGACGGCACCGCGCAGTCGTGGTCGTACGACGCCAAGGGCCGCCTGAAGGGCGTGAACGGCTATCTGACCGCGGGGAGTTCGGGGCTCACCACGAACCCGGAAGCGACCCGTGACGGCAGCCAGCGATGGCTGCTGAACGCCAACGGACAGGTCGTCAGCGAGGCGTCCGGGCAGTGCCTGGACGTCGGCGGACAGGCGACCGCCGACGGCAGCAAGGTCGGCCTGTGGTCCTGCAACGGCGGGACCAACCAGGCCTGGTCCAGGCAGTAACACGTAACACCCGCAAGGGGGTTGTGGGCCGCTGGTGCGGCGGCCCGCAACCCCGCGACGTCCGGTATTCCGAACACTGCACAACGCTTCGAGCAGACTTCGTCCAACCCCTTGCCGAAGGCTTAGCCGAAGGTTAACGTCCCGCACCGCAAGAACATTTGAGCCACCTGGCACTGAGCCGCAGAGCCAAGGCACAGAGCCGCAGCCGTATTCGAGACAAGGACGTCAGCATGTCGGCAATGAGCACTCCCAACTGGAACCGTCGAAACGTTCTGCAGGCCGCGATGGGTCTGGCCGCCGCCGGCGGGCTGGCCGCGTGCGGCGGCAACAACGGCCGAGGCGGGAGCGGAGGGTCGGGAACCCAGCTCACCCAGATGTTCCACGCCTACGGCGAAGCGGGCACGGAGCAGGCGATCAAGCGGTACGCGAAGGCGTACACGAAGGCCAACGTGACCACCAACTGGATCACCGGCAACACCTTCGAGGCCAAGCTCTTCTCGTCGCTGCTCACCAAGCAGGCGCCCGACCTCTTCGAGTTCCACCCGCAGATCCAGCTCGTGAAGAGCGGCCAGGTGGCTGACCTGACCGACATCATCGACCCGGTCAAGGACGACTTCAACCCGGCCGACATCAAGTCGCACACGGTGGACGGGAAGATATACGGCGTCCGCATGATCGACGACCCGCAGTTCTTCTTCTACCGGAAGTCGATGCTGGCGGCGGCCAAGGTCGATGTGCCGACCACCCTCGACGAGCTGCTCGAGGCCGCGGAGAAGCTCACCACCAGCAAGGTCAAGGGCGTCTTCCTCGGCAACGACCTCACCCCGGCCATCAACCCGCTCCTGTGGTCGGCCGGCGCCGACACCCTCACCGCCGACAACAAGCCCGCCTTCAACACGGACGCGGTCGCCGCCGGCATGAAGCAGCTGCGCCAGCTGTTCACCAGCGGCAACCTGCTCCTCGACGCCCCGGCCGACTACTGGGACCCGTCCGCGATCAACCAGGGCCTGTGCGCCATCCAGTTCTGCGGCATGTGGGCGATGCCCGCGATGCAGAAGGCCCTCGGCGACGACCTCGGCATCTTCCCCTTCCCCAAGGTCGGCGACAACGGCAAGCAGTCGGTCTACAACGGCGGCTGGTCGATGTTCGTCAACGCCAAGGGCAAGAACGTCGACGCGGCCAAGGAATACGTGAAGTGGCTGTGGATCGACCAGAAGAAGTACCAGGAGGACTGGGCCACCTCGTACGGCTTCCACATCCCGCCGCGCACCTCCATCGCCCAGTCCGCCACCAAGCTCAAGTCGGGTCTGCCGGCCGAGGGCGTCAAGCTCTTCAACGAGTTCGGGCACTTCGACAACATCGGCTGGACCCAGTCCATGATCACCGCCCTGACCGACGCGTTCACCAACAGCGTCCGCAAGAACGGCGACCCGAAGGCCACGCTCGCCACCGCGGAGACGAAGGTCAACGCCGAGCTCAAGAAGCTCTTCGGATAGGTCGACGGAGAAACCACGACATGTCGACCACCACCACGCGCGGGGTCGCCCAGCCCGCCCCGGCCAAGGCCTCACCGGCCCGGCCGCGGCGGGGCCTGAGGGGCAACCCGACCTTCAACTTCTGGCTCTTCACCGGGCCCTTCCTCGTCGGCCTGGCGATCTTCGTCTTCGTGCCGATCTTCTGGAGCATCTGGCTCAGCTTCTTCGACGCACGCTTCACCGTCACGCCGAGCAAGTTCATCGGCTTCGACAACTACAAGAGCATGCTGACGAACTCCAACTTCACCGGTTCCCTGGTGACGTTCACGGTGTTCGCCGCGCTCATCGTGCCCCTCACCTGGGCCCTGTCCCTGGGCCTGGCCCTGCTGGTGCACCGGCTGCGCTTCATGCGGGCGTTCTTCCGGTCGGTGTTCTTCCTGCCGACCGCCGTGTCCTACGTCGCCGCCGCGCTGATCTGGAAGATGTCCATCTTCACCGGTGTCCGCTTCGGCCTGATGAACACGGTGCTCGGCTGGTTCGGCGTCGAGAACATCGCCTACCTGTCCGACCCGAACCCGCCCTGGTACTGGCTGGTCATCGTGACCGTACGTCTGTGGCTGCAGGCCGGCTTCTACATGATCCTGTTCCTGGCCGCACTGCAGAACATCCCGGCGGAGCTGTACGAGGCAGCCGCGATCGACGGCGCCAAGCCCGGCTGGCAGACCTTCCGGTACATCACGCTGCCCCAGCTGCGCGCCACCTCGACCGCGGTGATCCTGCTGCTGCTCGTCGCCGCCTACCAGGCGTTCGACGAGTTCTTCAACATCATCTCGATCAAGGCGACCTGGGGCCAGACCCCGCTCATGGTCCTGTACAAGACAGCCCTCGGCGACAACCAGGACTACGGCGCCGGCAGCGCGGGCGCCGTCATCCTCACGGTGCTGATCTGCGCCGTCACGCTCCTTCAGGGCAAGTTCATGGGCTTCGGAAGGGGGGAGGACTCCAAGTGACCACCACCGCACCTCAGGTGGGCAAGGAGCGCGGCAAGAAGCGCGGAGGCGCCCTCGGCAGTACGGGCCTGTACATCGCCGTCAGCGTCGCCGCCCTGCTCTTCCTGCTCCCCTTCTACCTGATCCTCCGCAACTCCCTCTCCACGGACCCGGAGATCACCGGCGAGAACTGGAAGCTGCTCCCCTCCTTCCAGTGGGGCAACATCGGCGAGCTGTTCGACGACCCGACCGTCGACTTCGCCAGGTCCATGTGGAACTCGATGGTGATCGCCGTCTCCATGACCGTCGGCACCCTGCTGATCTGCTCACTGGCCGGCTACGGACTGGCCCGTATCCCCTACAAGCACGCCAACAAGGTCTTCTACGCCGTCCTCGCGACCCTGATGGTCCCCACCGCCGTCACCTTCGTGCCCAGCTTCGTACTGGTCTCGTCGCTCGGCTGGATCGACACCTACCGGGGTCTGATCATCCCGGGTCTGTTCAGTGGTTTCACCTGCTTCCTGTTCCGGCAGTACTTCCTCGGGTTCCCGAAGGAGCTGGAGGAGGCGGCACGCGTGGACGGGCTCGGTTACTGGGGCGCATACTGGCGCATTGTGGTACCCAACTCGCTGAACTTCTTCGCGGCGATGGCCACGATCACGTTCATCAGCGGGTGGAACGCCTTCCTGTGGCCGTTGGTCATCGGCCAGGACCCGAGCTCCTGGACCGTCCAGGTCGCCCTGTCCTCCTTCATGACCAACCAGACCGTGAACTTCCACCTGATCTTCATGGCCACCGCCATTTCCATCCTGCCCCTGGTGTTCGTGTTCCTCTTCCTCCAGCGCTGGCTGGTCCAGGGGATCGCGCAGACCGGCATCAAGGGCTGACACCTCTCTCTCAGGACCTGGAGACCGATGTCTTTCCGCACCACCACGGCCATCGACTTCGTCGAGGACGTATCCCCGGGCAGCGGGGCTCTTCCGCCCCGCGCCTGGTACGCCTCGTCCGACGCGAAGGCCCTGTCCCTCGACGGCGCCTGGCGCTTCCGCCTCTCGGCGACCGCCGACGCCGAGGACGACTCCTTCGCCGAGGAGGGATACGACGCCGCCGGCTGGGCCGAGGTCACGGTCCCCGGGCACTGGGTCCTCCAGGGCGACGGGGCCTTCGGGCTGCCGATCTACACCAACCACCTGTACCCGTTCCCGGTGGACCCGCCGCACGTCCCGACGGAGAACCCGACCGGCGACCACCTGCGGGTCTTCGACCTCCCCGAGGACTGGCCGGCGGACGGCGGCGCCGTCGTCCGCTTCGACGGTGTCGAGTCCTGCGCCCGGGTCTGGCTGAACGGCACGGACCTCGGCGAGTTCAAGGGCTCCCGGCTGGCGCACGAGTTCGCGGTCGGGCATCTGCTGAAGCCCAAGGACAACGTCCTCGCGGTCCGCGTGCACCAGTGGTCGGCGGGCTCCTACCTGGAGGACCAGGACCAGTGGTGGCTGCCGGGCATCTTCCGTGAGGTGACCCTGCTGCACCGGCCTTCCGGCTCCGCCGGAGACTTCTTCGTGCACGCCTCCTACGACCACGTCACCGGCGAGGGCACCCTGCGCGTCGACTCCGACGTGGACGGGCGGGTGCTCGTGCCCGCCCTGGACATCGATGTCGCGACCGGGGAGGCGGCGACGGCCCCGGTGACGCCTTGGAGTGCCGAGAACCCCCGGCTGTACGACGGCGAGCTGGTCACGGAGGGCGAGCGGGTCCCGCTCAGGATCGGTTTCCGCACGGTCGTCCTGGAAGACGGCCTGATCAAGGTCAACGGCAGCGCGATCCTGTTCAAGGGCGTCAACCGCCACGAATGGCACCCGGAGAAGGGCCGCACCCTCGACCTCGAGACCATGCGCGAGGACGTGCTGCTGATGAAGCGGCACAACCTCAACGCGGTGCGCACCTCGCACTACCCGCCGCACCCGGCCTTCCTGGACCTGTGCGACGAGTACGGCCTGTGGGTCATCGACGAGTGCGACCTGGAGACCCACGGCTTCGTCGAGCAGGGCTGGCGCGACAACCCCGTCGACGACGACCGCTGGACCCCGGCCCTCCTGGACCGTGCGTCCCGCATGGTCGAGCGGGACAAGAACCACCCCTCGATCGTCTTCTGGTCGCTGGGCAACGAGGCCGGCACCGGCCGCGGCCTGACCGCGATGGCCGAGTGGATCCACGGCCGCGACTCCTCCCGCCTGGTGCACTACGAGGGCGACTGGAACTGCCGGGACACCGACGTGTACTCGCGGATGTACGCCGACCACGCCGAGGTCGAGCGGATCGGCAAACGCCTCGACGGCGGCCCGCAGGTCCGCCGCGAACTGCCGTTCATCCAGTGCGAGTACGGCCACGCCATGGGCAACGGCCCCGGCGGCATCGCCGACTACCAGGACATCTTCGAGAAGTACGACCGTCTCCAGGGCGGCTTCATCTGGGAGTGGATCGACCACGGCATCAAGCACCCCGAGCTGGGCTACGCCTACGGCGGCGACTTCGGCGAGGAGCTGCACGACGGCAACTTCGTCTGCGACGGCCTGATCTTCCCGGACCGCACGCCCTCCCCCGGGCTCGTGGAGTACAAGAAGGTCATCGAGCCCGTCCGCATCGAGGGCGCCGACGGCTCCGTACGGATCACCAACAAGTACGACTTCGCGGACCTGTCCGCGCTCGCCTTCGAGTGGTCGTACCAGGTGGACGGCGAGACGGTCGAGACCGGAACGCTGTCGGTGCCGGCACTGGCACCCGGTGCGTCGGCCGATCTGAAGCTGCCGGAGCCGCCCGCGCACGAGAGCGCGGAGGCGCAGTGGACGGTGCGGGCGCGGCTCGCCGCCGACAGCGCGTGGGCCCCGAAGGACCACCTCGTCGCGTGGGGACAGGTCCCGGCCTCTTCCGCGGTACGGCCTTCCGTCGCGACCGGCGACCGGCCCGTGCGCGGCGAGCGGCTGATCACCCTCGGCCCGGCGTCCTTCGACGCCCGCACCGGCGCGCTGCGGACGATCGGCGGGGTCGCCGTCGAGAGTCCGCGTCTGGACGTGTGGCGGGCGACGACCGACAACGACGAGGGCGAGTGGAACGGCGGCATCTGCTACAGCAAGCTGTGGCGGAACCTCGGCCTGCACCGGATGCAGCACCGTCTGGACTCGGTGGAGCTCGGCGAGGACGCGCTGACCGTCCGGACCCGGGTGGCGCCCGCCGCCCGCGAGGTGGGTCTCGCAACCGTCTACCGCTGGACCTCGGACGGCACGAAACTGCGTCTGACGGTGTCGGTGGGTCCTGAGGGCGAGTGGACGCAGCCGCTGCCCCGGCTGGGCGTCCGGCTCGGACTCCCCGCGGCCGACCAGGTGCGGTGGTTCGGCGGCGGTCCCGGCGAGGCCTACCCGGACACCCGGAAGGCCTCGATCGTGGGGCGCTACGACTCGACCGTAGACGAGTTGCAGACGCCGTATCTGCGCCCGCAGGAGAACGGCGCCCGCGCCGACGTCCGCTGGGTGGAGCTCGGCGGCCTCAGGATCGAGGGCGACCCGGAGTTCTCCTTCACCGCCCGCCGCTGGACGACCGAACAGCTGGACGCGGCGGCGCATCTGACGGACCTCCGGGCCGGTGACACGGTGTGGGTCAACCTCGACCACGGCCACCACGGAGTCGGCTCGCAGTCCTGCGGACCCGGCCCGCTGCCGCAGTACCACCTGCGCGCGGAGCCCGCAGAGTTCTCCTTCGTGTTCTCGGTGATCGATTAGTCCAATTCACAGGTGGATTAATCCATTGCCAATGTGATCGAAATTCTGCAACGGTCATGGTGTGCCCGCGGCCGGTCGGCTCCTCAGCCGACCGGCCGCAACTTGTGTTCACAGCAAGGGAGTTCACACCGTGAGCGGAAGTATCGAGGTGCGCGGTCTCTCGCGTACCTTCCACACCACCGTCCGTCGTCCCGGTATCGCCGGCACCCTGCGCTCCCTGGTCAACCCGGAGCGGGTCGCCAAGCACGCCGTCTCGGACATCACCTTCGACGTGGCGCCCGGCGAACTCCTCGCCCTGCTCGGCCCGAACGGCGCCGGCAAGTCCACCACCATCAAGATGCTCACCGGCATCCTCACGCCCACCTCCGGCGAGGCCCGGGTGGCGGGCGTGGTGCCGTACGAGGAACGCGAACGCAACGCCCGTAACATCGGCGCGGTGTTCGGGCAGCGCACCCAGCTGTGGTGGGACCTGCCGGTGCGCGAGTCGTTCTCCATCCTCAGAGACATCTACGAGGTGCCGAAGGCCGAACACGCAAGAAGGCTCCAGGAGTTCGACGACATCCTGGAGCTCTCCACGTTCTGGGACACCCGGGTCCGCCATCTCTCCCTCGGCCAGCGGGTGCGCTGCGACCTGGCCGCCGCGCTGCTGCACGACCCGCCCGTCGTCTTCCTCGACGAGCCCACCATCGGCATGGACGTGGTGGTCAAGGAGCAGGTCCGGGAGTTCCTGCGCCACCAGGTCGAGGAGCGCGGCCGGACGGTCCTGCTGACCACGCACGACATGACGGAGGTCGAGCGGCTCGCCGAGCGGCTCGTGCTCATCAACCACGGCAGACTCGTCCTCGACGGCAGCCTGGACGAGATCCGCCGCAAGTTCGGCTCCACCTGGCAGGTCCGCGCGACGCTGGCCGACCCGCACACCGAGGTCGTCCCGCTGCCGGGGATCGCGGTGCTGCGCAAGGAGGGCCCGCGGCTCGTGTTCGGCCCCGAGAGCCCCGACGGTCCCGACTCCCCCAGCGTGCACCAGGCGCTGAAGGCGGTCATCGAGCGGTACGAGGTGACGGGCGTCGCCATCGACGAGGCCGACCTCGAGGACGTCATGCGGGCCGCCTACGTCCACGCCGAGGCGGTCTGACATGGCGGTCCTGCACGCCTGGCGCGCCGCCCGCGTCACCCCGCTCGGCGAACTGCACGCACCGCCCCGGATGACGGCCGTCCTGATCCGGCTGATCGTCCAGGTGATCCTGGTGGCCTCCCTGTGGCACGGCCTGTACGCGCACACCGGCACCACCGCGGGCCTCGCCGAGGGCCAGGCCGTCACCTACGCGGTGCTGGCCGTACTCGCCTCCCGGCTACGGGAGTTGGACCAGTACGCGGGCCGGGACACCGTGCTGCAGCACATGCACTTCGGCACGATCGTCTACTGGTACCTGCGTCCGCTGCCGCCCCAGCGCTACCACGCCCTGCGCGCCCTCGGCGAGCAGCTGTACGGGTTCGCGTGGGCGCTCGGCGGATACCTGGTGTGCCTCGCGGCCGGAGTGGTGGACGCGCCCAAGTCCCCTGCCGTGGCAGGGGTGTTCGCACTGAGCCTGCTGCTGGGCCAGTGGGTCCTCTACCACGTGATGCTGATCCTGGACCAGTTGTGCTTCTGGACGGTCCGCAACAACGCGGCGATGCTCATCCTGATCTTCGCGCAGAACCTGCTGTCGGGTGTGTACGCGCCGCTGTGGTTCTTCCCGGACTGGTTCATCACGCTGAGCGGATTCCTGCCGTTCCAGGCGACGTTGAGCGTGCCGCTGTCGATCTACATCGGACGCATCCCACTCTCCGACGCCGGTGAGCAGCTGGCGATCCAGGCGTTCTGGGGCGTGGCCCTCACCCTGTTCACCCGTTTCCTGTGGCGGCGGGCCGCCCGTCGCGTCATCTCCCAAGGAGGCTGAGGCCTGTGAACGGCATGCGGATCGCGTGGCGCATCACGCGGCTCAACTTCCGTGCCCAGCTGGAGTACCGCACCGAGTTCCTGCTGATGATCGCGATCGGCGCGATCTGGCAGGTGTCGGTGATCGTGTTCGCCACCGTGCTGCTGACCCGGTTCACCGGGATGGGCGGCTGGGACAGCTCGGAGGTGCTGCTGATCCCGGCGACGCGGATGCTCGCGCACGGGCTGTTCGTGCTGGTGCTGGGCCGGGTGCACGGCGCGGGCCGGCAGATCCAGGAGGGCAGGATCGACATCTACCTGACCCGCCCGATGCCGGTGCACCGCCAACTCCAGCTGGCCTTCTTCCCCACCAACGCGATCGGCGACCTCACGGTCGCGGTGGGCCTGATGGTGGGCGCCCTGAGCCGAAGCCACCTGGACTGGACGCCGGGCCGGATCTCCTACCTGATCGCGGCCCTGATCGGCGGCATGCTCCTGGAGGCGGCCCTCTTCACCGCGATCATGTGCGCGGCCCTGCGCTTCCCGGCCGCCGACTACTGGGGGCGCTGGCTGGAGGAACTCCTCGGCACCTTCGGCAGCTACCCCCTCAACGTCCTCCCGAGGGCGGTGGGCGGCCTCCTCACCTACGGCCTCCCGCTCGCGTTCGTCGCCTACTTCCCGGCGGCCGTCCTGACCGGCCACGGCCACGACACCGGCGTCCCGTACTGGCTGGCGGCGGCCTCACCGCTGCTGGGTGTGGTGGCCTACCTGGGCTCGCGGCTGCTGTGGCGCTGGAGTCTGCGTCACTACGCGGGAGTCAACGGGTGACGACCAACTGTGTACGGCATCGGCAAAGCTAGGATCAACGGATGACCTTGGAATGGGAACAGGTAATCGTCCACTCGGAAGACCCGGCGGCGCTGGGGCAGTGGTGGGCCGATGCTCTCGGATGGGTCGTCGTCCACTCCTCCGACGACGAGTTCGAGATCCGTCCGGCGCCCGACCGCATGCCGGGGCTGGACTTCGTCCGGATCGAGGAGAGCAAGAAGTCCAAGAGCCGCCTGCACCTCGACTTCCGGCCCGACGACCAGGACGCCGAGGTGGCTCGCATGGTCGCTCACGGCGCGCGGCGCGTCGACATCGGCCAGGGCGACCAGTCGTGGGTGGTGCTGGCGGACCCCGAGGGCAACGAGTTCTGCATCCTGGGGCAGCGGCGTCAGTGAGGCGCGCCGGGGCGCGGTCACTCCCGGCCGGACCGCCGTAGGGGCGTGAACAGCGCGGCCGTCGCGATCAGTACGCAGCACGCACCCGCGGCCAGAGCGACGGGGGCCGTGCCCCGCTGCTCCGCCGCCCAGGTCAGGACGGCCGCGCCGACCGGGGCCGCGGCGTAGTGCAGGGTCCAGAAGGCCGAGGTGACCCGGCCGAGGAGCGGCTCGGGGGTGACCTCCTGGCGCAGGGACATGGAGCAGGTGCCCGCCATGGCGCCGCCGGCGAGGAAGAGCGCGCACAGCACCGCGACGGCCGGGACGCCCCGGGCCCAGCCGATCCCGGCGAAGGCGAGCCCGCAGAGCGCGACCGAGCCGGTCCAGACCGCCCCGAACCCGAGCCGTCGGCGTACCCGGGCCACCAGGAGTGCGCCGGCGACGGTGCCGAGCGCGCCGACGGCCATGACGGTGCCGACCGTGCCGTCGTCGTGACCGAGGTCGTGCTTGACGTGGTAGATCACCAGGTCGTTCAGGCCGAGGGTGAGGAAGCTGAACACGAACAGGAGCACGGTGAGCGAGCGCAGCACGGGGTGTCCGCGCAGGAAGGACACCCCGGTGCGCAGGTCCCGCCACAGAGCGGTGCGTTCGGCCGGCTCGGCGGGGCGGGAACCGAACCGCACGAACCATGTGCACAGCGCCGACACCCCGAAGCTGGCCGCGTCCACACCGACCGCTGCGGCGGGCCCGGTCCAGGCGGCCACGACCCCCGCGCACACCGGCCCCAGCACCCCGGCCGCGGCGGCGGTGGCGTTCAACCGCCCGTTGGCCTCGGTGAGTTGCCCGGTCGCGACGAGCCCGCGTACGACGGTGACGTACCCGACGGCGAACAGCATGCCGACGGCCTCGCACAGCGGCAGGACGGCGTAGAGCAGCCAGACCCGCGGCCCTGCCAGCCACACGAGGGGAATCACGCCGTACAGCGCCATGCGCACGAGATCGCAGGCGATGAGCAGCCGACGCTTGTCGACGCGGTCCACCACCACCCCGGCGAACACGGCCGCGACGACCGCGGCAGCCCCGCCCACCGCCGTCAGCATCCCCATCCGCGCGACGGAGCCGGTCGTCTCAAGCACCAACAGGGGCAGGGCGATCAGGGCGAAGGAGTCACCGAGGACGGAGAGCGTCTGAGCGACCCAGAACACGGCGAAGTCGCGCTGCCGCCAAAGCGGCCCCGAACGGGCGTCCCCTGAAAGGGACTTGACGGATTCCCCGTCCCGCTGAGCCTCGTGGGCCATGCCCCTCCTCCGGTGTCCCGGCAACCTTAGGACCACCGGTGACTGCTCCCCGACGAATTACCGCACGGCGGTCTGATGCCGGTGTTCGGCGGGCAGCTCATGATCATGGTCCAGGGAACGGATGCCCGGTACCGGCGAGGGCAACAGCCACAGCAACGACGACACCCCACCGACGGCGACGATGACAAGAGTCGCCCTGAGCCCGACCGTCGTGGCGAGCACCCCTCCGGCGAGTGCGCCGAGGGGGCGTATCCCGTAGTTGACGGTGCTGTAGGCACCCGTGACGCGGCTGCGCAGGGAGTCCGGAGTGACCGCGGTCTGCAGGGAGTTGAGGGGGACGTCGAACCACATCACCCCGAGGCCCACCAGGAAGTAGGCCGCACCCAGGATCGCGGCACCGGCCCACGCCGGGCCACCGGCGACCGCGGCCAGCGCGAAGGGCGCCGGAAACAGCACGGCCCCGACAGCAACGCACCGTCCCAACCCGATGCGTCGGGACAGCCACGGTGCCGTGAGTGCCCCGACGAGGGAGCCGGTCGCCCCGATTCCGAGGGCCAACCCGATTGCGCCCGGGGACAGTTGGAGTTCACGGTCGGCGAAGAGCACGACCATGCCGGTGCCCGCCAGGAAGGTGAAGAAGTTGATGGTGGTGGAGCAGCCCAGGCTTGCCCGCAGCACTGGATGCCTCAGCACGAAGAACAGTCCGTCCCGGGCATCCCGCAGCAGCGCGGGCAGGGCGGCGCCGGAACGGGCTGCGGGCGCGGGCTCGTCGAGCGGCCCCCTGCCCAGCAGAAGCGCGGACACCAGAAATGACAGCACGTCGGCTACGACGGCGATGGGCGCACCCAGAACCTGGACAAGCCCGCCACCGGTCGCGGGCCCGGCCACGAACGACGCCGAACGGGCCGCGCTGAACTTGCTGGTGGCGTCGACGTACGACGCACGCGGCACGATCCGCGCGAACAGCGGCTGCCAGGCACAGCCGGCCGTCACTCCCGCGAGTCCGCCGAGGAGCACCACCACATACAACTGCCAGAGCGTGACGGCCCCCCACAGATGGGCGGCGGGCAGGGACAGCAGCACGCCCGCGCGCACGAGGTCCATGACGACCAGCAACCGCCGCTTCCGAGCCCGCCCGTCCACCCAGGCCCCCAGCAGGAGCGCAAGCAGGTTCGGCGTCCAGGCGAGGGCGGTCAGCACAGCCACCTGACCGGCGGAGGCGTCCAGGACGGTGACGGCGATGAGGGGTACGGCCACTTCGGAGACCCGGTCGCCGAACTGCGAGACGGCACTGCTCGCCCAGTACCGGACGAAACGCCGGTCGCGCCACAGGGAGGTCACGCGTCGGCGCCGTCCGCCGTCTCGGGCAGCATGTACCGCAGCAGCCGTACACCCCGGCCGTCCGGTGGCCGCTGCTCCCGCATGACGTAGGGGGCGATGGCGGCTTCGATCGCGTCCTCGATCACGGCAAGTTCCTCGGCGGTCACCACGACCCGGGTGTTGGCGAGGCCGGAGAGCCGCCGCCAGGCCGGTTCGAGGGCGGGTTCGGTCTCGGTCGCCCATCGCTCGGGGAGCTCGGCGGCCCGGGCGAACATCTCCCAGGACAGCGCCCGCGCGGCCGAGGTGCCGTCCTCGTCCTCCGGCACGTCGACCCGGAATCCCCGCGCCACCGCCTCCCACCGCCGCTCCCGCCGGTCCGTGCCGCCCTCCGCTGCGTCCCGTACCAGTCCGAACCCCGCCAGGTGCCGCAGATGCCAGCTCGCCACAGAGGGAGTCGCCCCTACGTGCGGCGACAACTGCGAGGCGGTGGCGGGGCCGTGCCGCTGGAGCCGCTCCAGGATCGCGAGCCGTACGGGGTGCGCGAGCGCCCGCATGGCCTTCGGGTCGGTGATCTCTATGTCGCCGAGACGATTACCGGATTCCATGACGTGAGAGTGTCCTCTCACGAAACGTGAGAGTCAACTCTCAGACCGGGAGGGCCCGTTGACGACGAGTGACTTCAGCGCGCGGACCAGGTGCTCAGAGTCGGCGCGGGAGAGCGGGGCGAGGAAGTCGCGTTCCATCTCCCGGCGCGCGGATTCGGCGTCGCGCAGACGGTCCCGACCGGTCGACGTGAGCTGCACGATGTTCTTGCGTCGGTCCCGTGGACTGCGGCGCCGCTCGACGAGTTCCTTGCCCTCCAGCGCGTCGATGAGGGCGACCATCGTGGTGCGGTCGATGCCCAGTTTGCCCGCCGCGTCCAGCTGTGAGAGCTCGCCATGCGCGTCGAGGACGACAAGAACCGCCAGTTCACGGCCGTCGACCCCGTGCGGCGCCAAGGCTCTCGCGGACTCTTCGGTCAGCCGCAGATACGCGTGCTTGAGCAGATAGCCGAGGCGCGAGGTGAGGACCTCGGGCGGTGCGTCGCGAGTCATCGCGTCAGAATATCCGATCACTGATAATCAGTGTCGCTGACGATCTACTATGGTGATGATTACGTCACCGCCAACGGTGACGCGTCGACTCGGAGGGCACGTGGCAACCATGTCCGACCAGCACCTCTCATCCGTGACGTTCGGAATCAAGACGACCCCGATGCGGGTCTCCTACCAGGACATCCTCCGCGTGTGGCAGGAGGCCGACGAGCTACCCGAGATAGCGGACGCCTGGCTGTGGGACCACCTCATGCCGATCGTCGGCCCGAAGGACGGGCAGATCCTCGAGGGGTGGACGCTGCTGAGTGCCTTGGCCGCCAGTACCCGGCGGCTGCGTCTGGGCCTGCTCGTGACAAGCAACCGGGTCCGGCCGCCCGCAGTCCTCGGCAAGATCGCCACGACGGTCGACGTGATCTCGGGGGGCCGCCTGATCATGGGCCTCGGCGTGGGCGGCACCTCGCAGCCACCTGACGCGGGCGGCATCGCCGGAGAGAACCCGGCCGTCGCGGAGTACGCGGCCTACGGTCTCACGCTCGTCCCGCCCGCCGAAGGCATCGCGCGCCTGGAGGAGACCATCGCCATCCTCCGTGGCATGTGGACACGGGACGTCTTCGACTTCCACGGGCGCCACTACACCCTGACCGGTAACCGCAACGAGCCAAAGCCCTTACAGCAGCCAGGTCCGCCACTGCTGATCGGCGGCTGGGGAACCCGGACACTGCGCCTGGTCGCCGAGCATGCCGATATCTGGAACACCCCCGGACCGCCGCACAACACGCTCGACTACATCACCCGGCGCAGCGCCGTTCTCGACGACCACTGTGCCGCGATCGGTCGTGACCCACGAACGATCACCCGCTCCGTGCAGTACATCGTCTCCTACGACGATCCGGCCACCGACCGCAAGGCCATAGCCGAGTTGATCGCCGCGGGCGTGACACACATCGTGTTGAGCCTGCGCAGTCCTTATCCCTCACAGGTCGCACGATGGCTCACCGACGAGATCATCACGCCCTTGCGTGGCGCAACCGCAGATGACGGCACAACCGGAGAGATCCGCTGACGGAGCCGTCCCACCCGGCAGGACACCCTCCGCCTCACAGAGCTGACGCGGGCGCCGGCCCCTTCTCCAGTTCCGCGAGTCGCGCGAGGATGCGCCTGGGCAGTTCGGCCGCGGTCAGCCGGAAAGGAGTCCAACGGTCCATGGAGTCCGGTTTCATGGAGGCGGAGAACCGGAAGCGACCCCTGCTGTTCGGCTCGCTCACCATCTCCGCGAACACGGGGCTCGGTACCAGCCATGCCGTCATGATCGCTCCCTGTTCCACCTCCACGGCGACGAACAGCATGTCGAGATCGGACCGCGGCTGGAACGTCTGCGACCGGACGAAGGCCATCAGCCTGCCCTGTTGGACCTGGACTCCGGTCGACATCCTGGCCTTCACCTGCACGGCCAGGGTCGCGGTACTCCCGCGCCGGTGGAAGACGAGGTCCACACCTTCGTCGTCCACGAGCGAGGTGGAGACGTTGAGTTCGCCGCCCGTGGCGAGGATGGAGGAAGCCGCGACCAGATACTCGGCGGCCTTCCCCATCCGTGCGGCGGCCGGGCTCTTGTCCAGATACTCCTCGTCGTCGCTCATGGCGTGAATCTACTGTCCCTGCAGGGGACTTGGTCTTCTTACCGCCCACCAAAAACCAGTGGCCGAAAACCTAGGGGCCCTAGGTAAGCTGCCTCCATGAGTCCCCGCGCAGGTCTGACCCCCGACCGCCTCACCGCGGCCGCCGCCGACCTCGCCGACGAGATCGGCTTCGAGAGGGTCACCCTGGCCGCGCTCGCCAAGCGCTTCGGCGTGAAGGACGCGAGCCTCTACTCGCACGTCAGGAGCCTCCAGGACCTGCGCACCCGGGTGGCCCTGCTCGCCGGCGGCGAGATGATCGACCGGATCGCCGCCGCGGTGGCGGGGCGGGCCGGGAAGGACGCGCTGACCGCGTTCGCCGACGCCTATCGGGCGTACGCGCTGGAGCGGCCGGGGCGGTACGCGGCCACCCAGATCCGTATCGACCAGTCACTGATCGCCGCTGCGCCCGCGTTGCGCCGAACCGCCGAGATCACCTACGGCATGCTCCGCGCCTACGGCCTCACTGAACCCGATCTCACCGACGCCGTACGCCTGTTGCGTGCCACCTTCCACGGCTACTGCGCCCTGGAGTCGGCGGGCGGCTTCGGCGCACCCCGCGACGTACAGAAGTCTTGGGACAGGGCAGTCGACGCCCTGCACGTGGCACTCGAGAACTGGCCCCAGAAGGAGAACACCGATGACTGACCCGTCCTACGACATCACCGGCCATGGCCCCTTACTGCTGCTGATCCCCGGCGGCGCCGGCCACCCCATGGGCCTCGGTCCGATGACGGAGGCACTCGCCGAGCACTTCACCGTCGTCACCTACGACCCTCTCGGCCTCGCTCACGGCCGTCTCGGCGAACCCGTCGAGGACCAGCGGCCCCAGGACTGGAGCGACGGGGCGCGACGCGTGCTCGACGCGACGCTCACGGACGGCGGGTCCGCCTACGTCCACGGCATCAGCGCGGGCGGCGTCGCTGCCCTCGACCTGCTCATCCGGCACCCGGAGCGGCTGCTGCACGTCGTCGCGCACGAGCCGCCGTGTGTGAGCGTGCTGCCGGACGGAGCACGGCAGCGCGCCGGGTTCGTGGAGGTCTGCGACATCTACCGAGCCCGGGGACTCGCTGCGGCGGGAGCCCGGATGACCGCCCTGCTGGAGGAGCGGACGGCCGGCGAGCTGCCGGAGGGGCAACCGCTGTCCAGGGAGGAGGAGTTGGCCAGCCCCATGGCGATCTCCCTCGCCCACGTTCTACGGCCGTTCACCGCGTACGCCCCCGAGTCCGCACCATCGGGGCCCCGGCTCACCCTCACCGCCGGCTCCGACTCGCGCGGTCAACTCCTCCACCGCACAGCCGAGTTGCTCGCCAAGGACCTGCACGGCGACTTCGTCGAGTTCCCTGGGGGCCACCTCGGCGCCGCACAGGAACCGGTGGCCTACGCCGAACGGCTCACGCGGACGCTGCTCGGGGAGGATGTGTCCGGCTGACCCCCCACGTCGGCGCCGCGGCGGCTCTCACCGCTCCCGTTCCGCCGAACTCCGCTCCACGCAGAACTCGTTGCCCTCCGGGTCGGCGAAAACCACCCAGCCCATTCCGTCGCCCGTGCGCTGGTCGTCGACGACCGTGGCGCCCAGGGTGAGCAGGCGGTCGACCTCCTCGTCGCGGGTGCGGTCCTGCGGCTGGAGGTCGAAGTGGAGGCGGTTCTTGACGGTCTTGGTCTCCGGGACGGTGACGAAGAGCAGGCCCGCAGCCTCGATCAGCACCTCCTCGTCCTCCTGGCCGTCGTCCTCGTGCAGCGGTTGTCCGAGGACCCGGGACCAGAAGTCGGCGAGCGCATAGGCGTCGGTGCAGTCGATGGTCACGTGTCGGATGCTGGAGGTCATTCGGGGATTCTCGGGGGTGCGTCCGATCATGGCAAGGTCGGCGGCAACCTTCGCGCACCCTGCGGCGACCTGGGGGCATGACTTCCGCAAGACGCACGCCGCGTGACGGCGACGCCCGCCCCGACGCCTCCGGTGACACCCCTCGCGCCGGCCACCGCCGGGTCCGCGCGGCCCGTAAGCCCGTCATCGCCGGGCTCGCCGCGGCCGCCGCCCTGGCCGGCGCCTGGTACGCCACGGCAGGCGCGGCCACCCCTCCCACGCTCGCCCCCACCACCACGGCCGTGACCCTGGCCGCCAAGTTCCCTTATCTGTCCGCCGGTTACAACAACACCCGCGAGTGGACCCGGACGGCGACCGCGGCGGCCCCGAACGGCACCCTGCGCGTGGCCTGGCCCGCACCGGACGGCGTCCATGTCACCCCGCTGACGTCCGCGGGGAAGCGCTCCGGCGCGGACACGGTCGTCAAGGGCGCCAAGGAGGTCGGCGGGCTGGTCGCGCACAACGACGGCTTCGCGCTGCTCACCCGGGTCGCCGACACCAACAAGTGGAAGGAGACGGCGGCCGCGATCGTCCGGTACACCGGCGCCAAGAAGTCCTGGACCACCAAGCTGACCGGCACCGCCTCGCACGACACCTCCCCCACCCTCGACGGCCAACTCACCTGGAACGGCTCGAAGTACGGCGCCTACTTCGTCGTGCACGGCGCGGGCGGTTTCGCCGACGGCCACTTCGGCGACAAGCTGTCGTACGTCAGCGCCAAGGGAGCGAAGCTCAGCGGGGGTTGGGGCTGGGGGTGCAGCCACAACGAGGGCATCGCGCTGCACGCCGAGACCACCGGCGACTTCACCTCCCTCTGCTTCGACGACTGGCGTTCGGGCCTGTTCGTGTCGACGGGCATCGGCGCCCCGGACGTGGCCCCGGTCGTGCAGCGCGAGCAGTGCTGGGCGGGGTACTGCGGCGGTACGTTCGCCGGCCGCACCGGTGACCTGGTGAAGTCCTCCACCGGGCGTTACGCGACCGCCTTCGCCTCCCGCGGTGCCGCGTCCGCGAAGAAGAACCCGGACGACTCCAGCGGCCGTGGCTGGACGGTCACGCCGAAGACCGGCACCCACCAGGTCGCGGTGGCCTTCCTCAAGAACCGCAACTCCGGCCCCGGCAAGGCGGTTTACCTCACCGGCGCCAAGACCGTCGAGAACGTCAACGTGCGTGTGGCGCCGTACGGCAAGGACCGCCTCCTGGTGTCCTGGGAGTCCCTGAAGAACGCCAAGTGCGCGAGCGGCACCTGCACCGGTACCTTCACCGGCACGCACTTCCGTCTCGTCGACTGGAACGGCAAGGTCGAAGGCGCGGACAAGGTGGTGTCGGCGCGGATCACCGGTGACATCGCGGTCCAGAAGGACGGGACGCTGGTCTGGGCATACGTCCCGGTCACACCGACGTACGCGAAGCCGCTGACGGGTGCCTCCCCGACCTCGACGACTCTGCGGATCGCCCGCCTCAAGCCCTGAGGGCCTCAAGCCCTGAGGGAGGGGGGCGAACCGGTGATGCCCCGCCGACCGGCATGGTCGGCGGGGCATCACGGTCGTGTCGTGGAGGGGCGTCAGCTGATGTAGCCGGCCACGTCCGCGAGCACGTTGGTGGTGCTGCTCGTGTAGAAGTCCACCTTGCCGTCTGAACCGACGGGCACGATCACCTGGTTGGCGATCGTCTTGCCCTTCGTCCAGTTGAGGTTGGAGGCCGTGGGACGGCTGCCCCCGTCGGCCCAGGCGGCGAGGTAGCCGCTGCCGGTGGTGCCGGTGACGGTGACGGTCAGCACGACGGCCTTGACGCCGGTGGACGGGATGGCGTCACGGCCCGAGATCTGCACGGCCAGCGTCTTGCCGGAGCCCAGCGCCGTCGTCTGGCGTGTGTCCAGCAGGCGCAGCGGGGTGACCGTCTGGAAGGTCGAGCCGCTGGTGGAGAAGTAGCCGGAGACATCGGCGATCACATGGCTGGTGCCGTGCACATAGATGCTGACGTTGCCGTCGCTGCCGATCGGCACGACCACCAGGTTGGGGATGGTGGTCCCGGTGGCCGACCAGTTGACGTTGGACGCGGTCGGGCGGGTGGCGCCTTCGGGGTAGGCCTCCAGGTATCCCCCGCCGACGGTCTGGGTGGCCGTCAGGTTGAGCACCGCGGAGGTGGCGCCGGTCGGTACGCCGCCATGGCCGCGGACCTTGAGGCTGACCACCGCGTTGGTGATCTTGGTGGTGGTGGAGATGCCGACCTTGGAGCGGGTGTCCAGCAGGCGGGCCGGTTTCAGCGCCGTGTACTTGGATCCGGTGGTGCCGCTGGTGTAGTAGCCCTGGACATCGGCGATCAGGTGGGTGGTGCTGCTCGTGTAGAGGTCCACCACACCGTCGTCGGCCACCTTCACCGTCGCCGACGCGGCGATGGTCTGGCTCGCGCCGGTCCAGTTGAGGTTGCTGGTCGACGGCTTGCCGGTGCCGTCGGCCCAGGCGATCAACGAGCCCGCGCCGGTGGTGCCGGTGACCGTGAGGTTGAGCACGACAGCGGTCACACCGCTGCTGGGGATCCCTCCGGCGCCCTCGACCTTGACCGGGGCGGTGCCGCCCGCGACCAGGGGCTTGGTGGCCGGGACGGAACTGAGGCCCCAGCCGGTGCCGTTGCGGGTGTCCAGCAGGCGCTTGGGGCTGCTGAGCGGGTGGAAGGTGGAGGCGCCCGTGGCCGCGGTGCCCCGGGCCGGGCACAGGGCGGAGATCAGACCGGCCTCCTTGGGCGAGCCCAGGCCGGTCACCTCGTCGTAGCCGGCCGCGGCCGTGTAGCCGGTGGCGTAGACGGAGTTGTTGCCGCTGGTGACGTCCCAGAAGCCCGCCGGGTAGCTGCTGCGTGCGGCCCGGTAGAGGGCGTTGTTGAGGAAGCCGACCCGACCGTTTGCCTGGCAGGCCGTACCGGCGTTCGCCTGGACGATCGCGGCGGCCCAGGTCGGGGCCGCGGCGCTGGTGCCGCCGACGATGCCGGGAATCGGGGCGGCGGACTGGCTGTCGTCCTGGAGGTAGACGGGATACCCGTTGGCCGGGTCCGCGAGAGCGGAGACGTCCGGGACGGCCCGCTTCGCGGTGGTGGCGACACCGCCCTGGTAGACGACGGGCGCCCAGCGCGAGGAGACACCGCCGCCGGTGCCGCCGTCAGCGTTGCCCCAGGTCGTCTGGGTGCTGGTGCTGCCCGAGGTGGTCATCGTGGTGCCACCCACCCCGGTGACATAGGGCTGGCTCGCGGGGTCGTCGACGGCCTTGGCCGTGGAGCCGGTCGCCTGGTAGCAGTCGCTGGAGCCGTCGTCGCCCGAGGCGGCGACGACGCTCTGCCCCTGGGCGGCGGCCTCCGCGAAGACGGTGTTCTCGGCGTTCGCGGTCGCGCTGCTCTCGAGCGACTCGCACTCACCCCAGCTGGTGGAGATGACCTGCGCCTGGTCGTCGGTGACCATCCGCTGGTAGACGTCGATCACGTTCTGGTCGGTCGCGGACTCGGCGTCCGGGCCCTGGTAGTCGATGATGCTCGCGCCGGGCACCAGACCGATGAGGTCCTCGATGTCGAGGGCCGACTCCACACCGACCGAACCGTCGGTGGCCGGCGCGCCGGCACCCGACGTCGTGTCGACGTACACGTGGGAGACCGAGGTGTCGGTGCCGACGCACGACTGGTACGCGGCGATGCTGCCCGCGTCGACGTTCTCCAGCTCGAACACGGCCACGGTCTGCCCCGCGCCCGCGGTGGCGGAGCTGGTCATCCCGTAGGCGCCGGCCAGCTTGCCGGGGCTGTAGTAGTCGGTGCCGTCGGTCAGGCCCGAGCCGGTGAAGTCGGCGCAGAGTGCCGGGGTGTACCCGTCGGCGGTCGCCGCGCTCGACGCGCGCCCGGAGACGGCCGAGGGGGCGGCGGTACGGGCGGAGGTGTGCCTGCTCGTGCGACGCACCGCGGAGTGGTGACTGCTGACGGTGTTGATGCTGCTCAGGCCGACGATCCCGGTCACCGAGGGCGCCACGTTCGCGGGCAGCGAGGGGGCCGAGGTGTTGAGGTAGTCGGTGGTGCCGTCCTTGAGACGAACGTTGTGGAAGCCGGTACCGAAGGCGTGGGACGCCTGGGCGGCGGTGGCGGTGACCGGGATGGACAGACCGTCCGGGCTGACCTTGCCGGGTGCGAGCCCGGCCGCCTTCAGCGCCCGTGTCACTCCCGCGATGGTGGCCTGGGCAGGGCCGAAGACCGAGGCGAACTGCCCCTTGGCGAGGTAGTGGTGGTACTGGGCGTTCCCCGGTGTGGACACCGCGGTGACGAAGTCCGCCAGCGCCTGCGGGTCGCGCGGGGCCAGGTTCACGCTGAGGTGCAGCGCGGTTTTTGACGCGGTCGCACCGGTCACCGTCGCGCCCGCCGGGACATGCGGGGCCGTCCCTATTCGCTCGGGTGCGCCCGGTCCGGCCGTTCCTCCCTGGGCGACCGCGCCGGAGGCGGTCGCGGTGACGGCGACGAGGGCGACGACAGCGGTGGAAGCCGCGGTGATCGCCCTGGCCCGTCTGCCGCTCTTGGCTGCCGCGCGCCCGGGGCGTCCGGGCGCGGCGTGGACCTTCTTGGCCATGCAGAAATCTCCTAGGAACTGACGCACCATCAGGCCGGTGGCGATGAGGGTGGTCGAAGGGTCACTCGGGCCGACGGGTGCATCCGCGTCACAAGGTGCGCAGGAGTTGTCCCTCTTAACCGGAGTATGCCCATTTCCTATCAGGGCCGGACAGTTGCTGTCTCCGGTCGACCGAGAACCATGAGCGGATCTTTACGTCGCCGCCCCGTGTCCGTGGCATCTTGGCCGGGTGACGCAGCGAGAGGGAGCGGAAGAGGAGTGGCTGGCGACTCAGCGCCCGTCGCGCGTACGCGAGGTCCAGGCCGGTCGCCTGGCCTGGACCGAGATCGACCTGATCGACATCGGCGGCGGGTTCGCGCATGCGTTGCGCGACGGGCTGGAAGTCTTCGGCGTCCATGTGAACCATCTACGGGTCGGACAGCCTCGCCACCTGGTGGCGGCGCTCGACGGCTCCAGAGCGATCGCACCCTATGTGATCGTGTCCTGCCACGGTGACGAGGGACGCATCCTGATGGAGGACGTGGCCGAGGAGCTGGCCCGATTCCAGCCGTTCAACGGTGCCATCGGGCCGGACCGGGTACGCGAACACTTCCGGCTGCCGGGCAGTGTCACTCTCGTCACCGGCTGCGACACGGGTGAGCCCGCGCTCGCCGAGGCTTTCCTCGACGCCGGCGCCAGTGCCTACATCGCTCCTCGGGGTGCTCCGTTCGGCTACGCGAGCGTGTTCGCCCCGCTGTTCTTCTTCTACGAGCTCACCGAACACCGCACCCCCGTGGCGGCCGTCGAACGGCTGCGCGCGCACGACGGCGAACTCGCCATGTGGCAGCTCTATCAACGCTGACCCGAGGCCTGCGGCCCGTCCGGCCGGGAGGCCACCCCGGCCCACCCACGACCTCGAACCCCGGGCCGCCAGTGGCGAGTTGCCGCTGCTCGCGTGAGCCGACGCGTCACCGGAGCGACGCGACCCCCACCCCGTGGTCATCGAACCGCACCCGCACCTCGGGTTCGCCGGCACCCCAGCGAACCCCCAACTCCCGCGCGCCATGGGCCTGTACGGCCACCGACTCCTCCAACGGCACAGGATCCGCCTCGCCCGTCAGCCGGGCCAAGGCGACGAAGAGCGCCGCCCCTTCCCCGGTGACGCCGGTGAGTTCGTCGTCGAGGCCGACGACGGGCCGGAGTTCGGCCCGGACCCCGTCCCCGGCGGCCCACCCGGTCACCCGCACCGGTGTCCCGGTCTCGGCCCCGGACACGAGGAAGGCACGCACCTCCACGGCCCCACGCGCGAGCACGACACTCGTGACCCGCGCTCCTCCGGCCGCCGCGTGCCGTGAGGCCGCCCACCCCTCCCCCACACCCAACGGCTCGATCTCCGTACGGCTCGGATCGCCGCCCAGGATCAGGCTGTTGTCGTACGACGTCGACGGCTCGGTCACCGTCGAGTACGCGAGGCGGGTGTAGTACGGGTCGTAGCGGACGTCCTCGCTGCCGTGGTTGTGGAGGCGGACCAGGCCGTCGGAACGGGTGGACTGCAGAAGCCAGTTGGGGGCGGCGATCGAGGTGACCGCGTCGGAGCGCTCCGCCGGGCCCGGTTCCTCCACCGCCGTCCACACCTCGTGGTCGGCCGGGAGGAGCAGGGCGAGGAAGGCCTTGCTCGCCCAGTACGGCGATGCCGGGCCCGAATAGCCTTGCAGGAGACCCGGGTCGGGGCCGTGCCAGCCGAGGGTGAGCAGGCCCCGGGAGTCCACCGCGCCCCGGTCCAGGAAGTACTTGAGGGCTCCGGAGGCCAGCCGCCGGGTCTCTCCCGGGGCCAGCGGGGTGTGGCCCGTCAGCGCGCCCAGCCACAGCGGGGCGGTCGTCGCGAAGCGGTACGTCAGTGAGCGGCCCTGGTGCATGGGGGCGCCGTCGGCGCCGAACAGGCGGGCGTAGTCCTCGAGATGGCGGGAGAGGCGGCCGCCGTACAAAGCGAGGAGGCGGTCGTCCTTGGCCAGCCAGGCGTGCAGCACCGGGTAGAGGTGCATGGCCCAGCCGTTGTAGTAGTCGAACTTGCGGCCGTCGCCGTCGGTGTACCAGCCCTCGCCGACGTACCACTGCTCGATCCGCTCCAGGCCGCGGTCGATCGCCTTGCCGGACGCCTCGGGCTCGTACCCGATCTCCTGGAGGAAGCCGCCGACCGTGACGGGGAACAGCTCCCAGTTGCAGGGCCAGGCCTCCGCGGTCAGCGCGTCGCCGAGCCAGGCCGCGGCGCGTTGGCGTACGCCGTCGTCCAGGCGGTCCCAGAGCAACTCCCGGGTCAGGCGCAGCGCGAGGGCGATCGACGCGGCCTCGACCAGCGGCTGGCTGCGGTCCTCGATGCGGGGCCAGGCACCGCTGACTCCGGCGGCGAGTCCTTCGGCGTAGCGCCCGAGCGCGGTCTCGTCACGGCGGAAGGCCGCCAGCAGGAGCGTACGGGCGTAGCCCTCCAGGCCGTCGGAGAGGCGGCCGGTCCAGCTCTGGCGGTCACCGGGGAAGTGGTAGAGGGCCTGGTCCTCGGTGGCGTACGGCTCCACCGCGGTGAGCAGGGCGTCGGCCGCGGCCTCCCAGTGGGCGCGCGTGTAGCCGGTGCGCGGGCTGAGGACGCGATTGTCCGAGGGCAGGTGCATGGCTCTCTTTCCGGGTCGTGCCGTTACAAAGCCTGGGGCGCCCCGGTTCCGGTCGGGACGCCCCAGACATCTATCCCACCCTCGCAACGCCCTTCGGCACCAGGTGCTGTGCGACGAGAGCGTCGCGCACCAGGCCCGCGTACACGGTGGCGCCGTGTACGGACGTGTGGGTGTTGTCCTTTTTCTCGTTGTACAGGTAGATCGCCTTCGAGCCCTCCACTCCCAGCGACTCCACCAGTGCCTTCGTCTTCGCCGTCAGGTCGATCAGCGGGACGCCCTCCGTGGCGGCGACCGAGCGGATGACCGCGGGGTGGTCCACCCCGAGGCCGTTGACCAGCAACGCCGTGTTGTTGTTCAGCGTGCCGTCGGAGTTGAACCAGCGTCGCACGATGGGCGTCACGAGGACAGGGTTCCCACCTTTCTGCCTCACACCCGCGACCAATGTCTCCAGATTCGCCCGGTACGTCGCCTCGTCGGTGGTCTTGTCGTTGTGGGCGAGCTGGATGAGAACCAGGTCGCCCGGCCGGATCAGCGGCTGCACGGTGGCCCACAGACGGGGTTCCGACAGATACGTGACCGTGCTCTCGCCGGAGTCGGCGTAGTTGGCCACGGACACGCCCTTGCGCAGGTACTGGGGCAGTTGCTGGCCCCAGCCGGAGTAGGGGTCGCCGGGCTGGTCGCAGACCGTGGAGTCGCCGACGAGGAAGACCTGGCGGGCGTGCCGGGCCGGGGTGACCCTGATGTCGGCGAGCGCGGGGGCGCTGCCGCCGAGGGCGAGGTCCAGACCCGGTGTGCCGTCGGGGCCGGTCGGTTCGCCCTCCGGGGTGCGGACGTTCACGGTGAAGCTGCGGGCGGCCCGCTCGCCGGCCGCGACGGCGGTCTCCGGGAGCAGGGAGCGCCGGGTCTCGCCACTGACGCTCGTGCTCGACGCGGCGTCGCCGCCGAGGAGGAGCTGCACGTCGTACGTCCCGGACGGCACGTCGAAGTGGCAGGCGGTGCCCGCGCAGTTCTCGATCCCGAGGGCATGTCGGCCATGCGCCTGCGCCGGTGTGGCGGCGAGGCCCGAGGACAGCGTGAGCGCCGCCAGCAGGGCGAGGTTGAAACGTCTCATTCGAGGCTCCTCCGACAGACTTCAATGCCTGGCGGCTGGACCGTACCCCTATTGGCAAGCGCTTTCTAGTCCTCGAACCAATTTCACGAGATCGCCAACTTCCAGCGGGCGAAAGCCCTTTCGCGAAATCGATTCAACTGTCACTCTCCAAAGCACCCGCACCACCCCCACATGTCCTGAAGGAGGCACCCCCATGTCCGAATCCGCCGTGCACCGCCCGGTCGGACGCCGCACCTTCGTCCTCGGCACCGCGGCCGCCGCGGGCACCGCCGCCCTCGCCGGGCCGCTCGCCCAGGGCGCGTCCGCCGCGGGCTTCGGCTACACCGACGACGGCTCCAACTACGTCGTCGACACCGGCGCGAACCTCGTCTTCAAGGTCAGCAAGACCAACGGCGACCTGACCTCGCTGGTCTACAAGGGCACCGAGTACCAGGGCTACGGCGGCAAGAACTCGCACATCGAGTCCGGCCTCGGCACCTCCACCGTCACCATCAAGCAGTCGGGGACGACGATCCTGATCTCGGTGGCGTACGGCACGCTCAGGCACTACTACGCGGCGCGCAGCGGCGAGAACAACGTCTACCTGTGGACCAACAAGGCCGACGACTCGGTCTCGGCGACCCGCTACATCCTGCGTGTCAACGCGGGCAAGTTCCTCAACGACGAGCCCGACTCGTACACCTACGCGCCCACCACCATCGAGGCCTCCGACGTCTTCGCGAAGTCCGACGGCCAGACCCGCTCCAAGCACTACGCGAGGGCCCGGGTCATCGACTACAACTACGTCGGCTGGACCACCGGCAGCGTCGGCCTGTACATCGTGCGCTCCAACCACGAGAAGGCCTCCGGCGGCCCGTTCTACCGCTCCCTCCTGCGCCACCAGAGCGCGGACGGCGGCGGCCTCTACGAGATCCTGTACTACGGCGAGAACCAGACGGAGGCCCAGCGCTTCGGCCTCCAGGGTCCCTACGTCATCGCCTTCACCGACGGCGGCGCCCCCTCCTCCTCGCTGTACCCGGGGGCCCTCACGACCTCGTGGGCGGACTCGCTCGGCCTCTCCGGGTATGTCCCCGCGAGCGGCCGGGGCAAGGTCGCCGGCGTCGGCATCACTGGCCGGAACACGGCGTACGCCTACACGGTCGGGCTCGCCAACTCCGCCGCCCAGTACTGGGGTTCGGCGCGCTCCTCGGACGGCTACTTCTCCATCGGGGGTGTGCTGCCGGGGACGTACACGCTGACCGTCTTCAAGGGTGAACTCGCCGTCTACACCGGCTCGGTGAGCGTCAGCGCGGGCGGCACGACCACCCTCAACAGCATCGCGATCCCGTCCTCGAACGATCCGGGCAACGCGAGCGCGATCTGGCGCATCAACAACTGGGACGGCACGCCGAGCGGCTTCAAGAACGCCGACCTGATGACGTACGCCCACCCGTCCGACGTCCGCGCCTCCTCCTGGACCGGCAACGTCGTCATCGGCAGCGGCACCGAGACCTCGGCCTTCCCCTGCTATCTCTGGAAGGACGTCAACAGCGGGATCATCGTCTACTTCAAGCTGACGGCCGCCCAGGCCGCCGCCGCGCACACCCTGCGCATCGGTGTCACGACGGCCTATGCCAACGGCCGCCCGCAGGTCGTCGTCAACGACACATGGACCTCCGCCGTCCCCTCCCCGCCCACCCAGCCGAGCACCCGGTCACTGACCGTGGGCTCGTACCGGGGCAACAACTACACGTTCACCTACAGCGTGCCGGCGTCCGCCTGGCTGACGGACACCAGCGCCTACAACACGCTGAAGATCTACGTGGCGAGCGGTTCGGGGTCGACGTCCTTCCTCAGCGCGGGCACGTCGATCGACGCGATCGACCTGCTGGCGTGAGCCTTTAAGGGACCGTCATGTTCCGCGCGTCCACTGCTGGTTGGTCGCTCCGTTGCACGTGTACGTGATGATCGCGGCGGAGTTGGCGGTGGACGCGCCGTTCACGTCCAGGCACTCTCCGCTGGCCCTGGCCTTGACCAGCCAGTAGCTGCCGGAGGCGGTGAGGCTCCACTGCTGGCTGGTCGCGGTGCCGCAGTTCTCCTGGGTGACGTCGGCCGAGTTCTCCTGGAGGCACAGGGAGCTGCCGCGGCCGACCAGTTGGTAGTAGCCGGTGCCGAGGTCCTTGAACCACCACTTCTGGTTGCCGCCGCTGTTGCAGGTGTACTGGCTGATCGCGATGCCCTGCCACAGCGACTGGTTCGCCACGTCCGCGCACTTGCCGCTGTTGCGGGAGACCAGCGTGTTGTACGTGGCGCTCGTGCCGCCGATCGTGCCGGCGGCCGTGTCGACGCTGATCTCCGGGTACCAGGACATGGACATCGTGGTGGAGGTCGGGAAGGTCAACGGCAGCCACACGTAACGGGAGTCGTTGACGGTCCCGCCGAAGGAGTTGCCCCAGCGGTCGCCCATGTAGAGGTACGAGGTGCCCGAAGTCCCCTGCACGGGAAGGACGTACGCGGTCTGCGAGTTGTAGGTCGTGGAGTCGCCGACGTTCGCCATCGACGTCCAGGGTCCCGCGAGGGAGGTCGCCGTCGCGTACTGCTGCTGGTTGGCGCTCCAGCCGGTGGCACCCGACGTCAGCATGAAGTAGACGCTGCCCCGCTTGAACAGGGCCGGGGCCTCACGGTGGCCGCCCACCCACGGATTGGCGACGAGGCTCGCGATGCCGGTGTAGTCGGCGGTGAGCTTGTAGATGTGCAGGTCGTAGTTCTCGTTGGCCGCCGAGACCATGTAGCCGGTGCCGTCGGTGTCGACGAACGTCGTGATGTCGCGGGACATGTTGTCGCCGAGCGGGCGGAAGCTGCCCTGGTAGGTGTAGCTCCCGTCGACCGTGGACGACACGGCGACGGCCGCGCGGGCCTCGCTGTAGTCGGTGCCGTTCTCCTTGTGCATCCACATCACGAACTTGCCGGTGGACGCGTTGTAGATGACCTTCGGCCGCTCGATGTAGGCGGTGCCCAGCTCGGAGGCGGACGACTGGGTCAGGACGTGGTTCCTGAACTCCCAGTTCTTCAGGTCCGTGGAGCGGTAGGCGTCCACGTACTTGAAGGTGTTGTCGGCGTTGCGGTCCTCGCCGAACCAGTAGTAGTACGACCCGACCTTGATGACCCCGCCGCCGTGCGCGTGCAGCGCGTTGCCCGAAGTGTCCTTGAACTGGACGCCGCTCGGGATCGTCTGCGCGGCGGCCTGGGCCGGTCCCGCGGTCACCAGGGCGCCGGCCAGGGCCAGGCAGAGGGCGAGCAGTACCGCGTAAGCACGTCTCATGACGCTACCTCCGTGTCCGTGGCGGTGTCCGCCACCGGTATGCCGAAGTCCGGGGTGCCGTCCGCGTGCCAGTTGAGCTTCTGGACGCGGGTGTGGCGGTTGGGGTCGTTCAGCGGGTCGCCGACGATCTCCTTGTACTGCCGTGCGTGGTAGACGAGGACGTCACTGCGGCCGTCCTCGGCGACCGTGAAGCAGTTGTGGCCGGGGCCGTACTGCTTGGTGGTGTCGTTGCTGGTGAAGACGGGGGCCGGGGACTTGGACCAGCTCGCCGGGTCCATCAGGTCGGCGTCCGCGTCGGCCGTGAGCAGGCCCATGCAGTAGTGCCAGTCGGTGGCGCTCGCCGAGTACGACATGAAGAGGCGGCCGTTGCGGGCGATGACCGAGGGACCCTCGTTGACCTTGTAGCCGACGCACTCCCAGTCGTACTCCGGGGTGGTGAGCCTGATCTGAGGCCCCGTCAGGGTCCACGGGTTCGCCATCCTCGACAGGAAGATGCCGGTGTTGTTGTCCAGGCCGGGCTCGTGCTGGGCCCAGGCGAGGTAGCGGCTGCCCCGGTGGGTGAAGGTGGTGGCGTCCAGGGAGAAGGTCTCCCAGGCGGTTCTGACCTGGCCCCTCTCCACCCAAGTGCCCTTGAACGGGTCGGGGTTGGCGTTCTCCAGGACCCAGATGCGGATGTCCCACACGCTCTCGGCGGGTGCGGAGGCGAAGTAGACGTACCACTTGCCGCCGATCCGGTGGATCTCCGGCGCCCAGATGTGGGCGCCCATGACACCAGTCGGATGCTTGGTCCAGATGACCGACTCGTCGGCGGTCCCGAGCCCGTTCAGGGTGCGGGAGCGGCGCAGGATGATGCGGTCGTACTCCGGGGCGGTGGCCGTGAAGTAGTAGAAGCCGTCGGAGTGACGGTGGATGTACGGGTCGGCGCGGTTGCGGACGAGCGGGTTCTCGAAGGGCGCGGCCTTCGTCGGGCATGGAGCGGCTTCGGCGGCGATGGGGGTCGCCGCCTCGGCGGTGGTGGGGGTCGCCGCCAGGGCGCCCGCGGCCAGGGCACCCTTCAGCAGCAGTCTTCGGTTGGGGACGTCGGTGGCGCGGCTCATGCGGACTGCCTCTCGGGTGGGGGTGTCCTGAGAGCGATGTTCGGTATTGAGAACATCTGTTGTTAATGCGAACAGCCGAAAGGTAAGGCTGGGGAACCAGGAGGTCAACGGGTCGGACGGGATCAGAAGAAGGCGCTTTCTGTTTTCGCATCCGTCGCCGGTTTTCTGTTATCGCCTCCGCCCTCGCCCGTCTCCGATCATGTGCACACCCATTTCCACAGAACAGCAGCGGCCGCCGGCGCCCTGGCGACGGCCGTCCTCATGGTCTCCGCTCCCCCGGCCACGGCCGCCGGATCCCGGGACGTCACCGCCGACGTGCTCGCGGACCGGGACGTGACGCTGACCGGCGACACCGTCGTCACCGTGCCGGCCGGGACGACGACGTACGACGGGGTGTTCCGCGGCGAGGGCACACTCACCGTGCGCGGCAGCGGCACACTGGTCCTCACCCGGAACAGCGACTTCACGCTCCCGAAGACACGGCAGCGGCAGTCCGTAAGCATCCTGGGCGGCAACCATCCGTACGTCACCACGAGCGCCGCCGACCCGCCCGCGGTCACGGTCGAGCGCGGGGCGACCCTCCAGTACGGCGACGGCGGCACGTCCGGGCTGATCGGCCACTTCCCGTACGGCACCCCGGCGTTCGGACTGAACCAGGACAACATCCGGGTCGACGGCACCCTGCGGCTCTCCCTGAAGAGCGCCTACAACCTGGGCACGGTCAGCGGTTCCGGTCTGATCACCCAGCCGCGCTTCCTGTGGGGCACCTGGGACCTGACCTCCGGCCCGTTCTCCGGCGTCATCGACAACGGCACCCAGGCCAACGCCGGGCGGCCCGAGTTCGCGACCTCGCTGCCCCACGTCCGAAAGGTGCTGAACCAGGGCACCTGGACCGTGGACACCCCGCTGGGCCAGACCGTCACCCTGCGGATGGACTTCTACCAGCGCGAGTACGGCAGCGACATCAACGTCCAGTCCCGGCCGGGCGGCAAGGTGATCCTCACGGGCCAGTACAGCTGGTCGAACCAGGGCGGTGACACCGACCCCTCACTCAGCGACCCCGCCCTGAACTGGACCCCGGCCGCCAGACACGTCAACAAGCGGGGCACCAACATCAAGGGCGCGAACGTCCAGTGGGGCGACGGGACGACCAACCGGATCTTCATGCCGGGCACGGCGGAGACCGTCTACATCAACCTGCTGGCGGCCCGCGAGCGCTCGAAGCTCACCTTCGACTACGACGGTCCCGTGACGCTCGGCGCCCCGATCGGCGGCGGCCGCTTCCACGACACCCTGTCCGCGCCCGGCGCGGGTGACATCGTCATCAAGGGCACCAAGGGCAACGACGTCACCTTCGCCGCCGTCCAGTACTACGACGGCTCCACGACCGTCGAGAAGGGTGCCGTCCTGCGCCTGGGCAGCGGCAGGCCGGGCGGTGACGGCGCCCTCTACACCGAGGGCAGCCGCTACCAGGTCGTGAACGACGGCTCGCTCGTCCTCGACAACACGGGCACGCCCCTGGTCCTGCCCCGGATCAGCGGCAGCGGCTCCCTCACCCAGGCGGGCACGGCGACGACGACCCTGACCGGCGGGGCGATCTCGTACACGGGCACGACGACCGTCAAGAGCGGCACGCTGGCCCTGCGCGGCGGAGCAACTCTCCTTCACAGCAAGGGGATCCGGCTCACCTCCGCGGCCGCACGGCTGGACGCGGGCACGGCGGGCCTGCGGGTGGCCTCCGCACTGTCCGGGAAGGGCACGGTGAAGGGCGCGGTCACCAACGACGGCGTGGTCGTGGGCGGACTCACCGTCTCCGGCGGCTACACACAGCACGCGAAGGGTGAACTGGTCCTGGGGAAAAGCCCGTTGAAGGTCACGGGCCCGGTCGCGCTGGCCGGTGACCTCGACCTCGCCGGCGCGGGCACCGACCCGGCCCGCAGCATCACCGTCCTGGACCACAAGGGCACCGTGAAGACCACGGGCGCCTTCGAGGGCCTGAAGGAGGGCACACGGCTCGAGCTCGCCGACACGACCTACCGGATCACCTACCGGGGAGGCGACGGCAACGACGTCGTACTGACCGCGGTCAAGGCGGGCGCCTCGCCGGGTGCGCGCACCGACACGTCGGCACAGCCGCCGGCGGCGGCACCCCACGCGGCGGGGGCGGAGACCGAGGGGCTGGGGTGGTGGCCGTACGTGCTGGCCCTCGGGCTGCTGGGAGGCCTGGTGATCCCACCGACGCTCAGGGGACGCGGCAGGCGCCGCGGGGGCGGACGGCACGCGGCGCAGGGCTGACACAGGGCGGGGTCCCGCATGACGGGCAGGATGTTCGCGCTCCGGACACATGCGGCCGACTCGCCTCCCGTCGACTAGCGTCGAGGCATGACCAGCGACATCCCGGAAACCCTCGCCGTCCCCTCCGTCCCCCTCGCCGAGGCCCTCGCGGCCGGACCGGTCGTCCTCGACGGCGGTATGTCCAACCAGCTGGAGTCCGCCGGGCACGACCTGAGCGACGAGCTCTGGTCGGCGCGGCTGCTCGCCCAGCGGCCCGAGGCGATCACCGAGGCGCATCTCGCGTACTACGAGGCGGGCGCGGACGTGGCGATCACGTCCAGTTACCAGGCCACCTTCGAGGGCTTCGCCAAGCGCGGGATCGAGCGGGAGAGGGCAGCCGAACTGCTCGCTCTCAGCGTCGGGTTGGCGCGCGACGCGGCCCGGCAGGCGCGGGCGAAAGGGGTCCGGCGGCCGCTGTACGTGGCCGCCTCGGTCGGCCCGTACGGCGCGATGCTGGCGGACGGCTCGGAGTACCGGGGACGGTACGGCCTGAGCGTGGCCGAGCTCGAGGCCTTCCACCGGCCCCGCCTGGAGGTCCTGGCGGCGGCCGGGCCCGACGTCCTGGCACTGGAGACCGTCCCGGACAGCGACGAGGCCGAGGCGCTGCTGCGGGCGGTCCGTGGCCTCGGCGTTCCCGCCTGGCTCTCCTACTCCGTCGCGGGCGACCGCACCCGGGCCGGCCAGCCGCTGGAGGAGGCCTTCGCCCCGGCCGCCGACGCGGACGAGGTCATCGCGGTCGGCGTCAACTGCTGCGTCCCCGAGGACGTGCCCGCCGCGATCGAGACCGCCGCCCGCGTCACCGGCAAGCCGGTCGTCGTCTACCCCAACAGCGGCGAGTCCTGGAACGCGGGGGCGCGCCGCTGGGAGGGCCGTTCGTCGTTCTCCGCGGAGGAGGTCACGGGGTGGCGGACGTCGGGAGCGCGGCTGATCGGTGGGTGCTGCCGGGTGGGACCGGAGGCGATCTCGGGCATCGCGGGGGCGCTGCGCTAGCGTTGGCCGGGCGCCTTTTCGCCGTCGGGGTTCTGTTGTTTTGCGGCTGTGGGCTTCGTCGTGGTTGCTGGCGCAGTTCCCCGCGCCCCTAGGGCACTGCGCCAGCGGTCTTGCGGCTGCGGGCTTCGTCGTGGTTGCTCGCGCAGTTCCCCGCGCCCCTAAGGGGGCTGCGCGCCCCTTAACCTTGTCGGTGTCGCCCTGCTAGCCTCCGGTCGGGAACCGGTTTCCATCGGTGTTGCCGCTGTTCCCGAGGGGGAAGGGCGAGGGATGACCAGGAAGAGCCAGGACGCCGGCCGGAGCACCATCCGGGATGTGGCGGCGCGGGCCGGGGTGTCCGCGTCGACCGTGTCGCGGGTGCTGGGCGGGGTGTATCCGGTGAGCGCGGCGACACGTACGAGCGTGATGCGGGCCGTGCGCGAGATGGACTACGTCGCCGACGCGCGCGCGAAGGCGATCGCGGGTGTCGGCACCCCCACGCTCGCGTTCGTCCTGGAGGACATCACCGGGCCGTCGTTCGCCCTGATGGCGCACGGTGTGGAGCGCGAGGCGACCCGGCTCGGCCATCTGTGCCTGGTGTGCAGCACGGAGGGCGACGTCGAGCACGAACTGGAGTTCGTGGAGATGATGCGGGCCCAGCGCGCCGCCGCCGTGATCCTGGTGGGCGGCGCCGCCGACACCGTCGAATACCGTGCGCGGACCCGCCGGATGGCCGACTCGCTGGCGTCGGCGGGGTCCCGGCTGGTGCTGTGCGGCAGACCGCCGCTCGGTCCCGGGGCGCCGGTCTCGGTCATCGAGTACGACAACGAGGGCGGCGCCTACGCCCTGGTCGCCCACGTGTTGTCCCAGGGCCACCGGCGGATCCTGTTCCTCGGCGGCCGGGCCGACCACACCACCGCACAGGGCCGTGAGCGCGGCTATCTCGCCGCCCACCGCGCCCGCGGCACGGACCCCGACCCCGCGCTGGTCCTGAACGGCGACTTCACCCGCGACTCCGGCCACCGCCTGATGCGCCGCGCGCTGAAGGAGGGCCTGGACTTCACGGCCGTGGTCGCCGCGACGGACATGGTCGCGGCCGGCGCCCTGACCGCCCTGCACGAGGCCGGCCTCGACGTGCCCGGGGACGTCTCCCTCGCCGGGTACGACGACATCCCCTTCGCCCGCGACCTCCACCCGGCGCTCACGACGGTCCACGTCCCCTACGAGGAACTGGGCCGTCTCGCCGTACGCACCGCGCTCGGCCGCACGGCGGAGGATCCCGCCGAGCATCTTCTGCTGGGCACCCATGTGGTGGTCCGGGACTCGGTCAGGGCGGTCGGCACCTGAGACCCGGGCGGTGCTCAGCGCCGCCTGGCCAGCCCCGAGCGCCGCAGTCGCCGTACCACCGACCGCAGTTCCGCCGTCCGGGCGGGCCAGCCCTCCGCCGGTTCCGAGACGGGGACCGTCTCCGGTGTCGTCGTATCGGCCGTCCACACCGCGAAATCGCCGTCCCGAGGGCCGGACGTGATATAGGGGTCGCCCTTGCCGAAGATCTGGACCGGGTGGGTGGCGTTCCAGGGCTGCCAGCCCGGGTCGCCGTCGGTGGCGAAGCGGACCCACGCGCCGTGCATGGCGTCGCCGAGTTCGGTCGGGGCGCCGTCGCCCGCGAGCTTGGCCGACTCCGGGGTGTCGCCGGTGTCGAAGACGAAACCCAGTTCGAGGGCGTGGCAGGCGCCGAGGTCCGGGAGGTTGGAGGGCCAGGCGAACTCGTAGACGTACGAGGTGCCCGGGCGGGCCTCGGCGAGGCGGTGCAGGGGGATGCGCAGCAGGTGGTCGGTAACCATCTGGCCGACGAGATCGGCCGTGCCGGACTCGGGGTGCAGGGCGCGGTAGCCGCGCACCACCTCGGAGCCGCAGTGGCAGCGGGCCATGGCCCCCGCGAGGGCGACAGGGCCGAGCCGGTCGACGCGCTCCAGGAGCCCGCCGGGAACGACCCAGAGGCGGTACTCGTCGCTGGTCCAGCCCAGCATGAGGTCCACGTCCTTGCCCGCCTCGCCCGCGACCAGCGCCTCCAGGGGGTCGCGGGGTACGAGGTCGCCGTCGACCACGATCCCGAAGGCGGGGCCGCCGAGGACCGGGCTGCTCAGCCTGCCCACCTCGGCCTGGGTGCGCAGCAGCAGCTCCCGGTCGACGTCGGCGAAGGCCGCGGCGGTGGCGGGGATCTTCAGGCGGGTGGCCATCCGGCGCACCATCCGCCGTACCTTGTCGCGGTCGCTCGCCTCGGGCGGACCGCTCTGCAGGACCGCCCGCCGGAACAGGCCCTGGGCCTGCGGGGCGGCAAGCAGGGCGCCGATGCTGATCGCGCCGGCCGACTGCCCCGCCAGGGTGATGCGGCCGGGGTCGCCGCCGAACGCCCCGATCGTCTCGTGGACCCAGCGCAGGGCGGCGAGCTGGTCGCGCAGGCCGGGGTTGGCGGGGGTGTCCGGGAAGAGGCCGAAGCCCTCCACGCCGAGGCGGTAGTTGACCGAGACGAACACGACGCCGTCGCGGGCGAAGGCATGCCCGTCGTACACGGGCACCGCGGACGATCCCCGGGTCAGGGCGCCGCCGTGGATCCACACCAGGACCGGGAGGCGGGCGCCGGGCCCGGGTTCCGGTGTCCACACGTTGAGATTGAGGCAGTCGTCGCCCGGGACGACCGGGTCGGACAGGTACTGCGCGAAGGCGTCGGAGTACGGCGGTTTCGGCGCCGTGGGCCCGAAGGCCGCCGCGTCTCGGACGCCGTCCCAGGGCTCGGGGGGCTCCGGAGGCCGGAAGCGGCGGGGCCCGAAGGGGGGTGCCGCGTACGGGATGCCTCGGAACACGGCCACGCCCCGTTCGTACCGGCCGCGGACCGCTCCGTGCGGCGTCCGCGCCACGGGGTCCCCGTCGGGCGCCTCGGCCATGGGGTTCGCCTGGTCTGCCGTCATCCGCCCACCAGCCCTTCGCCGTGCTCGTGCACCGGTATCACCAGAGCACCACAGTCGCCGCCGGTATTCCGGTGCACGAGCACGCTTCAGGGCTATTTGGCGTACATCAGAGTGCCGAAGCCCAGCTGGTCGAAGCCGCCGCTGGTGGTGCCGTAGTCACCGCCGCCGCCCTCGGGGGCGACCAGGTCGTAGTACATCTGCGAGATGTACTTGTCGTCGAGGCCGAGGCGCCGGTTGTAGTGGAAGTGGAGCATCGCCCAGACGGGGCGGACCTGGCCGCGGGAGGCGGAGGAGACGACCGTCTGGGACGAGGCGGCGCAGTTCTGTCCGGTGCCCCAGTTGTAGGTGGTGAAGGGGACGTCCTGGCCGAGGTTGTACTTCGCGACGTACTGGGCGGCCTTCATGAAGCGGCGGCTGTCGTACGAGTAGAGGTCGTCGCCCTGGTTCCAGGCCATCTCGCAGACGGCGCCCATCTGGCCCATGCCCATCACGGTGTGGCCCTGGTCGCGGCCCGACTCCTGCCACTGGCCCAGCGCGTAGCCGGCGGAGTCGGTGTACAGGTAGGGCACGGCGTGAGCAAGGGAGCCGTTGCCCGCGCCGGACTTGAAGTAGGTGACGGCCTGGTCGTACTTGGTGCCGTCCTCGTTGAGGATGCCGATGGCGAGGATCGAGGCCATGTTGCACAGGTCCCAGTTGGCCCAGTAGTTGGTGATGCAGGCGTCGTTGTGGTTGGTCAGGAAGCTGTTGTTGAGCGGGTAGAAGACCTTGGCCAGCATCTCCTGGGCGGCGGCGAGGTCGAAGCCGCTGTAGCCGCGCATGAGTTCGCAGGCGTTGGCGAACTCCCAGCCGTAGATCCCGGCGGCGAGGAACCGGTCGGCGTTGCCGGTGACCGAAGTCAGCGTCGTGGACCACGCGTTGAGGATCCTCGCGGCGCATGCTGCGTTGGCCTCGGTGCCGCCGACCTGCCAGCGCAGGGCGTTCTGGTAGGCGGCCGCGATGTCGTTGAAGAGCAGGGAGTAGTTCTCGCCGGTGCCGCCGCGGATGACGGTGGCCGTGGCCCGGCTGGTCCAGGTGGACTGGGAGTGGGAGTTGGCGACCAGTTTGTTCCAGCCGGACAGCCAGGGGTCGGTGCCCGCGGCGACCCTGACCTTGGCGCGGTTGATGTCTCCGGCGTTGTGCAGCATGCCGGGGTGGGTCCAGGTGGAGGGTGCCGCGTTGGCGGTGCTCGCCATGCCGGTGGCGAGGGTGCCGCCGCCCAGGGCGAGGGCGGCGCCGAGACCGCCCGCGGTCCTGAACAGACCGCGGCGGCTCAACTCGGCTTGCTGGGGATGCTGGTGGGGGGATGTGCGGCTCATGCTGTGCATCTCCGTTCCGTGGGGGGGAATCAGATGGGAGTGATGCTCACCTCGTCGAAGGTGGAGGTGACGAGGGTCAGCGGGCTGCGTGAGCAGGCCACCAGCCCCACGTGGCAGGGGGCGTCACCGAAGCCGGGGATCTCGCCGGAGGCGAGGTCGGTCCAGGTGGCGCCGTCGTCGGTGGACAGGGCTGCGGTGAAGGCGGTCCCGGTGCGCTTCAGCCGCAGGAGTGCGGGGAGTTGAGTGGCTCCGTTGCCGGTGAAGGCGGAGGCTCCGGCGACGGTCTTGCGCAGCATGAGCTGCGCGGTGCTGCCGCCGCTGACGATGACCCCGGCCGCCTGGTCGAACGGCGACAGCGACTTGGCCATCAGCAGGCCGACCCGGTCGACGGTGGCACCGGTCCGGGAGACGAGCCGGGCGGTGACCTGGCAGTCGCCGCTGACGGGCTGCCGTACGAACTGCCCAGTCATGCCCTGGTTGTTGACGGTCAGGTCCACGCCCGCGCCCCGCACCACGAAGGTCCCGTCCTCGTGGGTGGTGCTGCCGGGGGTGAGGATCGCGGCCACGCCCAGGGTGCCGAAGGCGCGGTCGTCGAGGACCACGTCACCGAGGTCGCCGTAGGTCCAGGGGGTCGGCGGCGGTGTGCCGACCGTGAGGGTGAGGGTTGCGGTGGAGTCGCCGGCCGCGTTGCCCGCGGTGGTGGTGACGGTGAACTCGCCGGTCTCGCGGGGCGTTCCGTGGATCAGGCCGGTGCGCTTGTCGACGCGCAGGCCGTCGGGCAGTCCGGTGGCGGCGAACCGAACGGGCTCGTGGGAGGCTCGAAGGACGTGCCGGAAGTCGACACCCTTGTTCGCGAACGCCGTTGCGGAGGAGGTGAGTTCGGGGACGGACGGGGTCGGCATCACGGCGGAGGCCGGCGCCGAGAGCGGGCCGCAACCGGCCGCGTTCGTCTTCGCCACGGCGTAGTGGTACGCCACCCCGGGCGTGCCCGTCGCGTCCGCGTACCGGATACGGGCGCCGGACCCGACCGGGCCGATACCGGTCGCGAGGGTGACGTACCGGCCGTCGGGGTGCGTGGCCCGCAGGACCTTGTAGCGGGCGGAGAGGTCGGGGTCGGTCCAGGCCAGTTCGACGGCGTCGGCACCAGCACTCGCCCGCAGGTCACCCACGGCGCGGACGGGCTCCGGCACGGACCAGATCTCGTCGCCGTGTGCGGAGGTCACGGTGATGTTGTCGAAGGCGCCGGTGCCGGTCTCGGCGTAGTCCGCGTCGACGCCGAGGCAGGAGGTGAGGAGGAGACCCGCGTACGCGGTGTGCCCCAACTCGACGTCGGTGGAGCCGACTTCGGTCCAGCGGATGCCGTCCGGCGAGATGGCCCCGGTGCAGCGGCGGCCCTTGCGGGTCACCCGCACCCAGTAGGGCGTACGCAGCCGGTAGCCGTCGCCGGCGCCCTCGACGTACGGAGCCTCGAGCGGGGTCGCCGACTCGGGCAGGGTGCCAAGGCTGGAGATCGGGAAGGCGGCGCCGGTGGTGATGGCCGTCTGCTGCGCGGGCGGTACCGGTGTGCTGCCGGTCGCGGAGACGTCGGCCCCGCGGGAGGGCCGTACGGTCCACACCCCGCTCCAGGTGTGCAGCGGCAGCCCCTGGACGACCATGGCCGCGTGGGCCGCATCCGCGTCGAGGGAGGCCCTCAGGCTGACGCCGATCTTGGAGTACTGCGAGCTCAGCGGCCACACGATCCGGGCGGTGACCGTGCCGTCGCCGTGCAGCGGGAGATGGACGAGCTGGTGGGTGTCGGCGGTGCCGGACGCCTCAAGCACGAACCGCTCGCCGTCGAAGACGGCCGCACCGGGGATCCTCACGTCCCCGATGTCCTGGGTCGACCAGGGGCCGGGAAGACCGGCGGTCGCGGACGCCGATGGCGAATCACCGTTGTGGCCCTGGGAGTTGGTGGCGCTGACGGTGTAGTGGTACGTCCGTCCGGCGCGTACCCGACGGTCCGTGTACGTCGGCTCGACGAGGCCGGTGGCGATCTGCTCGTACGGCCCCTCGATGCGTGAGGCGCGGCTGACGGTGTAGCCGGCGGCCCACGTGGACGGCAGCCACCTCACAGTGACCGACGTGGAATCTCCCGCCGCGGTGACCCCCGCGGGGGCCGTCGGCACGGTCTCCGAGGGTGCCGTGGCCCCCGCGTAGGTGAAGGTCCCCCAGCTGGGCAGGTCGTCGTTGCTGCCCTCGACGACCCGGGCGCCGCCGGTGCCTCGGAAGACGGCCGCCTCGGTGTACGGGATGTCGAGGCCGCGGACGCCGGCGTAGTGGGCGTAGGCCATCTCGTAGATCGGGGGCAGGGTGCCGCGGCCGGTCGCGGAGACGGTCGTCTTGATGTACTTGCCGGTGCGGTCGAGGTCGGGGGTGAAGGGGACGTCACCGCCGAGGTTGTAGCGGGCCGTGTACTCGAAGTTGGCGAGGATCCGGTTGTCGTCGTGGCCCCACAGGTCGACGCCCTGGTTCCAGGCGACCTGGGCGATGTCCCCGGTCAGACCGACCGCGAGCTGTTCGTGGCCCTGGTCGCGGCCGGCCTCCTGGCCCTGCCCGGCGTCGGTGACGATCCGGTGGGCGATGGAGCCGTTTCCGGCGCCGGCGGCGGCGAAGCGCAGGGCGTCCTCGAAGAGGGTGGGCTCCTCGCAGAACACGCCGATCGCCAGGATGGTCTGCATGGCCGTCAGGTCCCAGTTGCCGTTGGCGTAGAGCATGTAGCCGGACACCGCCGGATACCAGACGTCCAGGAAGGACCGCTCGCAGCGGGCGATGTCCGCGGCCGCCCAGCCGTCGTAGCCGGTGTGGCGCAGCAGTTCGGCCGCGTTGACGAACTTGAAGGCCTGCAGGCCCGCGCCGAGGGGGCCGTCGGCGCCCGTGATCATGGTCAGGGAGGCGGACCAGGCGTTGAGGAGGTCACGGGCCTTGTCGGCGTTGGCACGGTCGCCGGTGACGGCCCACATCAGGGCGTTCTGGTAGGCGGCGGCCGAGTCGGCGACGGCCTGGTTCTGGAAGTTGGTGGGGCCACGGCCCCAGGAGGTGATCTGCCCCGTGTTCTGGATGGCGTACGTCGACTTCGAGCGGGCGTGGGCCGCGAACGCGACATAGCCATCGTAGACCGGGGACTGCCGGGCCGCGATCGCGGCCTTCATGCGGGCGAGGTCGTCGGTGGTGTGCAGGAGGCCGGGGTGGGCGAAGACCCTGGTGCTCCCACGGCCGGCCGCCCGGGCGGTGCCGGGTGCGAGCAGACCGCTCGCGCTCGCCACCAGCAGCAGGGCGGCGGTCCCGCCGAGGAAGGTGCGGCGGCTCGGGGCGAGATGGGCTCTCGCGGGGCTGGTGCTCATGACGCGGCGGCCGCCTCGGCCTCGGCTGTGGTGAGGAACTTCAGGTTCAGCACATGCTCGTTGGTGTGCATCGGGATGGTGTCGGTGGTGAGGTACCAGCCCGGCTTCTTCATCGAGTCGGCGATCACCGTGCCGTTGACGACGAGGTTCTCGAACGTGACGTCCTTGATGGCGTGCTTGGCGTCGTAGCCGAGCAGCAGGCAGGTGGCGAGCGGCTTGCCCGTGTAGGAGAGGTTCTTGACGTACACGTTCTGGATGCCGCGGCCGACCGAGGTGTTGTACTTCGTGTTGTACATGACCCGCATGTGGATGAGCTGGCCCCAGCGGAAGTCCTCGACGCGGACGTCGTCGACCTTCACGTTCTTGATCAGGTTGCTGTCGCCGGGGTTGAGGGCGATGCAGCCCTGGTAGCCCATCTGGGGCTCGCGGTGGTCCAGGATGTCGAGGTTCTTGAAGGTGAGGTTCTTGAGGACCTCGGGGTTGTCGCTGTTGCCGTGCGTGCCGACGTTGACGGGGTGGGCTACGTCCGCCCAGAGGGTGGAGTTGCGGACGGTGATGTTCGTGGTGTCGCCGTAGTAGTCCCAGCGGTGGGTGTAGATGGCGATGCAGTCGTCGGAGTTGCGCATGAAGACGCCGTCGATGACGACGTTGCTGCTGCAGAAGACGTCGATGCCGTCGCCCCAGCCCTTGGAGCTGAAGGAGCCGAGTCCCTTGATGGTGACGCCGGTCGCCTCGCCCAACTGGACGGCGTAACCGTTGGGGTTGAGGACGGTGACGGCGCCGATGGAGATGTTCCGTGAGCTCTCCACAAGGGCTCCGCCGCCCGCGGTCCCGGCGAGCACTCCGCGGCCGGCGATCCCTGCGTGCTCCACGTTCCGGAAGATCACGGTGGCCTTGAGGACGGCGCCGCCGTCGAGGTACACGGTCTTGCCGGAGGGGACGAGCAGGGTGCCGTCGGCGGTGGTGTGGACGCCGGGGCCGTAGTAGAGGACGTTCGGGTCGTCCTGCGCGGGCTTCTTCTTCTCGACGGCGCGGGCGAACAGGTGGAGGCAGTCGAAGATGTCGTCGTTGATCTGGACGACGACGTTGCGCGGCTGGTCGAGCGTGAACCGCAGGGTGTCGCCGAGGAGTTCGGGCGTGATGCCGTACGAGTCCGGGCGCACCCGGGCCTTGGTGGTGCCGCCCTTGAGGTAGGTGACCTCGATCTCGACGGAGCCCTGGAAGTCGAAGTACGCCAGCGAGGAGTTGTAGATCTTGCTCGACCCGGTGGTGGGGTTGATCTCGCCCAGCTGGGGCCGCCAGATGTCCAGGGTCTGCCACTCCCCGTCGGGGGCGGTGCGGACCCGCACCTTGAAACTGGTGTTGGTCGGCATCGTGGCCGGGCGGGGGTAGGTCACCAGCTTCGGCGCGGCGGCGGCAGTGGTGGTGTCGTCGGCCCGGGCCGCGGTGGCCGTGAGGCCGGTCAGGCCCGCGGCGAGCGCGGTGGCACCGGCCGCCTGGAGGGCGCTTCTGCGGGACAGCGGCGTGGTCATGGGGAACTCCTTGAGAACAGGGGAAGCGGATCGGGCTACTTGAGGCCGCTGGTGGCCATGCCGGCGACGAAGCCGCGCTGGGCGATCAGGAAGATCAGCAGGATCGGGACGACGTACATCACCGAGGCCGCGGCCTGGAGGTTGGTGACGGGAGTACCGGCGTCGGTGACGTAGGTGGACATGACGGCGACCGCGAGGGTGGTGCGGTCCGTGGACAGCAGGAGCTGCGGGGCGATGTAGTCGCCCCAGGACCAGGTGAAGGCGATCACGAAGCTCGCGGAGAGGACCGGCCAGGACTGCGGGAGGAAGATCCGCCAGAAGATGCCCGTCCAGCCGCAGCCGTCGACGATCGCCGCCTCCTCCAGCTCCCGGGGCAGACCGGCGAAGAACTGCCGGAAGAGGAAGACCAGATAGGGGGCGGCCGCCAGGCCCCACAGCACCCAGGGCCAGTACGTGTCGACCATGCCCAGCTTGGCGAAGATCAGGTAGGTCGGCAGCAGGGTGATCATCTGGGGGAGCATCATCGAGCCGATCAGGATCCCGAACAGCGTCTTCCTGCCGGGGGCTTCGAGGCGGGCGAAGCCGAAGCCGACCCAGGCGGAGCTGAGGGTGACGAGGGTGGCGTAGATGAGGGAGATGATCAGGGAGTTGCGGGCGTAGCCGAGGAAGTCGATGACATTGAAGGCGTCGGCGAAGTTGTGCCACTGGATGTGGGTGGGCAGCCAGTGCACGGGCGAGGCGGCGAGTTCGGCCGGGGTCTTCAGGCCGGAGACGACCAGCCAGCCGAACGGGCCGAGGAACAGTCCGGTGATCGCGACGAGGACCGTGTACAGGACGAGCCGGTTGACGCGGATCCGGGGCGCCGGTGCCGGGGTCGGGCTGGTGGCCGTCACTTCTTCGCCTCCGGGTCGACGTTGTAGAACACCACGCCGGACGTGGCCTTGAAGATCAGTGCGGTCGCGAGAAGGATCAGGACGAAGAGCACCCACAGCAGCGCGGAGGCGTAGCCGTAGCGGCCGAACGCGAAGTACTCCGCGAACACATGCATCATGTAGAGGTAGTTGGACTGCGGGAGTGCGGTGATGCCGGCCGGGGTGGGGTCGGGGGCCAGCAGCAGCGGCATGATCGTCTGCACCGAGGCGATGACCCCGGTCACGGTCTGGAAGAGCAGTACCGGCGACAGCAGCGGCACCGTGACGCTGCGGAAGCTCCGCCAGGCGCCCGCGCCGTCGAGACGTGCCGCTTCGAGGAGTTCGCGGGGGATGTCCTGGAGCCCGGCCAGCGAGATGATCATGATGTTTCCGGCCGTCCAGAGCACCGTCATGATCAGCACGTAACGGGCGTAGGGGTCGGCGAGCCAGCCGAGGGCGTCGATGCCGAAGAGGTTCAACACCCCGTTGGCGGCACCCGAGTTCTGGTCGAAGAGCTGCTTGAACGCGATGCCCGCGCCCACTGGCGGCACCACCGCCGGCAGATAGAGCAGGGTGCGGAACAGCCCCCGCGCCCTGAGCGGCCGGTTGACCAGGACGGCCAGTCCGAGTCCGGCGATTATCGACAACGGCACCGAGGTGATCGCGAACAGGCCGGTGCGGCCCAGGGAGTCCCAGGTCTGGGAGTCGGCGAACAGCTCGCGGTAGTTGCCGAGCCCGACGTAGTGCCAGTTGGGCGAGATGCCGTCGAACGTGGTGAAACTGAGCCACAGTGCGTACGCCATCGGCGCGATGGTCAGCAGCACGAAGCCGATGATCCAGGGCGAGGCGAACATGTAGAACGCGCGGTGTCTGCGCGCCACGATCGAGGTCCGCCCCGGGGGCCGCCGGTTCCGGCGGGTGGCCTGCGCAGGGCGGTCGCGCTCCGTGGCCGAAGCCGTGGTCATCTGATCGACCGTCATCCCACCTGCTCCTTACCGCGCTTGAGCTGGTCGTTCATGGCCGAGTTCAGACGGCCGGCGAGGGTGTCGACGGACATGGCGCCGTTCATGGCGGCCGGGGCGATCTGGTTGAAGATGCCGAGGAGCGCGTCCGCGGTGGCGTACGGCGTGAAGCCGATCACCGAGAAGTGCTTCAGCTCCTCGTCCTGTACCTTCAACGCCCTTTTTTGGTAGCTCTCCTGAGCGGGCATCAGGGAACGCAGGGACTTCAGGGTCGGGATGCCCCAGCCACCCGCGGCGCGCGCCTTGGCCGGTGCCTCGCCGAAGAACCACTCGAAGATCCGCCAGGCGGCGTCCTTGTTGTGGGACTTGGCGGGGATCCAGAAGCCGGTACCGGCCTGGCAGGGGCTGACCCGCCGGCCGCCCTCGAAGTAGGGGGCCGGGGCCAGCCTGGACAGCGGTGCCAGCTTCTTGTCGGTGTCGATCAGACCGCCGAGCCAGTAGCCGGAGTTCGACATGGCCATCCGGTTCGCCTGGAAGGTGGGGCCGTCCCAGGTGTTGGGGTCGGGCTGGATGATGCTCGGCCCGACCTTGGTCCGGCAGTAGTCGATGTACCAGCCGAGCGCCTTGCGGGCCTCGGGAGTGGTGAAGTCGACCCGGGAGTAGTCGTCGGAGAAAAGGTTCCCGCCGGCGGACACCGTGAGGCCGGCCAGCATGTTGGGCGTGGCCACGCCGTTGTAGCTGCCGCCGAAGACGGTGGTCTGTCCGTTCTTGCGCCGGGTGAGCCGCTTGGCCTTCTCCAGCCACTCCTCGAACGTGACCGGCTCCAGCTCCGGCGGGTGGTCGACGGCCGCCCGGTCGAAGAGCGCGGTGTTGTACCAGTACATGGAGTCCTGGGAGAAGTCCTTCGCCATGCCGTAGCGCGGCCCCCTGCCCTGGACGCGTCCGTCGTAGCGCCACAGGTCGTTGACCGGGTCCAGGTCGTCGACCCTGAGGACACCGCTCTTCGCGAAGTACGGGTCCAGGTCCTCCATCACCCCCCGGGCCGCGTAGTACGGGGCGTCCACGGCGCCGAGGCCGCGCACCAGGTCGGGCGGGTTTCCGTTGGTCATCATCGCGATCAGCTTGCTGGTGCTGAACAACACCGTGTCGATCTTGATACCGGTGTCCTTGTGCGCCTGCTTGATGAGGTCCGCGGTGATGTCTCCGGGCTTGGCCATCAGCGTGACGGTCTCACCGGAGCCGCTCACCGCGCCCGACACCCGCATCGCGCATCCGCTCAGCGCTGCCGCCCCCGCCACGGCACCACCTGCGGAGAGGGAGAGAAATCGGCGGCGACTGGGCCCGACACCGGCATGTGGGCGCACGACGCCCCACCTCCTGCTCTGTCCGTTCATGACGAACGCGGCGCCGGTAGACAACCGGTTGCTGCGTTGGGGCAGAGCTTCTTCCCTGTCCGGAAACGGCGTCAAGGGGCTGGGCGAGTTTTCGAAAAGACTGCTTAACCTCCTCGACACGGGCCGGACAGGAAACCGGTTGTCATCCGGCCCGGTTGACCGATTGACCACCCCTCGACGCCGGACCTACGGTAGATCTGTCGTAGAAGACGTTTTCAGAAACTGTTTCCGCCCAGTGTGTCAGGAGTGACATGCCCAGCCCTCAGCCACCCAGGGCCGTGTTCGCCATGGATCCCGTGCACCTCCCCCTGCTCTTCCCACCGCCGCTGATGACCCGGCTGAGCCTGGCGGCGGAGCTCGACCCCGCGCTCGTCGTCCAGGATCTCGGCGACCCCGCCGCGGCTGACGCCCTGGCCAGGGCCGACGTACTGATCACCGGCTGGGGCTGCCCCCGCCTCGACACCGGTCTCCTCGCCGCGGCACCCCAGATGCGCGCCGTCCTGCACGCCGCGGGCTCGGTGCGTTCGCTGGTCGGCGACGCCGTGTGGGAGCGCGGGATCGCCGTCTCCAGCGCGGTCACCGGCAACGCGCTGCCGGTCGCGGAGTACACCCTCGCGATGATCCTGCTGTGTGGGAAGGACGCGTTCGACCACCGCGAGCGGTTCCGTGCCACCCACGTGTATCCGTCTCCCGCCGAGACCGCGGCCACGGGAAACGTGGGGCGGCGGATCGGGGTCATCGGGGCGTCCCGGGTGGGGCGGCGGCTGCTGGAGCTGCTGCGGCCCTTCGACTTCACCGTGCTGCTGCACGATCCGTACGTCAGCGCCGCGGAGGCCGCCGCCCTGGGGGCCGAACTCCTCTCACTGGAGGACCTGTTGCGGCACAGCGACATCGTGTCGCTGCATGCTCCCGACATCCCGGAGACCTACCGGATGCTCGACGCGTCCCGGCTCGGGCTGATCCGGGACGGAGGGGTGCTCATCAACACGTCACGGGGAGCCCTGGTCGACCCCGACGCGCTGACCGACGAGCTGGTCTCCGGACGGCTGCACGCCGTGCTCGACGTCACGGAGCCCGAGCCGCTGCCTGCGGGGTCGCCGCTGTACCGGCTGCCGAACGTGTTCCTGACACCGCACATCGCCGGCTCACTCGGCAACGAACTGGAGCGGCTCGGACGGATCGTCGTCGAGGAACTGGAGCGGCTGGCGGCGGGGACGCCGTTGGCACACGAGGTGCGGCACGCGGACATGGTCCGGGTCGCCTGACCTGGGAGTGTCCGACCTGGACGACGGCTCGGGAGCACCTGACCCGGAGGGACGGCTCGGGAGCACCTGCCCCGGAAGCACCTGACCTGGAGGGACGGCTCGGGAGCACCTGACCTGGGAGGACCGCCTCCGGAGCAACTGACCTGGGAATACCTGACCCGGCAGCACGCGGCCCGGAAGGAGCGACCCGAACGCAGCTGGCATGTGAGCACCTGGCCCGGGAAACCGCCTCGGGAGCACCTGACACGGGAGCACGCGGCCCGGAAGAAGCGACCAGAACGCACCCGACCTGGGAGCACGTGGCCCGGGAAGACCGCCTCGGGAGCACCTGGCCCAGGAGCACTTGGCCCAAGGAGGAGCGCCCCAGAAGCACCTGCCCCGGGAGTACTCGACCCGAAAGGACCGAACTCGGGCGTACCCGGTCCGGGCGGACCGACCCGGGAGCACCCGATCCGGAAGCACCGCAGTAACCATGGGATACGGTTTCCGGACCTTGTTTGCGGGGTTCCGTGCGACCGGGCCTCTACCTTGAAGGAGCCGCAAGGGTGAGTCAGCGCAAGGCGTCCGGTGACGTCGGACGGGCCACCATCAGGGACGTGGCCGAGCGGGCCGGGGTCTCGGTGGCCAGCGTTTCGCGGGTGTTGTCCGGCAACTATCCGGTCTCCGAGGACCTGCGCCGCAAGGTGATGAAGGTCGTGGGCGACCTGGACTACGTCACCAACGCCCACGCCAGGTCGCTCGCCGGGGGCGGTACGCCCACCGTCGCGATCCTCATCAACAACATCACCGGCGCCGCGTTCGCCCACGTGGCCAAGGGTGTCGAGGGCGCCGCCACCCTGCGGGGATGGCTCTCCCTGGTGGGGACCACCGGGGACGACCCCGAGCGCGAACTCGCCCTCGTCAACCTCATGCGTCAGCAGGGCGTCGCGGCCGTGGTGCTGCTCGGCGGCGCCTACGACTACGACGAGTACCAGCTGCGCATGGCCCGGTTCGCGCGCTCCCTGGACGCGGCCGGCTCGCATCTCGTGCTCGTGGGGCGGCCGCCGCTGGAGGGCGACGTGCCCGCGACGACCGTCGACTACGACAACGAGGGCGGGGCCTACGCGATGGCCAGTCACCTGTTGTCGGCCGGGCACCGGAAGGTGCTCGTGCTGCCGGGACACGCCGAACTGACCACTGCCCAAGGCCGGTTGAAGGGCGCCCGGCGGGCCTTCGAGGCGTACGGCGTACCGTTCGAGCCCCGCAGGGTGCGGCACGGACCCTACGACTACGAGCACGGCTACGAGGCGGTGGAGGAATCCCTGCGCGAGGGGCTCGAGTTCACCGCCGTCCTCGCCGGGACCGATGTCGTCGCCGCCGGCGCTATGCAGGCCCTGCGGACGGCCGGGCTGCGGGTGCCCGAGGACGTGTCGATCGTCGGGTACGACGACATCCCGCTCGCGTCCCAGCTCACTCCCCAGCTCACCACCGTCCACGTGCCCTACGAGGAGATGGGGCGGGTGGCCCTGCGTGCCGTCGCCGACCGGCGCGAGGGGGGCGGGGCCCGGCGCAGGGGAGCCGACAGCGACCATCTGGTGCTGGGCACCCATGTCGTCGTACGGAACTCCGTGCGACCGCCCGCGCAACCTCGCTAGCAGTCCGGAAGAGTGATCGTTTCGTAAACGGTTTCCCCCCGGCCGACACGGACCGAAGGAACCGCTCCCACGGGCCGCCCAGCCTGCCGTCCAGGACGCCCACACGCCTCTGAACTGGCAGTACGTCAGACCACTCGCGTCTGCCCTGACGGCGCCCGGACCTAACCCCACGGACAAACCGGCGTAACAAATTGGCGCCTACCTCTTGCTAACCGGCAAGCCCTCGGCCTACCGTCCCAGCAACCGGTTACTACAGCTTCCGCTGGGCCGACCCCCGCAACCGCGAGCCGATGAGACTTCCGGCCGCCGTTTCCGGCCGACACCGGGCCGCCGATCCCCTCTCTCCTCTCCGAGACGCCCTACTTCGCGAAGGAACACGGTCAGATGAACTTCAGCAGCCCCCGGAGAAGGTTCGCCCGCGCCGCCGTTGCGGGACTCGCGCTGTCAGGTCTGCTCTCCGCGTGCGGCGGGTCCGATTCCGGCGACTCGCAGTCGTCGGGCCCCGTCACCCTCCCCTTCTGGGGCTGGGCCAACGGCCAGGACGCCGTCGTCAAGGCGTTCAACGCCTCGCACAAGGACATCCAGCTGAAGTACACCAAGGTCACCGACCAGCTGACCATGCAGAAGCAGCTGACCAACGCGGTCAAGGCGGGCAACGCGCCCTGTCTGGTGCAGAACACCGCCGAGTACGTGACGAGTTGGGTCGCGCAGGGCGCGCTGGCCGACATCACGAAGTACGTCGACGGCGAGAAGAGCAGGTTCAACACCGGTTCCTGGACCAGTGCGCAGGTGCAGGGGAAGATGTACGGGGTGCCGACCAGTTCGTCGCCGAACTTCACGATCTACCGCGCCGATCTCTTCAAGAAGTACGGCATCAAGGCCCCGACGACCTGGGACGAGTTCATCGCCGCGGGCAAGGTGCTGAAGAAGCACGGCATCAAGATCACCAACTATGCCGGTGAGGACCCCAGCACCCTCGAGGTGCTCGCCATGCAGGCCGGGGCGCACTGGTACGCCATCGACGGCAACGCCTGGAAGGTGGACTTCCAGGACGCGGGCACGCTGAAGGCCGCCAAGGTGATCCAGGAGATCGTCGACAACGACCTGAACAGCAAGCTGTCCTTCGCCGACTACGCGGCCGTGCAGCGCAACTACGACAACGGCGGCACCGCGACCCGGCAGATCTCGACCTGGCAGATGGCCGGCATGGTGCAGAACTTCACCAAGTCCTTCGGGGACTGGGCGCTGTCCCCCTGGCCGACCTTCGCCGGCGAGGCCGCCAAGACCCCGGCCGGTACGAACCTGACCGGCAGCGTGACCCTGGTGACCAAGGGCTGCAAGAACCAGGAGCAGGCCGCCCAGGCCGCCTTGTGGATGTCCACGAACACCGGCGCGGTGAAGACCATGGCGAGCCCGACCACCGGCAACGGCGTGATGCCGGCGCTGGCCGACAGCGACTCGTACGTGCCCGAAGCGGTCTCCCAGAAGCTGCTCGGCGACAACTACCAGCCGGCGCAGCAGATCGTGAAGGACAGCCTGAAGACGGTCACCACCGACTGGACCTTCGGGCCCGACTGGACCGCGATGTTCACCGAGATGCAGGCCGGCTGGGCCAAGGTGGTCAGCAAGGAGCAGACGGTGACCCAGCTGCTGGCGCACATGCAGGAGTGGACGGTCGACGACCTGAAGTCCCGCGGCATCAGCGTCAAGGGCTAGAGGCTTAAGGGCTGCTACTGATGATTCGCTCACTGCGCTGGAAGGGTGCCGCCTTCACGGTGCCCTTCCAGCTCGGCTTCGTCTTCCTGTACCTGCTGCCGATCGGGTACGCCGTCTACCAGTCGCTGTACCGGTCGCAGTCCTCCGGGTTGGGCCTGGGTGGGACCACCGACGAGTTCTCAGGGCTCGACAACTACCAACAGGGCCTGTCCGACTCGGCGTTCATGGGTTCCGTACTGCGGGTCGTGCTGTTCGCCTGCGTCCAGATCCCGGTCATGCTGCTCGTCAGCCTGGTCCTCGCACTGCTCCTGGACGCACTGAGCTCCAGGACGGCCGGGCGGTTCCGGCTCCTGCTGCTGGTGCCGTACATGATCCCCGGTGTGGTCGCCGCGATCGTGTGGCTGAACCTGTACAGCCCGGATGTCGGTCCGCTCACCCCGCTCGGCGAGATCTTCGGGTTCTCCTGGAACTTCTTCGCGCCCTCGATGGTGTGGCCGTCCATCGGCAACCTGCTGACCTGGCACGGCATCGGCTACAACATGGTCATCCTGTACTCCGCGCTCCAGGGCGTGCCCCGCGAGCTGTTCGAGGCCGCGCGGCTGGACGGGGCGTCCGAGCTGCGGGTCGCGCGCAGCATCAAGATCCCGTTCGTGCGGGGGGCGTTGGTGCTGACCGGGATGCTCTCCATCATCCAGATGCTGCAGATCTTCAACGAGCCCGCGCTGTTCAGGAACGTCACCCCGCAGACGGTCAGTGACTCCTTCACCCCGATCATGATCATCTACAACCAGGCGTTCAACGCCGGCAACTACCACTACGCGGCGGCCCTTTCGGTGCTGCTCGCCCTGATCCTCGGCGTCGCCTCCTTCCTGTTCTACCGGTTCACCTCGAAGGAGACCGACTGATGGCCCTCACCGAAGAACGCACCAGGAGCTCCCAGGTCCGGCGGCTCAACACACCGGATCCGGCGGCCCGTTCGCGTGGCGGCCAGCGGTTTCTGCTCGTCGGGCTGTCCCTGGCGAGCGTCTACAGCCTCTTTCCGGTGTGGTGGCTGATCGTCGCCTCCACCAAGGACCGCACCGGGCTGTACCAGTCCAACGGGCTGTGGTTCTCGGGCTGGCACCTGTGGGACAACCTGCATCAGGTGTTCACCTACGAGCACGGCATCTTCCTGCGCTGGACGGCGAACTCGCTGCTGTACGCCGGTGTCGGCTCGCTGGGCGGCACGCTGCTCGCGCTCGCCACCGGCTACGGCCTGGCGCGCTTCGACTTCCCGGGCCGCAACGTCGTCTTCGCCTGCGTGGTCGCGTCCTTCCTGATCCCGATCGCGCTGCTCACGCTGCCGCTGTATCTGCTGTTCTCGGAGATCGGCCTGGTCGACACGCCCTGGGCGATGCTGATCCCCTGTCTGATCAACCCGTTCAGCGTGTACCTCGCCAAGGTCTACACCGAGGCCACGATCCCCTTCGAGCTGCTGGAGGCGGCCCGTATCGACGGCGCCGGGGAGCTCAGGATCTTCTTCAGCATCGTGCTGCGGATGATGACCACGGGCGGTGCCACGGTCTTCCTGCTGGCCTTCGTCAACACCTGGAACGCCTTCTTCCTGCCGCTGACCGTGCTGCGTGGCGAGAACAACTGGACGCTCAACATCGGCCTCTACAACTGGTCCGGCAAACGTCTGGAGTCCGGTGTCGACCTCACCAGCCTGGTCCTCACCGGCGCCCTGCTGTCCATCGTCCCGATGGCGATCATGATGGTCGCGATGCGCCGCTACTGGCGTTCCGGAGTCACCCTCGGAGCCCTCAAGTGACCCTGCTGCACAACCCGGTGATCCGCGGCTTCGCCCCCGACCCCTCCATGGTCCGGGTCGGCGACGAGTACTACGTGGCGACCAGCTCCTTCGAGTGGTTCCCGACGATCCCGATCCACCGCTCCCGTGACCTCGCGCACTGGGAGTACGCGGGCCATGTCGAGGGTGCCGTGCCTGGTGACTCCCTGGCCGGCGTCCCCGATTCGGGCGGCATCTGGGCACCCTCCCTGAGCTGGGACGGTGAGCGCTTCTGGGTGGTCTACTCGATCGTCCGGTCGGTGGGAACGCCGTACTTCGACACGGACACCTATGTCTGTACGTCCCCCACTATCGGCTTCGCTCGAGCGGGGGCACCCTCATCGGAGGCGGCCGGCCCGTGGACGGCACCGCGCCGGATCGCGAGCCACGGCTTCGACCCCGCGCTCTTCCACGACGAGGGCCGGCTGTGGCTGCTCAACCTCCAGAACGACCATCGCCCCGACGGGCGGCGCTTCGCCGGGATCGTGCTGACCGAACTCGACCGCGAGACGCTGGCACCCGTGGGTGACACCCACCTGCTGCTCCAGCACGAACGGCTCATCGAGGGGCCGAAGTTGATCCGGCGGGACGGCTGGTACCACCTCGTCCTCGCCGAGGGCGGCACCGGGTTCGAGCACGGGGTGCTGATGGCCCGCAGCCGGGAGATCACCGGCCCTTACGAGCTGGACGACCGGCCCCTGCTGACGTCCCGGGACGATCCCTCACTCCCGCTGCAGAAGGCGGGACACGGCGAACTGGTCCAACTCCCCGACGGCAGCTGGGTGTTGAGCCACCTCACGGCCCGCCCCCTGCACACGCCGAACGGGCCGCGCTGCACGCTCGGCCGGGAGACGGCGATCCAGGCGGTGACGTGGGACGCGGAGGGCTGGCCAAGGATGCGGCACGGGGGTGCGCATCCGGCGGTCGAGGTCGAGGTGGCGACGCAGCCGGGCCGGACCGAGCAACTCCCCTCCCCTGCGCAGGCGTCCGA
>NZ_JBIAKA010000003.1:44213-517479 GCF_042872225.1 Streptomyces sp. NPDC005374 | reverse complement strand
CGGCACGGGGGTGCGCATCCGGCGGTCGAGGTCGAGGTGGCGACGCAGCCGGGCCGGACCGAGCAACTCCCCTCCCCTGCGCAGGCGTCCGAGCACCTCCCGTCCCCTGCACGGCCCTCCGGGAACCTCCCGTCTCCCGAGAACCCGCTGGGCTGGCCATGGAGCAGTCTGCGGGCCGCTCCCGACCCGTCCTGGGCGGACACCGCCGCCCGACCCGGGTGGATCCGGCTGCGTGGGCGGCACGGGCCCGAGTCGCGGTGGGCGCACAGTCTGCTCGCCCAGCGGATCACCGAGCACCGGGCGGAGGCGGAGGTCACCGTGGAGGCCCGGCCCGGTACGTTCACACAGGCCGCCGGTCTCGTGCTCCGGTACGACAGCGAGTCCTATCTGTCCCTCGACCTGACATGGGCGGAGCCGGAGGGCGAGGGACAGCACGGTCAGCAGTGGCGGGGCGAGGGGCGGACCGTGCTCAGTCTGGTCGAGCGGGACGAGGGAAGTACCCGGCGGGTGGCGGTGGTCGACGTCGGCACAGAGAGCGCTCTCACGATCGGCGTGACCGTGGCGGAAGGGGTGGCCCGTTTCTGGCGCGTGGGCGACGACGGCGAGCGGACGCCCGTGGGTCCGGGACTGGACTTCACCCGGCTCTCCGACGACCACGGGTCGAAGCTGCGGTTCACGGGTGCGATGGCCGGAATCCATGCGGTGGACCTGGTCGACGCGGCCTTCACCGCCGACTTCAGGGGGTTCCGGCTCACCTGCGGGTGACGTTCGACGTTTCGAAAACCATGCGGGCACGAAGACCTGCGAAGCCCGACCTCTTCCCCACTTCCCCGGGCGAACCTAGGGTAGGAAGCGCTTACTGTTTCCGCGCTGGTCGAAACTTTCATGGCCCACGGGCGGGCCGGAGAGGTGGTTCCCGATGGTCCGCACGGGGAGTGCGAGCGTGGCGGCCGGTCCCACGCTGGCGGTCGTGGCCCGGGAGGCGGGTGTGTCGGTGCCGACCGCCTCCAAGGTGGTCAACGGGCGGGAGGACGTGGCCCCCGAGACCCGCCGCCGGGTCACCGAGGCCCTGGACCGGCTCGGTTACGTCCGCAGACCGAGGTTCGACGCCGTGAGGACGTCGGGGCTGGTCGACCTGGTCGTGCACTCGCTGGAGACCTCCTGGTCGGGGGCGGTCCTGCACGGGGTGGAGGCCGCCGCGCACGACGCGGGTCTCGAGGTGGTGGTCTCCGCCGGGCTGAACCGCACCCGGTTGGGCCGGCCGGACAGCGGCTGGATGGACAAGCTCACCGCGCGCGGCTCCTCCGGGGTGCTGTTCAACCTGGCCGAGCTGACGTCGTCGCAGTACGGCTGGCTGGACCAGCACCGCATCCCGTACGTCCTGATCGACCCGGTCCTGGAGCCGCCGCCGGGTGTGGTCTCGGTGGGCGCGGCGAACTGGCAGGGCGGGGTGACGGCGACCGAGCACCTGCTCGCGCTGGGCCATGAGCACATCGCGGTCGTCGCCGGTCACCAGCGCAAGATGTGCAGTGGGGCGCGGGTGGCGGGCTACCGTTCCGCGCTCGCGGCGGCGGGGATACGACAGCGTCCCGAGTACGTCCGCCACGCCGGCTTCGACGAGAGCGCCGCCCACCGCCGCACGCTGGAACTCCTCGACCTGCCCGAACCGCCCACCGCGGTCTTCGTCTGCTCCGACCGCATGGCCCTCGGCGTGTACGAGGCGCTGGCCGAGCGGGGACTGCGCGTCCCGGGCGACATGAGTGTCGTGGGCTTCGACGACCTCCCCGAAGCGCGCTGGACCACCCCGGCCCTCACCACGGTCCGCCAGCCCCTCTCGGAGATGGCGGCCATGGCCCTGCGCCTCCTGGTCCGCATGATGGAGGGCGACCGCCCGGAGAGCACCCGGACGGAACTGTCGACGCGGTTGGTGGAACGGGCGAGCACGGCGCCACCGCGGGACTGAACCTCGGCCACGCGGCCCGTGCCGACGGGGGCGGCGGCCGACCGGGACGCCGTCGTGGCGGTGAGCCCGCGACCGACCGCCGTGCCGCAGCGGCACCGAGTCGCCGTGCAGGGTGTTCCATCGTGCGGTCCGCTGTGCGTAGCGTCGGCGCGGTGAACGCGATTCCCGCACACCTCGACCATCTCGTCCTCGCGACCCCGGACCTGGCGGCGACGGTCGCCGAGTTCACCCGGCGCACCGGCGTGACGCCCGCCCCCGGCGGTGTGCACGTCGGTCTCGGCACCCGCAACCACCTGGTCTCGCTGGGCGGCACCGCCTATCTGGAGATCATCGGCCCGGACCCGGAGCAGCCGGCGCCGAGCGGCCCGCGCCCCTTCGACGTCGACACGCTGGCCGCCGCCCGCACGCTGACCTGGGCGATCAGCCCGTACGACCTGGACGCGGCGGTCGCCGCCGCCCGCGCACGCGGCTACGACCCCGGCGAGATCCGTCCGATGAGCCGCCGCAGACCCGACGGCACCCTGCTGAAGTGGCGCCTGACGGACGGCGACACCCAGCATCCCTCCGGGCTGGTCCCCTTCCTCATCGACTGGGGCCCCTCGCCCCACCCCACGGCCGAGGGGCTCCCCACGACACCGCTCCTCTCGTTGAGAGGGACCGCCCCCTCCCCCGACGGGATCCGCCAGCTGCTGGCCGCCCTCGACACCGAACTCCCCCTCACCGAAGGTCCGGTGGGCCTCTCGTTCACGGTGGACACCCCGCGGGGGCCGGTCACCTTCGGCTGACGTGTCCGATTCCTTCAAGACCGGAGGTGCGGCCCCTCCTTACGGTGGCGACATGACTCCACGATTCGATGCCATCGGCCTCGTCGCCTCCGACATGGCCGCCTCCGTCGCCTTCTACCGGCGGCTCGGGTTCCCCTTCGCCGAGGGGGCCGAGTCGCAGCCGCACGCGGAGGCCGAACTCGCGGGCGGTGTGCGGTTGATGCTCGACACCGAGGAGACCGTCCGCTCCTTCCACCCGGGCTGGCGGGCCCCGGCCGGCGGCAGCCGCACCGGGCTCGCGCTGCGCTGCGCGGACCCCGCCGAGGTCGACGCCGTGTACGAGGAGCTGGTGGCCGAGGGATTCCACGGTGAACTCAAACCGTGGAACGCCGAGTGGGGCCAGCGCTACGCCTCCCTGCACGATCCCGACGGCAACGGCGTCGACCTGTACGCCCCGCTACCGGGCGGCGAGTAGTCGCCCGAGCGGAAGACCGGCCAACTCGCGTACGTCCCGCGCGAGATGGGGCTGGTCCGCGTACCCGCTCCGCACGGCCGTCTCCGCGAACGGCACACCGGACCGGGCCAGCGCCAGAGCCCGCCGCAACCGCAGGATCCGGGCCAGCGTCTTCGGCCCGTACCCGAAGGCCACGAGCGAACGGCGGTGCAACTGACGTGCGCCGAGCCCGAGTTCGTCGGCGGTCACGGCGACGGGACGCCCCGCGTCCAGGGAGGTGACGAGGGCGCGGAGGAGGGGGTCGGGCGGGGCGGCACGCTCCAGGGCGATCTCCTCGAGGGCCGTGCCCGGGTCCGCAGACCCGGCGATACGGCTCCGCAGCCGCCGTACCTCGGAAGACGGCCAGAGATCGGCCAACTCCACACGGCGATCGCGCAGTTCATGCGCGGGCACCCCCAGGAAGGCGGGCGCGGAACCGGGAGGGAAGCGCAGGCCCGTCCAGGTGGCCGGGGCGCCCTCGGGGACGTACGCACGGGTGTCGGGCCCGGCGACCAGCAGCTGCCCCCGCGCCCAGAGCAGGTCCATGCAGCCGTCGGGCAGAACACGTCCGGCGCCGTCCCCGGTCCAGACGAACGCACCCGCGAGCCGGGACGCCCTCTCCGTGTACACATGCCCAGGCTACGACGCGGTCAGCTCGCGCTCACCCGCAGTCGGTGCTCCTGCGGGCTGACCCCGTACACCCGCTTGAACGCACTGGACAGAGCGAAGGCACTGCCGTAACCGACCTGCCTGGCGATCGCGTCGAGTGTCGCGGACCCCTCCCGCAGCCGGTCCGCCGCCAACGCCAGCCGCCATCCGGTCAGATACGTCATCACCGGCTCCCCCACCCGTTCGCTGAAACGCCGGGCCAGCGCCGCACGGGACACTCCGGCCTTGGCCGCGAGGGAGGCCACCGTCCAGGGATGGGCGGGGTCGTCCTGCACCAGGCGCAGCACCCGGCCCACGACGGGATCCGCCAGCGCCGCGTACCACGCGGGCGGCTCCGCCTCGGGCCGGGAGAACCAGGCCCGGAGCGCGGCGATGACGAGCAGGTCGAGCAGCCGGTCCAGGACGACCTCCTGTCCGGGCTCGTCGCGCACGATCTCCTCCATGAGGAGCGGGGTGAGCGGGCACTCCCACACGTCGGTGGTCAGCGACAGCAGCGGCGGCAGGGCGTCCAGCAGCCGGTTGCTGATCTCGCCCTCCATCAGGTACGTCCCGATGAGGACGACCGTCCCGCCGTCGAGCCGGTCGCCCCAGGTGCGTACGCCGAGGTCCATGGAGCCGTTCAGGACCCGGCCGTCGGGGTAGCGGCACTCCGCGCCGGGCAGGATCAGCGCCTGCGGGGCCGTACCGGGGGCGTCGGCGCAGGTGTAGGGGGCGGGGCCGCGGGCGATGGCGAGGTCGCCGGGGCGCAGCCGGACCGGCTCGCCCGTGTCGGGCAGGACCCAGGCGTCACCGCGGACGAGCAGCATCACCGTCAACGGCGCCCGGTCCTCCACCCGCACCGCCCACGGCGGGTCGAAGCACGCACGGATCATGAAGGCGCCACGCGCCCGCGGTCCTTCCAGCAGGCCTGCCAGAGCGTCCATGGGGCCAGCGTAGACGCGCGCGCATGGGAATGAGCCGTTCAGCGATGGTCCCTTGCCGGGAACGGCAGTTGACTCGATGGCATGACACAGAACACGGCGGACATGACGGTGGTGGTGACCGGTGCCTCGGGTCGTACGGGCAGCCGGGTGGTGCAGTCGGCGCAGGCGGCGGGGCTGACGGTTCGGGCGGCCTCGCGGGCGCAGGGGTTCGACTGGCAGGACCGGTCGACGTGGGCGGGGGTCCTGCGGGGCGCGGACGCGGCCTATCTGGTGTACCCCTCGGACATCGGTGCCCCGGGCGCGGCCGAGGCGGTCGGGGCGGTCGCGCGGGAGGCGGTGGGGATCGGCGTACGGCGGCTGGTGCTGCTCTCCTCGCGCGGGCAGGACCGGGCGCGGGACGCGGAGGAGGCGCTGCACGCGTCGGGGGCGGACTGGACGGTCGTCAGGGCGTCGTGGTTCGCGCAGAACTTCAGCGAGGGGCCGCTGGTGGAGGAGCTGCGACTGAGCGGGGAGCTGGTGTTCCCGGCGGGTGAGGTGCGGGAGCCGTTCGTGGATGTGCGGGACATCGGGGATGTGGTGGTGGCCGCGCTGACGTCGGGCGACCGGTATGCCGGGGCGACGCTCTCCGTCTCGGGACCGCGTCTGCTGACCTTCGGCGACGCGGTCGCGGAGATCGCGAAGGCGACGGGGCGTGAGCTGACGTACCGGGCGGTGTCGGCGCGGGAGTACGGGGAGCGCCTCGTGGGGTTCGGGGTGCCGGAGCGGGAGGTCGGCGCGTTGGTCGAGGCGTTCGAGCAGTTGCTGGACGGCCATAACGCGTATCTGTCGGACGGGGTGCGGGAGGTACTGGGCCGGGAGCCGCGCGAGTTCGGCGAGTTCGCGAGGGAGGCGGCGGCTGCGGGTACGTGGAAGGTCTGACCCCGGTAAGTGGACCCACCCAGGGGCGCGGGGCTGTGTCGATATGCGGCTCCGCCGCGGGGCGCGATCAACCCCCACCGGCCCGCGGCCGACGACGCATCCCCCTCAGGAGCCCTCCGGTTTCTGCGGGGGATGCGTCGTCTTCGCATGCGTCCGCAGCCGCGACGTCACGTCCTCCGGAGGCAGGAAGCGGGACCAGCGTTCCGGGAACTCGGAGGGCATGTCCGGGTCGTCGGGGTCGGAGTCCGTGCCGTGGAGGGTGGCCGCGCGGGCCACGTACTCCGCGACCTGCGCCTCCCGCGTCCGCTCGTTCGCCGCACGGGCCGCCGCCGTGGCCGCCGCCGGCCAGACGCGGTCGATCGCGGCGTTCACCGCGGCGCCCACCAGGACCGCGAAGGCCGAGACGCCGATCCACAGCAGCACCGCCACGGCCGCGGCCAGCGAGCCGTAGATCGTCGCGCCCTCGATGGTGTTCTGCAGGTAGATGCGCAGCAGGAAGCTCCCCAGCACCCACATGGCCAGGGCCACCAGGGCACCGGGGACGTCCTCGATCCACGGTGAGCGCACCGGCACCGAGACGTGGAACAGCGTCGTCAGGAAGGCGATGGACAGCACGATCACGACGGGCCAGTACAGGACCTGCACCAGGGTCGCCGACCACGGCACGATCCGTACGACCGCGTCCGGCCCCGCCACCACCAGCGGCAGCGCCACCGACCCGAGCAGCAGCCCCGCGATGAACAGCGCGAACGCGACGAGCCGGGTCTTGACGATGCCGCGGACCCCGTCGAGGCCGTACATGACGGTGATGGTGTCGATGAAGACATTGACCGCGCGCGAGCCGGACCACAGGGCGAACAGGAAGCCGACGGAGATGACGTCGGGACGGCCGCCCTTCATCACGTCGTTGAGGATCGGCTGCGCGATCTGCCGTACGCCCTTGTCGGAGAGCACCGTGCGCGCGGCGTCCAGGATGTTGGCCTCGAGGCTGGTGATGGTGTCGGTGCCGGTCCAGTCGTCGACGTAGCCGAGCAGGCCGATGAGGCTGAGCAGCAGGGGCGGCACGGACAGCAGCGAGAAGAACGCGGCCTCGGCGGCGAGTCCCAGGATGCGGTACTCGATGCACGAGTTGACGGTGTCCTTGAGCAGCAGCCAGGCGGTCCTGCGCTTCGAGACGTTCCGGTAGAGGGCACGCGCCCGGTGTAGGCGCCCGGAGGTCTGCTGAGTGGATTCGCTTGCTGACTGCACGACCTAAAGGTATCCGCCGTGGGAGCGTGCACTCATCCCCTGGTCCCGGTACGGGCACACCTGTGCGCAGAACGCTCGCTCCCGTTCGGTTCCGTCACGCCCCGGAAAGGGCCGGGCAACTCCGGGGAAATCGTCAAGGAATTCGAACCCCTTTTCTGTCATGAACCCGGCGGCTGAAATTCGAGCACCGAGAAGTGGAACACCCGATGACATATGCGGCACCCATGGGGTGATTTCCCCGGTGACGCGGTCGAACGGACCGAACGGGTCATACCGTGAGCGAACGGTCGACGAGCGAGAAACCGCCATTGACTGAAACGCGCTTGACCCGTTCCCAAGCACATCGAAACAATTCGGATTGCATTCTCCGGGCCCTGACCAGGGCCCCTACCGGCCACCTCGTCCCCGCCACGTGGTCACTCCAGGCACATACCGAACCGCTCCTCCCCTTATCTCATTCAGTGTCTCGAGACACTTCTTTTTCTTCCGGCACACCGGAACCACGGGGGTTCTGCATCATGATTTTCCGCTGTGCGGTGAACAGCGCGCGATATTCCGCCGTATCTCTGTCTGGAGAATTCTCATGCCTGCTCCGTATGTGCCGAAGCATGCCGTGCCGCGCATCGTAGGGGTCGATGTGGCACGGGGCCTCGCCCTGCTCGGTATGTTCTCCGTTCACGTGTTCGGCGCGTTCGACGCGGCCGGATCGCCCACGCCCGCCTGGATGTTCGCGGGCGGCCGTTCCTCGGCGACGTTCGCCGTGACGGCCGGGATCGGGCTGGCCTTCACCACGGGCGGCCGGTGGCCGGCCACCGGCCGGCCCGCGACCGTGGCGGTGGCGGCACGGGCGGCCGTCATCGCGCTGATCGGGCTGCTGCTCGGCTACGCGTCCCGAGCCGCGGACCTGGACGTGGACGTGATCCTGGTGTTCTACGCCCTGCTGTTCCTGATCGCGATCCCGCTGCTGGGCCTCGGCCCCCGGTTCCTGGCCTGTCTCTCCCTGTTCCTGGCCGTGGGGGCGCCGTTCGCCGTGCACGCGCTGCGGGGCGTGCTGCCGGAGCCCGCCTTCGACGGCGATCCGACGCTCCAGGACGTCGTCACCGATCCGCTCGGACTGGTGTCCGACCTGCTCGTGCACGGCGACTACCCGGTGCTCGCCTGGACCGCCTATCTGTGCGCCGGACTCGCCCTCGGCCGACTGGACCTGACATCACGAAAGATCGCGTCCCGCCTGCTCGGGGGCGGCCTCGCCCTGGTGGCCGGCGTCTGGCTGGTGTCCTGTCTGGTCCTGTTCCGGTTCGACGGGCTACGGCACCTGTGGAGCGCGGAGTTCCCGGGCGCCTCCCGGGCCGAGGCCCTGTGGGACAGCCCCGACGGCGCGACCTGGTGGGCGCTGCTCTCCCGCGCGCCGCACACCACCACACCGTTCGACATGCTCCTCACCCTGGGCTCGGCCGCGGCGATCCTCGGCGGCGCCCTGCTGCTGACCAGGAGCGCCCCCCTCACGCGGGCGCTCACGCTCCTCGCGGCGGCGGGCAGCATGCCGCTGACCCTCTACGCCGCCCACGTGCTCCTTCTCGCCACCGGCGCGCTCGCCGGCTCCCCCGAGCTCCTCTACGCCGTCATGACCACCGGAGCGCTCCTCTTCGCCCTCTCGTGGCGGCGCGTCGGGCGTGGCCCGCTGGAAACGGTCGTCGCAGGAGCGGCCCGGCGGTGTCGCGAGGCCGTAACACCACCGCAATCCCCGGAACCGGTGGAGAGCCCGGCCCGACTTACCAAGCACACCGAATAGTCCATAAGACCAAAAGTAATGATCTAGGAGCTCAAGTGGTGGTAAATCCCGGCGAGATCACGACAGTCACCCCGGTGGACGGCACCGCACAGGTCTTCGCCGAGGTGCTGGCCGGGGTCGTGAAGACGGAGCAAGTCCCCCTCGACAGCCACTTCTTCGACGATCTTGGTGCCAACTCCCTGGTCATGGCTCAGTTCTGCGCCCGGGTCAGGAAGCGTGACGACCTGCCGTCGGTGTCGATGAGGGACGTATACGGCCACCCGACGATCCGCGCCCTGGCGACGGCGCTCGCCGAGGCCCCGGACGCCGCACCGGCCCCCGCACGACCCGCCGAGCCACCCCCGCCGCCGGGCAGCACCGCGCGCTATGTCCTGTGCGGAGTGCTGCAGTTCCTGATCTTCGCCGTGTACTGCCTCGGTGCCGGGACCGCCATGGCCGAGGGGTACTCCTGGATATCCGGCGGCAACGGCGTCGTCTCCGTCTATCTGCGCTCGCTGGTGTTCGGTGGCGGCCTCTTCCTCGCGGTGTGCACCCTGCCCGTGGTGGCGAAGTGGGTGCTGGTGGGCCGGTGGAAGGAGACGGAGTTCCCGGTGTGGGGCCTCGCCTACGTCCGCTTCTGGACCGTCAAGGCGCTGCTGCACGCCAACCCGATGATCCTGTTCACCGGCAACCCGCTGTACGTCCTCTACCTGCGGGCCCTCGGCGCCCGTATCGGCAAGGGCGTCACGATCCTGTCCCACTCGGTGCCGGTCTGCACCGACCTGCTGACCGTCGGCGCGGGCACGGTGATCCGCAAGGACGCTCTGTTCCTCGGCTACCGGGCGCACGCGGGCCGGATCCGCACCGGCCCCGTCACCCTCGGCCGGGACGTCTTCGTCGGCGAGAAGACCGTCCTCGACATCGGCACCTCGATCGGCAACGGAGGCCAGCTGGGCCACTCCTCCGCGCTGTACGACGGCGCCGCGGTCCCCGCCGGCCAGCGCTGGCACGGCTCACCGGCCCGCCGCACCCACGTCGACCACATCCGCGTCCCCGCGGCCCGCTGCACCACCCCGCGCCGGGCCGGCTACGCCCTCGTCGCCCTGCTCCAGACTCTGCTGGTGTACGTCCCGGTCGGCCTCGGCGGGACCTTCCTGCTGATGGACCTGGTACCGGCGCTGGACCCGCTGCTCGAACCGAACGCGAAGGAACTGGAGTCGACGGCCTTCTACGTCGAGGCACTGGCCCTGTCCGTCGCCCTCTTCGCCGGTTCGATCGTCGTGGGCCTCGCCACCGCGACCGTGCTGCCACGGCTGCTGAACCTGACCGTGCGAGCGGACCGGGTCTATCCTCTGTACGGCTTCCACTACTCGGTGCAGCGCGCGATCGCCCGCATGACCAACATCCGGTTCTTCAAGTGGCTGTGCGGCGACAGCTCGTACATCGTCCCCTACCTGCGGTCCATCGGCTACGACCTCTCGACCGTCGAGCAGACCGGCTCCAACTTCGGCACCGAGGTCTCGCACGAGACGCCGTACCTGGCCACCGTCGGCAGCGGCACCATGGTCGCCGACGGGCTCTCGGTCCTCAACGCCGAGTACTCCAGCACCTCGTTCAGGGTGTCGCGGGTCTCGATCGGGGCGCGCAACTTCCTCGGCAACCACATCGCCTACCCGGTCGGCGGCCGTACCGGCGACAACTGCCTGCTCGCCACCAAGGTGCTGGTGCCGCTCGACGGTGAACTCCGGGAGGGCGTGGGCCTGCTGGGCTCGCCGCCCTTCGAGATCCCGCGCACGGTGGAGCGCGACACCCGCTTCGACCACTTCCGCGAGGGTGACGAGCTGCGCCGCCGCCTCTCGGCCAAGAACGGCTCCAACGCCCGCACGATGGCCCTGTTCCTGTTCCTGCGATGGCTGCACTGGTTCCTGCTGACGGCCCTCGGCTTCGCGGCCGTCGACCTCTACGGCGGCCGGGGCGCCCTCGGTGGCCCGCTCATCGGCGGCTACCTGATGGCCGGTCTGCTGCTGACCACCACCTACTGGGCGCTGGTGGAGCGCGTGATCACCCGGTTCCGGCCGCTCCAGCCGCGGCTGTGCTCCATCTACGACCCGTACTTCTGGTGGCACGAGCGGCTGTGGAAGGTGCCCGACCACCACCTGGCCGTGTTCAACGGCACCCCGTTCAAGAGCCTCGTCTGGCGGGCGCTCGGTATGCGCCTGGGCCGCCGGGTCTTCGACGACGGCTGCTACGTCACCGAGCGGACCCTGGTCGCGATCGGCAGCGACACCACGCTCGGCCACCACTCCAAGGTGCAGGCCCACTCCCAGGAGGACGGCACCTTCAAGTCCGATCACATCGTCATCGGCGACGGCTGCACCCTCGGGGCGGGCGCGCTGGTCCACTACGGCGTCCGGATGGGCGACGGCGCCGTGCTCAGTGCCGACTCCTTCCTGATGAAGGGCGAGGAGATGCCGACGGGGGCGCACTGGGGCGGCAACCCGGCGGTGGCGCTGCGAGGCGCCTGAACCGCCGCACTGCCTGACCGCCTGCACTGCCTGCACGAAGAAAACAGGGGGAAGAAAGTCATGGAAACAGTTCCGCACCCGAGGCCCGGTCCGATACCGGATGTCACGGAGTACGCGGTCCGGCTGCCCGAGGGCACGCCGACCGATCCCGCCGCGCTGCTCGCGGCCCACAGCAAGGTCCTCGCAGCCCTCGGCACGCCCGGCGACGACCTGCGGGTCACCGTCACCGACGGCACGCTGCGGCTGCGCCACCGCACCGGCGCCCTGGACACCGACGCCGCCGCCCGCATCGCCGGCTACCACCTCACCGCGCTGGCCCACCCGGACCGCACGAGCCTGCTGTCCGAGGAGGAACTCCGCTACCAGCTGGAGGAGTTGGCGGGCCCGGTCCGTGAACTCCCGGACCGGCGGGTGCACGAGCTCTTCGAGGAGCGGGTCGAGAAGCACCCGGACGCCGTGGCCGCCGTACAGGGCGAGCGGCAGTGGACGTACGCCGAGCTCAACTCCCGGGCCAACCAGGTCGGCCGGGCGCTGCTGGCCCACGGTCTGGAGGCCGAGGGGGTCGTCGCCGTCGTCACGGAACGGAACCTGGACTGGATGGCGGCCGTGCTCGGCGTGCTCAAGGCGGGCGGGGTGTATCTGCCGGTCGAGCCGCACTTCCCGGCCGAGCGGGTCGCGAGGACGCTGTCCCGGGCGGGCTGCGAGCTCGTCGTCACCGAGCAGGGCAGCACCGGCTCGCTCTCCGGTACGGCGGCCCGGACGCTGTTCCTGGACGCCGTGTACGCCGAGGGGCACCCGGACGACGATCTCGGGATTCCCGTCCCGGCGGATCAACTGGCCTACATCTACTTCACGTCCGGCTCCACCGGCGAGCCCAAGGGCGCGATGTGCGAGCACGCCGGCTTCGTCAACCACGTGCTCGCCAAGGTCGAGGACCTGGGGATCGGCGAGCACGACGTGGTCGCGCAGACCGCGCCGCAGTGCTTCGACATCTCCCTGTGGCAGCTCCTCGCCGCCACCCTCGTGGGCGGGCGGACCCTGCTCATCGACCAGGAGACCATCCTCGACGTGCCGCGGTTCGTGGACACGGTGATCCGGGGGCGCGTCAACGTGCTCCAGGTCGTGCCGTCGTATCTGGAGGCCGTACTCGCGGAGTTGGTGCAGCGGCCGCGTGAACTGGCCGATCTGCGCTGTGTGTCGGTGACCGGCGAGGCGGTGAAGCGGGAACTGGTGCAGCGCTGGTTCGCCACCGCGCCCGGGATCCGGCTGGCCAACGCCTATGGTCTGACCGAGACTTCGGACGACACCAACCACGAGGTCATGGACCGGGTGCCGGACGGCGACCGGGTCCCGCTCGGCCGGCCGGTGCGCAATGTGCGGGTGTACGTCGTCGACGAGGACCTGGTCCCCGTGCCGCTGGGCGCGCCTGGCGAGATCGTCTTCTCCGGGGTGTGCGTGGGGCGCGGGTACGTCAACGACCCCGAGCGCACCGCGGCCGCGTTCATGGAGGATCCCCACCGGCCCGGCGAGCGGCTGTACCGCAGCGGTGACGTGGGGCGGTGGCGGTCCGACGGCAAACTGGAGTTCCTCGGCCGCCGGGACACCCAGGTCAAGATCCGCGGGTTCCGCGTGGAGATCGGCGAGATCGAGAACGCGCTGCTGCGGGTGGCCGGGGTGCGTGACGGGGCCGTCGTGGTCGTGCGGGGCACCCAGCTCGCCGCGTTCTGCGCCGGGCCCGAGCCGGTGGGCGCGGACACGGTACGGGAACGGCTGGCCGTGTCGCTGCCGTCGTACATGGTGCCGGCCGTCGTGCACTGGCGGGAGCAGCTGCCGCTGACCGCCAACGGCAAGACCGACCGCCGCACGCTCACCGCGCTCGCCGAGGACCTCGACGCCGGTGCGGCGGAGGTGCCCGTGACGGCGGGCGAGCGACGGCTGGCGGACGCCTGGGCCGAGGTGCTCGGCATCCCGGTGGACCGCGTGGGCCGTCTCGACCACTTCTTCGACCGCGGCGGCAGCTCGCTGTCCGCCGTGCGTCTCGCGATCGCCCTGGACCGGGCGATCACCCTCAAGGACGTCGTCCGCCACCCGGTCCTCGCTGACCTGGCGGGCCTGCTCGACCGGAACAGCTGAAAGGAACACCGAGATGTCATCCACGAGTCTCCTTCCGCACCTCGATCTGGCTCCGGGCCGTCCGCCGATCCTCAACGCCAAGTCCGTGGCCGATCCGACCAGTTGGGCCGCGGAGCACCACGACCCGCTGCGTGCGCTCGTATCCGAGCACGGCTGTGTCCTGGTGCGCGGGCTCGGCCTCTCCGACCCCACGACGACCGAAGCGGTCTTCCGGCGGCTGACCGACGGCCTGATGCCCGACCGCGAACCCTTCGCGCCCCGGCGCCGCTACGCCGACGGCGTGTACTCGTCGACCAAGTGGCCGCCGAACCAGCAGATGTGCATGCACCACGAGATCAGCTACGGACTGGAGTTCCCGGGTCTGCTGCTGTTCGCCTGTCTGGAGGCACCCGGGTCCGGGGGCGCGACCACGCTCGCCGACGCGACGGCGGTGCTCCGGGACCTGCCCCGCGACCTGGTCTCCCGTTTCGAACGGGAGGGCTGGCTGCTGACCCGGTCGTACCACGAGGAGATCGGCGCCTCGGTCGAGGAGGCGTTCGGCACGGACGACCGCGCTGCCGTCGAGCGCTACTGCCGCCGGCACGCCATCGAGTTCGCGTGGCGGAGCGACGGCGCCCTGCACACCCGGCAGCGGCGCGGCGCGGTGCTCCGGCACCCCGCCTCCGGCCTGCCCTGCTGGTTCAACCAGATCGCGTTCCTCAACGAGTGGACCATGGAGCCCGAAGTGCACGAGTACCTGGTGGACATGTACGGGGCCGACGGGCTGCCCTTCAACACCCGCTTCGGCGACGGCGATCCGATCGACGCGGACGTGGTGCGGACGATCAACGAGGTGTACGACGCCCACACCGTGCGCGAGCCGTGGCAGGACGGTGACCTGCTGCTCGTCGACAACATCCGTACGGCGCACAGCCGCGAGCCCTTCGAGGGGCCGCGCGAGGTGCTGACCGCGCTCGGCGACCCGGTACTGCGCACCGACGGCGAGGTGAGCGGCGTATGAGCACCGTCGGCGCCCCGTCCTTCGCCCTCGTCACCGGTGAGCAGGTCCAACAGGCCCTGTACGGCCGGGAACCCGAGATCGCGGACCTCGTCGAGGCCGTGTACCGGCTGCACGGCGCGGGCGACTCGGTCAACCCCCCGTCGTACTTCCTGAAGTTCCCGGACCGCCCGTCGTCCCGGATCATCGCGCTGCCCGCCTCACTGGGCGGACCGCTCAGGGTCGACGGTCTGAAGTGGGTCTCCAGTTTCCCGGAGAACATCAAGTCCGGGCTGCCGCGGGCATCGGCGGTACTGATCCTCAACGATCCGGACACCGGCTATCCGTTCGCCTGCCTGGAGAGCTCGGTCATCAGCGCCACGCGCACCGCGTCGTCGGCGGCGCTGGCGGCCGGGAGGCTCAGCGCGGGCCGGGTCCGCCCGACCCGCGTCGGGTTCATCGGCACCGGGCTCATCGCCCGCTACATCCACACCCATCTCACCGCCACCGGCTGGGAGTTCGAGGAGACCGGCGTGCACGACCTGTCCGCCGAGAGCGCCGCCGGGTTCCGCGGCTATCTCGAGCGGTCCGGCGGGGCGGGGAAGGCCGTCGTGCACGACACGGCCGAATCCCTCATCCGCTCCAGCGACCTGGTCGTCTTCGCCACGGTCGCCGGCAAGCCGCACGTCCACGATCCGTCGTGGTTCGGCCATCACCCCCTGGTCCTGCATGTCTCCCTGCGCGATCTCGACCCGGAGATCCTGCTCGCGTCCGCCAACTTCGTCGACGACGTCGAGCACTGCCTCAAGGCCGAGACCTCCCCGCACCTGGCCGAACAGCTCACGGGGAACAGGGACTTCATCGACGGCACGCTCGACGACGTGCTGACCGGACGGGTGACCGTCCCGACGGACCGGACGGTGGTGTTCTCGCCCTTCGGACTGGGGGTCCTGGACCTCGCCGTCGGCAGGTTCGTCCACGACGAACTGGCCCGGCGCGGCGAACTGCACGTCGTCGACGGGTTCTTCAACGAGCTGCGCCGGTACGGCTGAACGATCAGTGGCGCATGAGGAGGGGGGCGTCATGCCCGTCATATCCGATCCTTCGGAGTTCAACGAGTCCGACCTCTACGTCGACCTGCGGGCGGCGCTGGAGCTACCGCTGTTCCTGAAGTGCGAGGGCTTCAACTTCGCGGGGTCCATCAAGCTGAAGGCGGCCCGGGAAATGGTGAACGCCGCCGAGCGCGACGGCACCCTGCGGCCCGGGTCGATCCTCGTCGAGTCGTCGTCGGGGAACCTGGGGGTGGCCCTGAGCATGATCGCGGCGAGCCGGGGCTACCGGTTCCTGTGCGTGACCGACACCCGGTGCAACGCGGTGACGATCCGGCTGATGGAGGCTCTCGGAACCCGGGTGCACGTCGTCAGGGAACCGAACCTGCACGACGGCTACCTGGGCGCCCGGCTCGCCTACGTGCGGGCGCTGTGCGCCTCGGACGAGCGGTACGTGTGGCTCAACCAGTACAGCAACGAGGGGAACTGGCGGGCCCACTACCGCACCACCGCGCCGGACATCGCGCGCCGCTTCCCCGACCTGGACGTCCTGTTCGTCGGGGCCGGCACCACCGGGACCCTGATGGGCTGCGCCCGCTGGTTCTGGCAGTGGCGGCGCCCGGTGCGGATCGTCGCCGTCGACAGCGTCGGCTCGGTCACCTTCGGCGGACCGCCCGGCGTCCGGATGATCCCGGGGCTCGGCACCAGCGTGCCGCCGCAGCTGCTCGACAGGTCGTACATCGACGACGTGGTGCTCGTCGAGGAACCGGACACCCTCCAGGCCTGCCGCCGGCTGGCCGCCCGGGGTTTCCTGTTCGGCGGCTCCACCGGCACGGTCGTCAGCGGCGCCCACCAGTGGCTGTCCGCCCACGGCCGACGCGGCCTCACCGCGGTCGCGATCGCCCCGGACCTCGGCGAGCGCTACCTCGACACCGTCTACCGGGCGGGCTGGCCGCACGGCATCCCCGAGGCGGACCCGGTGCACGAGCCGGCGGAGGCGATGGCCCACTTCGCCTGAGAACCCCCTTCCGCACACCGCGCCCGGCCTGCCCCACACGGCGGCCGGGCGCCGTGTGCGTGAGAGGTGACCGACGCACACACGCGGGCTCCCGGGAGCCACCGCCCGCAAGCCACCCCGCACGCACAGACCCGGCACCGGGCGCCGTGTCCGTGAGGTGACCGGCAGGGTGCCCCGGGGTACGTTCGCTGGCATGGAAGGCACCACGCACACCGTGACCAACCAGCCCCCACCTCTGACCGGCTACGACGTCTACACCGCCGACCGTGTTCTGACCGCGGCCGTCGAGCGGCACCTCGACCCGGCCCTGCTCGGCGAGGTCCACGGCGAACTGTCGGCGCTCGGCCGGGCCTGCGGCTCCGCGCAGGTGCAGGAGTGGGGCGCCCAGGCCAACGACAACCCACCCCGGCTGCGCACCCACGACCGCCACGGCCACCGGATCGACGAGGTCGAGTTCCATCCGGCCTGGCACCGGGTCCTCGGCAAGGGCGTCGCCGCGGGCCTGACCGCCGCCTGGACCCGCCCCGGCGGCCATGTGCGCCGGGCGGCAGCGTTCCTGCTGTGGACGCAGGTCGACGCCGGCAACTGCTGCCCGCTGTCGATGACCCACGCGGCGGTGCCCGCCCTGCGCACCGACCCGGACCTCGCCGCCGAGTGGGAGCCCCGCCTCACCTCCATGGTCTACGACCGCGAACTGCGGCCCGCCCACCTCAAGGCGGGGGCACTGTTCGGGATGGGCATGACGGAGAAACAGGGCGGCAGCGACGTACGCGCGAACGCTACGTCCGCGCGACCGCTGCCCGACGGCGAGACCTACGAGCTCACCGGTCACAAGTGGTTCTGCTCGGCCCCCATGTCCGACGGCTTCCTGGTCCTCGCCCAGGCACCGGGCGGACTCACCTGCTTCCTCGTCCCCCGCGTCCTGGCGGACGGCACCCGCAACACGTTTCTCCTCCAGCGCCTCAAGGACAAGCTCGGCAACCGCTCCAACGCCTCCGCGGAGGTCGAGTTCGACGGGACCTGGGCCCGCCGGGTGGGCGACGAGGGGGACGGGGTCCGCACCATCATCGAGATGGTCGCGGCGACCCGCCTCGACTGTGCCCTGGGCTCGGCGGGCCTGATGCGCCAGGCCGTGGCCCAGGCGATCCACCACTGCACCCACCGCGAGGCCTTCGGCGGCAAGCTCGTCGACAAGCCGCTGATGCGCAACGTCCTGGCCGACCTGGCCCTGGAGTCCGAGGCCGCGACCACGCTCGGCCTGCGGCTGGCGGCCGCCCACGACGAGGGCGGCGAGCAGGAGTGGGCCTTCCTCAGGATCGCGGTGCCGACGGCCAAGTACTGGATCACCAAGCGCTGCACCCCCCTCGTCACGGAGGCCGCCGAGTGCCTGGGCGGCAACGGGTACGTGGAGGAGTCGGGCCTGCCCCGCCTGGTCCGCGAATCCCCCCTCAACTCCGTCTGGGAGGGCGCCGGCAACATCCAGGCCCTGGACGTCCTGAGGGTCCTGCGACGAGAACCCGAGGCCCTGAACGCCTACCTCCTGGAGATCGGCGGGACCCGGGGCGCCGACCACCGTCTGGACGCGGCGACCAAGGACCTCTTCACCGAACTGGCCGACCTGGACGGCATCGAGGGCCGGGCCCGCCGCCTGACGGAACGGCTCGCGCTGGTCCTGCAGGGCTCCCTGCTGGTCCGCCACGCACCGCCGGAGGTGGCCGACGCGTTCTGCGCGTCCCGTCTGGGCGGCGACGCGGGAACGGCGTTCGGCACCCTGCCGACGAGCCTGGACCTGGCGAAGGTGGTGGACCGGGCAAGGCCGCAGGCCTGAGCCCGACTCGCACTCGCACTCGCACGGCACAAATAAGCCGGGGGTGGTGCTGCGCCGACACGGCACCACCCCCGCGTTGGCCAAAATGGCCGAACAACGCCGCTGCGAGACGGCGTTGGCTCAAGTTTCAACCAGGCCGGAACACTCCACCAGGGTTGCAGGGGGTTGCAACTTCCTGTCGTCTGTGGACGGACGGTGCTCTTCCCCGGGCGACGACCGGCACTATGAGACAGACAGTCAATGAACCGGAGACCGGGAGGACCTGTGCCGCTCTCGCCGACACACGTGACCCAGCTGGCCGCCGTGGACTCGGCACGCGCGGCCCGGGTGCTGAGCGAGGTCCGCTCCGCCACGCTGTCCGGCCGGCGCGCGCCGCTGGCCCCGCGCCCCGTGATCGAGGAGTCCTGGAGCCGCATGCTGCGCGGCGGCGTCGACCCCGACCACGATTTCCGGTCGGGGCTGCTGCCTCCCGAGGAGGTGCAGCGGCGCCGGGAGAGCACCCAGCTCAGGCAGATCCTGCCGGTGCTGCGGGAGGGACTGCTGTCGGTCGCGGACATCACCCACCACATCATGGTGGTCGCCGACGAGGACGCCAGGGTGCTGTGGCGGGAGGGCAGCTCCCCCGTGCTGCGCAAGGCCGACGGCACCGGCTTCGAACTCGGCGCCGACTGGCGGGAAAGCGTCGTCGGCACGAACGGCATAGGCACCCCGGCCGTGGTGCGCCACCCCGTCCAGGTCTTCGCCTCCGAGCACTTCGTGCGCTCGCAGACCTCCTGGACCTGCACCGGCGCCCCCGTCAAGGATCCGCGGGACGGCCGGCTGATCGGTGTGGTGGACGTGAGCGGGCCGCTGGACACGATGCACCCGGCGACGCTCTCCTGGGTCGACGCGGTGGCCAAGCTCGCCGAGTCACGGCTGCGTGAACTGCATCTGACCTCGCTGGAGCAACTGCGGGCCGTGGCGGCGCCGGTGCTCGCGCGGCTCACCGGCCGTGCCCTGGTGGTGGACCGGGACGGCTGGACGGCGGCGGTGACCGGAATGCCGTATCCGAACCGGATCGCCCTGCCCAAGTCGCCGTCGCCGGGCCGACGGTGGCTGCCGGCGCTCGGTCTGTGCACGCTGGAGCCGCTGGGAGGCGGCTGGTTGGTCCGCGCCGCCGACCAGCCGGAGCCGCCCGGCGTCACCCGCATCGTCCTCGACCTCGCCCTTCCGCGCCGCTGGACGGTGACGGTGTCGGGCGGCGCGGGCACCTGGAGTCATGAACTGAGTCCTCGGCACGCCGAGTTGCTCTACCTGCTGACCCTGCACCGCTCGGGCCGCAGTGCGGCGGGTCTGGCCGAGGACATGTTCGGCGATCCGGGCCGTACGGTGACCGTGCGCGCGGAGATGTCCCGGGTACGGCGATATCTCGGGGCGTTCCTGGAACACCGGCCGTATCGTTTCTGCGAGGATGCCGAGGTCGAGGTGCTGCTGCCGGGCAGCCCGGGCGACCTGCTGCCGCACTCCACGGCCCCCGCCGTGCTCGGGTCCCGCGCCTCCGGCTGGGCGAACTGAGCATCCCGAGTGGGCGACTTCCGCATAATTGCAGGGTCTTCGTCCCCATCGGCGCTCCACTGCCGTAGCATCCCCTACGGGTCACCCCACCTGCTCCTCGGTCAACGTACGGATCATCAGGCGCAGTTGGCCCGCGTCGGGAGGACGTTATGAAGCATCGCGGCAGACACCGCAGGCGCAGGCGGGGCCAGGCGCTGCGTGCCTTCCTGGCCGGGACCGCCCTCGCACTGACCGGCGCGGCCACCATGATCAGCGCCTCGCAGGCCACGGTGGCCGCCAACCCCGGGACCCTGAAGCCGCTCACCTCGGCCGCCGAGACGGCCCCGCTGCGGCTGAAGGAGACCCAGGTCCCGCAGCGCTCCCTCGACCGGCTCTCCTCCTCGATGGGACGTCCCGTCGGAGTCTCCGCCGTCCTCGACTCCGCCGACCGGAGCCTGCGGGACGCGATCGACTGTACGGCCGACGAGCGCCGGGCACTGCCCGTGACGCCCTCGGCCACCGCCGCGTACTGCTGGGACGCCGCCGACACGCGGTCCTGGCGAGCGGGCGCGGTCACCACCTCCGGGGACGCCGACGACGACGGCCTGTGGGGCGCCAACCGCGTGATCCTCTCCGCGTGGAGCCGCACCGGCACCGCGGAACGCGGCGGGGGCCTGGCCCGGGTCGCCTTCGTCGACGCCAACGATCTGAACCGGCTCACCTACTCCTGGGTCCTCCTCGCCGTCCCGGTCGACGGCGGGCGCGACTTCCGCGGCCTCGTCTCCCAGGTCTCCGGCATGGTCTGGTACGAGAACAAACTGCTGGTGACCGCAAGCGGCGACGGCGGCGACGCCCTGTACGTCTACGACATGAACCGCGTCCAGCGGGCCACCGTCGACAGCGGCGCGGTCGGCAAAGTGCGCGGCGGCTGGTCGGCGCACGGCGAGCAGTGGGTGCTGCCCGCCGTCGGCTCGTACCGTCTGACCGGCGGGGCGGCGGCGCCGCGCCCCGACTACCTCTCCCTGGACCGCAGCACCGTCCCGGACAGCCTGGTCGCGAGCGAGTGGACCTCCAAGGACGACGACACGGGCGCCCGGCTGTGGCGCTACGACTACAGCCGCGACCCCGGCCGCTCGGGACTGCTGGCCACCGGCACCGGCGGGTACGCGCGCCCGGCCGAGGCGTACGTCACCAAGGCATCCGGCTCCGGCCCCGTGCTGTCGTACGACTCCCAGTGGTACCTGAGCCGCCCGGCCGACACCGAGGGCGATCACGGCACCCTGTGGCGTCAGAACAGCTCGACCCCGGCGAAGACCACCCGCTGCGGCGTGGACGAGACGCGCAGCTGCTGGAGCGGGGAGTCGGAGTCGCTGTCGTACTGGGAACAGACGGGCGACGTGTGGTCCCAGTCGGGCCGTGTGCTGTTCGCACTGCCCCTGGCCTCGATCGACAGATCTCAGGGGTAGATGATTCCCTGACCGGCATGCCCAACATCGCCGTGACCACCTGGTCCCTGGAAATGACCGCTCCGACGGATCTCCTCCCCGCCGAGGCTCCTCGGGGTGACATCCGGATCGTCCGCGCCGAGGTCCCCTCCCCCGAGTTCAGCCGTTACCTCTACGCGTCCGTCGGCGGCGACATCCGCTGGACCGACCGGCTCTCCTGGACGTACGCGCGGTGGCTGGAGCACCTGGAGCGGCCCGGCGTGGAGACCTGGGTGGCGTACGACCACGGCACCCCCGCCGGCTACGTCGAGCTCGGACCGCAGGACGACGGCGTCGTGGAGATCGAGTACTTCGGCCTGATCCCGGCCTTCCGCGGCCGACGGATCGGCGGCCACCTCCTCTCCTACGGCGTCGCCCGCGCCTGGGACCTCGCGGACCGTTGGCCCGGTCTGCCGGACACCAAGCGGGTCTGGCTGCATACATGCAGCAAGGACGGCGAGCACGCGATGGGCAACTACCTGCGCCGCGGTTTCCAGCTCTTCGACACCAAGGTCGAGGAGGAGGCCGAGGTGCCCGCACCGGGCCCCTGGCCTGGGGCTTACCCAGCCTGACCTGCGGGAACAAGAGGGCTCGCGATCTTTGTGACCAACGCCACCCTCGTCTCGCCTGACGAGACAAGGGTGTCCACATGGCGGATAAAGCTGGACTGTGTCCAGAACGCCGTGACACGCTTCCGTCATGTCTGGAACTGGAATCGCCTTGGTGAGTCGGCGGCACGTCGATCTCGGCCGCATGTCCAGCGCCATCTGTCCGGTGCGCTGACGAGCCGCGGCGTCACCCGACACATCCTCTCGTTCTCCTCCCTGCGCAATGACGCGCATGTACACCCATGCGCCCGTACGCGCAGGTAAGAGCCGCTTCCCGCCTGTCCCGAAGGACGTACAACGATGGCCGCCACCCCGCAGAACCCTGCATCCGCAGCGCCCCGCCGCAAGGTGAGCCGTCACCGCGGTGAGGGTCAGTGGGCCGCGGGGCACCACACCCCGCTGAACGGCAACGAGCAGTTCAAGAAGGACGACGACGGTCTCAACGTGCGGACACGCATTGAGACGATCTACTCCAAGCGTGGCTTCGACTCGATCGACCCCAACGACCTGCGCGGCCGGATGCGCTGGTGGGGGCTGTACACCCAGCGCAAGCCCGGGATCGACGGCGGCAAGACCGCGATCCTGGAGCCGGAGGAGCTGGACGACAAGTACTTCATGCTGCGGGTGCGGATCGACGGCGGACGCCTCACCACCCAGCAGCTGCGGGTCATCGGTGAGATCTCGCAGGAGTTCGCGCGCGGCAGCGCGGACGTCACCGACCGGCAGAACATCCAGCTGCACTGGATCCGCATCGAGGACGTCCCGGAGATCTGGAACCGCCTGGAGGCGGTCGGCCTCTCCACCACCGAGGCCTGCGGCGACTGCCCGCGTGTCGTCATCGGCTCGCCGGTCGCCGGCATCGCCGAGGACGAGATCATCGACGGCACCTGGGCCATCGACGAGATCCACGAGCGGTACATCGGCAGCAAGGAGTTCTCCAACCTGCCCCGCAAGTTCAAGACGGCGATCTCAGGATCCCCGCTGCTCGACGTGGTCCACGAGATCAACGACATCGCCTTCGTCGGCGTCGAGCACCCCGAGCACGGCCCCGGCTTCGACCTGTGGGTCGGCGGCGGTCTGTCCACCAACCCGAAGCTCGGCGTCCGGCTCGGCGCCTGGGTTCCGCTGGACGAGGTGCCCGAGGTGTGGGCCGGTGTGGTCGGCATCTTCCGGGACTGGGGCTACCGGCGGCTGCGCACCCGCGCCCGTCTGAAGTTCCTCGTCGCCGACTGGGGCCCGGAGAAGTTCCGCCAGGTCCTGGAGGACGACTACCTCAAGCGCAAGCTGACCGACGGTCCCGCGCCCGCCGAGCCCTCGGGCCGCTGGCGCGACCACGTCGGGGTGCACCGCCAGAAGGACGGCCTGTTCTACGTCGGTTTCGCCCCGCGCGTCGGCCGCGTCGACGGCACCACCCTCACGAAGATCGCCGAGGTCGCGGAGGCGCACGGCTCGGGCCGGGTCCGGACCACCGTCGAACAGAAGATGATCGTCCTCGATGTCGAGGAGGCGCAGGTCCAGCCGCTGGTGGAAGCCCTGGAGGCGCTGGACCTTACGGCCAGGCCCTCGTCCTTCCGGCGCGGCACCATGGCCTGCACCGGCATCGAGTACTGCAAGCTCGCCATCGTCGAGACCAAGGCCCGCGGCTCCCAGCTCATCGACGAACTCGAGCGCCGCGTCCCGGACTTCGACGAGCCGCTCACCATCAACCTCAACGGCTGCCCGAACGCCTGCGCCCGTATCCAGGTGGCGGACATCGGTCTCAAGGGCCAGCTGGTCCTCAACGACCGGGGCGAGCAGGTCGAGGGCTACCAGGTGCACCTCGGTGGCGCCCTCGGCCTGGAGGCCGGGTTCGGCCGCAAGGTGCGTGGCCTGAAGGTCACCTCCGAGGAGCTGCCCGACTACGTCGAGCGCGTCCTGAAGCGGTTCCAGGCCGAGCGCGAGGACGGCGAGCGGTTCGCCGCCTGGGCCTCCCGCGCGTCCGAGGAGGCCCTGTCGTGAGCGAGCGGGCCGCCCCCTTCTACTGCCCCTACTGCGGCGACGAGGACCTCCGTCCGAGCGAGGCCCTGGACGGCGCCCACGGCGCGTGGGAATGCGCGGCATGCAACCGCGCATTCCAGTTGAAGTTCCTCGGGCTGCTCGCCCGGGGTCTTCGGCAGACCGACGCAGGGGGAGACCAGATATGACCGCGATCCAGGAAGAGCGCACGACCGACGATCTCAAGGCGCTGGCCGAGCAGGCGGGCCGCGACCTGGAGGACGCCTCCGCGCTGGAGATCCTCCAGTGGGCGGTCGACACCTTCGGGGCACGCTTCTGCGTGACCTCCTCGATGGAGGACGCGGTCGTCTCCCATCTGGCGTCCCGGGTCCGCAAGGGCGTGGACGTCGTCTTCCTCGACACCGGCTACCACTTCGAGGAGACCATCGGCACCCGTGACGCGGTCGAGGCCGTGATGGACGTCAACGTCATCACGCTGTTGCCGACGCGGACGGTCGCCGAGCAGGACGCCGAGTTCGGCCCGAAGCTGCACGACCGCGACCCCGACCTGTGCTGCAGGATGCGCAAGGTCGAGCCGCTGGAGCGGGGCCTTGAGAACTACCTGGCCTGGGCGACCGGCCTGCGCCGCGACGAGTCCCCGACCCGGGCGAACACCCCGGTCGTCGGCTGGGACGAGAAGCGCCAGAAGGTCAAGATCTCCCCGATCGCCCGCTGGACCCAGGACGACGTGGACGCGTACGTCACCGAAAACGGCGTTCTCACCAACCCGCTGCTGATGGACGGCTACGCGTCCGTCGGCTGCGCCCCCTGCACCCGCCGCGTCCTCGCGGGCGAGGACGCCCGCGCCGGACGCTGGGCCGGGCGGGCAAAGACCGAGTGCGGGCTGCACTGATGACCACCACCGACAAGGAGTCACACGTGACGACCGGAGCCACCGTCTGGCTCACGGGTCTGCCGAGTGCCGGCAAGACCACCATCGCGTACGAGCTGGCAGGCCGGCTGCGCGAGGAGGGCCACCTCGTCGAGGTGCTCGACGGCGACGAGATCCGCGAGTTCATCTCCGCGGGCCTCGGCTTCAGCCGCGAGGACCGGCACACCAACGTGCAGCGCATCGGCTTCCTCGCCGAACTGCTCGCCCGCAACGGCGTCAAGGCGCTGGTCCCGGTCATCGCGCCCTACGCCGACAGCCGCGAGGCCGTCCGGGGGCGCCACCAGGAGAGCGGGGCCGCCTATCTGGAGATCCACGTGGCGACTCCGGTCGAGGTGTGCTCCGTACGCGATGTGAAGGGCCTGTACGCCAAGCAGGCCGCGGGCGAGCTGTCCGGGCTGACCGGGGTCGACGACCCCTATGAGGCGCCCGAGACGCCCGATCTGCGGATCGAGTCGCAGGACCAGACCGTCCAGGAGTCCGCGGCGGCTCTGCACGCGCTGCTCACCGAGAGGGGACTGGCATGACGACGACCGTTGCCACGGTGGAGGAGGGTACGGACGCCCCGTACACCCTGTCCCACCTGGACGCCCTGGAGTCGGAGGCGGTGCACATCTTCCGGGAGGTGGCGGGTGAGTTCGAGCGGCCGGTGATCCTGTTCTCCGGCGGCAAGGACTCCATCGTCATGCTGCACCTGGCGCTGAAGGCGTTCGCCCCGGCGGCCGTTCCCTTCTCCCTGCTGCACGTGGACACCGGGCACAACTTCCCCGAGGTCCTTGAATACCGCGACCGCGCGGTCGAGCGGCACGGGCTGCGGCTGCATGTCGCCTCCGTGCAGGACTACATCGACCGCGGAGTGCTGAAGGAACGTCCGGACGGGGTGCGCAACCCTCTCCAGACCCTCCCGCTGACCGAGAAGATCCAGGCGGAGAAGTTCGACGCCGTCTTCGGCGGCGGCCGCCGCGACGAGGAGAAGGCCCGCGCCAAGGAACGCGTCTTCTCCCTGCGCGACGAGTTCTCCCAGTGGGACCCCCGCCGCCAGCGCCCCGAACTGTGGAACCTGTACAACGGCCGCCACGCGCCCGGCGAGCACGTCCGCGTCTTCCCGCTGTCCAACTGGACCGAGCTGGACGTCTGGCAGTACATCGCCCGCGAGAACATCGAACTCCCGGAGATCTACTTCGCGCACGAGCGTGAGGTGTTCCAGCGGGCCGGGATGTGGCTGACCGCCGGCGAGTGGGGCGGACCCAAGGACGGCGAGAGCGTCGAGAAGCGCCAGGTCCGCTACCGGACCGTCGGGGACATGTCCTGCACCGGCGCCGTCGACTCCGACGCCGAGACCCTGGAGCAGGTCATCACCGAGATCGCCGCCTCCCGGCTCACCGAGCGCGGCGCCACCCGCGCCGACGACAAGCTGTCCGAGGCCGCGATGGAAGACCGCAAGCGCGAGGGGTACTTCTAGCCATGAGCACCACCACCACGGAACTCGGCCTCACCGAGACGACCCTCCTGCGGTTCGCCACCGCCGGCTCCGTCGACGACGGCAAGTCCACCCTCGTCGGCCGCCTGCTGCACGACTCCAAGTCGATCCTCACCGACCAACTGGAAGCCGTCGAACGGGTGTCGGCCTCCCGCGGCCAGGAGACGCCCGACCTGGCACTGCTGACCGACGGTCTGCGCGCCGAGCGCGAGCAGGGCATCACCATCGACGTCGCGTACCGCTACTTCGCCACGCCGAAGCGCCGGTTCATCCTCGCCGACACGCCCGGTCACGTGCAGTACACCCGCAACATGGTGACGGGTGCCTCCACGGCCGAGCTGACGGTGATCCTGATCGACGCCCGCAACGGCGTCGTGGAGCAGACCCGCCGGCACGCGGCCCTCGCGGCGCTGCTGCGGGTGCCGCACGTGGTGCTCGCCGTCAACAAGATGGACCTGGTCGAGTACAAGGAGAGCGTCTTCGCCGCGATCGCCGAGGAGTTCACGGCGTACGCGCTGGAGCTGGGCGTCCCGGAGATCACCGCGATCCCGATCTCGGCGCTGGCCGGCGACAACGTGGTGGACCCGTCCGCGAACATGGACTGGTACGGCGGGCCGACCTTCCTGGAGCACCTGGAGACCGTCCCGGTCACCCACGACCTCAGCCACTGCCACGCGCGTCTCCCCGTGCAGTACGTGATCCGGCCGCAGACCGCCGAGCACCCCGACTACCGGGGCTACGCGGGCCAGATCGCCGCCGGTTCCTTCCGCGTCGGCGAGTCCGTGACGGTCCTGCCGTCGGGCCACGCGTCGAGGATCGCCGGCATCGACCTGCTCGGTGTGGCGGTCGACGTCGCCTACACGACGCAGTCGGTGACCGTCCTCCTGGAGGACGACATCGACATCTCGCGCGGCGACCTGATCGTGCCCAGCAAGGACGCGCCGCCGACCACCCAGGACATCGAGGCGACGGTGTGCCACGTCGCGGACGCCCCGCTGACCGTCGGCCACCGGGTGCTGCTCAAGCACGGCACCCGCACGGTCAAGGCGATCGTCAAGGACATCCCGTCCCGTCTCACGCTCGACGACCTGTCCCTGCACCCGCACCCGGGACAGCTCGTCGCCAACGACATCGGCCGCGTGAAGATCCGCACCGCGGAGCCGCTGCCCGTCGACTCGTACTCCGACTCCCGCCGCACCGGCTCGTTCATCCTGATCGACCCGAACGACGGCACCACGCTCACCGCGGGCATGGTCGGCGAGTCGTTCGCGTCCCCGGAGCCCGTCAAGGACGAGTCCGAGGACGACGGGTGGGACTTCTGACATGAACTCCACCGACTACTTCTCCACGTTCGCGAAGGAGGGCGGCCGCGTAGGCAGCGGCGCGCTCGGCAGCGGGCAGGGCGGGGTGGCGCGATGTGTGCGCTGACGTACGCGCACCGCTTGCGCGCCCCGTCCCCCCACAGCCGTAGACGCAGACCTGCCGACCTCCCGGCCACGACCTGAGAGACCGTGACCGCCGGGCCTCCGAGAGGAACACCTCCCGTGCCTGTCAACCGCTCAACGCTCCTTCGCCGCGGAATCGCCGTGGCTGCCGCACTTCCGCTTCTGACGCTCGCCGCCTGCAGCTACGGGTCCGACTCCACGGCGGACAACGCCAAGGAGAAGGTCGCCGCCGGCTCGTCGAAGATCGACGGCCTCGGCTCCGTCAAGATCGGCTACTTCGGCAACCTGACCCACGGGACCGCGCTCGTCGCGCGTGAACAGGGTCTGTTCCAGAAGGAGCTGGGGGCCACCAAGGCCGCGTACCAGATCTTCAACGCCGGCCCCTCGGAGATCGAGGCCCTCAACTCGGGCTCGATCGACATCGGCTGGATCGGCCCGTCCCCGGCCATCAACGGCTACACCAAGGCGAACGGCACCAACCTGCGCATCATCGGCGGTTCGGCGTCCGGCGGCGTGAAGCTGGTCGTGAACCCGAAAAAGATCAAGTCCCTGAAGGACGTCAAGGGCAAGAAGATCGCGACCCCGCAGCTGGGCAACACGCAGGACGTGGCGTTCCTCAACTGGATCGCCGACCAGGGCTGGAAGGTCGACGCGACCACCGGCAAGGGCGATGTGTCGGTGATCCGCACCGACAACAAGATCACCCCGGACGCCTACGCGTCCGGTTCCATCGACGGCGCCTGGGTGCCGGAGCCGACCGCGTCCAAGCTGGTCGCGGAGGGCGGCAAGGTGCTGCTCGACGAGGCGTCGCTGTGGCCGGACAAGAAGTTCGTGATCACGAACATCATCGTGCGGCAGGCCTTCCTCAAGGAGCACCCGAAGGCCGTCGAGGCCGTGCTGAAGGCCTCGGTCGAGGCCAACAAGTGGATCAACGCCAACCCCGACAAGGCGAAGGCCGCGGCGAACAAGCAGCTGGAGGCGGACTCCGGCAAGGCGCTCAAGGCGAGCGTCCTGGACCCGGCCTGGACGTCGATCCAGTTCACCGACGACCCGCTGGCCGCCACCCTCAACACCGAAGCGGAGCACGCCGTGAAGGCCGGTCTGCTGGAGAAGCCGGACCTGAAGGGCATCTACGACCTCACGCTCCTCAACAAGGTCCTCAAGGCCGAGGGCGAGAGCACGGTCGACGCCGCCGGTCTCGGCACCAGCTGATTCCCGCCCGATGAGTTCCCAGGAGGTGACGACCATGACAACGACCCTCGTCAAGGCCGAAGAGTCGGTGGAGTACGCCGCTCGCCTTGAGCACGTCTCGAAGTCCTTCGCAGGACCGGGCGGGCAGCAGCTCGTCCTGGACGACATCAGTCTCGATGTCGCGCCCGGCGAGTTCGTCACTCTCCTGGGGGCCTCGGGCTGCGGCAAGTCCACGCTGCTGAACCTGGTGGCGGGCCTGGACAAGCCGACCGTCGGATCCATCGCGACGGACGGCCGCCCCGCCCTGATGTTCCAGGAACACGCCCTCTTCCCGTGGCTGACCGCGGGCAAGAACATCGAACTCGCCCTCAAGCTCAGGGGAGTTGCGAAGAGCGAACGGCGCGAGAGGACCGAGGAACTTCTCGAACTCGTCCGCCTGAAGGGCGCGTACGGCAAGCGCGTCCACGAACTGTCGGGCGGTATGCGCCAGCGTGCGGCGCTGGCCCGGGCGCTCGCCCAGGAGAGCAACCTGCTGCTGATGGACGAGCCGTTCTCGGCCCTCGACGCCATCACACGGGACCTGCTGCACGACGAGCTGACGCGGATCTGGACGGAGACCGGCGTGTCCGTCCTCTTCGTCACGCACAACGTGCGCGAGGCGGTACGGCTCGCCCAGCGGGTGATCCTGCTGTCGTCCCGCCCGGGACGGATCGCCCGCGAGTGGACGGTCGGCATCCCGCAGCCGCGGCGCATCGAGGACGCGCCCGTGGCCGAACTGTCCCTTGAGATCACCGATGTACTGCGTGGGGAGATCCGCCGTCATGGCCAGCACTGAGACGACGCCGGTCCAGGACTCCGGGAGCGTCGAGGCGGGCCTCGACGCACTGGAGACCACGGCCACCGGCCGTACTCCCTTCAGCCAGACCTTCAAGAACAAGATCCTGCCGCCCATCATCGCCGTCGCCGTGGTGCTGGCGGCCTGGGCCCTGCTCTACCCGGTCGTCGACAACCCGTCGAAGCTGCCCTCCCCCGGCGACGTCTGGGGCGAGGTCGAGGACCAGTGGCTCAAGGGGACCCTGTTCTCGTACATCTGGGGCAGTGTCTCCCGCGGTCTGCTCGGCTTCCTGTTCGCGCTGGCCATCGGGACGCCGCTGGGCCTGGTGGTGGCGCGGGTGAAGTTCGTGCGCGCGGCGTTCGGCCCGATCCTGTCCGGTCTCCAGTCGCTGCCGTCGGTCGCCTGGGTGGCGCCCGCGGTGATCTGGCTGGGCCTGGACAACTCGGTGATGTTCACGGTGATCCTGCTCGGCGCCGTGCCGTCCATCGCCAACGGCCTGGTGTCGGGTGTCGACCAGGTGCCCCCGCTGTTCCTGCGCGCGGGCCGCACCCTGGGCGCGACGGGACTGCGCGGCACCTGGCACATCGTGATGCCGGCGGCGCTGCCCGGCTATGTGGCCGGCCTGAAGCAGGGCTGGGCGTTCTCCTGGCGGTCGCTGATGGCCGCCGAGATCATCGCCCAGTCGCCGGACATGGGCATGGGCCTCGGCCAGCTCCTCGAGGTGGGCCGCACCAACAGCAGCATGGCGACGGTGTTCCTCGCGATCCTGCTCATCCTGTTCGTCGGCATCGCGATCGACCTGCTGATCTTCAGCCCGCTGGAGCGGTGGGTGCTGCGCAGCCGCGGTCTGCTGGTGAAGAGCTGAGTCCCATGAAGCCCGTTCTCCTGGTCATCGCCCACGGCAGCCGCGACCCGCGGCATGCCGCGACGGTGCAGGCCCTCGTACGCCGGGTGCGCTCGCTGCGCCCCGGTGTGCGGGTGGAGACGGGCTTCCTGGACTTCAACATCCCGTCCGTGCAAGGGGTGTTGGAGTCGCTGGCGGCACAGGGCGTGCGTGAGGTCGTGGCGCTGCCGCTGCTGTTGACGCGCGCGTTCCACGCGAAGGCCGACATCCCCGCGGTGCTGCGGGCCGCGCCGCCGCAACTGCGGATCCGGCAGGCGGACGTGCTGGGCCCGTCCCCGCTGCTGCTGTCCGCGCTCGAACGGCGCCTGTACGAGGCGGGGTTGGCGCCCGCCGACAAGTCCTCGACCGGGGTCGTGCTGGCCTCGGCGGGGTCCACCGACCCGGAGGCGATCGCAGTGATCGCTGACATCGCGCGGGAGTGGCGGCACACCGGTTGGTGCGCCGTGCGGCCTGCGTTCGCCTCCGCGGCTCTGCCCCGCACCGAGGACGCGGTGCGGGAACTGCGGGACCTTGGCTGCTCCCGGGTCGCCGTCGCCCCGTACGTCCTGGCCCCCGGCTTCCTCCCCGACCGCATCGCACGCGGCGCGGCGGACGCGGATGTGCTGGCCGGGGTGCTGGGAGCGGCTCCGGAGGTGGCGCGTGTGGTGCTGCGACGGTACGACGCGGCCACCTCGGCGCGGGCGCTGTTGTCAGTGAGCGCGTAGACCCTCAGCCCGCGTCGGCCAGCCGCACCAGGTCCCTCAACGGCATCGATCCGGCCGCCCTGCGCTCCCGGGCGAAGGTGTTCGCCAGGTGCTGGAGGAGTTCGTTCAGCGGAGTCGGTACGTCGTGCAGGCGCCCGAGCAGCACGATCTCGCCGTTGAGGTGGTCGGCCTCGATGGTGCCGGTGCCCCGGGTGAGGGACTGCCAGGAGGAGCCGCCGCCGCGCGGGGCGCCGTCGAGGGGCACGAGGTCGACCTTGTGGCCGCGTACGGCCCGCTGTTCCTCGCCGCTCGCGTACGCGATCCCGGCGGCGTCGAGGACGGCCGCGCCCTCGGCCCGTACCCGCTCGACGAAGCTCAGCGCCTCCTCGCCCTCGACGGGACCGGTGACCGCTTCCACGGCGTTGGCGAGGTTGGACAGCAGTTTGGCGTACTGCCAGCGGGCGAGGTCCGGCACCACCGGTGCCTCGAACGGCGCCTTCTCCAGGTCGGCGGCGATCCGCCGGACCCTCTCGTCCGTGCCGTGCGGGTACACGCCCAGGTGGAGGATGCCGGTGAGGGGACTGCCCGCGGCGGAGACCAGTCCGGGTTCCACGAAGGTCGCCGGCAGCCAGACGCAGACGCCGTAGACGTGCCGGAAGCGGCGCAGGGCGATCCGCTGTCCCTCCACGCCGTTCTGCGCGCACAGCAGCGGCAGCCGCCCGGCGGCCGTGCCGCCGCCTTCGACCGGGGCCGGGCCCCAGGTGTCCAGGGCGCTCTCCGTGTCCTGGGTCTTCACGGCGAGGAGGAGGACGTCGTCGGGCCGCAGCGCACCGAGTTCCCCCGGCCCGTCCACGACCGGCAGCCGGTACGTGAACTCGCCGTCCGGCACCCGCAGTCGTAGTCCGCCGTCCCTCAGGGCCGTGTACTGCGCGCCCCGCGCGACCAGAACGACCTCGTGTCCGGCCCCCGCGAGCCGCCCGCCGACGGCCCCGCCGACCGCCCCTGCCCCGATGATGATGTAGCGCATGGGACGAGCCTCGCACAGCGGTGTTGACCTTGTCCCTGGGGCAGGGTCGAGCATCCTCGGCATGGACGACCACCTGAAGCACACGCCGTACAGCGACCCCGGGGATCCGGACATCGGCGGGCTGCCGCGTGATGCCGCCGAACTCGCCCGTCTCGTACGGGGGTTGATGATCCACCGTGGGGAGGGGGAGCTCCTGGGGTACGACATCCCGCGGGAGCGGCTGCACCAGGACGCCGAGTCTCGGTACGTCACCGGGATACTGCGGATCCTGCGCGAGCGCTCGGACCGGCCGCTCACCGAACCGCGGGAGTGCGGGGAGCGGTTCGTCGGGACGTGCCGGGACTTCGCCCTGCTGCACGTCTCACTGCTGCGGGCGACGGGCACCCCGGCGCGGGTGCGGGGAGGCTTCGGCACGTATTTCGTCGACGGCTTCCACGAGGACCACTGGGTCAGCGAATACCGGCTGCCGGACGGCAGTTGGCGGTTGGTCGACCCGCAGGTGCTGCACCCCGGATACGACCTGGACTTCGATCCGCTGGATGTGCCGCGTGACCGGTTCCTGGTCGCGGGGGACGCCTGGCGGGCCTGCCGGGAGGAACGCGCCGATCCCCTGACGTTCGGGGTCAGTTGGATCGACCGGATCAGGGGCCTGTGGTACGTCCGGCTCGCCGTCCTGCACGACCTGGCCGCCCTGAACGGCGTCGAGGTCCTGCCCTGGGACGGCTGGGGTCCCGAGATCCTCGACGACGCCTCCCTGACCGGGGAACAGTGCGCACTGATCGACGCGGTCGCCCGGGCGGACGACGAGCGGGAGGTGCGGCGGCTGTACGCGGACCCGCGCCTGGCCGTGCCGGACGCGGTGACCTCGTACACCACCTACGGCGGTGTACTGCAGGTCATTCTGCGAACGGCGTCGCCTGGTGGAAGTAGAGCAGCCACCCGCTTGGACTGAGCCGCCACAGCGAACTGCGGTGCGCGCGGCGGCCGTTGCGCTCGGTGTCGAAGGTGAGATGAACCAGACCGGGCGCGAGCTCGGCCCCCTGCATCTCCGACACCACGATCGGCCCGGCCCCCGTGTCCGCCTCCTCGGCGAGGGCGGCGATGATCGACGCCCGGCCCCAGCGCCGGCCCGACGCGCCGAACTCATGGAACTCCGGGTGCAGCAGCGCGCCCGTCAGCTCCGGCGAGACCCGCACGCCGGAGTCGAGAAGCCGCAACTCCCGCTCCACGGCGGCCTCGACGGCGGCGTCCCGGTCAGGCACCGGTCATCTCCACCAGCTTCAGCACGGTGTTCCAGTTGCGGGTCGTCGCGATCACACCCTTGTTGATGCGCGGCTTGGACAGATGCGCGGCGAGCTTGGAGCGGCCGAGACCGTCGGGGGCGTACAGGTACAGGGCGCGGTCGCCGAGGCGGAACTCCTCGGGGAGGTAGGCGCTCTGGTCGATCTCCGCGAAGCGGTCCGGGGTGACGGGGCTGGAGAAGTAGGTGACGTGGAGCTGCTTGCCCTCCAGTTCGGCGGCCGGGAAGGGGCAGTCCTCGGCGATCGCCTTCAGGTAGGCGTGGTCGCGGACGATCACGTCGACCGGGAAGCCGAACCGCTTCTCGATCGCGCCGGTGAGCTCGGCGGCCAGGGACTCCTCGTCGCCGTGGTCACTGGTGAACACCGCCTGGCCGCTCTGCAGGTGGCTGCGCACACCGCCGTGACCGAGGCCTTCCATCAGGGCGCGCAGGTCGGCCATGGGGACCTTCCTGCTGCCGCCGACGTTGATTCCGCGCAGCAGCGCCGCATAGGTCGTCGTCATCCGCACACCATAGGTCGGCTCTCGCCCGGACCCCGAGCACCTCCCCGCAGAAGCCTCGGCAGATGTAAGGGCCACGGTCCTCCCCAGTACGGAGGGCTCGCGGTCCCTTGGGAGGAGCCGACGGTCCTCGCACTTCACCGGGCAGCACGACGAGACGGGTTTATCCGCGCCATACCTTCATAACGAAAGGTGACGGCAGGGGGCTGTCACCGCTCACGAGGGGGCAAGCCCATCATGGGGAACGGAGATACACGGGTGCGGGGCCTGGCCGCCCGGGCCGGCGGCTGGAGCGCGCGGCACCGATGGGCTGCCGTCGGTATCTGGGTGCTGTTCGTCGTCCTGGCGATGGGGCTCGGCTCGGCCGCGGGCCGGGTCGACGTCAAGGACAGCGACCAGCTGAAGGGGGAGACCCACACCGCCGCGAAGATCATCGAGGACGCCGGGATCGACGAGCCCGCCAGTGAGACGGTGCTGATCCAGGCCAGGGACGCCGGCGGCAAGTCGACCGACACCGACTTCAGGGCCGCCGTCACCGCGGTCGTCGCGGCGGTCGAGGGCACCGGCAAGGCCACGGACGTGACCTCGCCGTACGACACCGGCACGATCTCGAAGGACGGCCGCAGCGCGCTCGTGCAGTTCGACATGCGCGGCGAGGCGGACACCGCGGGCGACCGGGTGGAGCCGGTGCTGAAGGCCGTCGAGGGGGTGCAGAAGGAGCACGAGTCGCTGCGGATCGAGGAGATCGGCGGCGCCAGCATGAGGAAGACGTTCGACGACGCGTTCGGGGACGACTTCGAGAAGGCCGAGATCTCGGCGGTGCCGGTGGCCCTCGGCATCCTGCTCATCGCCTTCGGTGCCGCGGTCGCGGCCCTGCTGCCGGTGCTGCTGGCGGTCACCGCGATCATGGCGACGATGGGTCTGATGGGCATCGTCAGCCATGTCATGCCGATGAGCGACACCGCCAACTCCGTGATGCTGCTGGTGGGTCTGGCAGTCGGAGTGGACTACTGCCTGTTCTATCTGCGCCGTGAGCGCGAGGAACGGCAGGCCGGACGGGACCCGCAGACCGCCCTGAGGATCGCCGCCGCCACCAGTGGCCGCGCGATCGTCGTCTCGGGCGTCACGGTGTGCGTGGCGATGGCGGGCATGCTGTTCACCGGGCTCGCCGAGTTCGAGGCGATGGGCCTGGCCTCGCTGATGGTCGTGGCGGTCGCCATGGTGGGTTCCGTCACCGTGCTGCCCGCGCTGCTCTCGCTGCTGGGCGAGCGGGTCGAGAAGGGCAAGATCCCCTTCCTGCACCCGGAGAGCCGGCTGCGCCGCAAGCGGGGCGGCAACCGGGAGAGCCGGTTCTGGACGACCGTCCTCAAGGGCGTCCTCGCCAAGCCCGTCGTCTCGGTCGTGGTCGCGGCCGGCGCGCTGCTCGCCATCGCGGCGCCCGCGGTCGGCATGAAGACCCAGAACCTCACCCTGGACCAGGAGTTCGGCGACTCGCTGCCGATCGTGCAGACCTACAACCGGGTCAACGACGCCTTCCCGGGCGGCTCCGAGCCGGCCGAGGTGGTCGTCAAGGCGGCCGACATCAACGCCCCCGAAGTCACCGGCGCGCTGGCCGACTTCAAGGCGAAGGCGATCTCCTCGGGCGCCTCGCGCGGCCCGGTCGAGATCAAGCTGCACGACGCGCAGAACCTCGCCTTCGTCTATGTCCCGCTGGTGGGCGGCTCCGACCTCGACAAGGCGGGCGCGAGCCTGGACAAGCTGCGTGACGAGGTGCGTCCGGCCACGCTGGGCAAGGTCGACGGCGTCGAGGCACCGATCACCGGGCAGGTGGCCGGTTCCAAGGACTTCAACGACCAGCTGGCCGGAGCGGTCGTCCCGGTCTTCGCGTTCGTCGTGGTCTTCGCCTTCGTGCTGATGCTGCTGTCGTTCCGCTCACTGACGATCGCGATCACCTCGATCGTGCTCAACCTGCTGTCGGTGGGCGCCGCCTACGGCATCCTCGTCGCCGTGTTCCAGCACGGCTGGGGCGCGTCCCTGGTGGGGGCGGAGGGCGTCGGCGCCATCATCACCTGGCTGCCGCTGTTCCTCTTCGTGATCCTGTTCGGCCTGTCGATGGACTACCACGTGTTCGTGGTCTCACGGATCCGCGAGGCGCGTCTGCGGGGCCGCAGCACGAAGGACGCGATCCAGCACGGTGTGGTCACCACGGCGGGTGTCGTCACCAGCGCCGCCGTCATCATGGTCGCGGTGTTCGCGATCTTCGGGACCCTGTCCATGCAGTCGATGAAGCAGATGGGTGTGGGCCTCGCGGCCGCGGTGCTCATCGACGCGACGATCATCCGGGGCGTACTGCTCCCCGCGGTGATGGCACTGCTCGGCGAGCACAACTGGTACCTGCCGAAGTGGCTGCACAGGCTGCCGGACCTCACCCACGACGAGGCCGTGGACGCCGTGGCGCTGCCCGCGGCGCGGGACGGCGAGGGTGAGCGCGTGAAGGTCTGAACCCCCTTGTACTGAGGGCCCGTTGGCCACCGGGGAGCCAACGGGCCCTCACTCATGCGGGCAGTGCCGCCTCAATGAGGTCGGCCGCCCTGCGGGTGCCGCCCTCCTGGGCCATACCGGCCTGAACCTCCTTGAGTCTGCGGGTGACTTCGGGATCGTCCACGAGCGCGAGGGCAGCCTCCCGGAGCGCCTCCGCGGTGGCGTTCTCGGTGTCGATGCGGCGGGCCACACCGAGTCCCTGCAGCACGTCCGCATTGCCGAACTGGTCCACGGCCTGCGGTACGGCGATCATCGGAGTGGCGGTCGCGAGCCCCTCCTGGCTGCCGCCCGCACCGGCGTGCGTGACGAACAGGTCGGCCTGCTTGAGGATCGCCAACTGCGGTACCCAGGACCGCACTTCGACGTGGTCCGGTACGGCGCCCAGTTCGGCGGGGTCCACGTGCTTGCCGATCTGGAGCACGAGATGCCAGCCGGGCAGGTCACCGAAGGCTTTGAGGCATTCCTTGTAGAAGTCGGGCTGCTTGGTGAAGGCGGAGCCGAGGGAGACGAGGACGACCTTCTCCGCAGAGGCCGGCCTCTGCCACTCCCCCTGGGAGTCCCGGTCGCCCTGACAGGCACCGACGAAGCTGTGCACGGCCTCGTCCACGTTGTCGGCGTTCCACTGGAGCGCCTTCGGGATCAGGACGAGGGAGCGGTCGGGGCGACCGGAGAAGTGGTCCGGGTGCTCGGTGATCCCGTTCTCCCTCAGCCAGTTCTCGAAGCGGGCGTAGTAGGCCTGCCCGCGCGCGGTCTTCCTGGGCTCGGCCCACATCGGTTCGAGGACCTCCTCCTCGTAGCCCTTCCAAGCGACCATGCTCGGCGAGAGGGAGATCGCCGGGACGCCCCAGCGGTGGGCGAGGACGCGGCCCGGGTAGGCGGTGATGTCGTGCAGGACGAGATCGGGCGCGTCACCGTCGTAGGCCTCGACGAGCTGCGGCAACGCCTGCATCGAGTCGGCGAGGAAGCGCTCCACGTAGTCGAGCAGTTCGGAGCCCCAGGCCGCCGGGTCGTCCTCGGGCCCGGGCAGGGTCGAGTTCCAGAGCTTCACCTCGGCCCCGGTCTCGGCGACCTTCTCGGCGAACAGGGGCGGAATGGCGTACGTGACCCGGTGCCCCCGCGCCACGAGCTCACGGATCACTTCCAGGCTGGGGTTCACATGGCCGTGGGCGGCGATGGAGAACATGGCGATGTGCGAGCGAGTGGTCATGGCGAGAAGGCTATGCGAGACGAGACGTCTCGTGCAATCCAATTGGGGGTTGCGCGAAGCGCACCCCTCAGGGGCGCGGGGAACTGCGCGACCAGCCCCCACGAACCCGCAGACGAACGACTCACACCGCCAGCACCTCGTGCAACCGCAGCCACCGTCCGGGCGACACCGCTCCTACGAGTACGGTCCGGTCCAGACCGGCGCTACGGAAAGCCGTGTCAACCCGTCGCCGGGAGTGGGTCCGGCGCAGGGACGCGTGCAGTGAGCCCCCGACCCCCGAGAAGCCGAGCTCCACCAGGTGTCGCCAGCCCGGCAGTGCGGTGGGCGTGAGCAGAGGAACCCTGCGGCGCTCGATCCGCAGGATCCCCGCGTCCACCTGCGGAACGGGACGAAAGCTGTGCCGCCCGACCCGCCCCACCAGACGCCACTCATGACGAGGCCAGCTCAGAACCGTCAGCCGGGTCCAACTCCCGTAGTCCCCGGTACGTTTGCGGGCGTACTCCAGCTGAGTAAGAAGCGTCGCGTCGGTGAGGGCCGGAGCCCTCAGACACCAGTCGACGATCGCGGAGGTACGGGAGAAGGGAACGTTCCCGACGACGGAGAACGGTGTCCGGGGCGGTGTCGTCGCGAGGAAGTCCCCCGCGACGACTCGGACTTGGGGAACGGCGGAGAAGCGGGCGCCCAGCCCCGGGACGAGCCGCTCGTCGATCTCGTAGGCAAGCAGCCGACGGCAACGAGGGGCGAGCCTTGCTGTCAACGCGCCCTCGCCCGCACCGACTTCGAGCAGCAGTGGAGCCGCTCGCGGGTCCGGCACCGCCAGCCTGGCGAGGCGCGCGGCGGCCGCCCGGTCGGCGAGGAAGTTCTGCGAGAGCGCGCGGGAAACGCGAGAGGGGCGGGCCATGGCCTGCGGTCCTTGTCTTCCGGAGGAGGGAGAAGGGCAGACGAAGGCCCTGGCCGGAAGACAGAGAAGGGAGAACGCAGTGAACCTGGCCGCGTGCGATCAGCGGCGGCGGGCGTGGCTCCCCGGACCGGTCAGGGCTCCGGGGCCACGGCGCTTCCGCTGGGAATGCGCACAGCCCCGGCCGAGACCGGAGAAGGAGATCGCGTTGTTCGCTGCCACGGACGGGACGTTAGGGCGCGGAGCCCCGCCCGGGCAACGGGTTTTCAGCGCTGGTAGCGGGCGAGCACCAGGTTCCCGTCGTCTTCCAGTCGTTTCCGCAGTTCAGCGAGGTCGATGGCGCCGCTGTAGTACTCCTGGAAGGCGGGGGTGGCGACCTTGTCCTTCCACTCCGGGTAGCCGCGCACGGACTGTCCGGGCGCCGACCGGAGGTGCGAGGCGAGGGCGGTGCCGGTCGCCCAGCCGTCCTTCGCGGTGTGGAGGGCGGGATCGGCGAGCGCCTGCGTGCCGGTGGGCAGCATCCAGTCCCCCAGGGCCAGCCGGACCATGTTCTTCGGCTGGAGCAGGAAGTCGACGAACGCGGCGGCCTCCTTCTTGTGCGGGCTGTCCTCGGCGACGGACAGGGTCTGCGGGCTGACGCCCTGGGTGAGCCCGTCGGCGCCGGCCGGGGCGGGCAGCACCTGCCACCGGAAGCCCTTCGGCGCCTGCTGCGCGATCTGCTGGCGGTAGGAGAACCCGAGCGGGACCATCGCGTACTTGCCGCCGAAGAACCCGGGCAGGGTGTCGGAACCGCCGCTGCCGAGCGTGGTGGGTGAGGCGCTGTGGTCGGTGTTCGCCTGGTCGTGGATCGTGCGCGGCACGGTCTCGTCGGCCTTCCCGAACCGGATGGAGACCTTGCCGTCGGCGCCCCGGTGGAACAGCTGTCCGCCCGCCGACAGGGAGAGGTTGAGGGTCGCGGAGACGGGCTCCTTCAGCGGCCAGGCCACGCCGTACTTGCCGTCTCCACTGAGCCGTCCGGTGATCTGCCGGAACTCCGCCCAGCTCCAGGGGTGTCCGGGGGTGGGGATCCGTACGCCGGACTCCTTCAGCCAGGTGGCGTTGGCGATCAGGACGCGGGGCTCCTGGAGGAAGGGCACGCCGTAGACGCCGTCGTCGAAGGTGGCTGTCTCCCAACTCCGTTGCGGGATGTCGGACTTGAGCCGCTGGGGCAGCAGGTCCGTGAGATCCGCGAGGTAGCCGCCGTAGGCGAAGTCCGCGAGGTCGTCGGAGGCGTCGTGGATGATGTCCGGGGCCTCCCCGCCCTCGAAGGAGGTGAGCAGCTGGTCGTGGACGCTGTCCCAACTCCCCTGCACGTACTCGACCTTGACGTCGGGGTGGTCTGCGTTCCACTCCTTCACGAGTTCCTTGTTGGCCGCGACGGACTCCTCCTGCCAGGCCAGGGACTGGAAGCGGAGGGTGACGGGCCTGTCCCCGGACGTCGTGTGGCTGGTGCAGCCCGCGAGGAGCAGCATCAGGACGACGATCCATCGTGCACGCATCAGTTCTTCACCGCCCCGGTCAGCATGCCGCCCGTGATCCGTCGTTGGATGATCGCGAAGATGATCAGTGAGGGAAGGGTGGCGAGGAAGGCCGCCGCAGCGAGCGGGCCGAGGTCGGCGACGCCCTCAGCGCCGATGAAGTGCGTGAGGACGACCGGCAGGGTCTGTTTCTCCGGTGTCTTCAGCAGGACCAGCGCGAAGAAGAACTCGTTCCACGCGGTGATGAACGCGAACAGTCCCGTCGCCACGAGCCCCGGCGCGAGCAGCGGTGCCGTCACCGACACCAGGGTCCTGAGGCGCCCGGCCCCGTCGACGGCCGCCGCCTCCTCCAGCTCCGTCGGCACGGCACGGACGTATCCGACGAGCATCCACAGCGCGAACGGCAGCGCCCACACGACGTACACCATCACCAGGCCCGTGAGGGAGTTGATCAGCCGCAGGTTCTTCAGCACCAGGAACAGCGGGATGATCACCAGGACGATCGGGAAGGCCTGGCTGACCACCACCCAGCCCGTGGCGGCCTTCGCGAGCCGGGTGCGCCGGCGGGCCATGACGTAGGCGAGCGGGGTGGCGATCAGTACGGCGATCACGGCTGCGGCGAGCGCGGCGAGCAGGGAGTTGCCGGCGGCGCGCAGCAGGGGCTGTTCGTCGAAGGCCTGGCGGAAGTTGTCGAGGGTGGGGTGCCGGGGGATCCAGGTGGGGTGCAGACTGCCCAGCTCTCGCGGGGACTTGAAGGCGGTGGAGACCAGCCAGAGGAAGGGGAAGGCGAGGAAGACGAGATAGGCGAGGAGGGCGGCGTACTGGCCGACGCGGCCGGTGGTGCTGGTCCTCATGCGTCGTCACCTCCCTTGAGGCGGCCCACGAGGAAGAGGGCGAGGAGGACGGAGACGACGGCGACCATCACGCAGCCCATCGCGGCCGCGTATCCGAACTGGCCGTAGCGGAAGGCCTCTTCGTAGGCGAAGAGCATGGGGAGGCGGGTGCGGCCGCCGGGGCCGCCGCTGGTCAGCACGTACACCAGGGCGAACGAGTTGAAGTTCCAGATGAAGTTGAGCGCGGTGATCGTGAGTGCGACAGGCCTGAGTGCGGGCCAGGTGACCGTGCGGAAGCGGCGCCAGGCGCCCGCGCCGTCCATCGCGGCCGCCTCGTGGAGTTCGCGCGGGGTGTTCTGGAGACCGGCGAGCAGGGTGACCGTGGTCTGGGGCATCCCGGCCCAGACGCCGACGACGATCACGGCGGGCAGCGCGGTGGACAGGCCACTGAGCCAGTCACGGCCGTCACCGAGCCCGAGGGTGCGCAGGGTCTCGTTGAGGACACCGGCGTCCGGGTTGTAGACGAGCCGCCACATCACACCGACGACCACCTCGGGCATGGCCCACGGGATGATCGCGAGGGCTCGGGCGAGCCAGCGCAGCTTGAGGTCCTGGTCCAGGAGCAGTGCGAGGCCGAGCGCCAGCAGGAACTGCGGGACGGTCACCCCGACCGCCCACACCAGACCGATCCGGAACGACTCCCAGAACAGCGTGTCGTGCAGCAGGTCCTGGAAGTTCAGGCCACCGATCCACTGTGTGGCCCGTGTCCGGCCCGACTGGGCGTCGGTGAAGGCCAGCATGATCCCGTACAGCAGGGGCCCCACGCTCAGCACCAGGATCGGGATCAGCGCGGGCAGCACCAGGAACCAGGCCCCGCGGTCGGAGGGCCGCCGTTCCCCCTCTGCGCGCGGCGGCCCCTGCGCCGGCCGCTTCGTCGCGGTCACCAAGGTCACGTATCGGGCTCCTTCGCACGGCTCGTGACGGTCCGGCCCCGGCCTGGGCCTCCGTCATGGTCGTGAAGGGCGTATGCACCGTCAAGACAGCGCGCACACCGGTCCACCTGTGGGAATGCGAGACTGGCCGGGAGGATGGCGCGAACTCGACGCCGTTTCGCGGGGGCGATGCACAGGCATGCACGGCATGTCAGGACCGGGAGGCCGGACGATGGACGAGGCACGGGCACGGGACGTACTGGCCGCGGCCCAGGTGCTGCCGGGGTCGGCGCGGCTGCTCGCCCTGGGTGAGAACGCGGTGTTCGCCGCCGGTGACCTGGTCGTCAAGGTGGGGCGGGACGCCGAGCTTCTCGACCGGGCCCGCCGCGAGCTGGACATCGCGGTGTGGCTGGCCGAGGCGGGGGTGCCGGCGGTGCGGGCGGCCGAACCGAAGGCCCTGCTGGTCGAGGGGCACCCGGTGACGGTGTGGCACCGGCTCCCCGACGCGGTACGGCCCGCCGAGCCGCGGGATTTGGCCGAACTGCTGCGGGTGGTGCACGCGCTGCCGTCCCCGTCCTTCGAGCTGCCTCGCCGTGAGCTGCTGGGCGGGGTGGAGCGATGGCTGCGGCTCGCGGGCGAGGCCATCGACTCCGCCGACGCGGCGTATCTGCGACAGCGGCGGGATGGTTTCGCTGCTGCGGCGGCCGCGGTGACGCCTCGTCTGGAGCCGGGGCCGATTCATGGGGACGCGCTGCCCCGCAATGTCCATGTGGGGCCTGACGGGCCGGTTCTCGTCGACCTGGAGACCTTCTCCTCCGATCTGCGGGAGCACGACCTGGTGGTGATGGCGCTGTCCCGCGACCGTTACGGTCTTCCGTCCGAGGGCTATGACGCGTTCACCACTGCGTACGGCTGGGATGTGCGGGAGTGGGAGGGGTGTTCGGTGTTGCGGGGGGCTCGGGAGACGGCCAGTTGTGCGTGGGTTGCGCAGCATGCGGCGTCGAATCCCAAGGCGTTGGCGGAGTTCGAGCGGCGGGTGGCGTCTTTGCGGGAGGGTGACCAGACGGTGCGGTGGTATTCCTTCTGAGTGGTGAGCGGGTGCGGGTCGTTTGTGGCTGGTCGCGCCTGCGCGGCGGTAGCCGCACATTGATGCAGTCCCGCGCCCCTGGGTCAGTCATCTGCGCCCTGGATCGATCGTGCTGCCGACTTCAGCTCAGCCAACACCGTGCGGACCGCCCTTCTCGCTGTCCTCTCTGGGCGGTACAGGGCGTCGATGCAGCGGCTTGCCTGGACCCCGCTCAGCGGCCTTAGTACCAGTGCCGGATGGCGGCGCGTCGTCCACCTGGGCATCAGCGCCAGGCCTCCCCCCGCTGCGACCACCTCCGCCGCCACCGCGAACTCGTTGATGCGGTGGGCCAGATGGAGCCGGCGACCCGATGCGGCGGCGATCGCCTCGATGGTGGCCATGACCGGGAAGCCGTCGTGGACGGTGATCCAGGGCTCGTCGGCCACGTCTGACGGGGTCACCCGGCGTTTGGCCGCCAGCGGGTGGCCGGCGGGCATCGCCACGTCCAGGGGTTCGTGCAGCAGCGTGGTCACCGTGACCGTGCGCGGCCAGGGCGGGGCGTGGTCGAGGCGGTGGGCCAGGACGAGGTCGTACACGCGGGTGAGGCGGGGGAAGTCCTCCTGGGCGACGTCCTCGTCGGCGAGCCCCACCACCGGGGCGCCGGGGGCGGCGAGGGCGCGCAGCAGGAGCGGGAAGAACGCGGCGCCCGCGCTGTGGAAGGCCGCCACCGAGACCTCGCCGTCGGGCCGGTCCACGAACTCCTCGACCGTGTGCCGGGCGCGCGCCAGCGCCGTCTCCACCTCGATGGCCGCGTCCGCGAGGGCCTGCCCGGCGTCCGTGAGCACCAGCCGGCGACCGTCGCGCTCGGTCAGCGGCACCTTGACCGAACGCTGGAGCAGCCGCAGCTGCTGTGAGATCGCCGACGGGGTCACCAGCAGCGCCTCGGCGACCGCGGTGACGCTGCCCAGTTCGCCCAGCTCCCGCAGGATCCGCAGCTGTCTCTCGTCCATCACGACAGTGTAGGAGTACTGAAAGATCGCTTAAGAAACTCGCTCTGGGCTTCAGAGACGGATCGGTGCAGGGTGGGCAGGTGTCCGACGCCCGCCGTACCGACTCGGTACTCCTGCTGGTCGCGATCGTCTGGGGTTCGAGTTATCTCTCCGCCCAGACGGCGACGTCCGCTCTCCCTGTCCTGCTGGTGCTCTTCGCCCGCTACGCCCTGTCCGCGCTCACCTGCCTGGGAGTCGTCGCCTCCTCCGGGCGAGGGCCGCGCCGGTGGACCCGCGAGGAGCTCCGGACCGGTGTGCCCCTGGGCCTCACCCAGGCAGCCGTCCTGCTCGTCGAGACCTACGGTGTCGCCCACACCAGCGCGGCCAACGCCGGGCTCATCATCAGCCTGACCATCGTCCTCACCCCGCTTCTCGACCGCGCCGGACATCCGGGCGGCCTGCCCGGCGTCTTCTACGCCGCCGCCGGTCTGTGCGTCCTGGCCGTCGGCCTTCTCATGGCGGGCAACGGCTTCCACGCGCCCCGCCTCGGCGACCTGCTCATGCTCGGCGCCGCGGTGGTGCGGGCGGGCCATGTGGCCCTGGTCGGCCGGCTCACCGTGGGCCGGGCGATACGGCCCCTGCACCTCACGACCGTGCAGACCCTCGTCGGCACGGCGCTGTTCCTCGTCCCGGCCGCACGGGACCTCCCGACCCTGGCCGACGCCGGGCCTGCCACCTGGACGCAGCTGCTCTATCTCGCCCTCTTCTGCAGCGTGTTCGCCTTCCTCGCCCAGACCTGGGCGGTGCAGCGCACCTCGGCCAGCCGGGCCAGTCTGCTGCTGGGCACCGAGCCGATCTGGGCTGCCGCGGTGGGGGTCGCCCTGGGCGGCGAGCACTTCACCGTGCTGACGGGGCTCGGCGCGGTCATGATGGTCACTGGCACCTACTGGGGACAGGCAGTGGAACGGGCCCATCGCACAACCACCCTGCGCCACGCCGAAGTTCATCCCCGTGAGGAGGACACCGCATGCCCGACCCCGGCACCTACGACCGTCTGATCTCCCTGCTCGACACCTCCTCCGTCCCCTACGAGCTCATCGACCATGAGCCCGAGGGCAGCACGGACGCCGTGTGCGCTCTGCGCGGGCACCACGCCTCCGAGGCGGCGAAGTGCATCGTGCTGCGGGTCAAGGTGGACCGCCGGACCACGCGAAACGTCCTCGCGGTCGTCCCCGGGGACAGGCGCGTGGACCTGGACGCGATCCGCGCGCTGTTCGCCGCGCGCTACGTCGGGTTCAGCGACGCGGAGACCGCCGAGCGGCTGGCCCGCACGATCCCCGGCACGGTGCTGCCGTTCAGCTTCGACCCCGAGTTGGAGGTCGTCGCCGATCCGGACGTGGTGGCACAGCCCCGGCTGTACTTCAACGCGGCCCGCCTGGACCGGTCGCTGTGCATCTCGGGGGCCGACTACGAGCGGTTGGCCGAGCCACGGGTGGAGCCCATCGCGAGCGCCCTTTCGGATTGACGCCCGCTCACACCGTCTCGTCCGCCGGCTCGCGCAGCGGCCACGTGCCGTCGACCACGGCCGTCGCGTCGCCCTTGCGGCGCAGGAAGCTCTGGAAGTCCGCCGCCCATTCCGCGTACCACTCGATCTGGCGGCGGTGCAGTTGCGCCGGGCCGAAGGCGGCGACCTTGGGGTGGCGGTCGGCTATCGCGCAGGCGAGCCGGGCCGCGGCGAGGGCGTCGGCGGAGGCGTCGTGGGCGGCGTCGAGCGGGACGCCGTACTCCGTGCAGACCGCTTCGAGGTTGCGCTTGCCGCGGCGGTAGCGGTCCACCGAGCGGTCGATGGTGTACGGGTCGATGACCGGCGCGGGGTCGAGGCCGCCCAGGCGCTCGCGCAGCGACGGCAGGCCGTACCGGCGCAGTTCGGCGGAGAGCAGGCTGAGGTCGAACGCGGCGTTGTAGGCGACGACCGGGACGCCCGATTTCCAGTAGGTCGTGAGGACGTCCGCGATGGCGTCGGCGACCTGGTCGGCGGGGCGGCCCTCGGCGGTCGCACGCTCGTTGCTGATGCCGTGCACCGCGACGGCGTCCGCCGGGATCTCCACACCGGGGTCCGCGAGCCATTCCCGGTGCCCTGCGGGCTGCCCGTCCCTGACCTCGATCACGGCTCCCGTGACGATGCGCGCCTCGAGCGGATCGGTGCCGGTGGTCTCCAGGTCGAAGCCGATCAGCAGCTCTCGGTGCCAGCCCATGGGCGGTCCCCCTTCTTGGTGGTGCTTTCCCCCAGTGGTCTCCACCTTCCCATGGGCCACTGACAATCGGACGGCCGCATTCCGCCCACCGCCCCCGCACGAGGGGACACTTCAGGACACCGGCCGTGAATCCGCCCAGTTCGTCTCGAACTCCTCGCGATAGGTCGGGAAGAGGCCGCTGTCGTCCACATCGCCCGGCTTGACCACCCGGCTGCCGTTGCGCAGGACGAGGACCGGCGCCTCCATGCCCCGGGAGCGGCGCAGATAGGACTGCACGACCGCGATCCCGTCCGATCCGTCGCCGTCCACGAGGTAGGCCGTGAAGCGCGGGGTGTCGTCGTAGACCTGGATCTCGAAGGCGCCCGGGTCACGCAGTCTCGACCGCACCCGGCGCATGTGCAGGATGTTCATCTCCACGGCGCGGCTCAACTCGCCGCGCTTCATGCCCAGTTCACGCTCGCGCCGCTTGACGGCGCTGGAGGCCGGGTTCAGGAACAGCAGCCGCACCCGGCAGCCGGCCTCGGCGAGACGCACCAGACGGCGGCCGGAGAAGTTCTGCACCAGGAGGTTGAGGCCGATGCCGACGGCGTCGAGGCGGCGGGCGTCGCGGAAGATGTCCTCGGCGGGGAACTGCCGCAGCAGCCGCACCCGGTCGGGGTGCACGGCGACCACGTCGGCGTACCGGTCGCCGACCAGGTCCTCGACGGCGTCCACGGGCAGCCTGCGGGCGGACGGCACGTCGCCGCCGGCGCCGAGTATCTCAAGGAGCTTGGCCGAGGCGCGCTCGGCCTGGCCGAGGACCGCCTCCGACAGGGCACGGTTGCGGGAGACGACGTTGCGGGTGACTTCCAGCTCGTCCAGGGCCAGTTCGACGTCCCGGCGCTCGTCGAAGTAGGGCTCGAAGCACGGCCAGTGCTGCACCATCAGCTCGCGCAGCTGCGGCAGGGTGAGGAAGCTGAGGACGTTGTCGTCGGCGGGGTCGAGCAGGTAGCCCTTGCGACGGCTGACTTCGCGTACGGCGACCGCGCGCTGGACCCACTCCTGTCCGGCGGGTCCGGCGGCGGCGACCACCCAGTCATCGTGGCCGTGGACGGGTTCGTAGATGGGACGCAGGACAGCGGCCACGACGGCCCGCAGCCGCTGTTCGACGAGGTTCAGCCAGATGTAGGCCCGGCCTGCCCGCTGTGCGCGCGTACGCACCTCGCGCCAGGCGTCGGCGTCCCAGTCCAGCTCCGGCCCGATCGTCGCTCCCGCGTCCATCGGCCGTGCCAGGGACACCGTGCCGGGCGGGACGTCTGCGGAGTTCCCCTCGTGACCCTCGTCACCAGGGGGCAACTCCAGCCCTCCCGAGCCCACCCGCGCACCGCCTTCCGCTCCCCCGAGCACTCCCGGGGGCCCACCCCCACCCAACGATCAAGGAAGGGTACTCCGGGAGCGGTCGGCGGTGCAGCCGGATGGACAGGGTCAATCTCAACTACCGGGCTCCCAGTGCCCGTTCTGCCCCGCGAGCTCGGCCGGAGTGAGCGGATTCATAGCCGTGACGTCCCGGGGGGCGATGGAGAATCCCTGCCAGTGGACCGGCATGGGCTGCTGGTCCTCGTCCCGGGCGATGTGGTGGAAGCCGACGTTCATCCAGACCACGGGGTGCGTGAGGGTCTGGCCGTTGACCCACTTGTCGACGGACTTGCCCGCTCCGGCACCGCAGTTGCCGGTGTTGTTGCTGGCGAACTGCTCGCACTGGTTGTACTCGGTGAAGTACACGTCGTGCTTGGTGAAGCTGCGGCCCGGGTACCTGGTGCTCGGGCCGGGGACGATCTCGTACGACCGCGAGTGCCAGTCCTTGTTCTTGCCGAGCGCGCTGACCATGCGCCACCAGCGGTAGCTCTTGGAGTCGCCGGCGAGTTCCGTGGTGACCGGGGTGCGGGTGGTCTTGACGGTCGCCGCCTGCTGGCCCTGGGCGGCCGCGGTGACCGTCGAGTCGTACTGCTCGACCCGGTTCTTGGAGGAGCCGTCGAGGGCGAAGTCCAGACGCCAGAAGGCGTTGTGGCTGTGGCTGGTGGCCTGGGCGCGGGGCCCCTTGCCGATCGGCCAGCCGCGGCCGTCGCCGGCGTCGTAGTCCTCGTAGGAGAGGCTGCCGGTGGCGCCGAGGTTCATGCTGATGGTGCCGTCGTCCTGGAAGCGCCACTCCGTCATGTACTCGTACCAGCCGACCTGGTTGACCGAGTAGACGAGCAGGTCCTTGCCCTGGGCCTGGTAGACCTTGTTGGCGCTGTCGCCCTGCATGCGGTAGGCGTGACCACGCGAGCGCGTGGTGGTGCACAGGCCGTTGACGTTCGGGTGGTCGGGGTCCCAGGAGTCCGGGACCTTGACGCTCTTGATGGTGCCGCCGGGACACTCGCCCGGGTCCAGGTTCATCAGGCCCTGTGCGAAGCCGAAGCCCGTCAGGTCGTCGTACTCGACGCTGCCGTCGTCATAGGGGACGTGGATCTGGCCGAGCCGGGCGCTGTTGAGGACCTTGAAGGCCTTGGCCTCGCCCTTGGGCTGGTAGGAGATGTTCTCCAGGGTGAGCCCGGCCTTGCTGTCGTAGCGCCAGCACATCCGCCAGGTCGTGCCGCTGGAGAGCTTCTGCTCGATCTTGTACGCGGTGCTGCACTCCGCGGGCGGCGCGGCGGACACGGCCTTCGGCTGGGCGGCGGCCGGTCCGGCGCCGGCCGTCACACCGGCGGCGAGCGCGGCAACCGACAGGCCCAGCGCCGTGTGCCTGCGGGCACGGCTGATTCTGTTGACGTGCATGAAGAAAGGACTCCCTTGCGGAAGGGGCGAGTGGGAGAAGTGGACGAACGGGTGGTGGCTCAGCTCTCGAGCTTGGCGACCTTGCGGGCGCTCAGGTCGATCACGAAGGCCCTGGCGTCGATCCAGGGGCCGTTCTTCACCTTCGGGAACAGCCGCACGCAGCGGTGCTCGCCGCACTTGTCGAGCACGGCCGGCTGGCCGCCCGGGATCGCCCGGTACACCGCGCCGGTGAGCAGCAGCTGGTCGGGAGAGGTGAGTACCTTGCTGGTGGCGTCCTTGTAATCGGACTTCAGGTCCGCGCCCAGCGGGTCGGCGATCAGAAGGCTCGCCGCCTCCGCGTACTCGGCGCTGCTCAGCGGCGGCTGGACGCCGTGCTGGCTGCCGGTCGCGACGACCTTGCCGCTGTCGAGATCGACGGTCCTGGTGACGAGGGTGTCGTCCCGGTAGTCGTAGAAGGTCACGTCCGCGCGGCGGGGCGCGGCCGGATCGTCGAGTTCGTCGGCCCTGGGGTCGGCGAGGTCGACGGTGAGCCGCTCGGGGCCGCGCTCGCCCTCGACGTCCTCACTGGCGTTGAACATCTGCCGGTTCACAGCGATCTGCTCGACCCGCTGGATCTCGTCGTCGGTGAGCGGGTCGCGTCCCTTGCCCTTGTCCCCCTCGGCGGCGGGCGCCGATTCGACGACCCCGGGCGCGACGGCCCCGTCCTGCCCCTGTCCCGCCTGCACGGCGGGCTGTCCCGCGGCCCCCTTGCCGCCCCCGCTGTCGTCCGCCCCCGCCGTGCCCGGCAGGGTGATCCCGATCATCACTGCGGTCCCCGTCACCGCGATCGCCGCACCTGCCACCACTTTCCCCAGGTGGCGGTGCACTATCTTGCGCACATCTTCCCCCTACTCCCCGGCCTGCTCCGGGAGTACGCGTCTGCCCCAATGGTTCGGCACAGACCGATCCTGTGATCGTCCTGTGCTCTGGTCAATGGGTAAGAGGGACGTAAGTCATAGGTGGTTCCCTCACTTTCGTGGACACTCGGGTCCAAGGCGCCCCACGTGGCGCGGGACACCTGAAAGAGTCGTTGCATGCAGGTCTGGCCTGGAGAGGCATATCCACTCGGTGCCACGTACGACGGCGCCGGCACGAACTTCGCGGTCTTCACGGAGACCGCGGACCGAGTAGAGCTGTGTCTGCTTCACGACGACGGCTCGGAAACGGCGGTGGAACTGCGCGAGAGCGACGCGTTCGTCCGGCACGCTTACCTGCCGGGCGTGATGCCCGGACAGCGCTACGGCTTCCGCGTGCACGGCCCGTACGCGCCCGAGCGGGGCCAGCGCTGCAACTCGGCGAAGCTGCTGCTCGACCCGTACGCGCGCGCGATCAGCGGCTCCATCCAATGGGGCGAGGAGGTGTACGGCTACCACTTCGACGAGCCCGACAAGCGCAACGACCTCGATTCGGCGCCGCACATGATGACGTCGGTCGTGGTCAACCCGTACTTCGACTGGGGCGACGACCGGCGGCCCCGGATCGGCTACCACGAGACGGTGATCTACGAGGCGCACGTCAAGGGCCTCACCATGCAGCACCCGGGACTGCCCGAGGAGCTGCGCGGCACCTACGCCGCCCTCGCGCACCCGGCGATCATCGACCACCTGGTGGAGCTCGGCGTCACCACGCTGGAGCTGATGCCCGTCCACCAGTTCGTGAACGACCACCGCCTGGTGGACATGGGCCTGAACAACTACTGGGGCTACAACACCATCGGTTTCTTCGCCCCGCACAACGCGTACGCCTCCTGGGGCGACCGCGGTCAGCAGGTCCTGGAGTTCAAGTCGGCGGTCAGGGCCCTGCACGAGGCCGGTATCGAGGTCATCCTGGACGTCGTCTACAACCACACCGCCGAGGGCAACCACCTGGGGCCCACGCTGTCCTTCAAGGGCCTCGACAACCCGTCGTACTACCGCCTCACCGAGGACCCCCAGTACTACATGGACACGACGGGCACCGGGAACTCCCTGCTGATGCGGTCCCCGCACGTCCTTCAGCTGATCATGGACTCGCTGCGGTACTGGGTCACCGAGATGCACGTCGACGGCTTCCGCTTCGACCTGGCGGCCACGTTGGCCCGGCAGTTCCACGAGGTGGACCGGCTGTCGTCGTTCTTCGACCTGGTGCAGCAGGACCCGGTGGTCTCCCAGGTGAAGCTGATCGCCGAGCCGTGGGACGTGGGCGAGGGCGGCTACCAGGTGGGGAACTTCCCGCCGCTGTGGACCGAGTGGAACGGCATGTACCGCGACACCGTGCGGGACCTGTGGCGGGGTGAGCCGCGGGCGCTCGCGGAGTTCGCGTCCCGGCTGACCGGTTCGTCCGATCTGTACCAGGACGACGGGCGGCGCCCGCTGGCCTCCATCAACTTCGTGACCTGCCACGACGGCTTCACCCTGCACGACCTCGTCTCCTACAACGAGAAGCACAACCAGGCCAACGGCGAGGACAACCGGGACGGTGAGAGCCACAACAGGTCCTGGAACTGCGGGGCCGAGGGCGATACGGACGACCCCGCCGTGCTGGAGCTGCGCGCCCGCCAGATGCGCAACTTCGTCGCCACGCTGATGCTGTCCCAGGGCGTGCCGATGATCAGCCACGGCGACGAGGTCGCGCGCACGCAGCGCGGCAACAACAACGCCTACTGCCAGGACAGCGAGCTGGCCTGGGTGCGCTGGCCCGAGGACGCCGGGGAGGAGACGGAGCTCGCGGCCGGACTGCTGGACTTCACGCGCGCGATGGTGTGGCTGCGCAAGGACCACCCGGTCTTCCGGCGCCGCCGCTTCTTCCACGGGCGGCCCGTGGAGGGCACCCACGACGACCTGTCGGACATCGCCTGGTTCACCCCCGAGGGCGAGGAGATGACGCAACGGGACTGGGACCGGGCCCAGGCCTCGGCGCTGACGGCCTTCCTCAACGGCAACGCGATCTCCGAGCCGGGCCCGCGCGGGGAGCGGATCACCGACGACTCGTTCCTGCTGATGTTCAACGCGTCGCCGAAGACGCTGGACTTCGTGGTGCCGGTCGACCACGGCCGGCAGTGGCAGGTCGTGGTGGACACCGCCCGCCCGGACGGGGTACCGCCCGGCACGGGGCCGAAGGTGCAGGCCGGGGACCGGCTGACCCTGGTGGACCGCAGCCTGACCGTGCTGCAACGGCCTGTCTAGGAGGGCACATGGAGCACGCGATGACACGAAAGGCGGCAGGACGGGTACGGAGAACCCCATGACACCTGAGCGATCCGACCCGGCGGTGCCGACGGCCACGTACCGGCTCCAGTTGCAGCCCGACTTCCCGTTCGGGGCCGCGGCGGCGACCGTGCCGTACCTGGCCTCGCTCGGCGTCTCGCACCTGCACCTGTCCCCCGTCCTGGAGTCCGTGCCCGGCTCGACGCACGGCTACGACGTGGTGGACCACGCGCGCGTGCGCGCGGAACTGGGCGGCGAGGAGGGCCTGCGGGCCCTGTCGCGCACCGCGCGGGAGCACGGGCTCGGCCTGGTGGTGGACATCGTGCCGAACCACATGGCGATGTCCCCGCGCCACAACCGTGCCCTGTGGGAGGTGCTGCGGGAGGGCCCGAAGTCGCCGTATGCGCGCTGGTTCGACATCGACTGGGAGGCGCAGGACGGGCAGGTACTGCTGCCGGTGCTGGGCGGCCCGGTCGGCACGGAGCTCGACAACCTCACGGTGGACGGCGAGGTGCTGCGCTACCACGACCATGTGTTCCCGCTCCGCGAGGGCACCGAGGAGCTGCCGCTGCCGCAGCTCCTGGACGCCCAGTGGTACCGCCCCGCGTGGTGGCGGCTGGCGCGTACCGAACTCAACTACCGGCGCTTCTTCAGCATCTCGGAGCTGATCGGGGTGCGGGTCGAGGACTCGGAGGTGTTCGAGGCCACCCACGCCAAGATCCTGCAGCTCCTGCACGAGGGCGTGGTCGACGGACTGCGGATCGACCACCCCGACGGACTCGCCGACCCCGATGCCTACCTCCGGCGGCTGCACGAGGCGACCGGCGGCCGCTGGACCGTCGTGGAGAAGATCCTCGCGGACGGGGAGCGGCTGCCCGCCTCCTGGCCGGTGGCGGGGACGACCGGCTACGACGCCCTGAGGCACATCGACGGGCTGTTCACGGACCCGGCCGGGTTCGGGGAACTCCTGGGCCAGTACCGGCGGTTCGCGGCCCCGCAGACGGACCGCGGCGGCGACTGGGCCGCCACGGTACGGCGGGCGGCGTACAAGGTGGTCACGCACGAGCTGGCCGCCGAGACCGACCGGCTGACCCGGGTGGCGGCACGCGTGTGTGCCACGTCCCCGGAGCCCGCACTGCGCGACCGCGCACCCTGGGCGCTGCGCACCGCGCTCCAGGAACTCCTGGTCCGGATGGAGGTCTACCGTCCCTACGGCTCCTCGGACGCCGCCGGCGTCGTCACCGAGGAGGCCGCCGCCGAGGCCCGGCAGGCGTTCGTGGTGCCGGAGGAGGCGGGCGCCGTCGACGTCGTACGGGATCTGGTGCTGGGGCGGTTCGGTGACGGGCCGGACCAGGTGGAGTTCCGGACGCGGTTCGCGCAGACGTCGTCGGCGCTGCGGGCCAAGTCCGTGGAGGACACGGCGTTCTACCGGTATGTGCCGCTGCTGTCGGCGACCGAGGTGGGCGGGAACCCCGGGCGTCCGGCCCTCTCGCCGGAGGAGTTCCACGCCTACTGCGCGCGCGTGCAGCGCGACTGGCCGCTGACGGGGACCGTGGTGTCGACGCACGACACCAAGCGCAGTGCCGATGTGCGTGCGGCCCTGGCCGTGCTCACCGAGTGCCCGCAGTGGTGGGCGGACACGCTGGCCGAGGTGACCCGCACCGGCGAGGGCGTGCCGGATCCGCAGCTGGCGTGGGCGGCCTGGCAGACGGTGTTCGGGCTCGGCCCGGCGGCCCCGGAGCGGGTGTGGGAGGCGCTGCTGAAGCATGTGCGCGAGGCGGGGCTGCACACGAGCTGGACGGAGCAGGAGCCCGCGTACGAGGAGGCGGTGGCGGCGTTCGTCGCGGCCGGGCCGTGCGGGCCGCAGGGCGAGCGGGTGACGGGGCTGCGGGCCCGGGTGGCGCCGCACGTCCGGGCGAACGTGCTGGGCGCGGCCCTGGTGCAGCTGACGATGCCCGGGATTCCGGACGTGTACCAGGGCACGGAGGGCGAGTACCTGGCGCTGGTGGACCCGGACAACCGGCGGCCGGTGCGGTTCCCGCCGGAGGACTCCGGCGACAAGGGTGCGCTCACGGCTGCCGCGCTCGGGCTGCGCCGGCGTCGGCCGGACGTCTTCGGGGACTCGGCGACGTACGCTCCGCTGGCCGCGGAAGGCCCCGCCGCCGCACACTGTGCGGCGTTCACGCGCTCCGGTGAGGTGCTCACCGCGGTGACCCGGCTGTCGCTGCGGCTGGCGGAGGCGGGCGGCTGGCGGGACACGGTGCTGCCGCTGCCGCCCGGTGTGTGGGGCGATGTGCTGGCGCCGGGGAGGAAGTTCTCCGGGCGCACGCGCGTGGAGGAGCTTTTCGGGGAACTGTCGGTGGCACTGCTGGAACGGGTCGGCGACAGCACGGACTGAGGGGACCGCCGATTCTCGCCGGCCGCCGCGAACCGCCCTCCGGCGTGCGCACCTTCACCGCGCGCCGCGGCATCGTCCTCGCGACCGGCTCACGCCCGCACATGCTCCCGGGGCTCGTGCCGGGCGGCCGGCGTGTGGTGACGAAGGACGACGTGTCGTTCGCGTTTTTCGCGCCCGGGCTCGCGGCGTCGGTACCGGTGCCCGTGGGCGGTCGGCGAGGTGTTCCCGCCGCCTGCCGGGTCCGCGGCGACGGTGTGGGCCGGGTCGTTGTCGCGGGCGGAAGGGCGCGGACCACCCCCGCTGGCACCCACCGTCCTACCGGCTGACGGTAAATGCCCCTGGGCGCCCCCCGGAGCCTCCCCCACCGCGTCCTTGACACGTCAACCGGGTCGTGCGGTACTGCGGATTGCGAGGCCGGGCGGATGAATCGGGGGTGAGTCTCCTGCCGGAGCTGCGCTACCCCACGGTGACCGAACTGACCCGTTCCGCCCGGGCATTGGCCGCGCTGCGGCCGGACGTCTGCCGCCTGAGGCAGATCGGTGTCTCGCGCGCGGGCAGGCCCCTGCAGGTGCTGTCGATCGGCGACGCCCGGCGTGCCGTCCTGGTCGTCGCGGGCGCCCACTCCAACGAACCGGCCGGCGGCCCCGCGGCGCTCGCGGTGGCCGAACGGGTGCTGGCCGAGCGGGCGTTGAGGCAGGACACCGCCTGGCATTTCCTCCTGTGCGCGGATCCCGACGGCGCGAGCCTCCATGTCACTCCGGCGCCGCGCACTCTGTTCGACTACCACCTGGGCTTCTTCCGGCCGGCCGGTGAGGAACAGCCCGAGTGGGCGCCGTCGATGCTGCCGCCCGACCGGCTGCCGCCGGAGACCCGCGCCCTGACCGGGTTGATCGACGCACTGCGGCCCTACCTCCAGGTGACCCTGCACGGCACCGATCTGGGCGGCAGCTGGGTGCAGTTGACGAAGGACGTCCCCGGTCTCGCCGAGCCGTTCGCCAAGTCCGCGGCGGAGCTGCGCATACCGGTGGAGACCGGCGCCTCGGACGCGGCGGGCTGGCCAGCGTCCGGGCCCGGGGTGCATGTGATGCCGGCGCCGGGCGCGGGGGCGGCGTATCCGAGCATGCCGGACGACGCACGCCTCAGCACCTGGTACCACGCGCACCGATACGGCGGTCTGACCGCGGTGGTCGAGGTACCGATGTGGGCGAGCGACCTGGTGGACGACCCGGCGCCGCATCCGGCACCGGCGGCGGCGATGCGGCGGCTGGCGGGCCGCCTGCTGCGGGAGTCCGGGGCGGTGGACCGGATACTGGCGGACGCGCTGCCACGCCTGGAGGGTGTCGACGGGCCGCTGCTGCGGGCCGCCACCTGGGGGCTGGAGCTGGTGCCGGGGCTGGCCGCGGACTGGATCCACACACGCCCCGCGGACGACACGAGGGCGTACATCGGCAGTGTGGACGCGTTCTCCCGCCGGTTGCCGCTGCGGGCGGCGGCCATGTTGCTGCGGGTCCTGCGGGAGACCGACGACCGCGCCGCGCCACGCCTCGAACGGCTGGTCAGGGTGTGGAGCGACGCCTTCGCCGAGCGCTTCCGGGCCCGCTGGGTGCCGTTGGAGCACCAGGTCGAGCACCAGGCCCGCACGGTCGTGGCGGTGGCGCTGCAGGCGCGCGCACGGACGGGGTGAGCCGACGCCGCTCCACGCGCGCGGGCGTCAGCCGTCCAGCGCGAAGACCGCCCCGGTCCGCGCCGCCATCACGCATCCGTTCGAGAAGGTTTCCCGGTACTCGACGGGTCGGCCCTTCCACTGCCCGCGTGCCTGGACGGTGACCGGCGCGTAGAGCATCGGGCAGTAGACGTCGGCGGGTGGCAGGGCACCGATGTCGCCACCGACGGCGTCGAGTTGGGCGCAGGCCTCGGCGGCCCGGGCGTGGCCCTGGGGCGGGTCGCACAGCAGGAGGGTGCCGCGGGTGTCGCTGGAGCGGCCGTCGCCCTTGGTGACCATGAGGTAGAGGTGGTCGCCCCCGGCGGCGGTTCCGGCCGTCGCGGGGGCCGCTGCGGCGAGCAGCAGGGCGGCCGCCGCCGTGAGACCCGCGCGGGCCGCTCGTCGTACCGCTGTGGCTGTGATCGTGTGCGTCATTCCCGATGCATCGGCACGGCGGCCTCGGATCCCCACCCGGACTCACCCGAACGGGAGCACGCGGGCGCGTGCCGCGCGGCGAGTTCGAAGGCGGCCAGCACGACCCGCGACTGGTACTCGATCTGGCGCGGCACCGGGATCCAGTGTGCCCCGCAGCCGTCGCGGTAGTCGGCGCACCAGGTGTCGATGAGCCGGTCCAGCTCCGGCAGCGCGCCGGCCGGGGCCGCGCCCGCGCGGGTCACGAGCTGGTGCAGGAGCCCGGCCGTGCGCAGGGCGAGGCGGCGTCCCGCGATGCGCAGGGCGGCCAGGTGACCGGTGCTGAGCGGTGGCAGCGGACGGACGCCGTCGGCGACGTCGGGATCCCAGGCGTCGGCGAGTCCGGGGCAGACCAGGAGGTAGTCCTCGACCGGGGCGAGCAGCCGCGCGGCGTCCGGGGCGTCCGAGACATACGGGCGGATCCGCGCCAGGACGTCCTCCAGGAGCCGCGCGTCGCGGCGCAGCGTGTGGCTGACGGTGCGCAGCACGGCGGCCGCGTCGGCGGGCGTGCTGCCGTCCTCGACGGCGGCCACGCCCCACATGGGCGCCTCGACGACGGCGGTCACGGTGCCGTACCGGTGCGGGTGGTACCAGGTCGACTCGACGGCGGCCTCGGTGATGGCGGCGGCCAGGTCGCCGCGCCGGGGCGGCGGGATCCGGTAGACGGCGGGGCCCAGGCACGGCCAGTACAGGGTGTCGTACGGGCCCACCTCGCGCGGGATGCGCAGCCGGGCCGCGGTGTGGGCGACGCGCCGGGCCATGCCGGGCAGGTCGTGGGTGAGTTCCACGAAGCCGCCGCCGACGTCGACGCCGTGCAGGGAGCACTGCAGGAAGGGCCGCAGCTCGTCCTGGAGGGCGAGGAGGGTGCGGGTCTCCGGGAGCGCGGCGGCTTCCGCGCCGTCGGGCAGCCATTCCGGCTGTTCGCCGAAGCCCGGCCGGAAGAAGTTCCGGAAGTAGCGGTCCAGTGAGTACGGGCCGCGCAGCCAGCCCTCGTTGCGGCGCAGGCCGTCGGGGTCGAGGCAGAGCAGCAGGTTCCAGGTCGCGTCCGCGCCGGCGGTGAGCCGGGGGTCGGCCAGGGCCCGCTCGGCCAGTCTGAGGACGGTGCCGCCGCCCACGGGTTCGTTGGCGTGCGGTCCGGCGACGACGAGGGCCTGGCGGCTGCCGTGGCCGACGGAGAGCAGCCACAGGGGGTTGCCCGCGCGGGAGGTGCCTGCCCGGCGCAGTCGGGCGTCCGAGGGATGGCGGGCCACGAGGGCCGCGGCCCGTGCGCCCAGCTCGTCGACGGTCGGGTAGCGGAGGAGGGGCGGCAGGGCACACCTCCACTATGTGGTGCCGTCGGTTCACCTGGTGTGCATGGTGTACGCACAGTCAGTCACGAGTTGACGGGTACGTCAACACCGCGCGGGGGAAAGGGTTTTGAACCGCGACGGCACGTAAAGCCCAGGCCAGAGGTGAGGTTGGGCTCAGTTGACCGCGAGCCGGAAGGCCATCCGGCCGAACCCGACCTGGTCGCCCTCGCGGACGACGGCGGCACCGGTGACCCGCCGTCCGTTGACCGTGGTGCCGTTGGTCGAACCGAGATCCCGCAGCACCCACATACCGCCCTGCCGGCTGAGTTCGGCGTGGACACGGGAGACGGTCTCGTGGGTCAGCCGCAGGCCGTTCGCCGGGTCGCGGCCGATGCGCAGCGCGTGCCCGCTGCCGGGGTGCGGCAGCAGCAGCTTGGGCAGCCGCTCGGCCTGCCACGCCCTGCGCAGCCGCACGGTGAAGCCGGAAACGGCCTCGACGGTGCCGAAGACCAGACGGGAGACGCGATTCTCCTGGGGCAGGTCGGCGGTGAGCGCGACGAGTTCGTCGGACCGGCGCGCGACGAGGGCCAGTTCCATGCGGCGCACGAACGTGTCGTGCGACAGGCGGCCCAGGGCGACGCCGTCACGGAGCACCTTCAGCGCCTTGTCGCGCTCCGCGTCGGACAGCCGCGCGGGGTACGTGTTGAACTCGAAGGACGACGTCACGTTGGTGATTGTCGGGCAGTGAACCCCGGGTGTCCAGAAAACGAGACAACGGCCGCCACACGCGCGTACCTGACGACACCTGCCGCAAACAGGAAGATTCAAAGGCGGATCGATCTCGTTTGAAGCACCATGGACGGGCTACAACACGGTGAGCAGACGAAGGGGATCGTCCATGCAGTTCGAGGTGTGGGCCCCGCAGGCCGGCCGTGTGACGCTCCATTGCGAGGGTGCCACGCACGCGTTGGAGCGCGATCCGGAACGCGCGGGATGGTGGTTCGCGGAGGCGGCGGCCGGGGACGGCGCGCGCTACGGCTTCGCGCTGGACGACGGCCCGGTGCTGCCCGATCCGCGCTCGCGCCGTCAGCCGGACGGCCCGGACGGCCTCAGCGCGGTCGTCGAGCACGAACGGTACGCATGGCGTACGCGATGGGCGGGCCGTCCGCTGCCCGGCGCGGTCCTGTACGAACTGCACGTGGGCACGTACACGCACGAGGGAACCCTGGACGCGGCCGCCGCCCGTCTCGACCACCTCGTCGAACTCGGCGTCACCCACGTCGAGTTGATGCCCCTGTGCCCCTTCCCCGGGCGGCACGGCTGGGGTTACGAGGGCGTCTCCCTGTGGGCCGTCCACGAGCCCTACGGCGGCCCCGAGGCCCTCAAGCGTTTCGTCGACCGGGCCCACGAACTGGGCCTCGGGGTGGTCCTGGACGTGGTGCACAACCACCTGGGGCCGTCCGGCAACTACCTGCCCGCCTTCGGGCCGTACTTCACCGACACGCACCACACGCCCTGGGGTTCCGCGGTCAACCTGGACGCGCCCGGCTCGGACGAGGTGCGCGCCTATCTGCTGGGCAGCGCCCTTTCCTGGCTGCGGGACTACCGGATCGACGGGCTGCGTCTGGACGCCGTGCACGCGCTGGCCGACACGCGCGCGTGCCACTTCCTGGAGGAGCTGTCGACCGCCGTCGACACCCTCGCGGCCGATCTGGGGCGGCCGCTGTTCCTGGTCGCCGAGTCGGACCTCAACGACCCGCGGCTGATCACGCCCCGCACGGAGAGCGGTCTCGGGCTGCACGCGCAGTGGAACGACGACTTCCATCACGCCCTGCACACCGCGCTGACCGGCGAGGCCCAGGGCTACTACGCCGACTTCGGCCGCGCACCCCTCGCCGCCCTCGCCAAGACGCTCACCGGCGGCTACTTCCACGACGGCACCTACTCCAGCTTCCGAGGCCGGGCCCACGGGCGCCCGCTGGACCGTACGCGCGTGGCGGCGCACCGGCTGCTCGGCTACTCCCAGACCCACGACCAGGTCGGCAACCGCGCTCAGGGCGACCGGCTGGCCGCGTCGCTCTCCCCCGGCCTGGTGGCCTGTGCGGCGGCGCTCACCCTGACCGCGCCCTTCACGCCGATGCTGTTCATGGGTGAGGAGTGGGCGGCGGGCACACCCTGGCAGTTCTTCACCGACCACACCGATCCCGAACTCGCGGAGGCCGTACGGCGGGGCAGGCGGAGGGAGTTCGCGGAGCACGGCTGGGCCGAGGAGGATGTGCCCGACCCGCAGGACCCGGCGACCCGTGACCGCTCGTGCCTCGACTGGTCCGAACTCGAACGGGAACCCCACGCGCGGGTGCTGGCCTGGTACCGCCGGCTCCTGGCGCTGCGCCACGAACAGCCGGATCTCACCGACCCCGACCTCGCCGACACCAAGGTCGCCCACGACGAGGACCAGCGCTGGCTCGCCTTCCGCCGCGGGGACGTCCGGGTGGCCGTGAACCTCGCCAAGTCGCCCGCCGCCATCCCCCTGGGGCCCCGCGAGGCCCGCGTCCTGGCGGCCTGGGAGCCCGTGGAGGCCCCGGGCGCGGGCGGGGTGCTGCATGTGCCCGGGGAGTCGTGCGTGGTGCTGCTGCAGGCGTGATCCGACGAGCCCCCTTTCCTCCCCGGCTCACGCGAGGGCGGGCAGGGCGGCCGGTCCCTGGTGGCGGGCACGTGTGCGCAGACCGCGGACGACGATCACGCCCAGGCGGACGATGACCTCGCCGAAGGCCATGAGGACCAGGGCGGCCACCCATGCCTGCTCACTGGTGATGTCGTGATCGGCGGAGAAGCGGGCCACGAAGGCCCCACCGGAGGCGTGGGAGGACCAGACCGCGAAACCGAGGCGGAAGCCCATGCTGACCACCCACAGAGCCGCCGCGCCCAGGGTCGCCTTGACCCGTATGTGCCCGTCGGCGAACCGCACCCGGGTGATCAGGCCCCCTGCCAGGCCGAAGGCGACGCCGATCCCGGCGAACAGGCCGACCAGCAGCAGGTCATGGCCCGCGGTGGGGATGTGGTGCAGGTAGGTGGCCCCGGCCCAGGTGATCAGCGCGAGCGGCAGCAGGACCGTACGGAGGGTCAGTCTCTCCTCGCGCAGCTGCCGGAAGACCACGAGGAGGAGCGCCACATCGATGAGCCAGTCGGAGATCGTCATGCTTCGACTATCCGGCGCGGGTGCGGTCGGGCGCCTCGGCCCAGGGGTGGAGGGAGGGTGGAAAAGACCAGGTGGAGCGCCTACACCTCCGTGTCGTCCGGCTCGTCCCGCAGCTCGGTGACCCGTTCCAGCAGGATCGCCTCCCAGGCGCGTGCGAGGCGGGTCCTCAGCAGGCTCAGCGAAGCGCCCTCGCGGCCCTCCAGACCCGCGGCAAGACGGATCGCGGTGTCGCAGCGGGCCAGCCAGAGGCCCCGCAGGCAGGGGCGGGCGCCGTAACCGGCCAGGGTGGCGGCGCGGACCGCGGCGGGCGAGCCGACGGCGAGGGCGAGGCCCGCGATGTCCTCGGCGGGGTCCCCGACGACCGCGTCGGTCCAGTCGAGGACGCCCCGCACCCGGCCGTCGGCGCTGACCACGAGGTGTTCGCCGGTCAGGGCGTGGTGCACGAGGACCGCGCTGCCGGGTTGCGCGGCGAGCTGGACCGCGGCCGGCGAGGCGAGCTGCTGGAGCCGGGCCGGGTCGAACTCGTCGGCCTTGCCCAGGCGTTCGACGGCCCGGCCGGCCTCGCGGCGCAGCGACTCCAGGGAGCGCGGGGCGACGCGCGGTACGCCGAGCGCCTCCGCCTGCCGTACCGGCACCTCACGCAGTCCCGTGAGCAGCCCGGCCAGGTCGGCCTCGCCGACGGCGGACACGTCGTGCTCCTCCGCCGAGCCGCCGGGCACCCTGGTGTCCAGGGTGTAGGCCAGCCCCGGCGCCCACTCGCCGTAGGCGACGCTCATGGGCACGGCGACCGGCAGGTGCGCGCGTACCGCGTCGCGCAGGCGCAGCTCGCGGCGCCTGCGGGCGGAGGCCTCCCGGTCGTGGGCCAGGCGCAGCACATGGCGGGTACCGACCCACCACGTGGAGTGCTCGTCGGCCTCGGCGACGGGCCGGATCTCGGGTCCGCCCGTGCCGGCCGCGCCGAACGTGCTGTCCTTGAGCAGGGAACGGACCAGTCTGCGGACCGTGTCCGCGGTGGGTGTCGGTGCCTGGGTCATGGTCGCGCCGTAGTCACTGGAGGGATGGTGGGCTCGTGGGCCGGGTCAGTCCACTATGACCATCTCGCGAGTCGTGTCGTTGAGCCTGCGGCCGCCGTCCTCGGTGACCGTGACGATGTCCTCGATACGGACCCCGAAACGGCCCGGGAGATAGACGCCCGGCTCCACGGAGAAGCACATGCCCGGGACGAGGGGCTGCTCCTCGCCCTCGATCATGTAGGGCGGTTCGTGCGTGGTGACGCCGATGCCGTGCCCGGTGCGGTGGATGAAGCGGTCGCCGTACCCGGCGTCGGCGATGACCGCACGGGCGGCCCGGTCGACCTCCTGGCACGGCACTCCGGGCCGTACGGCACGGAAGCCCGCCTCCTGTGCCGCGCGCACCAGGTCGTGCACCCGGCGTTCCTCTTCGGTGGGCTCGCCGACGTGCACCGTGCGGGAGGTGTCGGAGCCGTAGCCGTCCTTGAGGCCGCCGAAGTCGAGCACGACCATGTCGCCGCGTTCGATGATCCGGTCGCCCACCTCGTGGTGCGGGTTGGCGCCGTTCGGCCCCGAGGCGACGATGGTGAAGTCGACCTGGGAGTGGCCGAACCGGCGCAGCAGGTCCGCCAGGTCGGCGGCCACCTCGGACTCCCGGCGGCCGCCGAAGGGAACCTTCCGGATCTCCTCGAACGTCGCGTCCGCGGCCGCGCCCGCGGCGGCCAGCAGTTCCAGTTCGGCCGTGTCCTTGACGGCACGGAGCATCGGCAGGGCCTCGGTCAGAGAGGCGTACGAGCTGCCGGGCAGTGCTTTCTGCAGGCCCAGCAGGTGCATGGCCCAGGCGTTGTCGCTGATGCCGAAACGGCCGGCGGCGTCCAGGAGGGTGGCCGTGGCGGCGTAGGGGTCCTTGCCGTCGGTCCAGTCCCGCAGGGTCAGGGCGCTCGCCCCGGCTGCCCTGGCGGCGTCCGGGGCCTCCAGGGTGGGGACGACGAGGACGGGGTCCTGGCCGGGGGCGAGGACCAGCAGGGTGAGCCGTTCGGTGGCCGCGGTCGGCGCGTAACCGGTGAGCCACACGAGGTCCGGCCCGGGGGCCACCAGGAGAGCCGCGAGCCCGGCCTCGGCCGCCGACCGCACCGCGCGCTCCATGCGGGCCTTGTAGTCGTCGGCGGCGAAGGGCGCTGCGGTGCCGGTCATGCGGGCCTCCCGGGGCGGACGAAGGTCTGTGGGCAGCATCCTGCCCGGACGGCGGGGGGCGCGCGAGCCGATCGACACGACTTTCGGACGCGCGTCGAAGAACATGATGTCCACGGAGTCCGGCACGCCGGGCGTGGTCCTGATCATGATCCCACCGGCACTGCCGCGCGGTCTGCTGCCGAGCCACGGGCAGCGGTACGTTCTCCAGGTCGCGTACGTCGATGGTGCCGGCCCGGAGAGCTGGGATCGCTGCCCGACCGGACGCGGTGCGGCCCGTGCGCGGGCGTCCTGTACCGGAGATCCGCCGGCGGAAGCGGCGAGGGGGTCGATGACCTGTTCGACGGTCCTGGTCCGGAGGAACTGCCAGGGGTGGTCGGTCCGGATGTGATCCGAGAAGAGCCGGTCGGGGCGCGGTGCAGCTCGACCGGGGATGCAGGCCGGCCTGGCCCTGAGCGCGGGAGCCTCGTGGGTGCCGCGATCGCCGACGATCAGGTGGACCCGGGTCCGGATCTGCGGCTTCTCCACGGGCGACGGGTCGGCCGAACGCCTCCGGGCATGCGGGAACGCCGGCCTCCGCGGAGACCGGCGGTTCACGCGGTGGCGGTGGCCAGTGCCCTGCGCCGGTCCGTCACGTAGCTCGCCACGGTTTTTCTGTCGGCTGCCGTCAACAGACGCTTCTCAACCGCCTGTTGGACGTCCCGGACGGCTTCGGACAGTCCCGTCTCCAGCTGGCACAGCGCGTCGGCTCGGGCGGTGCGGATCTCGTCGCTGCCGAGTGCGCGCAGGGCCTTCTCGTCCGAGGCGGCTGTGCGCAGGCGGGAGTCGACGGCCTGCCGGGGAGCCTGGAGGTCCTTCGCCGGGTGCCCCGCCTTCGTCATGCACGAGGACCAACGGCCCACGGCGGAGAGGTACTTGGAATCCTTTTCCACAGCGCCGAGGACACGGTTGACCAGTCCTGCGGTGAGGGGTTCGACCGTGTTCCAGTCCGCCCCGTACAGCTCGGTGCGGGCCCGGGCGACACAGCCGTCGGTGGAGTACGCCAGGCTGACGCCGTCGGGCAGCCGCAGGCTCACCCGGTGCGCCGGGGTACCGGTCAGGGCCCGCTGCCAGGCCGCCCGGTGGGGTTCGGCGGCCGGGACGGGCGTGGCCCGTCGGTAGAGGTACTCGCCGACGATGCCGTACCCGTCCTGGGTCGCTTTCTTTACGGTCAGCAGCCCGTACGGGTTGGTCTCCTCACCCCGCGCGGACGCGGTACGGGGTTGCGGCGTGTATGTCTGGCCGCGGGCGCCCATACAGGCGGCGACGGCTCGTTCCTCACGGTCGTACAGACGTACGGCGTCGGCGTGGCTGGACGCGGTGACGCCCGACAGGGGCCGGACGTCGAGCGCTGCGGGCCCGCGGCCGGGCTGCTCCTGGCGGGAGCAGCCGGCCGCGGTCAGCACAAGGAGCACCGCGAGCAGTGTCCGTCGCGCCGTGGCTGTGTTCACACGCACCAGTCGTTGGAGGCGACGTTGTGCCACCACACGGTGTTCGCCAGGGAGCCGTTGTAGTAGCCCTTGGCGAGGACGTAGCTGGAACCCGTGTAGCCCGTGCCGGAGTAGATGCGCACGTTGCAGTTGTTGCCGTTGTTGTACAGCGACTCGGCGTTGTTGAACTTGTTGTACTGCAGGAGGTTGGTGTTGTCGCCGTAGACCACGCCGGGGTCGCCCGAGCCGTTGACGCCGAGGTAGGCGCACAGCCCACCGGAGGGACAGTCCGACAGTGCCGCGCTCGCGGGGGCCGCGGTGACGAACGCGCCGGTGGTGGCCAGTGCCACGCCTCCCAGGGCGATGCCGGCCCTTGCCAGGATCCGCTTCATTCTCGTGTTCCTCCATCACTCGGGGCGCCGCCCACGGGACGGAAGTCGTCCGTGGTGCGAGCGAGTTGCCATGCACAAGGTGCCGCGAGGAGGTTGCCGGGGAGCTTGCGTAAACCTTGTCCCGCAGGTGGGCAGGTGGTTGGGTGGCGCCCGGTGGAGAAATCGTGAAGCTCACGGTGTGGGGCGGTGGAGACGGCGTGACCGGATTTCGGCTGCTGGGGCCCGTGGAGTTATGGGTGTCCGGCCACCCCGTCGAACTGGGCCCCGCCAAGCGGCGTACGGTCCTGGCAGCGCTGTTGGTGGACGCGGGACGCTGGGTACCGGCCGAGACACTGATCGACCGGGTCTGGGGCGAGGACCCGCCCGCACAGGTGCGCGCCACTCTCTACGCCCACATCGCCCGCATCCGCCGGATCCTCGCGGACACCGCCCCGCAGCTCTCCGGCAGCTCCGAAGTCCCGCCCACAGCACCGGCGTTGATGCGCGGCCCGGCCGGCTATCGGCTCGACATCGCGCCGGACCTGGTCGATGCGCACCGCTTCCGGGACCTGGTCGCGCGGGCCCGTCAGGCCGAACCATCCGACACGGCAAGGGTGTTGAGGTTGCGGGAGGCGACGGCCCTGTGGCAGGGCACGCCACTGGCCGGGCTGCCCGGTGAGTGGGCGGCGCGTACCCGGGAGAGCTGGCTGAACCAGTACGTCGACGCCGTTCTCGCCTGGGCGGACGCCGAACTCCGCGTGGGCGGCCATCTCGTGGTGATCGACACGCTGTCCCTCCTCGTCGGCGAGCACCCGCTGGTCGAGCCGCTGGCGGTGGCGCTGATGCGGGCGCTGCACGCCGCCGGGCGTGCCCCGGAGGCCCTCGCCTGCTACGCCGCCCTGCGCAAGCGGCTGGCCGACGAACTCGGCACCGCCCCTGGGGCGGAGGCCCGGCGCGCGCACCAGGAGCTCCTGAGCGGGAAGGATTCCCCGCGGCTGCCGTTCAGGGCCGGCGCCGAGCGCGCCAAGGCCGTCGTCCCCGCCCAACTCCCCCTGGAAGCAGCCGGGTTCACCGGTCGCGAGAACGAACTGGCCCGACTGGAGAAGGTCCTGGTCGTGAGCGAGGAACGGCCGACCACGGTGGTCGTCTCGGCGGTGTCCGGGACGGCGGGCGTGGGCAAGACAGCCCTGGCGGTGCACTGGGCACACCGGGCCCGGGACCGCTTCCCCGACGGTCAGTTGTACGTGAACCTGCGCGGCTACGACCCCGAGCGACCGATGACCGCCCCCGACGCGCTGGCCCGCTTCCTGACCGCGCTCGGGGTGCACGGGCAGGACATCCCGCTGGAGACGGACGACCGGGCGGCGCGCTACCGCACCGAGGTCGCGGGCCGGCGCATGCTGATCGTGCTCGACAACGCCGCCACCGTCGAGCAGGTCCGTCCCCTGCTGCCCGGCACCGGCTCCTGCGCGGTGCTGGTGACGAGCCGCGACAGCCTGGCCGGACTGGTCGCGCGGGAGGGCGCCCACCGCCTCGACCTCGATCTGCTGTCCGCCGACGCGGCCCGTACCCTGCTGCGCCGACTCATCGGCCCCCGCGCCGAGGCCGAGCCCGGCGCCGTGGACACCCTCGCCGCGCAGTGCGCCCGGCTGCCCCTGGCACTGCGGGTCGCCGCGGAGCTCGCCGCCGCGCGCCCCGGCACGCCGCTGACCGACCTCACCGCCGAACTCGCCGACCATCAGCGGCGGTTGTACCTGCTCGACGCCGACGGCGACCCCCGGACCGCCGTCGTCACGGTGTTCTCCTGGTCGCTACGGCAGTTACCGGCCGACGCGGCGCGTACGTTCCGGCAACTCGGCCTGCACCCCGGCCCGGACCTCGACGCGCACGCCACGGCCGCGCTGACCGGCAGCGACCTGGCGGACGCACGCCGCGACCTGCACATCCTCGCCCGCGCCCATCTGGTCCAGCACATGGACGCCACCCGGTACGGCCTGCACGACCTGCTGCGCGCCTACGCCGCCGGCCTCGCCACGGCCCAGGATGCGCCGGAGGCCCGCGAGGCGGCACTGGACCGGCTCTTCGACCACTACCTCGCCGCCGCGGCCGCCGCCATGGACCGCCTGCACCCGGCCGAGGCCCACCTGCGGCCCGCCCCTCCCCGGACCACCACACCCGTGCCCGACCTGTCCGACCCCGACGCCGCACGCGCCTGGCTGGACACCGAGCGCGCCTGTCTGACGGCGATGTCCGCCCACACCGCCGCCCACGGCCGGCCCACCCATGCCATCAGGCTCTCGCAGACCCTGTACCGCCACCTCATCAGCGGCCACCACACCGACGGCCTCACGATCCACGGCCACGCCCGGGACGCCGCCCGCCTGATCGCCGACCCGGCGGGCGAGGCCCGGGCCCTGCTCGGGATCGGCACCGCCCACTATCAACTGGCCCGGCACGAGCCGGCACGCCGGCACATCGAGGAGTCGCTGGCACTGTTCCGGAAGGCCGGTGACCCCACCGGCCAGGCCCGTGCCCTGGTCAACCTCGGCCTCGTCGACGAACGCCTGGGCAACTTCCTGTCGGCCGTCGAGTACCTCGAACAGGCACTGGTGCTGCACCGGAGCATCGACGACAGGTCGGGCGAGTCGATCGCCCTCAAGAACCTCGCCCACGTCGAGGTCCAGTTGGGCCGCTACGGCCAGGCCGCCGACCGTCTCCAGGAGTCCCTGACCCTGCTGCGCCGGACCGGAAACCGGTACCTGGAGGCACACGCACTCATGGACCTCGGCACGGTCGAGACGCGGCTCAGCCGGCTCGACCCGGCCGCCGACCACCTGGAGCAGGCCCTCACGCTGATCCACGAGGTCGGCGACAGCTACGGCGAGGCCGGGGCACTGCACGGCCTGGGCGTCGTGCGCTCACGATGCGACCGGCACGCGGAGGCCGTGCAGTGCCACCGGCAGGCGCTCGCCCTCTACCGCCAGAACGGCGACCGGTACGGTGAGGCGAGGGCGCTCAACGGCCTCGGCGAAGCCGCCCGGGCCGGGGGCCGCCCCACCGACGCCGTCACCCACCACACGGACGCCCTCACCATCGCCGAGGACATCGGCAACCCGGGCGAACAGGCCCACGCCCACGGCGGACTGGCCGAAGCCCACCACACGCTCGCCGACGCCGTCCTCGCCGTCCACCACTACGAACGTGCGCTCGCCCTCTACACCGAACACGGCATGCCGGAGGCCGACACCATCCGGACGAAGCTGGCCACGGTGACCGCCGGTCATGCCGGTGGCGGCCCCGACACCCTGGCCCATGAGGCGTCCTGATGGAACCGGGCCCGTCGTGACGCCGAGGACGTTCACGTGACCACACCCGGTACCGCCGTCAGTTGCTGGTACCCGCCGCTGCGGTGCCGGACCGTCAGGACGAGCTCGCGTCCGGGGCGGGCGTCGGCGACGGCTCGTGCGAGGTCGTCGGCCGTGTCGATACGGGTCCGGCCGAGGGCGAGGAGTACGTCGCCCCGGACCAGGCCTGCCGTGTAGCCCGGGCCCGGGACGTGGACGCCGACCACCAGGGCCCCGGCCTTCTCGGCGTCGACGGCCTCCAGGCCCAGGGTCGCGGCGGCGGGCACCGGCGACGGGGCGGTCGTCGGCCTCACGGAGGACGGGGCGTGGCTCGGGCGTGCCGAGGCCGACGGGCCGCCGGGGGGCGATCCCGCCCGTTGCCGGAGTTCGGCCAGTTTGTTCATGCCGATCACCGTGGCGCCCACCGTCCCGAGGCCCACCCCCGACAGCACCAGGACGGCGGCGACGAAGAGACCGAACAGCAGGGTCGTGAGCCGGCGCCCACGTCGGCGCGCGGCGTGCGGGCGCCGGGCGGGGCCGGGCTTCCGGCCGCCGCCGGACTCCTGACCGGGCATCGGCTTGGGGCGCAACGCAGTCTGTTCCATGGATCGCCTCCGGCTGGATCACCACCGTCTGGTGCCTACCCGGCGCACCGGCGCGCGACGAGCCACGAACGAGTGAGACTGACGTCCGGTCAGGAACGGGAAGCGTCCGGAACCAGCAGGTCGACGAAGTCCGCCGCCGCCCCGTCCGGTGAGCCCGCGTACACCAGTTCCGTCCGGTGCACGACCCTCGGACGGGTGACGGGCACGGCGACGGTGCCCGGCACCCCGGCCGTCGCGGACCTGGGCAGCAGGGCCAGACCGTGCCCCGCGGCGGCGAGGGCGGTCAGGACGCTCACATCGGTGCCCTCGTAGCGCAGGGCGGCCCGGAAACCGTGACCGCCGTTCGCGGCGCGGAGCTGGGACAACGGCAGGGCCGTGTCAGCGGCGTCGATCCAGCGGGCGTCGGCCAGGTCTCCGAGGTCCAGCCCGGTGCGCCCGGCCAGCGGATGGGCGTCCGGCAGCAGGACGCACACGGGCTCCTCCCCGATGCCGTGCGTGGTGAGCGGGGCCACGTCGGGGAGCCTCAGCGGGTCGCTGGGGGCGGCCAGGCCATCGGTCAGCCCGATGTCGGCCGTACCGGTGGCCACGGCGGCGGGGACCTCGTCGCGGGCCGTCACCCGCAGGGTCACGCCCGCTGCCGGGAGGGCGGCGAGGGTCCTCGGTCCGAGCGCGGTGGGAGCCACTGCGAGGGTCAGTCCGTGTGCGGGCGCGGCCGCCAGCCTGGCGACGTCCGCGCGGGCCGCGTCCAGGCGCAGCAGCAGCGGTTGGGCGTGTTCGAGAAGCCGGGCACCGGCCGCCGTGGGAGCGACGGGGCGGCGCATGAGCAGCGGCGCGCCGAGGTCCTGTTCGAGCGCCGCGATGTGCTGGGACACCGCCGACTGGGTGTAGCCGAGCTCGCGGGCGGCCGCCGAGAAGGAGGCGAGGCGGGCGACGGTGACGTAGGTGCGCAGAAGGTGCGGATCCATGCACTCAGCATCACATCAGAACTGCTTATCGAGCGTGCAGTAATCATCGTTGGACGCGATCCTCGAGCGGCCTCCAGGATGACGGCATGACGACGAACACGGCACGGACCGCCCGGATCGCCCTGGTCGGCGACCGCTCCCCCAACGTGGTGTCACACACCCGCATCCCCGGCCTGCTGGCCGCCCTCGTCGAGGGTGAGCGCCTTGTGCTCGACGCGTACTGGATCCCGTCCACGGACGCCGGGGACGCCGACTCCATGCGCGGGTTCGACGCGGTGTGGGTGGTGCCCGGCAGCCCCTACCGCAGCGAGGCAGGAGCCCTCGCGGCGATCCGCACGGCGCGCGAGGCGGGCATTCCCTTCCTCGGCACGTGCGGCGGGTTCCAGCACGCGCTGCTGGAGTACGCCCGTGACGTCTGCGGGCTGACCCGGGTCGCACACGCCGAGAACGACCCGGACGCCGACGACCTCCTCATCGAGCCGCTGACCTGTTCCCTCGCCGGCCACGAGGGCGTGGTGAACGTCGAACCCGGCTCACTGGCCCGGTCGGTGATCGGCTCCGAGCGGACCGTGGAGCGCTATTTCTGTGCCTACGGCCCCTCCCGCCATCTGGACATCCTGCGCGCCCACGGTCTGCGCTTCTCCGGGCACGACGAGGACGGCCATGTCCGGATCGTCGAACTTCCGGGCCACCCCTTCTTCCTGGCCACGCTGTTCCAGCCGGAGCTGTCCGGCGACGGCTCGCGCCCGCACCCGGTCGTCCGGGCGCTGGCACGAGCCGCGGTGGAGCACGCCCGGCGCAGGGCGCGTCAGTCCGTGTGACCCGCGCCGCGCGCGGCGGGCCTCAGCCCGTGTGCCCCTCGCCGTGGCCGCCGTGGGCCCCGCCGTGGTCGAACTTCAGCGCCTCCGGGGGCATGACGACGAAGGGGCGCATCATGCCCATGTCCTCGTGCTCCAGGAAGTGGCAGTGGTACATGAAGCGGCCGTACGCCCCGTCGAACTTCCCCATGATGCGGAGCATCTGACTCCCCGGAACCCGGTAGACGTCCTTGTAGCCCAGCTCGTTGGGCGCCAGCGGGATCGTCCTGGACGGGTCGAAGGTGAGCGGGGTGCGGGTGCCGCCCACCGTCGCGTCGAAGCCCGTCACCACGTACGGATCCCGGCTGAGAGCCTGGAAGTCGGCCAGGTGGATGTGCATCGGGTGCGGGATCGGCGCGAGGTTGAGGAAGCTCCACTGTTCGTGGCTGCCCTCGGCGATGGTGAAGCCCAGGCCGTCGTTGAACGTGCGTGCCGTGCGCCGGTACGTCTTGGTAGTGCCGTCGGCACCGGTGACCTGGATGACGCCGTCGGCCGGGAACTGGATGCCGCCCGCGTCCTCGATCTCCGTCATCTCCCAGATCTCGGGGTGCCCGCCCGAGCCCTTGGTGCCGGGCGGGGTGAGCACGATCAGGCGGTGGCCGTGCGGGATGTCGTGCGTGTACCGGCGGAAGGAGCCGGAGAGCACCTCGGGCAGCTCGAAGGTGTCGGTCCCGCAGGTCTCCTGGACCCGGAACTCCATGACCGCCGGATAGCGGACGCCGCCCGCCGGGTCGGGCACACCCGCGGGCTGGTTCGGCCCCTTGTTGACCAGGCGGAGCGTACGGCCGGCGAAGGCGCGGAAGTCGACGAGCAGGTCGAAGCGCTCGGCGGGTGCCGCGGTCAGCGTGGGCAGCGCCCCGGCGAAGTCGATCGGCACCGGACGCGGCAGCAGCCCGCCGTCGCTGCCGATCTGGTGGACGGTCCCGGGCACCGGGTTGTCGTCCTCGTCGAGCAGGACGAGGTCGTAGATGCGCGCGTTCGACGCGTTGACCAGCCGGAAGCGGTACCAGCCGGCCTCCACCTCCGCGTACGGCCAGATACGGCCGTTGACCGTGGTGTACGGCCCGGCGAAGGGGATGGTGACCGGCTTGCCCGTCTCCGGGTTCTGCTGCTGGACGATGAGCGTCTTGTGCAGCAGGCGTCCGTTGAGCCGGCCGTCCTCGTCGGTGTCGAGGTTGCGGTCGGCGAGCAGCAGCGGGATCTCCCGCTCGCCGCACGGCAGGTGGAGCGCGTCCTCCTCGTCGTCGCGGACGAGGTAGGTGCCGTACAGGCCCGCCATCACGTTCCACCGGGTGATGTTCATGGCGTGGTCGTGGTACCACCACTGCACCGCCTGGTGGTCGTTCGGGTACTCGGAGAGCTGGGCGTCGCCGAAGCCGACCGCGTTGTCCGCCCAGCCGTCGTTGCCGCCGCCCGTCTGCGCGCCGTGCAGGTGGGTCACCGACCAGGCGGGCAGGGCGGCGACGTCCTTGTTGGGCTCGGCGCCCTCGCGGCCCGGCAGGGTCGGCGAGGCAGGCGGCAGCACCTCGACCGAGGTGACCGGGTACTCGCTGCCCTTCGGGATGCGGTTGGTCCAGGCGATGCGGACGCGCTCTCCGCGCCGCACCTCGATGGTGGGGCCCGGCACCTGGCCGTCGTACCCCCACATCAGGGTCGGCGGCAGTTGCGGGTGCAGGCGCACCCAGGTCGGGCGCAGGGCGATCTCCGTCTCGCGCAGCACGTCACCCGAGGCGGGACGCAGGACGGGCGGGACGGGCAGCGGCGCGACGTACGGCGTCAGCTCGCCCGGCGCCGCCGGCTCCGCTTCCGGTCGGCCCTGGTCGCTCTCGGTGATCCTGTCGATGATCTCGGTCAAGGTCTGAACACCCCCGTGTGTTCTGCTGACTGTTTCCCGTACCTCGTCAGACTCCTGAGACCCCACCGAAGTTCCCTGAATGCCCCATTCCGGACGAGAAGGTTGGGAAACCGCATACGGAACAACGCCGTCCCGTTACCGACGGGCGCCGCTACGTTCTGTGACGTGCTCTCCCGGGCTCGGCCCGGCGTGAGGAGGGTTCGGCGTCAGCCCGCCACGGGGAGGGCCGGTGGGCGGTCCGGGAGGAAGCCGTGGGTGCGGGCGGCCAGGTGTTCGGACTTGTAGCGGTCGACCGTGCGGTGCCAGTGCAGGATGCCCGCCATCCAGTGCTGGAGGTCCTGGACGTAGCCGCGCATCACCTCGCGTGCCTCCTCCGAGAGCCCGAAGTCGTCGTACACGACGGGCAGTTCGTGTGCGGCGACATGTTCGAACTGCTGCATGCGCTGGGTCATCAGGTCGTGGACGACACGGAGGCCGGTCGGGTAGTCGATGCCGAAGAAGTTCTGCACGACGAGGATGGCGTTGTGGATCTCGCCCTCGTACTCGATCTCCTTCTGGTACGAGAAGACGTCGTTGAGCAGGCACGCGTAGTCGACGGCGGCGTTCTCCAGCGACCGCACCGGCCCGCTGCGGTAGACCTCCGGCGGGACAGAGGGCCCGTGACCCATCCGGCACATGCTCATGGTGAGGTCGGAGCCGAAGGTGGCGCGGCGCATCTCGAGGTAGTCGACGGGGTCCGGGATGCGGTTCTGGAGCTGGTTGCTCACCTCCCACACCCAGCTCTCGGTCATCACGTTCACGGAGTCCTTGAGGGTGCGTCGCTGCTCGGGGGTCATCTCCGCGGTGGTGTCGGCCCAGAGGTCGATCAGGCCGCGTTCCATGGCGTTGACGGGGACCAGGCTCTGTTCGCCGTCGAGCGGCATGCAGTCCGACAGTCGCTGGGTGGTGAGGCGGGCGGCGGCCAGGTCGCGGCGGCCGCCGTAGACCAGGGGGTAGTAGTCGTCGCCGTAGGTTCCCCAAGCGAGCCAGTGCGAGCTGAGGTCGAGGGCCTCGGGGCTCGCGTCCGGGTCGATGCCCGCGGAGCACAGAGGGAGGTCGGCCGCGGCGAGCTTGTCCTCGTCCCAGACGCCCTCCTGGAGCATGCCCATGCGGTATGCCCACTCGAGGAGGCGGGGCCGGGCGCCGGGCAGGTGGGGGCTGTGTTCCACCGCGAACGGCATGGAGAAGTCGGGCAGCAGGGACGGGCCGACCTTCTGGAAGGGCACGTGCGTGTAGGCGCGCAGCCGCTCGGCGCCGGCCGCGGCGAGCAGGGCGCCCACGTCGGCGGCGGAGGTACCCGCGCCGGTCAGCCCGTGCCACGGCTTGGCCGTCTGCGCGCGGGCGTTCATGTACCGGCTGGAGCGCATGTGCCATTCGTGGCCGCCGGACTGCCAGTCCTGGAGTCCTTGCGTGTACTTGGCGACGGCGACCGCCTCGGTCGGCGAGAGACCCGCCTCCAGGGCGACCGCGGGGACCTCGGTGAGGGCGGTGTGCTCGAACTGGTGGAGACGGGAGGTGAGGACGTCGTTGACGGTGTCGGCGGCCTCCTGGGTGGTGCAGCCGAAGAACGTCTCCAGGACGAGCACGCCGTTGCTGAGCTCGCCCTCGTCCTCGACCTCGCGCTGGTAGGAGAACAGGTCGTTGCGCAGGTGCACGGCGTCGGAGAACGTCTCCATCAGGACCCTCAGCGGCCTCGATCCGGCGACGGAGGCGGGGACCTCGGCGGTCGCGTACTCCACGAGACCGGCGGACCAGGGGGCGCCGCCGACCTTGCGGCGCATCTCGATGTACTCGACGGGATTGGCGATCCGCCCCTCGTTGATGTTGGACAGCTCCCACAGGGACTCGTTGAGCAGGTGCTCGGTGGCGACGGCGAAGCGGCGGCGCCAGTCGCCGGACATCGACGGCACGGTGCGCGTCCACAGGTCGGCGAGGCCCGCCTCGACCGGGTTCTCCGGCTCGGGCATCGGCGTCGACAGGTCCATCGGCATGAACAGGGGCAGGCGGTCGAGGTAGGCCTTGCCGCCGGCGCGGTCCTGGGTGCGCTTGAAGGTCTCCAGGAAGTGGTCGTCGAAGAAGAACACCCACACGTACCAGTCGGTGATCAGCGACAGCGCGGGGCCGTCGCAGTCGGGGTGCGTGTAGGCGCAGAGCAGGCCGTAGTCGTGCGCGTCGAGATCGGACTGCTCCCAGATCCCGGACCCCTCCAGCATGCCCATCTCGCGCGCCCACACGGTCGAGTGGGCGCGGGCCTCGTCGACGTGCGGGTTCAGCCGCGCTGGATACGGCATGTAGAAGTGCGGGAGTTCGAAGGGCTGCTGCGTCATGAGCCGGGCCCTACCCAGGCCTCCCGAGTGGCATCCACAGCCCGGGACATGATCACACCATCGCGTGAATCAGGGCCGAAACCGGGCACTGCGGAGGGGACTTGTGACGCTGGGGGTGGCGCGGGCCCCTGCCTGCGCCGAGGTCCCACGCCCCGGGCATCCGGCATACGACACCTCGGACTTCAGAGGCGCGGCTCCCGGCCGTCCTCGGCGTGGACCGGGCACGGCTCCCGGCCGTCCGCGGTGTGGCCCGCGTCCTGCCGTCCAAGGCGCTGATACCGGGGGCGGAGCGGCAACCTCCGGCGGGCGCCCGGCCCCCGACGGCCCGCTGGACCGCCTCGCGGGCAACGGCACGACGGGTGCAGGCCTCGGGCCACCGGATGGTGTGGCAGGGCGTTCAGATCTCCTGACCGCCCTGACCGCGGACCGCCCGCCCCACCTCCGCCCGCAGCCCGACGAACTCCGGCAGTCCGCGGGTGGCGATCTGGTCCCGCCGCCCGGAAAGCCGGACCGGCAGGTCCAGGACGATGCGCGAGCCGGGGCCCGGGGAGAGGACGACGACACGGTCGCCGACATAGACGCTCTCGTCGATGTCGTGGGTGACGAACACGATGGTCGTACCGTCGGTGCGGTGGACTTCCAGGAGGAGGTCCTCCAGGTCCTCCCGGGTCTGGGCGTCGAGGGAACCGAAGGGTTCGTCCATGAGCAGGAGGGTGGGGCGGCAGACGAGGGCGCGGGCGATGGCCACGCGCTGCTGCATGCCGCCGGACAGCTGCCAGGGGTGGCGGCGGGCGGCGCCGGACAGGCCGACGCGGTCGAGGATGCGGTCGGCCTCGGCACGCCGTTCGGCCCGGGCGAGGCCGCGCCGGCGCAGTGGCAGGGCGACGTTGTCGCGGACCGTGAGCCAGGGGAAGAGGGAACGGCCGTAGTCCTGGAAGACGACGGCCAGGCTGTCGGGGACACCGTCGACCGGGTCGTCGCCGATGGTGACCGTGCCCTCGTGTGCGGGGAGGAGGCCGGCGATGGTGCGCAGCAGGGTGGACTTGCCGCAGCCGGACGGGCCCACGACACACAGGAGTTGGCCCGCGGGGACGGTGAGGGTGATGTCGTGCAGGACGTGGTGGTCGCCGTAGTGCTGGCCGACCGCGGAGAGCCGGAGGACGCGGTCGGTCCCCTGTTCCCCTTCTGCCAGGGGTCGGGTGGTGTGACTCATACGGCTCTCCCCTTGCCGGTCAGCCGTTTCTCGACCGCCAGCAGACCGGTGTTGAGCAGATGGCCGAGGACGCCGAGCAGGACCAGCGCCGCCCATACGGTGAGCAGGTCGGAGCGGGTCTGGGCCTCGGTGAGCGTGAAGCCGATGCCGTTCGCGGTGCCCGGCAGCAGTTCCGAGAACACCATGAGGATCAGGGAGAGCGAAAGACTCAGGCGCAGTCCGGCGAAGATACGGGGCAGGGCCGAGGGCAGGACGAGGAACCACAGGCGTTCGGCGGTGTTGAGGCGCAGCACCTCGGCGACGTCGAGGCGCAGGGGGTCGGTGTTGCGGACGCCGGCCGCGGTGTTGATGAGTACGGGCCACACTGCGCTGAAGGCGATCGACGCGATCTGCATGGGCGTACCGAAGGCGAAGACCACGACGAACACCGGGACCAGAGCGGGGGGCGGGACGGCCCGGGCGAACTGGAGGACGGGGTTGCACAGTGCGTACACCCGCCGCGAGCGGCCGACCGCGACGCCGAGCACCACCCCGGCGACGGCGGCGAGGGCGAACCCCGCGGTCATCCGGCCGAGGCTGGGCAGGATGTCGTCCACGGCGGCCGCGCTGAGGAAGAGGTGCCGGACGGGCCCGTCGAACCACAGGTCGTGGATGTGGCGGGCGATGCGGTCGGGGGGCGGGAAGTAGACGCTGCCGTGGGCACGGGCGGCCGACTCCCAGACGCCCACGGCGAGGACGAGGACCGGCCAACGGAGCAGGGCGGGGTGGGTGACCGCCGGGGAGCGGGGCGCGGGCGACGGGGCGGACGGCGGGAGGTTCGGATGCGGCACACGTGCGACCTGCTCCAACGGCCGCTTCGGGTGCGGCCCGGACGCCCCCGAGCGGTCCGGAAGCGACCCGGACACCCTCGACATCCCCGGCTCCACCGGCCGGCCCGTGTACGGCTCAGGCGTCCCCGGCTCCACCGGCCGGCCCGTGTACGGCTCAGGCGTCCCCGGCTCCACCGGCCGGCCCGTGCACGGCTCAGGCGTCCCCGGCTCCACCGGCCGGCCCGTGTACGGCTCAGGCGTCCCCGGCTCCACCGGCCGGCCCGTGTACGGCTCAGGCGTCCCCGGCTCCACCGGCCGGCCCGGAAGCGGCCCCGATCCCGGTGACGTCCCGTCCTGGGGGCCGTCTCCCCCGGGCGGTGTCGTCCCGCTCATCGGCCCGTCCCCTGCCTCGCGGTCTCCCGGTGCTCCGGCGTCCACGGGAACAGGCGCCGCTCACCCCACACCAGTGCGCCGTTGATGACGAGCCCCAGCATCCCCGCCCAGACCACGCCCGCCAGAACATCCTTCGTACCGTCCGTCGCGAGGCCCGCCTGGGCGATGAAGATGCCGAGGCCCTCCCCGAAGCCGGAGAGGATCTCCGTGGCGACGGCGAGGATGAGGGCGACGGCGGCGGAGATACGGATGCCGGCGGCGATGAAGGGGGCCGTGGCGGGGAGTTCGGCGCGCAGGAGGACCGTGAGGCGTCCGAAGCCGAAGGCGCGCAGGGTGTCCTTGGCGAGGGGGTCGGTCTCACCCAGGCCGTAGACGGTGTTGAAGAGGATCGGCCACACCGAGGCGTAGGTGATCAGTGCGACCTCGGTCTCGGTGCCGGAGCCGAGCAGCAGCGAGACCAGTGGGATGAGGGCGACGGACGGCAGCGGTCGCAGCAGTTCGACGATCGCCCTGGCTGCCTCGTCGACGAGCGGCACGCTGCCCAGCAGCAGTCCGAACGGTACGGCGACGGCGACAGCGAGGGCGAGTCCCAGTGCCCAGGCGCGCAGGGTGACTGCGATCCCGTCGAGGAAGACCGGGTCGCCCGCCAACGCGACGGCGCGGGCGAGGACTTCGGAGGCCGGCGGCAGATAACTGCGGCGAACCAGGCCCGCCCTGCTCACCGCCTCACACAGACCGAAGGCGAGCAACACCCCGAGGAGCCCGAGCCCCAGGTCTTGACGCCCCCTCAACCACCGCACCGGCACGGCCCTTTCAAGCCCCGACCTGCCAACCCACGAGGAGCGAACCTCACTTCACCAGCAACGTCGTCGGATCTATCGGCTTCTTCAGCATGTGCTGTTTCTCCATGAGCCCGGTGATCCGGGCGATCTGCGTGCCGTCCATGGTCGCCGGATACACCGGCAGGTCGATCTGCTGCGCCTGCTCTTTGGTGACCTTGGTGTACGTCGGCAGGACCTCGCGCACCAGGGACGGGTCCGCGTCGGCGAGCTTCACGGCGGCCTTGAGGGCCCGTTGGAACCGCGCGAGCGCGTCGGCGTTCTTCCCGGCGTACTTCTCCGTCGTGATGTAACCGCTGAGCGGGATCGACGCGACCGGCGCGGACGCCGCGTCCACCAGCACCCTGGCCCCCGACTCGTCCTGGATGGAGCTGTCGTAGGGCTCGACCGCGTGTACGGCGTCGACCTGCCCCTTGTCCAGGGCGGCCCCCATCTGCGGGAACGGGATCTGCCGGTAGACGGGCGCGCCGACACCCCGCTTCGCCAGGATCTCGTTGAAGGTCAACGACTGGACGTTGTTGAGGACGTTGACGGCGACCTTCCTGCCCGCGAGGTCGGCGAGGGTCTTGATGTCGGAGTCCTTCGGCACCAGGACGTCCATCATGCGCGGCGCGGCCCTGATCGCCTCGGCGACGATACGGATGTCGAGGGTGCCCTGGTCCTGGGCCTGGAAGTAGGTGACGTAGTTGGCACTCGCGATCATGTCGATCTGCCCCTTGGACAGAGCGGGCAGCGCCTGGAGGCTCTGCTGGATCTGCTGGACGCGGACATCGAGGCCTTCCTTCTCGAACAGTCCGCGCTCCTGGGCGATGTAGAGCATGGCGCAGTCGCTCAGGGGAAGCGCGGCCACCCTGACCGTCGCCCGCCCGCCGTCGGTGGAGGCGGAGCCCCCGTCGCCACCGCAGGCCGTGAGCACCAGCACGAGGGCGGCCGTACCGGCGGCCGCCTTTCCGCTTCCCGAACGCCTAGGCCGTGATGCCGTTCGTGGCCACGCCCGTGACCCGACGCGAAGCACCCCTCGTACGGTCCCTTGTAACGTCCCTCGTAACGCCGCCATCCGGGCATGATGACCCACTGATTGACATGATCACTACATCAAGGTCAGCCGAATCGTCACTCGCCGGACAGTCGCGAAAGAACCTCCTCCGCGACCCGGGCGAGCGCGTCGGGCAGTGCCTCGCCGGCGACCGGCAGCCACAGCGAGCAGGCGGCGAGCCCGCCGTCGGCCAGCTGCCGGAGCTCCTGCCGCACCCGCTCGGCGGTCGGTTCGGCTCCGCCCAACAGGCGCCGCCCGGACAGTCGTACGGCGGCCTCGAAACCCGGGGGTACGAGCAGTTGGCCCGACGTCAGCTCCAGCGGGGTGGCCGGATCCCGCCCTGCCTCCTTCCCGAACTCGGCCAACCGGCCCCGCACCTGGGCGAGTCCGGCCGCGTCGAGACCGGAACCGTGCCATGCGTCGCCGTACCGCAGCGCCCGGCGCAGGGCCGCGTCGCTGTGGCCGCCGACCCACACGGGTGGTCCACCGGGCGTGCGCGGCCGCACCCCGAGTCGCACCTCGGCCCCGCCACGCGACTGCTGACCGCGCCACAAGGTCCGTACGGCGTCCAGCTGTTCGTCGGTACGGCGGCCCCGCCCGGCGAACGGCGTCCCGACGGCAGCGAACTCCGCCTCGTCCCAGCCGGTGCCCACGCCGAGGGTGAACCGGCCGCGGGAGAGCCGGTCGAGCGTGGCGGTCTGGTGGGCGACGACGACCGGGTCGTACAGGGGCAGGACCAGGACGCTGGTCACCAGCCCGATCCGGGTGGTCGCTCCGGCCACGGCGGACAGCAGGACCAGCGGGTCCCCCTCGGTGTTGAGATGACAGGGGTGGTGCATGTGGGGCAACACGACGACGGCTGCCCGTCATCCCTGGCCGCCCTTCCGTCGGGATCCCTCGGGATCAAGTCCCCTTCCTCCCGCGTGACATGAGAACCTGAAGACGGGAGAGGGGTTCGGACGTAACCGTCGAGGTGTGTGCCGACAGGGGGGTCCTCGATGTTCGGGGCAGAGTTGTTCACCCAGACCGCTGCCGCCGCAGCGGGCACGATGGTCGGACTGATGACCACGGACGCCTGGCAGGTGGCCCGGCACCGGATCTCGCGGATCCTGCGGCGGGAGGACGTGGCGCGGCTGGACGAGGCGCGGGCGGCGCTGACGGCGGCTCCGGCGGCCCGGCAGCAGGTCATCCTGCGGGAGCAGCGGGACGAGTGGGACGCGACCCTGCGCGGTCTGCTGGCCCGTGACCCCGCGTTGTCCGACCTGCTGACCGAGTTCGTGCAGGAGTTCTCCGGCGTGGCCCGCCCGGTCTTCATCCAGATCCAGCAGCAACCGGCCGCCCTGGAGACCCGCACCCCCGGCGCGCTGACCGTCGCTCCTCCGCTGGGGCGCCTGGACCGGCGGGTGCGGGGCCGCGAGTCACTGCTGGACACGCTCAAACAGCTGGTGGGCAAGCCGACTTCGGGTGTGCGGGTGCTGCACGGCATGGGCGGTGGCGGCAAGACGACGGTCGCCCTGGAGATCGCCGCGTACGCCGCCGCGCTGAACGTCGACGTGTGGTGGGTGACCGCGAAGAACCCGGCCGCGCTGAGCGCCGGGATGCGTGAGGTGGTGGCCGCGCTGGGCACGCCCGCGGATCTCATCGACCGTGCCTGGTCAGGGCGTTCGAGCGCGACGGATCTGCTGTGGCGGCGGCTGTGCGACACCGCGAGCCCGTGGCTCCTGGTGGTGGACAACGCCGACGAGCCCGAACACCTGGCCCCGTACGGCCGGTTGGCGGAGGGCACCGGCTGGGTACGGCCGGCCGCGGAGCTGCCCGGTCTGGTGCTGATCACCAGCAGGGACAGCAGCCCGGCCACCTGGGGGCCGTGGGCCACCCTGCACGCCGTGGACGCGCTGGAGGAGACCGACGCGGCCGAGGTGCTGTGGGATCTCGCCGGGGAGCGGGCCGGTTCGCGCGAGGACGCGCAGGACCTGGCCCGGCGGCTCGGCGGGCTGCCGCTGGCCCTGCGGATCGCGGGCTCGCATCTCGCGGCTGCCTCGGCCTTCCCCGCCTGGCCGGGCACGACGACCGTGCGGACGTACGCTGACTATCGCGCGGCCCTCGACGTGCGCTTCACCGCGCTCCTCGACGAGAACCCGCCCGGGCGGCCGGGCAGCGACTACTCCGTCCCGGTGACCGGTACCTGGGAACTGTCCCTTGACCTCCTGGAGCGGCGGGGCATCGCCCAGGCCCGTCCGCTGATGCGGTTGCTGTGCTGTCTGGGCGAGGCGCCCGTCCCGCTCGTCGGCCTGTTGCGCCCCGACCGGCTGGCGGCCTCCTCGCTGCTGCCCGGCGTCACGCCCCAGGAGCTGTTCACCGCGCTCACCTCGCTGGCCGACTTCGGGTTGATCGAACTGCACACCCCCCACGGCGGCGACGACCACACGCGCACCCTGCTGATGCACCCGCTCGTCCGGGACGCGGGCCGGCTCCAGCGGGACCTGGCCGAGCACATGCGGGAGTACGCGGCCGTCGTCGCCGACCTGGTGGTCTGCGCCACCGCCGAGCTGAGCGAGGACGACCCGCGCGACTGGCCGCGCTGGCGGCTGCTGCTGCCGCACTGCGACGCCCCGCTGGCCCTGATCGGCGACCCCTACGAGGCGGACGACGAGCTCGTCTCGAAGGCGCTCAGGGCAGCGGCCGCCGGGGCCCGGCACCTGTTCCGGCGGGGCTGGCTGGACCGGGCGGAGGAGGTGCTGGAGGCGTGCGAGCCGGTCGTGCTGGCCTGCGGACCGCGTGACCCGGACGCGCTCGAAGTACGGTCCGCCGCCGCCCACCTGCTCCAGCAGCGCGGGCGGCTCCCGGCGGCCGAGTCGCTCCTGCGTACCGTCCTCGAGGACACCCGGGCGCTGTTCGGTGACGAGGCCGGCGAGACCGCCGACGCCCGGTACGCGCTGGCGAACCTGCTCTGCGACCGGGGGCGTCCGGTCGAGGCGGAGACCGAGTACCGCGCGGTCCACGCCACGCGCCGCGTCCTGCTGGGCGAGCGCGACCCCCAGACCCTCGCGGCCCGCAAGGGCGTGGCCTGGATGGCCCGCTACCGGGGGCTGCTCGCGGAGGCCGAGGAGGACTACCGCCTCGTCCTGGACGCCTACCGCGAGACACTCGGCGCGAGCCACCCCGACACCCTGGTCACCCGCCACGAGATGGCCCAGGTGCTGCACGAGCGCGGCATGTTCCGGCAGGCGGAGCAGGAGTTGCGGGAAACGCACCGGGAGTGCGCCGAGGTGCTGGGCGAGCGCCACCCGAACACGCTCGCCGTGCGCCATGACCTCGCGGACGTCCTGCGTGACCGCGGCCTCCTGGCCGAGGCCGAGCACGAGTTCCGTACGGTGCTCGCGCTGCGCGCCGACACCTCCGGTGAGGACCATCCGGAGACCGTGGCCGCCCGGCACGGTCTGGCCACGGTGCTGCGCGACCGGGGCTGGCCGGGCGACGCGGAGACCGAGTTCCGGGAGGTCTTCGAGGTCCGCCGCAGACTGCTCGGCGACATGCACCCGCACACCCTGGCGGTCCGGCACAACCTGGCCGACCTGCTGATGGAGCGGGGCCAACTGGAGGCTGCCGAGACGGAGTTCAGGGAGGTGTACGCGGCGCGCCGTGAAGTGCTCGGCGAACAGCACCTGCTCACCCTGTCCGTTCGGCACGGCGCCGCCCACGTCCTGCACCTGCGGGGCCGCACCGACCGGGCCGAGACCGAGTACCGCACGGTCCTGGCGGACTGTGTCGACACCCTCGGCCCCCGCCACCCCGGCACCCTCGCGGTCCGCCACAACCTCGCCGACCTCCTCAAGGACCAGGGCCGACTGGCGGCGGCGGAGCAGGAGTTCAGGGAGGTGTACGAGGCCCGCCGTACCGTGCTGGGCGAACAGCACCTGCTCACGCTCTCCGTACGGCACGGTGCCGCCCACGTCCTGCATCTGCGCGGGCGCGTCGAGCAGGCGGAGGAGGAGTACCGCACGGTGCTCGCGGACTGCGTGGAGACGCTGGGGCCACGGCACCCCGGAACCCTCGCGGTACGCCACAACCTGGCCGACCTGTTGTGCCTGAAGGGTGAACTCACGGCGGCTGAGGCGGAGTTCGTGGAGGTACGGGAGGCCTGTGAGGAGGTTCTCGGCCTACGTCACCCGAGGACACTGGCCGCTCAGCAGGCTCTCGCCCACCTGCGCTCCCAGGATCAGCCGCCCAGCGATCCCGACTCGGCGGCGGCCGGTTCGTAGCCCGGGAAGCGGGCCGGGATCTGCTCGAGGTCCCACAGCGCGAGCGCCTTGTCGTCGTAGAAGTCGTCGGACTCGTCGTCGCCGATGACGTGGAGCGGTGCGGGCAGGCCGAAGGGAGCGAGCCGGAGGTTGATGGGCCGCCACCAGCCGGTGACGATGTCGGTGTTGGCGGACGTCCGGGAGAAGCTGGTGGTGAGCAGATAGCGCGAACCGCTCTCCCGGAAGCGGGTCAGCGCCTCCACCACATGCTGGTAGGAGAAGTGCACCAGGGCGTCCCGGCAGACGATGAGGTCGACGCGCGGCACGGGCTGGGCCGTGAAGTCGAGCAGCTGGAACTCCCGCCCGGGGCCGGCGTGGTGGGCGCGGTTGGCCTCGACGAGTTCCGCGACGACGTCGCCGCCGAGGTAGGAGGCGCCGTGCAGTTCGACGTACCGCATCCAGTTGAAGTCACCACAGGGCGCGTCCAGCACCGACCGGATGCCCAGGTCCTCGATGAGGATGCCGAGTTGGGTGATCACCCGCTTCATCCGCTGAAGCTCGGAGCCCGGTCCCGACCGGGTCTCGTCGGAGCCCCAGCGGTTGGTGCGGTAGATGTCCGTGAACACGTCGTGCAGGGCGGCCTCGTCACGGGCGTCCGTCACGTCGAGATAGCGCCGAGCGTCCACGTCGTAGACGGGCTCCCCAGGGTTGCTCAGGTACCGCGGGGTCAATGACGTCCTCTTTCGCTGCCCGTCGGCGGGACGTATGGCAGCCCACCGGTACAAGTCGGCAGCATAACTCCCCTCAGGGCCGGACCTGGATGAGCGCACGGGTCCCGCCGGTCCGCCAGCGCTGCCCCTCCGCGGCGACCAGCGCGGCCTCCGTACGCTCGTCGAGCCCGGTGATCACATCGGACTTCAGTGTGCGCAGGGCGGCGACCGGACCCGGGAAGTACGCGGTTACGTCGGCGAAGGACGTGGTCGGCGCCCACCACCGGTCCCCCACCAGACGGCGGTAGTTGAGGTCCCCCTTCAGGACGGTCAGCGCGGCCCCGCCGATCTCCGCACGGAGGTCGTCGGGCATGTCCGCGTACGGCAGCGGAGCACAGGAGAAGTCGTGCGCCCGGACGTCGAGCCGCCCGTCGGCCATGGCATCCCACAACCGGCGTCCGTACACCGAGGCCTCCCCCGGCGCCCGCACGAGCCGGCGAAGCGCGTCGACCACGTCGGTGGTGGTCGCGTCGGAGACGTAGTACGGGTACGGCTTCACCTGCAGAACGGCCCGCTCGACACGGCCCTGTTCGAGGAGGTGGGCGAGGAGCAGCAGGTCGGGAATCAGCTCCCGGCCGGCGTTGTCGGCGATCAGGCAGAGCGTGCCGGCGCCGTCGAGCAGGGAGCGCAGCCGGTCGCTGTCGTCGGCGACCAGGTCCGCGACGGCCGCTCGTTCCTCGGCGCCCCCGTCGGACAGCCGGAACCCGAGGTCGGCCCGGTTGCCCCACAGCGACCCGTGCAGCAGGGCCGCCTCCCGCTCCTCGGCAGGCCGGGAGGCGAGCGCGTCCAGCGCCTCCAACTCCTGGTCCGTCTCGGCGGATTCGAGCTCGGCGAGCTTGGCGGGCCTGAACGGGTCGATCCCGCGCCAGGGCCCGTCCCCGAAGTATCCGACGGCGTCGAGAAGCCGCCGGTAGAAGTAGCTCTCGGACCACAGCCACGGCACGTCGAACCAGGACCGGCCGACGCAGGCGTCGATGCCCCACTCGGCCCACGCCCCGCCCGGAAGCGGCTCGATCACGCCCTTGGTACAGCTGTCGAGCAGCGCGTCGAGCGCGCGGTGCTGCTCGGGGCCGTAGGGAAACGCCTCCCGCACCTGCCGGATGATCGCGGGATGCCGATCGGCGAGCACGCTGTACGGGAAGGAACCGGGTTCGTTGCCGAGGATGACATCCGCGCGGAGAGACATGCGCCGACTGTAACCACCCCGGGGCCGCGGGGCTGTTCCGATATGCGGCTTTGCCGTGGACCGCGACCAGCCACGACGAACCCGCGTCCGCGCCCGCCACCGCCCGGTACGGGGCTCAGCCGCCCCGCGACTCCTGCTCCAGCTGACTGACCAGCGCCAGGTAACGCGCCCGCCGGGGGACCGGCACCAGCCCCCGGATCATCACGTGCCACATCTCCGCGAGCCGCCGCGGCTGCCGCCCCACCGGCTCGACATGGCGGCCCACCACCCGTGTGCCGACGAAGAAGCACACCAGCGAGTGGGCCACCGCGTGCACATCGGTGTCGGGATGAAGGTCGGACTCCTTGGCCGCCCCGGACAGCTTGCCGGTGGCCAGATCCATCCACTCCGTGAAGGGATGCCGAAGCGGCGGCCGTACCTCCACTCCCCCTGTGGCAAGCCGGAGACCGGCCCTCAGAACGGGCCCCTCGACCGACAGTCGCGCTATCCCGAAGGTGATCCGGACCAGCGCCTCGAGCGAGGTGTAGCCGCGGGCGTCCACGTCCCCCGCCACCTGACGCGATGTGCGCGACTGGATCTCCATGATGGCGTGGGCGAGATCGTCCTTGGCCGCGAAGTGGAAGTACAGCGCGCCTTTGGTGACTCGGGCGTGCTCGACGATGTCGCTCAGACTCGTCGACTCGTAGCCGCGACGGTCGAACAGATCGGCGGCGGCGGTGATGATCGTCGCCCGGGTCTGTTCAGCGCGTAACTGCCTCGGCATCGACTGCACACTCCTGTGACGGAAAAGAACGGGGCATGCCGTTTGTTTTTTTCTGGCTGTACACGATAACTCACCCTTTGACGGCGCCCACTCGGCACTCGAAGGCCACCACATCCCCTTGCAGTGCGACGACTTGTACGTCGTCGCCGCCCGCTTCGCTCACTTCCATCCAGACGGGCCTGTCGAGCTCGGCGTACTGGTGAAACGCGGCATGGAAGGACGCGGGTACCCGACCGTCCCCGCCCATGCGCGCCCGTGCGGCCTGGCGGGCGGCCTCCAGGAGGAGCATGCCGGGGATGTGGTCCAGCGGGTGGTCGAAGAAAACAGGATGTGCGGTATCGACCTTCAGCCGCCAGCGGTCGGAGCGAGCGGTGGGCGACAGGAGCACATCGGCCCGCAGAGCCCGTCCCACCACGTCGGCCGGCAGCGGCGGGGGCGGCGGCTGAGGCAGCCGCAGGGCACCCACGTCGGCGGTACGACCCCCGCGAAGCCGACGGTAGACGGACTCGTTCGTCCAGGTCACGGCGATACGGCCGGTCGCGACGCGCTCCCCGCCCAGGTGTACGACAGCGCCGTAGCGCAGTGCGCTCGGGCGGCCGGCGCGGCGGCGGATCTCGTCGACGGTGACGTCGACGACGGGTTCGGCGGGGACGGCGCCGACGGCCAGGTGCTCGGGGCGGGTGTCGACACGCAGTTCCTGGAGGACGAACCGATGGCTGATCGGCACCTCGTACGCGGCGTGGGCGAGAAGCGCTCCGCACTGGCGGACCGTTTCTGCAATCAGGAGCGGTTCATAGGCCGAGCGGTCCGCGGACACGTGTAACTGATGAGCGCGCGGCCACTGGGCGGTCAGGGTGAACCGGTCGACGTCCGTCCTGGTCCAGCCGGTGAGGAGGGTCTCCGCGACGGCCACCCGGTGCACGAGCTCCCGGGGGACGGTCGACGTCAGGGGTACGGGCCCGGTCCGGGACTCCGTGAACTGCCGCAACTCCGGCATGCTTCCCCCTCGTTCCTCCGAAGCGATGACGGACGGCGAGGCGCCGATGCCCGTGAGCGATAGAGTACGAGGGATTCCGGTCTGTTTTCAATGTGATCCGATCGAGACCGGACGAGACCCGACTTGGTGCATGGGAGGGGTTCTTATGGCGAGACAGGAGCGCGCCATCAGGACACGCAGGACAATCGTGGAGGCGGCAGGGGCCGTCTTCGACGAACACGGGTACGCCGCAAGCACCATCGCGATGGTGCTGGAGCGGGCCGACGTCACCAAAGGCGCCCTGTACTTTCACTTCTCCTCCAAGGAGTCCCTGGCCCAGGCCGTCCTCGACGAGCAGTTGTCGCTGGGCGCCGTGCCGCCGCATCCGTGCAAGCTCCAGGAGATCGTCGACATGACGTTCGTCTTCGGGCAGCGGCTGCGGACCAACGCGCTGCTGAAGGGGAGTGTGCGGCTGACCATGGACCAGTGCGCGCCGCCCGGGGTCGATCACACGGGGCCGTTCCGGCAGTGGAGCCGGCGTCTGGTGACGATGCTGCAGGCGGCCCGGGAACAGGGCGAGTTGCTGCCGATGGTGGACCCGCAGGACACGGCGGATCTGCTGGTCGGCGCGTTCGCCGGAATTCAGGTGATGTCACGGGCGCTCAGCGGGCGGGAGGACCTCGGGCACCGGATCTCCGTTCTGTGGGCCCATGTGCTGCCGGGCATCGCGGTGCCGGGGCTGTTGATCGGCCTCGACAGCCGGCCCGACCGCGGGGTCCGTGTGCTGGCGTCCTTGGAGAGCGGTCAACTGATGGGCGTCGAGGCGTGATTCGCCGTGCGGGCGCGGCCGGAGCGGGTGTCCGGTCTCTCACGCGCACCACGCGGAGTGGGCCGGCCGGTGCCCCATCGGCACCGACCGGCCCACCCGTTGGGACGACGTCGCTCAGAAGGTCAGCTTCCAGCTGTTGAGCGTGCCCGTGTCCTGCGCCGCCGTGTCCTGGACGCGGAGCTTCCAGGTGCCGTTGGCGGTCTCGGAGGAGGCGTCCACGGTGTAGGTGGTGGTGACGTTGTCCGCGGAGTCCGAGGAGCTCGCCGCCTTCAGGCTGTACACGGTGCCGTCCGGGGCGACGAGGCCGATCACCAGGTCACCGCGGTAGGTGTGGGTGATGTCGACCCCGACCTGGAGGGTCGAGGGGGCGTTGCCGGTGCGCCCGGTGACGGCGATGGAGGACTCGATCGCCGAGCCGTTGTCGGGGACGGCGACAGCGGTCGTGCTGGAGAAGGTCGTCCCCGTCGTCGTACCGCCGCCGCTCACGGCCGCGACCGTCTTGGCCGCGTCGGCCAGGCCCGCACCGCAGCCGCCGGAGCAGGCGCCGGGCAGCGGTCGGGCGTTGTTCTTGATGGCGGTCTCGATCTGTGCCGGGGTCAGCGAAGGGGCCGCCGACTTCACCAGGGCGACCAGGCCCGCGATGTGCGGGGTGGCCATGCTGGTGCCCTGGTAGTAGGCGTACGACTCCGTGGAGGCCGTCGAGGCGCCGGAGTTGAGCGTGGACAGGATGCCGTTGGCGGTGCCGGTGCTGGTCTGGCCGCCGGGCGCCGAGATGTCCACCAGGGTGCCGTAGTTGGAGTACGAGGCCTTGGCGCCGGTGCGGTTGGTGGCGGCGACCGAGATGATGTTGCTGCAGTTGCCGGGCGAGTGGCCGGAGACGTTCTCGTTGTCGTTGCCTGCGGCCACGGCGATGGTCGTGCCGCGGCTGACGGCGTTGTTGATGGCGGTCTGGGTCGCCGAGGTGCAGGCGCCGTCGCCACCGAGGCTCATGTTGATGACCTTGGCGACATTGGTGTTGGCGGGCACACCGGAGACGGCGCCGCCGGACGCCCAGGTGATGGCGTCGATGATGTCGGAGTCGTAGCCGCCGCACTTGCCGAGCACGCGCACCGGGGAGATCTTCGCGCCGTACGCGATGCCCGCGACGCCCTTGTTGTTGTTCGTGACCGCGGCGATGGTGCCGGCGACGTGTGTGCCGTGCCAGGAGGAGCTGGAGGCCGGGATGCCCGAGCCGCACTCGTTGGCCGCGTAGTAGTCGCCCGGGTCGGCGGGGTTGCTGTCGCGGCCGTCGCCGTCGACGGAGACCGCGGTGTCGGAGATGAAGTCGTAGCCGCCGACGATGTTCGCGGCGAGGTCGCTGTGGGCGACGTAGCCGGTGTCGATGACGGCGACGGTCACGCCGGTGCCGGTGGACGTGGTCCAGGCACCCGGCACGTTCATGCCCGCGGCTGCCTCGTACAGGTCCCACTGCTTGGCGTACTCCGTGTCGTTCGGGTCGGCCTGCGGCGTGTTCAGACGGTCCGGTACGACGTAGGCGACCTGCGGGTCGGCCCTGAACTCGGCGACGGCGTCGGCGACTTCGGCCGTGCTGGGGTCGGCGCCCAGGTCCACGAGGGCGGCACCGGTGCCGAGCCGGCGCTGGAAGTCGGCGTCCTTGGCGGCGGCGTCGGCCTCGGCGGCCTTGTTCGACGTGGCCTCGGCGGCACCGGACTTGTAGCCGACGATGAGGCGCTCGGCCGGGGTGCCGGGGGCCGCCTCGGTCGAAGCGGCCGGCACGGCGGTTTCCCGAGCGGGGGTGTCCTGGGCGACGGCGACAGAGGCGGTGCCGACGGAGAGCAGGGCCGCGGAGACGGCGGCGGCGGATATCAGCTTCCGCCTCAGGGAGGGGGAGGTGCGCAAGGGCTTGCCTTTCGTGGCCGCGCTCCGGGCAGCGCGGAGCGGCAGTCGAATCGCTTCGGCGATGAAGCGACGAGGGGGGTGAAGCCAGAAAGAGGGGGTGAAGCCAGAGGGCACGACGGGCGGCCAGACGTGGGGTGCGTGGCCCGTTCGGGGTTGCCTGTGGGTCAGCTGTGACCGAACGATAGGCAAAGAGATGGTCATGCGGATACAGGGGAAACCCTTGACCCGGCCGGGAACCCACCCTCGTCGGCGGCCTCTTGACCGGGGGTGGCCGCTTTGCCCGCGTCTGCGCGGAGGCGGAGGCGGATGCGGAGGCGGATGCCGTCCCGCGCCGGTGAACGCGCGGGGCTTCCGTCCCGTACTGCACGGAAGCCCGTCTTTGCCCGCGCCGCCCGAGGAGGCGTTACCGGATGGCCCGGATGCCCTGGACAACCGCCCGCCGCACGACCGCTGCGGTCGCCGTCACGACCCCGTTCCTGCTGACCCTGTTCGCGGCGACGCCCGCACAGGCGCACGGGGCTCCCACGGACCCGGTCAGCCGGGTCTTCGCCTGCTCACCCGACGGCGGTTCGTCGGGCACCGCCGCGTGCCGGGCGGGCATCGCGGCCAATGGTTCGCCCTTCACCGCGTGGGACAACCTGCGCGTCGCGAACGTGAACGGGCGGGACCGGCAGACCATCCCCGACGGGAAGCTGTGCAGCGGCGGACTGCCCGCCTACCGTGGACTCGACCTGGCCCGCTCCGACTGGCCGTCGACACGCCTGTCCCCCGGCACGACGCTGACCATGAAGTATGCCTCGACGATCCCGCACACGGGCACGTTCCGGATGTACCTCACCAAGCCCGGCTACGACCCCTCGAAGCCGCTGAAGTGGTCCGATCTGCCGGAGCAGCCGTTCGCGCAGGTGAAGGACCCGTCGCTGACGGACGGCGCGTACCGGATCAGGATGACGCTGCCGAAGGACCGGACGGGACGCCAGATCCTGTACACGATCTGGCAGAACAGCAGTACCGCGGACACGTACTACTCGTGCTCGGACGTGGTGTTCCCTGCGGCGGCCGGCAAGGCCGACCAGGGCGGGACGGACGCGGGCACCGCCGTGTCGCCGACCCCGTCGAAGGCCGCGAAGAAGGAGCCCGTGAAGAGTCCGGCGCCGTCCGCTCCCGCCGCCACCCCCACGCCGGTTCCTTCTGTGGCCCGTTCGGCGGACGCCGCCGCCCCCGACTCCACTCCGGTGGCCGCCGACGCCGACTCCGGCTCCGGACCGTCCGCGCCCATGATGGCGGGCGGCGCCGCCGCGGTGCTGGTGCTCACCGGGGGCGCCGCCCTGGCGCTTCGTCTGCGCCGACGCTGAACTACCGCTTCAGGCAGTTCAGTTGACGTAGACCGCTTCGCCGCCGGTGGTCACCGGGCTGTACTTCGCGGTCCAGAAGCCGCTCGCCGGGCACAGCGAGGAGCCGGACGTCCGGGTGAACTGCTGGTTGCTGAAGGCGATGCTGTTGTCGTCGTTGGAGGCGGTGCCGGCGAGGCCGCCCGCAGCCTGGTAGACACAGCTGACGCTGCCGAGCAGGGTGCGCAGCACGACGGTCGTCTGGATGGCGGAACCGCTGGCCGGGGTCACGGCGACGGCACCGTCGGAGGACACGGTGGTGGTGTAGCCCAGGTTGTTGACCGTGATGCTGGTGACGCCGAGGACGCCGACCACGTTCGAGGTGCAGCTGCCGAAGGTCTGCGTGTCGAGCGACTCGGTCGCGGTGCCCGGCGCGGTGGGGTTGCCGCCGGTGGCGACCGTGGCGCCGAACGTCGAGGCCGCACAGGTGATCCCGCTGGTCCCGGTCGCGGTGGAGTAGAGGGTGGCGGTGGTGCCGCTGGCCAGGGAGGCGTTGATGGTCGCGCCGTCGGCGACGGCGGTGCCGCCGAGACCGCCGGTGGTCAGGACCGCGACGTCGGCCGCCGCGGCAGGGGCGGCCGCGGCCACGGGCAGAGCGAAGGCGGCGGCAGCGGCGGTGAGGGTGAGCAGGGAACGAATACGCATGCGGGATTGCCTCTTTCGTGAGGTGAGGGTTGGTGCGGGGGGAGCGCGGACGCACGTCGGCGTCCGCCGTCACCGGTCCGTCACGCCTTCTCCGTACGTGACGAACCGGCAACGGCAGCCGGCCGGAGACCGGCCGAAGGCCCACTGGGGGAGGGCACCGGCCGGGCCGGGCGGGAGATGGCGAACCCGGTACGGCCAGGGGGGAAGCGACCGTCTCGGGTGCCATGGAGGATCGAACTCGGGCGGTGAAGAACCCGTGATGGACAGATGGTCCGGGAATACGAACCAGGGTGCCGCCCGACGGCAGGATCCGGCGCCACGGATCCGGGGAAGCCACGAGAGTTGTAGACCTGATCATCCGTCAACGTCAAGATGCAGAAAGGGAGTTGATCATCGAATGACGGCTTTTCTCGGCCGGTCGGACGTTGTTGATCACGCGTGGCACATAATCAACACCCTTTACTCACAACTTGCTTGACCCATGGTCGTAACCGCCGGTAACTTCCTCGGCGTTACTGCGGAGTACGAGAAAGGCCTTGCACTCTCCGGGAGTTTGCGAGGAGGCGTGCGCCGCAGCTGCTGTCCGCGCCAGGACAAATCAGCCACCGAAGCCGCAAACAACCGCACGTGAGCCCCACTTGCGTTGACTATGCCCCTGGGAGCAGCACATGGCCTCGTCCGTCGGTACCACCTCCGAGACCCCCGAAAGCGGTTCCGCCCCCGAATCCTCCGACGGCTCAAGACGCGGGCGGCTGTCGGGTCGCCGGGCCGCGATCATGGCCGTGCCGGCCGTCGCGATCACCGCCGGTCTCGCGATCATGACCGCCCAGGGTGCGCTGGGGGTCCAGTTCGCCATCTCGGGCATGCCGTTCACGGTCACCGCGACGCAGATGGACGGCACCGGGTTCGAGCAGTTCGGCGGGCTCGACAACATGGCGGACAACAGCCCGAACGCCGGCGACACCGGCGGCCAGGTCCTGGTCATGACCTCCGCCATCAAGAGCGCGACGATCACCAAGCTGTGCCAGAGCGTCGACCTGGGCGGCACCAACCTGCTCATCAAGGCGGGCGCCGGTGACAAGAAGGTCGAGGCGACCGACCTGACCCTGGACTCGACCGATCTGTCCGGTGACGCGTCCTTCAGCAACATCGAGATCGGCAACGACGCCAGCACCCTCGACAAGGCGGGTGTGAAGGGCCCCCTCGGCGTCTTCAGCCAGCAGGCCGACACCGTGCACATCGCCAACCTGCGCCAGACCAACTACGCCACCACGGCGGCCGTGTTCAAGCTCCCCGGCCTCAAGATGAGCTTCAGCGGCACGGGCTGCTGATGGAGACCCAGGAGCCCGAGGGCGGTCAGGACGCATTCACCCGCTGGGTGTACGGACGTCCCTTCTTCGGCGGGCTGTGGCTGACCCTCGGCGGGGCATTGATCCTGCTCACCATGAAGGTCTCGCTGAAGGTGGTCCTGCACGTCGGGATGCAGGGGCTGGCGGGCTACCTCCTGCCGATCCTGATGGTGCTGCTGGGACTGCTGATCCTCTTCAGCCCCGAGCAACGCCTGTTCTACTCGATCACCGGCGTGCTGGTCTCCCTGGGCACCTGGGTCACCTCGAACATGGGCGGCTTCATGGTCGGCCTCCTCCTGGGGGTCGCGGGAAGCGTCCTGACCTTCGCCTGGCTGCCCGACCAGGGCCCGCGTGTGAGCCGCAAGGACCGGCACAGGCTCGCTCAGGAGGCCGCACAGGACGGCTCGGCCACCGGGACGGACCGGCCCGGGACGGGGACCGACGCGGCGCAGGCCGGGATGGTCACCGGCACGCCCCAGGCCGCGCAGTAGTGGGGGTGCGCGGGCCGCTCACGCCCCCGCGCCCCTGGCGCCAGGACCGCGCAGGCACCGCCCGTCACACGACGGGCGGCCTGCGCGGTCCGATGCGTTCCCGGACGGCCTGCCGTCGTCGCGGGTGACGACGCGGGCGACCTCGCCGTGGCCTTTCGGGGGATCTCGCTGACCGTCTCGACGAGCGCGGTGCCGAGGTGGACGGGCCCACGCCGTCGCCCCGCCATGCGGGACCGGGCGGGGGTCCTTCGGCTGCCAAGCCCCGGGCCACGCTCGCTCCGGCGCGGCCGGTGGCGCTGTCGGCACTGCGGAGTCCACGCCGGACAAGGCCGACGGGTGGCCCGGGAGCACGCCGCGCGGGACATGCCGAGGCGGCTGCGTACACTCGCCGAGGCCGCTGGGTTTCACGGGGCTGGAGCTCGTGGACCCGGGCATCGTCCAAGGGCAGCGGGACGCCTCGGATACCAAGATGGTGGGCCGCAAGCCGTGTCCGCGGCGCAGAGCCGTGCCCCGGGGCCGTGCCCCGCGCCATGAACACAACCCCGCTACCGCCCCCTCCCGCTGCCCGCTGACGTGAAGATCATTACGATGCGGAACCGAGAAGTCACTACAAGGGGCTGATCACTTGACTACCGGCGGTCACACGCGGTTGGCTCCTGGCCAGTGAAAGTTCAACCGGCCGACGCGCCCGCGATCCGGCCGCGTTTCGCGTTCCGCCTGCTCGGCCGCACAGCGAGGTGCCGCACCCATGAACACTCCTCCTCCACCTCAGGCTTCCTCAAGATCCGTGCGTGTGACCGCCCTTGCCTCCGTCGCCCTTCTGCTGCTCGCCGGCTGCTCCGGTGCCGGTGTCTCCCGGCTCGACTCGGGCACGGGCGCGGCTCAGGGCGCGGGCGCCGCCCGCCTGAAGGTCGCCTTCATCACCCACGGCGGCGAGGGTGACGCCTTCTGGGAGCGCGTGCAGAAGGGCGCCGAGGCCGCCGCCGCGAAGGACGGTGTCGACCTGACGTACGCGAACGACAACGACCCGACGGGTCAGGCCCGGTTGGTGCGCGAGGCGATCGGCGACCGGGTCGACGGCATCGCGGTCACCCTGGCCAAGCCCGCCGCGATGAAGGCACCGATCGCCGCGGCCCGCGCGGCGGGCATCCCGGTGGTGGGCCTCAACTCCGGTATCGACGCCTGGAAGTCGCAGGGACTGCTGGAGTACTTCGGCCAGGACGAGAGCGTCGCCGGCGCGGCCGTCGGGAACAAGCTGAACGAGCTCAAGGCCAAGCACACGCTGTGCGTCATCCACGAGCGGGGCAACGTCGCCCTGGAGGCGCGCTGCGCCGGTGTGAAGAAGACGTTCGGCGGCGAGACCGAGAACCTGTACGTGGAGGGAACCGACCCCGACGCCGTGGACGCCGCACTCACGGCAAGGCTGCGGCAGGACCCCGGCATCGACGAAGTCGTCACCCTCGGCGCGCAGTTCGCGCTGGACGCCGTGAAGTCGGTGAAGGCGGCGGGCAGCAAGGCCCATGTCGCCACCTTCGATCTCAACAACGACCTGGTCAAGGCGATCCGCGCCGCGACCGTACAGTTCGCGGTGGACCAGCAGCCGTATCTCCAGGGCTACCTCGCGGTGGACTCGCTGTGGCTGTACGAGACCAACGGCAACATCAGCGGGGGCGGCGTGGCCCCCGTGCTCACCGGGCCCGCGTTGGTGACCCGGTCGAACGTGGCCGCGGTCTCGAGGTTCGCCGCCGCCGGGACCCGCTGACCCTCCCTCGGAAGACCCCCGCCCCCTGACCGCCCAAGGACGACCATGCCCGACCGGAAAGGTGCCCGGCGCCGCCTCGGCTCCATACGTCTCTCGCTCATCCTGCTGGCGCTGGTGCCCAGCGTCACCCTCACCGCCATGTGGGGTCTGACGACCACCCAGTTGTTCTCGGAGGGCCTACGGCTGCGCTCGCAGACGGAGCTGAGCAGGTCGACCGGCGCGATGGGCACCGAGGCCACGCTCGCGCTGCAGGGGGAACGCGCGGCGTCCGCCGCCTGGCTGGCCGGCGTGCCGGGCTCCCGGGCCGCGCTGGCGGTGAAACGCGCACAGACGGACGCCGCGGTCGCCAAGCTCGTCGGGCGGTCCGAGGAGATCCAGCAGGCACCGGGGCGGATCGCCGACCGGCTGTACTCGGTCCTCGGTTCGGTGGACAGTCTGGAGTACTACCGCGGTCAGGTGGACCACCCCACCGACATCAACGCCGCGCAGGCGCTGGACCAGTACACGTCGATCATCGACGACCAGATCCACGCCTTCCAGCAGCTCTCGCAGGTCGACGACGGAGACCTCACCTCGCAGGCCGGGCCGCTCGTCGCTCTCGAACACGCGGCGGAGCTGACCTCCCAGGAGGATGTACAGCTCACCCTGGCCTGGCCGTCCGGCCGTCTCGACGAGAAGGCGTGGACGCAGTTCGTGCAGCTGGTGAACACGCGCCGGTGGCTCGTCGAGGACCAGATCGTGCCCGCGCTGAGCGGCGACGCGAAGAAGCAGACCGAGCGGATCCTGGCGAGCGCGGACTGGCAGACCCTGACGGCCGTCGAGGACCAGGTGCTCGCCGCCCGGCCCGGCGGGACGGGCCGGGTGGCGCTGCCCGACGCGCAGAAGCGGTGGTCGGCCGCGATGCAGCGGGTCTCCGTCCGCTACACCGCCCTGATCCGGCAGCAGACCTCCGGGCTGCTGACCCGCAGCGCGGACAAGGCGCGCGAGCAGCTGCTGACGGCCGCGGCCCTCAGCGCCGGCGGACTGGTCGCGCTGCTGGTCTGTCTCGTCATGTCCTGGCGCATCACGCGCTCCCTGTCCCGGCGGCTGCGCGGTCTCCGGGAGGCCACGCTGAGTCTGGCCCAGGAGCGGCTGCCCGACGTGGTCGCCCGGCTGGAGCGGGGGGACAAGGTCGACGTGGACAGGGCCGCGCCGGAGCTGGACTACGGCTCGGACGAACTCGGGCAGGTGGCCAAGGCGTTCAACGCCGCGCAGCGGACGGCCGTGGAGACGGCGGTGGAACTCGCCGACACCCGGCGCGGTTTCCAGAAGGTGATCCTCGGCATCGCCCGCGAGAGCCAGAACCTCGTCAACCTCCAGCTCAGCCGGCTGGACACCCTGGAGCGCCGGCACCAGGACCCCGACGTGCTGGAGGGGCTGTACGAACTGGACTCCACGGCAAGCCAGTTGCGGCGCTACGAGGAGAACCTGGTCATCATCAGCGGCGGGCGGCCGCGGCGCAGCTGGACCGAGCCGGTCGCGCTGGTCGACATCCTGCGCAGTGCCGTGGGTGAGGTCGCGGAGTACCAGCGGGTGGAGGTGCACACCGAGGAGGAGGTGTGCCTGGCGCCGCCCGCGGTCGCGGACGTGATCCATCTCCTGGCCGAACTGATCGAGAACGCCACGCTGTACTCCCCCGCGCCGAGTCCCGTCGGCGTACGGGCCGCACTGGTCGCCAAGGGCCTGGCCGTCGAGGTCGAGGACCGGGGTCTCGGCATGTCCGAGGACGAGTACGCCTCCTTCAACGCCCACTTGGCCGAGGCCCCCAAGTTCGACGTGGTCGCCCTCGCCGACGACCTCCGCCTCGGCATGTTCGTCATCGCCCGCCTCGCCGATCTCCACGGCATCCAGGTGACGCTGCGGTCCTCGCCGTACGGGGGGACCACGGCGATCGTGCTGATCCCGCACGAGATCGTCGTACGGGAGGACGCCGATGCCCGGAGCCAGGGCGGGGCGATCCCGGACACGGCGGACGCCGGGACGGACACCGCGGGCTCGGCGGATGTCCAGGTCTCGCCGGCCACGGTCGAGTCGGCCGCGATCGGGTCGGCCGCAGCTCGGGAGGATTCCAGGGCAGCGTCCCCGGCACGCGCCGCCGCCACCGCCGTCACCCGCCCTGACGGTCTCGTCGCTCTCCCCCGGCGAGTGCCCCAGACCAGTCTCGCCGTCGAACTGCGCGAGGAGGCCACGGCCGTCACCGAGGAGGCGGACGCCGACGCGTTCACCGCCGACCACGCGGCCTCCTCGCTCTCCGGCTTCCAACGCGGCACGCTCCGCGCCCGCGACGAGGACGACCTCCTCGACGGCCCGGACGACCCGGCCACGCGCACCGGCCCCCACGGCGCCCCGAAGTCCGCGACCGGCCAGGGGACCGACCCGTTCGACATCCCAGAGGAAGTGACTCCCGCCGACGACGACCCCCTCGGCGCCCTCAAGGAAGCGGCCGCCGCCGAGCCCGGTCCGCTCGGTGTTCCGCACGACCCGGCCGTCGCCGTCCACGCTCCCCACCACGATCGCTCATGAAGGACACGCCATGACACGCCCCACCCCCGCCACGCACACCCAGCTGGACCAGTTGCTCACCGGACTCGTGGAGCGGGTCGCCGACGTGACGCAGGCTGTCGTGCTCTCCGAGGACGGGCTGGTCGTCAGCAAGTCGACCGGGTTCCTGCGCGACGACGCCGAACGGCTGGCGGCGACCGCGTCCGGGCTGATGAGTCTGAGCAAGGGCGTCAGCATGGACTTCCGGGGCGGCCCGGTGCGCCAGGCGCTCATCGAGATGGCCAACAGCTTCCTGATCCTGACGTCGGCGGGCCCCGGCGCCCATCTGGTCGTCCTCACCGGACCGAACGCCGACGTGGGTGTCGTGGCGTACCAGATGAACATGCTGGTGAAGAAGATCGGCGAGCACCTCAGCGCGGCACCACGGGCCGGCATCGGCCCGACCGGCGGATGAGGTGACCGACAGCGACGCGGCGGCGGGCCGGCTGGTACGGCCGTTCGCCCTGACCGGCGGGCGAACCCGGCCCAGCCGCGCCGACTTCACCCTCATCACGACGGTCACCGCGGTGGACCCGCCCCCGGAGCGGGCCCGCCGGCCGCAGCCCGAGCAGACCCGCATCCTGCGCCGGTGTGCCCGTCCGGTCGCCGTGGCGGAGCTGGCCGCGTTGCTGGACCTCCCGGTCAGCGTGGTCGTGATCATGCTGTGCGACCTCCTGGAGGCGGGCCTGATCACCGCCCACCCGCCGCGCCCCGTCTCGCCCCGCACCACGGATCTGGACCTGTTGCAGAAAGTGAGGGATGGCCTTGGCCGGCTCTGAGACGCTCGCTGTCGGGACTGCTGGGACTCCCGCCGCACCGGACACCGTCAAGATCCTGATCGCGGGCGGCTTCGGTGTCGGCAAGACCACCATGGTCGGGTCGGTCAGCGAGATCACCCCGCTGCGCACGGAGGAACCCCTCACCATCGCGGGCCTGGGCGTCGACGATCTCGCCGGGATCGAGCAGAAGCGGGCCACCACCGTGGCCATGGACTTCGGCCGGATCACCATCAGCGACGAACTGGTGCTCTACCTCTTCGGTACGCCGGGCCAGCAGCGGTTCTGGTTCATGTGGAACGACCTCGCCGTCGGCGCCCTGGGCGCGGTCGTCCTCATCGACGTACGCCGCCCGGAGTCCAGTTTCGCCGCCGTGGACTTCTTCGAGCGCCGCCGCATCCCCTTCGTCGTCGCCGTCAACGGCTTCGACGGACGGCACCCGTACCCGGCCGAGGACATCAGGGAGTCCCTCGCACTGCCGCGGGACGTCCCGGTGGTGCTGTGCGACGCCCGACGGCGCGAGTCGTCCCGGGACGTGCTGATCACCCTTCTGGACCTGCTGATCGCCTCCGCTGTGGACGACTGACCTCACTCGTCGGGGCCGGTCAACTCCCTGTCCGAGGGCGGGATCACGCGGGCCACGAGGTCCGGGTCGGGCATGTCGCGGTCGAAGGGGAACATCGGGCGGCGGATGCGGTGGTGACCGAGGCGCGGCAGGTCCTGGTCGACGCCGCCCGGGGTGAGGGCCATCTTCCAGTCGGCGGCCATGGCGAACAGCTCGGGCTCCAGGTAGCCGATCTTGACGAGGACGACGTCCGCCTTCCGCGGCTCCAACTCCAGGTCGGTGAAGTCGTGTTCATGGTGGTACGGCTTCCTCAGCCGCGTCAGGACCACGTACACGCTCCCCACCCGCAGCACCACCTCGGTCACCGCGTGCTGGTCGCCTTGGCGGATCGCCTGAACCACGCCGGTCAGGGTGAGCGGTCCCGCGTGCCGGTCGTCGACCTCGGCACCCGCGGTGACGGTGACCGTGGCCCCGACGCCCGCCGCCACGGCCGTATCGACGGCTGCCGGGCCCGGGAGCGAGGCGTAGATGACCGTCGGGCCGGTCGGGTCCTCGAACTCAGGGCGAGCCAGGACCTGTTGGAGCCCCCATGTGACGTCACCCGCGCCGCCCGCGGTCGGGTTGTCGCCGGTGTCGCTGATGAAGTACGGGCGGCGCTCGGAGGCCAGGGCCGCGTCCAGGCACTCCTCCAGGGTGCCGGTCGGGGCCACGAACTCGAAGTCGTGCCGGGCCTTCCAGAAGGCGCGGGCGAGCCGTTCCGCGCCGCTGGTCACGGCGTCCGCGGAAGAGCCCGTGACGACGACCGCGGCCCGGTTGCGGGGTTCGTCGGCCCAGGCGTAGCCGACCCAGATCGCCGCGTCCGTCACACCGTCCGCCGCCTCCACCTCCGCCACGGCGGCGTAGACGCTCTTCGCCGGTTCGATCCGGGTGGAGGTCTGCTCGCCGGCCAGCAGCACGGGGACCGGGATCCATGCCTTGAGCGGGCGGGGCGCGCCGCTCGTCAGATGGTCCACGAGGTTGCGCGCGGCCCGCTCCTTGGTCTCCATCTCGTCCTCGTGCGGGGCCATGCGGTAACAGGTGATCAGATCGGTGCGGTGGACGAGGTCGCGGGAGACGTTGCCGTGCAGGTCCATCGAGGTGGAGATGATCGCGTCGGGGCCGGTGATCTCCCTTATGCGGTACAGGAGTTCGGCCTCGGCGTCATCGAGGCCCTCGACGGTCGTCGCGCCATGGATGTCGTACCAGAGGCCGTCGACCGGGCCCATCTCGGCAAGCCGGGTGAGGAGTTCACCGGTCAGCTCGGCGTAGGCGGCGGCCGTGACCGTGCCTCCCGGCAGCGCCTTGCCCACGAGGGCGCCCCGCCAGTCGGCGGCCTCGCGCAAGGGTTGGCCCGGGGCGAGGAAGGGGTAGCGGGTAAGGACGTCCTGTCCTCGTCGGGGGTGGAAGGCGGGGGCTTCGGTGCGGGCCGGGGAGAAGGTCGAGGATTCGATACCGAGGCCGGCGATGGCAATGACTGGGCGTGAAGGGGACACGGGTACTCCAGGTCGTCTGTTGGCTGCGGGTTCGTCGTGGCTTGTCGCGCCCGCGCGGCGGAGCCGCACATGGACACGGTCCCGCGCCCCTAAAAGGCTCCCGTGACCGTCTGCATCGCCTGCGCCAGTGCCCCCTGCAACGCGAACTGACCCGCTCCCGCCAGCCCCGCGTCCGCGCCCAGTGACGTGCGTTCGATCACCAGGTGCTGGGTGACCAGCGGATGGCAGCCCTCGTAGAGCTGGCTGCGGACGGCCGCGACGAAGGGCTCCAGCGTGGAGAGGATGCCGCCGAGGTACACCGCGTCGGGGTTGAAGAAGTTGACGTTGGCCGCGAGGACCTGGCCCAGATAGCGGCCCGCCTGCCGGACCGCGCGGGTGGCCTCGGGGTCGGCGTCGATGGCGCGTCGTACGACGTCCTCGGTGCTCGCCACGTCGAGGCCACGCTCCCGCAGGATCCGCACCAGTGCCGCCCCGGAGGCGACCGTCTCCAGGCAGCCGGTGTTGCCGCAGGAGCACGGGGTGTCCTGGGCGGCCTCGACGCGGACGTGGGTGATCTCCCCCGCCCCGCCGGTCGCGCCCCGGTACAGCCGTCCGTCCACGATCACGCCCGCGCCGATTCCGGAGCCCACCTTCACCATGATCGACTGCCGGTGCTCGACGGGCCGGACGCTGTGCTCGCCCACGGCCATGCAGTTGGCGTCGTTCTCGACGGCCACCGGGACGGTGAAGCGCTCCTCGAACCAGTCCCGTACGGGGAACCGGTTCCAGCCGGGCATGCGCGCGGGCAGCGTGACCAGGCCCGGTTCGACGTCGACCGGGCCCGGCAGGCACAGGCCCACGCCCCGCAGCCGCTGTCTGCCGTGCCGGTCGATCAGCGTCTGGAGTGTCTCCGCGAGACCGGGCAGCGCGGTCTCGGGACCGTCGGCCGTGGCGAACGGGACGGTCGACACGTCGGTGAGGTCGCCACCGGGGTGCACGACCCCGACATGCGCGTGCTTTCCGCCGATGTCGGCCGCGAGGGCGTAGCCGTCGCTGCCGCCGAGCCGCAGCACCTTGCGGGGCCGCCCGCCCGTGGAGGACCGGGTGCCCTCCTCGGCGACCAGGCCGCGGGCCAGGAGCTGTCCGACCGCGAAGGACACCGTCGAGGGCGCGGCGCCGAGCAGTGCGGCGAGTTCGGTGCGGGTCGTCGCCTGGCCGGAGGCGAGGAGTTCGAGGACGCCCTCGGCGAGCGAGGAGAAGCCGTTGCCGTTTCTCCGATGGTGCGGGGGGCTTTTTTCAAGCATGGAAGAAGTTACTCCCGAATTCGGCGGCCGGGGCGTCGAGCGTAAGCCCGTGAAGCCTCTCTGTCCTTTTTCCAGAACAGCAGAAACAGGCTTTTTACAACGGCACGCCTGTTTCTTCCAACAGAGGGGGCGTTCACTGGCCCCACCCCCGCTTCCCCTTCCCTGGTCCCAGGAGCACGCCATGTCCCCTGCCCGCCCGAGACTCCTCGCCGGTGCCGCCGCCCTCAGCGCGGGCACCCTGCTGCTGACCGCGTGTTCCGGGTCCAGCGACACGACGTCGTCCTCGCACGACGCCGTCAACTACGCGCTGCCCGCGAACTTCACCCCGAACTGGATCCTGCCGATCGGTACCGCGGCCCACCTCAACACCAACAACATCTCCATCGCGAACACTCTGTGGGAGCCGCTCATCGCCTACGACGGCTCGACCGGCAAGATCGGCTGGAACAAGGCCGGTTCGGTCGCCACCGACGCCAAGTTCGCCGCCGACGACAAGAGCGTGACGATCACCCTGGGCGACCGGCACTGGAGCGACGGGAAGCCGATCACCTCGGCGGACGTGAAGTTCTGGTTCGACCTCATCAAGGCGAACAAGTCCGCGTGGGCGGGCTACAACCCGGGCAAGGCCCCCGACAACTGGACGTCTTTCAGGACGGTCGACGACACCCACTTCACGATCACCTTCGACAAGGCCTACAACCCGCAGTGGATGCTCGCCAACGAGCTGAACTCCATCACCCCGCTGCCCCAGCACGTCTGGGCCGGGGGCCGGGACGCCAAGCAGGCATGGACGTACCTCAACAACGCGGCGAAGAACATCTCCGGCTATGCCTCCGACCCGCTGTGGAAGACCATCAGCGGCCCCTACGCCGTCAAGTTCTTCTCCACCGCCGGCAAGGTCGTCCTGACCGCCAACAAGAAGTACGACGGCGGCGAGAAGGCGAGCATCCCCACGGTGAACCTGCTCCCGTTCACCACCACCGACGCCGAGAAGAACGCCCTGCGCTCCGGCAGTGTCGACTACGGCTACATCGAGGCGACCGACCTCGACCAGAAGGACAGTTTCACCGCGCAGGGCTACAAGGTTCAGCCGTGGTCGGGCTGGGCGATCACCTACATGCCGTACAACTTCAACAACCCTGCCATGGGCGCCGTGTTCAAGCAGCTGTACGCCCGTCAGGCCGTCCAGCACTCGATCGACCAGGCGAGCCTCGCGAAGGTCGTCTTCAACGGCACGGCGGTGCCCGGCTACGGGCCGATCCCGCAGGGACAGGCCTCGGACTTCCTGTCGCCGGTGCAGAAGGACAACCCGTATCCGTTCTCGAACGATACCGCCAAGTCGCTGCTGACGAGCCATGGTTGGACCGAGCAGGGCGGGGTCATGACCTGCTCCGAGCCCGCGAAGTGCGGTGCGGGCGTCGCCAAGGGCACGAAGTTCCAGATGCAGGTGCTTTCGCAGTCCGGCTCCGCGGTCACCGACAACATGATGAGCGCGATCCAGTCCTCGCTCGCCAAGACCGGCATCAAGTTCTCCATCAAGACGGCACCGGTCAACTCGGTGCTCTCCCAGACCCCGCAGTGCACGCCGGGGCAGTCGATCTGCAAGTGGCAGCTGAGCTTCTTCGGGACGGCCGGCAGCTGGTACTTCAACGCCTTCCCGACCGGTGACTCGCTGTTCCAGACCGGCGGCGGCTCCAACTTCGGCAACTACTCCGACACGGATGTCGACAAGCTCATCTCGGCGACCACCACGTCGAGTTCGAACCAGGCGGTCCAGGACTACAGCGCGGCCCTCGCCAAGGACCTGCCGGTGGTCTGGCTGCCGGAACCGGACTACCAGATCTCGGTCGTCAAGAACGGACTCGGCGGCTTCTCCCAGGACTCGCTGGCCAACTTCCACCCGGCGCAGTGGAAGTGGACCAAGTAGTGGAGACGGTCCTCTATCTCGTACGGCGGCTGTCACAGGCCCTCGCCGTGATCCTGATCGTCACGATCGTGGTCTTCTGCCTGCTGCACGCGCTTCCCGGGGGTCCCGCGCGCGGGATCCTCGGACCGCAGGCGACGGCCGGGCAGATCGCCGCGTTCAACCACGAGCAGGGGCTCGACCGGTCCCTGCCCGTGCAGTACGCCTACTACCTGCGCGAGTTGGCGCAAGGTGATCTCGGGACGTCGTACACGCTGAACGAGGCGGTGTCCCGGCTGATCGAGCAACGACTGCCGAAGACACTGGTGTTGACCGTGCTGTCAGCGGTGGTGGGGCTGTTGCTCGCTGTGCCGCTGGGGATGTGGCAGGCTGTGCGGAGGAACAAGCCGGCCGACTACGTCATCACCACGCTGAGCTTCGTGGCGTACTCGACACCGGTGTACTTCCTGGGCCTGCTGCTGATCCTGCTGTTCACCCAGACCCTGCGGTGGTTCCCCTCGCAGGCACCCCAAGGGGACACGCTGGCCCAGGTGCTGGCGGACCCTGCGGCACTGGTGCTGCCCGTGGTGACCGGGGCCGCGTCGATGGTGGCCGTGTTCAGCCGGTACATGCGGGGCGCGACGCTGGAGAACCTGTCCGAGGACTATGTCCGGACCGCTCGGGCGGGTGGGGCTTCGCAGTACGCGGTGCTCTTCCGGCACGTCTTCCGGAACTCGCTGACGCCGGTGATCGCGATGCTCGGGTACTACGTGCCGGTGCTGTTCGGGGGTGCGCTGGTGGTGGAGCAGTTGTTCAACTACCCGGGGATGGGGCTGCTGTTCTGGTCCGCGGCCCAGTCGTCGGACTATCCGGTGCTGTTGGGGTGTGTGCTCGTCATCTCCGTCGCGACGGTGGTGGGGACGTTGCTTGCGGATGTGGTGCAGCGCGTTGTTGATCCTCGGGTGAAGGAGGGGCGGGCGTGAGTGTGCAAACCGCGGGCCGGTGGGGGCTGATCGCGCAGTTCCCCGCGCCCCTGAAGGCGCGCTTCGCGCGCAACAAGCTTGCCGTTGCCGGGCTCGTGGTTGTCATCCTCTTCATAGGTTTCTGCTTCCTCGGGCCCCTTCTCTACTCCACCGATCAGACCCACACCGATCTCACCCAGGTCAACCTCCCGCCCGGCTCGGGCCATTGGCTGGGTACCGACGCCGTCGGGCATGATCAGCTCGGGCGGCTCATGTACGGCGGGCAGGTGTCCCTTCTGGTGGGGCTGGCGGCCGGGGTGCTCGCCACCGTCATCGGGACCCTGTGGGGTGCCGTCGCGGGGTATGCAGGCGAGTGGGTCGACGCCGTGATGATGCGGGTCGTCGACGCCGGCATCGCCATCCCCGCGCTGTTCATCCTGCTGGTCGTGTCCGCCATCACCAGTCCCGGCACGGGAGGACTGATTCTCGTCCTCGGGCTGGTGTCCTGGCTGGTGCCCTCCCGGCTGGTGCGGGCCGAGACGCTCACGCTCAAGAACCGGGACTATGTGCTGACCCTGCGGGCGACCGGGGGCACCCACGGGCGGGCGATCCGCCGGCACATCCTGCCGAACTCGGTGTCCACGATCGTCGTCGCGGGCACCTTCCAGGTCGCCGACGCGATCCTGCTCATCGCCTATGTGTCGTATCTGGGCCTCGGCGTCCAGCCGCCGAAGACCGACTGGGGCGGCATGCTGTCGGCCGGGCTGACGGCCGCGTACTCGGGACGCTGGTGGCTGATCGTGCCGCCGGGCCTCGCGATCATCCTCGTCGTGTGCGCGTTCAACGCGATCGGCGACGGGCTGCGGGACGCCTTCGACGTGAGGGGACGCGCGTGAACATCCTGACCATCGAGGACCTCGGAGTGGCGTTCTCCACGGAGACGGGTGACGTGCCCGCCGTGCGCGGGGTGTCGCTGGAGGTCCGCCCCGGTGAGACGCTCGCACTGGTCGGCGAGTCGGGGTCCGGGAAGTCGACGGTGGCGCTGGCCGCGATGGGGTTGCTGCCGGGCAGTGCGCGGGTGGCGGGGCGGGTGACGGTCGACGGCACGGAAGTCGTCGGGGCGCCGGAGGCCTCGCTCGCCGGACTGCGCGGACGTACGGCCTCCATGGTCTTCCAGGAACCGGCCACCGCCCTCGACCCGCTGACCCGGGTCGGCGCCCAGATCGCCGAAGTCGTACGCAATCACCGGGACGCCTCCCGGTCGGACGCCGCGCGCGAGGCGGTCGAACTCCTGCGCCGCGTGGGGATTCCCGAGCCGGAGCGGCGGGCTTCGGCATTCCCCTTCCAGTTGTCGGGCGGGCAGCGGCAGCGGGTCGTCATCGCCATGGCGATCGCCAACTCGCCGGCTCTGCTGATCGCGGACGAGCCGACCACCGCGCTCGATGTCACCGTGCAGGCCGAGATCCTCGATCTGCTGCGGCGGCTCGCGGCCGACTCGGGCACCGGCGTCCTGCTGGTCACGCACAACATGGGCGTAGTCGCCGACTTCGCGGACCGGGTCGCCGTGATGCTGCGGGGCGAGGTGGTGGAGACCGGGCCGGTGGAGGACGTGCTGTTGCGGCCGGAGCACGCGTACACGCGGGCGCTGCTGTCGGCGGTGCCGCGACTGAGGTTCAGCGACGCCGCGACTCCCGCGCAGGACCCTCCCCCTGCCTCGCGCACGGAAGCTCCCGTGGTGCGACTCCGGGACGTGTCCGTGCGGTTCGGGCGGGTCCGGGCACTCGACGGTGTCTCCCTCGACGTCCGTCCCGGTGACACCGTGGGGCTCGTCGGCGAGTCCGGGTCGGGCAAGTCGACGGCGGCCAGGGTCGCGCTCGGGCTCATCGCGCCCGCCTCCGGTTCGGTGTCGCTGTTCGGCACCGACCTGGCCCGGGTCCGGGGCCGGAGGCGGCGGGCGCTGCTCGCCGGTGTGGGCGTGGTGCTCCAGGATCCGGTGGCCTCGCTGGACGCGCGGATGAGTGTGGCGGAGTGCGTGGCCGAGCCGCTCAGAATGCACCGCAGGGGCATGTCGGGGGCGGAGCGCCGGGACCGGGTCGCGGAGGTGCTCGAACTCGTGCGGCTGCCGAGGGAGTTGGCGGCACGGGGCCCGCGTGAACTGTCCGGTGGTCAGCGGCAGCGGGTGAGTCTCGCCCGGGCGCTGGTGCTCGAACCCCGGCTGCTGGTCGCGGACGAGCCGACCAGCGCGCTGGACGTGAGCGTGCAGCGCACGGTGCTGGAGGTGATCGCCGAGTTGCAGCGCGAGCTGGGGTTCGCCTGTCTCTTCGTCTCCCACGACCTGGCCGTCGTGCAGGAGTTCGCCCAGCGGGTCGTCGTCATGCGGGACGGACGGGTCCAGGAGCAGGGGCCGACCATGTCCACGCTGCTGCACCCGGAGACCGCGTACACCCGGCGGCTCATCGCGGCCGTACCGGTGCCGGATCCGGTGGTGCAGCGGCAGCGCCGTGCGCAGCGGCAGACGGAGGTCACCGCGTGAAGGCGGTCGTCGGTGTCGACATCGGCGGTACGACCACCCAAGTGGCCCTGTGCGCGCAGGACCTGACCGTCGTGGACCGGCTGGAGGTGCGCACCCCCGCGTCGGCGGGCGGGGCCGCGATGGTGGGCGCGGCACTGGACGCCGTACGCCTGCTGCTCGGCCGTACGGGCGCACGGCTGCTCGGGGTCGGGGTCGGGGCGGCGGGTGTGGTGGACGCGCGGGCCGGGCGGGTCCTGGTCGCCAGTGACTCCTTCCGGGGCTGGGCCGGGTTCGCGGTGACGGCGGCGTTCGAGGAGGCGCTGGGGGTGCCGGCGTTCCTGGACAACGACGTCAACGCGTTCCTGCGCGGCGAGGCGACGGCCGGTGCGGTCGCGGGTGAGCCGCACGTGCTCGGGATGACCCTCGGGACCGGGGTCGGCGGGGCACTGTGGCTGGACGGCGCGCTGTACGACGGGCCGCACGGCGCTGCGGGCGAGATCGGGCACGTCCCGGGCTTCGGTGAGCTGCCCTGCACGTGCGGGGGGCGCGGCCATCTGGAGACGCTGGCCTCGGGACGGGCGATCGCGGCCCGGTACGGGGAGCGCACCGGGCGGGAGGTGAGCGCGCGCGAGGTGGCGGAGTCCTCCGACCCGGTCGCGCTCGGCGTGTACGAGGACGCGGGTGCCGCCGTCGCCCGCGCGCTCCTCGTCACGGCGGGCCTGCTGGACGTCACCACCGTCGTGATCGGCGGGGGCGTCAGCCGCTCCTGGCAGCTGCTGGCACCGGCGGTCCGGCGCGCCCTCACCGCCGAACCACCGGTCAGCGGGCATCCGGTACGGGTGTTGCCCGCGCTGCTCGGCGGCGACGCGGTGGCGGTGGGGGCGGCGGCGCGGGTGCGGGCGGAACTCGGCACGTGACCCGCGGGTGACCTCGCGGGAACGGCGCGGGACTCCCCCGTGGAGGCAGGTGCCCGCGCCGTTCCTCAGCCGTTCCGTGCGCCTCGCGTGGGTCAGCCGAGACCGTTCGTCTTCAGCCAGGCCTTCGCCACGTCCAGCGGGTCCTTGTTCTCCAGCTGGACCTGGTTGTCCATCTCGAGGAGCGCCTTGGTGTCCAGCTTGGCGGAGACCGCGTTGAGCGCGGCCACGCCGTCCGCGGAGACACCCGACTTGTAGACCAGCGGGGTCACGTTCGCGAAGCCGAAGAGGTTCTTGGGGTCCTGGAGGACGACGAACTTCTCCTTGATGATGGTCGGGTCGGTCGTGAAGAGGTCCGCGGCCTGCACGGTGTTCTTCTTCAGTGCCGCCTGGGTCAGCGGACCGCCCGCGTCGAGCGCCTTGAAGGACTTGAACTTCAGGCCGTACTCGGACTCCAGGCCGAGCAGACCCTGCTGGCGGGTCTGGAACTCCGGCGAGCCGCCGATGACCAGGTCGCCGGCGACGGCCTTGAGGTCGGCGAGGGTGGATTCGCCGGTCAGGCTGTACTTCTTCGCGGTTTCGGCGTTGAGGGTGACCGAGTCCTTGTCCTCCGCCGGCGCCGAGTCGAGCAGCGTCAGCTTGGAGTCGAGCTTGGACTTGGCCGCGGCGTTCACGCCCTCGACCGACTCCTGCTTGGCGTCCTTGTCCAGGTAGGCCAGCAGGGAGCCGTTGTACTCGGGCAGGACGGTGATCGAGCCGTTCTTCAGCAGGCCGTAGGTGGTCTCGCGGCTGCCGATGTTGGGCTTGTACGTGACCTTGACGCCCTTGGCCTTCAGAGCCTCGCCGTAGATGTCGGCGAGCAGGATGCTCTCGGCGAAGTTGTTGGAGCCGACGACGACGGTGTCGCCGCTGCCGGCGCCCGCGGTGTCCTCGGAGAGCGGGTCGGAGCCCTTGTCGGAGGACCCGCATCCCGCCAGCAGGACCGTGGTGGCGGCGAGCGCGAGGGCGGCCACGCCGGGGTTCTTCCTGAGGGACCTGCGGTGTGCGGCGGTAGAAGTCACGATTCCCGTTCCGGAACTCTGGGGATGCAAGGGGGTTCAAGGGCGTTCTAGGGGGGAAGCCCTTGCACTGATCCAATCCAGCCGGTTCTCGGTCAGTCAAGACCGGCCTGGTCACAATTGACGCCTATCCGTAGTCCGTTGTGAAGGAAGCGCGAAACCGGCGCGCCGGGTGTCGTCCGGGTTGTAACGGATTCTTGACTCGGGGTGGCAGGAAGCGCTGTCCGAAGAGGCTGTAGTCTCGCCGAAGTTGGCGCCGGTCACACAGGCGTGCGGGAGCCACTCAGGTGTCTCTGTGCACCGTCCCGCAGCGATCAGATTCGGTGATGTGCGTTCTTGTGCGCCGCCCGAGACACCCCATGAAGGAGGGCTGGTGTCCGCGAACGAGGTGGGCGCGTCCACCCGGTCGGCACCGTCGCCGGCCCGGGGCGGCACCCGTGGCAGTCGAATACGGGGCATCCGGGACTTCGCCGAGCGCTGGCCCTTCCGGCGCAAGCTGAACATCCTGGTGGGTGTGCCGCTCGCGGTGGTCGCCGTGCTGCTGGCGTACCTCTTCACCGACCAGGTCGGCCAGTCCAACGACGCGTCGGACGCGGCCCAGCTGGTGCGGGACAGCGCCCAGGTGGCCAAGCTCGTGGGGCAGTTGGAGGCCGAGCACCAGCAGGCCGTCCTGCTCTCCGTGCGCCACCAGTCCACCTGGGACGGCCACACCCCCTCGCAGACCGCCTACCGCGCGGCCCAGACAGCCGTGGACGACCAGGTCGAGAAGGTCCGGGTGACCTTCGGCGACCGGCTCCCGTACGAGGAGGCCCAGGCCCTGCGCGAGGTCGACGGCCTGCAGGACCTGCGCGGCACCATCGAGAAGGCGTACCTGCCCGCCGACAACATCGACCCGGCCTACAGCGACGCCTCCCAGGGCCTCATCGACGGCCTCGGACTCGACCGCAACCCCTCCCTCGCGGCCACCTTCACGGGCAACCTGCTCGACTCGCTGCTGCGCGCCGACGCCGCGCACGGATCCTTCGAGACCGGTGTCTTCTCCGCGACGACCGGCGACTCCAACGCCCTCATCGAGCTGATCGGCGCGATCGGCTCCTACGACGAGTACACCCACCAGGTCGACCGCTTCGGCCGGTTCGCCACCGAGGAGCAGGCTCAGGAGCTCGGCGACATCGAGCACAACAGCGCCCAGGCGGCGATCTCCCGGCAGTACGCCGAGCTGCAGATCGACCCCAGCGCGCTCCAGGCCGGTTCGAACGCCGAGATCAAGAAGGCGTTCCAGACGGCGCTCGACTCCTACCCCGACTACCGCGCGCAGGCCCGGACCCGGCTGAAGACCACCACCTCGCTCATCGCCCAGATCGCCGACCGCGCCGACGCCGCCTCCCGCAGCGCCCGGTCGAACGCGGCCTGGCTGCTCGGGGCCGCCCTGCTGGGCTTCGTGCTCTGGCTCGCCTTCTCCGTCGCCGTACGACGTTCCGTGATCCGTCCGGTGCAGGCCCTGACCGGTGCCGCCAAGCAGGTCGCGGACGTGGCCGGCCGTGAGCTGGCGCGCGTCGCCGACGACGACACCGAGGACACCGGGACGCCGCGGCTCCAGGAGATGCCGGTCACCGCGAAGGACGAGATCGGCGACCTCGCGGACGTGTTCAACCAGGTGCAGACCACCGCGCTCGCCCTCCTCGAACGACAGGTCCTCAGCCGCCGCAACGTCGCCGAGATGTTCGGCAACGTGGGCCGCCGGGTCAGCAACCTGACCACGCGACAGCTGGCGCTGATCGACGCGGTGGAGCGCGGCGAGACGGACCCCGCGCTCCTGGAACGCCTCTACAGCATCGACCACATCGCCGTACGTCTGCGCCGCAACGCCGACAGTCTGATGCTGCTCGCCGGTATCCGCGAGACGGTCCTCGACTCCGGGCCGCTCGCGCTCACCAACGTCGTCCGGGCCGCGCTCGGGCAGATCGAGGGCTTCCAGCGGGTCTCCCTCCAGGCCGGCACGGAGGCCATGGTCGAGCCCGACATCATCGGCGACCTCACGCTGATGGTGGCCGAACTCGTCGAGAACGCCGTGTCCTTCTCGCCCGCGGGCAGCCCCGTCGAGGTGATCGTCAAGGACAGCCACGAGGGCGCGCTGGTCGTCATCTCCGACCATGGTCTCGGCATGAGCGCCGAGCGCCTGGAGGAGGAGAACGCCCGCCTCATCCGCCGCGAGCGCCTCGACCTCGTACCGACGAAGGTCCTCGGCCTCTTCGTCGTCGGCACGCTGGCGCGCCGCTGGGAGGTGAGCGTGGCCCTGTCCCGCACCCCCGGCGGCGGTGTGACGGCCGAGGTGACGATCCCGGCGTCCCTGCTGCTGACGATGAGCCCGGTGGCGGTGGCCGCGGCTCCGGCGGCCGACTCGGCAGCGGGCGCCGCACGCACGCGGACGAGCTCCGGACCGTCCTGGGCCGTGGCCGCGGACACGGCGCCCGCCGCGCCGGGCGAGTCCGGCCACCAGGCTGCCGTGCTCTCGAACGGTGCCGGGACCGGCCCCGTGGCGTCCACCGCCGAGGACTCCACTCCGCTCCCCCGCCGGGTCCCCCCGCGCGACCAGGCGGCCCCGGCCGGCGACGAACCCGGCCCCGCCACCGCCCCGTTCATCCCCAAGGCCCGCGCCGGCGAGGTGGGGGTGTCCGCTCCGGCCGAGGGCGATCCCTCCGACGCCCGTCCGCTGCGCCGCCGGGTCCGTGGTGCCACACTGCGCACCACCGTCGGTGCGGACGTCGTCCCGAGGACGGCCCCGTCCCGGCCCGCCGACGCGGAAGCCGTACGCGACGCCCTCGACGAGTTCGAGGCGGCCGTCGAGCGCGCGCACCGGGACACCGAGACCGGCAGCCACCCAAGACCGGTGTTCAACGCCGACAGGGCCGAAAAGGCCGACATGGAAACCCACCGGACCGCATCCGACCCCCCGCACGACCAGAACCACTCCCCGGAAGGAGCGGAGCAGTGAGCACGTCCCCAGGTGACACGCCTACGGAAGGCACCACGCCCGCCGACCTGCAGGCCGCCGCAGCCGACTTCACATGGCTGCTGAACCGTTTCGCGACGGAGACGGCGGGTGTCGTCGACGCCATCGCCGTGTCCTCGGACGGGCTGCTCATCGCCGTGTCGGAACTGCGTGAACACGCGGACTCCGAACGCCTCGCCGCGATCGTCTCCGGCATCACGAGCCTGGCCGCCGGCGCCTCCGGCAACTACGGCCTCGGCGGCCTCAACAAGGTCATCATCGACCTGGAGGGCGGCCATGTCCTGGTCTCCGCGATCGGCAGCGGCGCCGTGCTCGGCGTCGTGACCGACAAGGAGGCCAAGCTGGGCAACATCGCGTACGAGATGACGCTGTTCGCCAACCGGGCGGGCAGCGCGCTCAACCCCCAGCTCGTACTCGAACTGAAGAACAGCGTCGGCGTCGCGTCGAAGCGCTGACCGGGCACCGCCCGGCCGGAGAGGAAGACACACAGCCATGTCGGACGGCCGCACTGAGAGCGGTGCAGGCGAGGACGGCGGCCGACCACCGGGCCCGGACCCGGTGGTCGGCCCCGTCGCCGCCGTACGGCCGTTCCTGGTGACCGCCGGCCGGGTGGCACCCGCTCCTTCCGGACGGACGATGCCGGTGGAGACCCAGGTGGTGGCCACCGCCGAGGGGCTCGCCGTGCTCGACCGACTCTCCTTCGAACAGCACGACATCGTCGCCGCGTGCCGGATCCCGCAGTCCATCGCGGAGATCGCGGCCCGGCTGCGGCTGCACCTGAACGTGGTCAGGATCCTCGCCGAGGACCTGCGCACGGCGGGGCAGCTGACGGTGCACGTGCCCGACACCGACATCACCCACGACGCCTCCGTCCTGCGCAGGCTCATCGACGGCCTGCGTGCCATCCCCGACTCCCGAGGGGTACTCCGTGACACCGACTGAACCGGCCACCCGGCCCTCGGCCGCGCCCGCCGCCGCCGTACGACCGCCGCTGCCGGTCAAGATGGTGATCGCGGGCGGCTTCGGGGTGGGCAAGACGACCGCGGTCGGCTCGATCTCCGAGATCGAGCCGCTGACCACCGAGGCCGCCATCACCGAGGTCGCCGCGGGCGTGGACGACCTCAGCCACACCCCGCGCAAGACCACGACCACGGTCGCGATGGACTTCGGCTGCATCACCGTCGACCCGACCCTGAAGCTGTACCTGTTCGGCACGCCCGGGCAGGAGCGCTTCGGCTTCATGTGGGACGACATCGTCGAGGGGGCCCTCGGCGGTCTCGTCATCGTCGACACCCGCCGCCTGGACGACTGCTACGCGGCGGTCGACTACTTCGAGCACAAGCAGATACCGTTCGCGGTCGCCGTCAACGCCTTCGACGGCAGGGTCGAGCACACCTTGGACGAGGTCCGCTGGGCCCTCGACGTCAACGAGCGCATCCCGGTGATCGTCTTCGACGCGAGGGAACGCGGCTCGGTGCGGGACGCCCTGCTGGTCGTGCTGGAACAGGCGCTGGCACGCACCCGGGCGTGAGGAGGGCCGGGGGAACTCCCCCGGCCCGTCACTCAGTTGCTCCTGAGCACACCGCGCGACACGGTGAGCCTGGTGATCCCCCAGAACAGCGCCAGGGTCACCAGCGCCATCAGCGCGACCAGCGTCGCGCCGCCCACGACCTTCTCGTAGTTGCGCTGGTACAGCCCGTCCACGATGTACCGGCCGAGCCCGCCGAGCGAGACGTACGCCGCGATGGTCGCGGTGGAGACGATCTGGATGGCCGCCGAGCGCAGTCCGCCGAGGATCAGCGGGAGCGCGACGGGCAGTTCGACCCGCAGCAGGATCTCCGCCTCGTGCATCCCCATGCCCCGCGCGGCGTCCACCGGGGACGGGTCGACGGACCGCATCGCCTCGTAGGTGGTGACGAGGATCGGCGGTACGGCGAGGACGACCAGCGGGATCATCACGTTGATCAGTCCGAACCCCAGGGACAGGGTCATCAGCACCAGCAGACCGAACGTGGGCAGCGCCCGTCCCGCGGTGGCGATGAGGGAGAGCGTGTTGCCGCCCCGACCGTAGTGCCCGGTGACCAGCCCGACCGGCAGCCCGATCGCGGCGGCGAGGGCGAGCGCCTCCAGGGTGTACTGGACGTGCTCCCACACCCGGGTGGGGATGCCGTCGTAGCCGTGCCAGTGGGCGCTGTCGCTGAAGAAGCTGTTGATGAAGTTGAGGATGTTCACCGGGCCGTGTCCTCCAGGGCGAGGGCGGCCGGGTCGGGCCGGCCGGCCTTCGGTGTCGAGTGCGCCCGCCGCGGCATCCACGGCGTCAGCAGCAGCCGTACGGCGACCAGCAGGCCGTCGACGAGGAGCGCCAGGACGGCCATGGTGAGCACGGCGTTCCAGGCGAGTTCGGGCCGGTTGTAGATGGTGGCGTCGTTGAGCAGGTTGCCGAGCGCGCCCTGGTTGCCGATGAGGGCGCCGACGCTGACGAGGCTGATGCTCGACACGGTGGCCACCCTGAGCCCGGCGATGATGGCGGGCACGGCGATCGGCAACTGGACCTGGACGTATCGGCGTACGGGCCCGAAGCCCATCGCCGTCGCGGCGGCCAGGGTCTCCTGGGGCACCGAGCGGACGCCGTCGACGATCGCCGGGACCAGGATGACGAGGGTGTACACGGTGAGGGGGATCATCACCGTGAGTTCGGTCTGGCCGGTGTAGTCGATGAGGACCACGAAGAAGGCCAGCGAGGGGATGGCGTACAGCACGGTCGTCACCCACAGCACCGGCGGGTACAGCCACCGGAAGCGCACGCACAGCTGGGACAGCGGCAGCGCGATCACCAGTCCGGCGAGCACCGGCAGCAGCGCTTCCCTGAGGTGCAGGCCGATCAGACCGAGCCAGCTGTGCTGGAGGTCGCTGGGGATGTCGAAGAAGCCGTTCATCCGGCGGCCTTGGAGGCCTGGTCGCTCACGGTCGCCTCCGCGTGCGCTCCGCGGATCGCCTCGCCGATGGACTGCTGGGAGACCACACCGGCCACCCGGCCCTCGGCGTCGACCCCGACGGCCCAGCCGGTGGGCGAGAGCACCGCGCAGTCCAGCGCGGCCCGCAGCGAGTCCGTACCGGCCACGAAGGGCCGCCCGTACGGCAGCAGCCGCCCGGTGTCGACGCTCCCGGCGGTCAGGTCCCGCGGCTCGCTCCACCCGAGGGGCCTGCCCTCCACGTCGGTGACGAGGAGATAGGGAGCCTCGGCCGCACCGCGCGCGGCGATCTGCTCGGCGGTGGCGTCGACCGCGACGACCGGTCCGGTGAGCAGTGCGAGGTCCGCGGAGGAGAAGAAGGAGAGCCGCCGGATGCCCCGGTCGCTGCCGAGGAAGTCCTCGACGAACGCGTCGGCGGGGTCGGAGAGCAGTTCGGCGGGCGGCGCGTACTGGGCGAGCTTGCCGCCGGTGCGCAGTACGGCGACCATCGTGCCGAGCTTGACGGCCTCGTCGATGTCGTGGGTGACGAAGACGATGGTCTTGCCCAACTCGCCCTGGATGCGCAGGAGTTCGTCCTGGAGCCCCTTGCGCACGATGGGGTCGACCGCCGAGAAGGGCTCGTCCATCAGCAGCACCGGCGGGTCGGCGGCGAGCGCCCGGGCCACACCGACGCGCTGCTGCTGTCCGCCGGACAGCTGGTAGGGGTACCGCTTGGCGAGCGAGCCGTCGAGACCGACCCGCTCCATCAGCTCCCGTGCCCGCGCCCGCGCCTTGTCCTTGCCCCACCCGAGCATCCGGGGCACGGTGGCGATGTTGTCGATGATCGTGCGGTGCTGGAAGAGCCCGGCGTTCTGGATGACGTAGCCCATGGACCGGCGCAGCGTGTTGACCGACTGCTGCCTGCTGTCCTTGCCGTCGATCAGGATGGTTCCCTCACTGGGTTCGACCATCCGGTTGATCATGCGCAGGGTCGTCGTCTTGCCGCAGCCCGAGGGGCCGACGAGGACGGTGATCGAGCGGTCGGGAATGTCCAACGAGAGGCGGTCGACCGCCACCGTTCCGTCCGGGTACCGCTTGGTGACTGAATCTATCCGTATCAAAGCGCCGAATACCCTTCGGGTCTGGCAGAAATTGTCCGCATTCGACCAGCTCAGCGGGTCGTCCGCCAGAGTCTAGACGGCTTGTGTTACGCCGTCGCGCCGAGGCCGTCCACCCGTCAGGCCCGCGAGCAGCCACGACGGCGACGAAGAGAGCGGGGCTGTGGGCCTCCTGTGAATCCCCTGATTCTCATCCCTCGTTCAGCGCAGGCACAGGGATCACCCAGCACCGGACCCGACGGTCGTCACAACCACCGCTCGGAGACCTGGAGTACATGCCATGACGACCCTCGCCCCGCCGCCCGCGCCGACCGCCCAGGACGGCAGGCACCGGGCCGTGCCGCCCGCCGCGAGCAGCCGGCTCCGCAGACTGTTCACCGGTGCCCCGGAGGATCCCCGCTGGGCTCGCCCCGCCCTCTGGGCCGTCCTGGTGCTGGCCACGGCGCTGTACGCCTGGAACCTGTCGTCCATCACCGGAAACACCTTCTACGACGCGGCCGTGTACTCCGGCACGAAGAGCTGGAAGGCCTTCTTCTTCGGCGCCCTCGACTCCGGCAGCTTCATCACCGTCGACAAGCCGCCGTTCGCCCTGTGGGTGATGGGCCTGTCGGCCCGGGTCCTCGGCTACGGCACCTGGCAGCTGATGCTGCCGATGGTGGCCGTGGGCACCGGCTCGGTGGCCCTGCTGTACCGCATGGTCAAGCGGGACTTCGGAGCCGTCGCGGGCACGGTCGCCGCGCTCGCGCTGACGCTCACGCCGATCACCGTCGCCATCACCCGGGACACCAACCCCGACCCGGTCCTGGTCTTCCTGATGCTGCTCGGCGCGGCCGCGCTGATGAAGGCCGTGCGCACCGGGCGGCTGATGCCGCTGGTGTGGTCCGGTGTCGCGATCGGCTTCGCGTTCAACACGAAGATGATGCAGGCGTACGTCGTCCTGCCGGCGTTCTTCCTGGTCTACCTGTGGGCGGCCAAGGGCTCGCTCGGCCGCCGTGTCCGCAACCTCGCCGTCGGCACCGTCGCGCTGGTCGTCTCCAGTGCCTGGTGGATGGTGGTCGTCGACCTCGTCCCCGCCTCCTCCCGGCCGTACATCGGCGGTTCGACCGACAACACCGTGTGGGACCTGGTCATCGGCTACAACGGCTTCGGCCGGATCTTCGGCGCGAGTTCCTCGGTCGGCTCGCAGGGCAACGGCGCGAGCTTCGGCGGTGAGGCGGGCCTGTACCGGCTGTTCAACAGCATCGTGGGCGGCCAGATCTCGTGGCTGATCCCCTTCGCCCTGATCGCCCTGGTCGGCGGTCTGGTGCTGCGCGGCCGGGCTCCCCGCACGGACGCCGAGCGGGCGGCGCTGATGCTGTGGGGCGGCTGGTTCGTCTTCCACTACCTGACCTTCGCCCTCGCCGAGGGCACCTTCCACCCGTACTACGTCACCGCCATGGCGCCCGGCATCGCGGCCCTGGCCGGTATCGGCGGCGTGATGCTCTACAAGGCCTTCCAGGAACGTTCGGCGGCGAAGTGGAGCTGGGTGCTGCCCGCGGCGATCGCGGTCAGCACGGTGTGGTCGGTCGTCCTGCTCCAGCGGGTCTCCGGCTCCGGGACGCTGTACACGGTCGCCGAGATCGTGGCCGGGGCGGCGGGCGCGGTCGCGGTGACCGGGCTGCTGCTCGGCCGGTTCACCAAGCGGCAGCGGCTGACGGGCATCGCGGCCCTCGCTGCGGTCGTCGCCCTGCTCGCCGGTCCCGCCGCCTACTCGGCGTCGGCGGCCACCTCCTCCACCAACGGCACCAACCCGACGGCCGGTCCCAGCACCGGCGGCATGGGCGGGGGCGGGGGCATGGGCGGCGGAGGCCGGCGCCCGAGCGGTTCCACGAACTCCGGCAGCCAGTCGATGGTTCAGCCGCCATCGGGCAGCGGGTCCGCCGCCGCGTCCGACTCCAAGGCCGCCGGTGGCGGCATGGGCGGCGACACCCAGGTCTCCTCCGCGATGGTCTCGTACCTGAAGAAGAACCAGGACGGCGCCACCTGGCTGGTCGCCGTCGCCACCGACCAGACCGCCTCCTCGCTCATCCTGGACTCCGGTGAGCCGGTGATCTCCATGGGCGGCTGGTCCGGCTCCGACAACGCGATGACCCTCGCGGGGCTCAAGAGCCTCGTGAAGTCCGGCAAGCTGCACTACATCGTGGTGAGCGACTCCGGCCAGGGCTCCTCGAACTCCGAGATCTCCACCTGGGTCAAGAAGAACGGCACCGCGGTCTCCGCTTACAGTGGCCTGTACCGCCTGGACGCCTCCGACGTCGGCTGACGAACCCGCGCGGGTGCACAGCGGGCGGGCCGCCGGTGAACACACCGGCGGCCCGCCCTCGTCACGGGTCTCCTCAGGCCGCTGCCGGGAACCCCGGCGTACGCAGCACCTGTCGCCCGGCGTCCACCGCGAACACCTCGCAGCCGGGCAGGGAGGCGGCCCACTCGACTCCCTCGGGGCCCATGGCGAAGGCCGCCGTGGCGACGGAGTCGGCCTCCGTCAGCGTCGCCGCCACGATCGTCAGGCTGAGCAGGCCCGTCGCCGGGCGGCCGGTGCGGGCGTCCAGGATGTGGTCGCCGCGTTCGTAGCGGGCGGAGGTGGCGACCGCTCCGTCGGTCAGCTCCAGGACCGTGCACAGCTTGTCGGCGTGTTCGGGGTGCCGTACGCCCACGCGCCAGGGGCCGCCGCCGGCGAGCACGTCACCGCCCGCGTTGAGGACGAACCGCGTCGCGCCGGCCGTCGTGAGCAGCCGCGCCGCCCGCTGCACCGCCCAGCCCTTGACCACCGCGCAGGGGTCGAGACGGCGACCGGGCGGCCGTACGTCGAAGGCGCCGCCGGTGGCCTGCCGGTAGTGCTCGCTCAGGGCGAGGATCTCGCGCAGGTCCGCGCTGAGGTCCTCGCAGGACAGCTCGCCGCGGTCGTACCGCGACACCTCGCTGTCCTCCTTGAACGGGCTGAACCGGGCGTCCGCCTCGCGCAGCCACCCGAAGGCCGCGTCCGCCGCCGATTCGGAGACGTTGTCGTCGTCGACCCGGAGCGAGACGGGGAAGCTCATGACGTGTTCGACGCGGTGCATCGCGGAGATCAACCCTTCGCGTCGATCGCGGCCTGGAGGGACTCCTTGTAGCCGTCGCTGGTGATGGTCGCACCGGAGACGGTGTCGATGTCCGCGCTCTGCGCCTCCAGGGTCTCCGACACCAGCTGCGGCACGGCGGCCGTCGTCTGCGGGTGGTTCGGCTGCTGGAGCATGGTGACGGCGCTGATCTTGTCGCCCTCGAAGGTCACCTGGACCTGGACGGTGCCCTTCTCCGTGTCGACCGCGGTGCCGTCGACAGTCTTGGCCGACTCCTCGGTGGCCGACGCGGACGGGGAGGACGAGGCCTTGGCCGCCGTCTTCGCGTTGTTGTCGATCGCGGCCTGGAGGGACTCCTTGTAGGCATCGCTGGTGATCGTGGCGCCGGAGACGGTGTCGATGTCCGCGCTCTGCGCCTCCAGGGTCTCCGACACCAGCTGCGGCACGGCGGCCGTGGTCTGCGGGTGGTCCGGCTGCTGGAGCATCTTCACGGCGGTGATCTTCGTACCGGCGAAGGTCACCTGGAGCTGGACGGGGCCCTTCTCCGTGTCGATCGTCGTCGTGGTGACCACGTTCGTACCGGACGTCCCGGAGGAGGACGTCGAGGGCGCCGGCGTGGTGGTCTGGACGGTGGAGGTGGCGGCCGAGGGCTGGTAGAGCCACACGGGGACCAGACCCGCGATGCTCAGGACGACGACAGGTATGGCTCGTTTCACGGTGTCTTCCTCATCCAGCCAGGCTGAAGCGCTCGAAATGGGTCTGCGCCTTGGGCACGTTCAGCTCCCGCAGGCTGCCCAGCACGGCGTTCATCATCGGGGGCGGTCCGCACAGGAAGACGTCCCGCTCCGCGATGTCGGGCACGAGCCGTGCCAGCTCGCCCGCCGCCAGCTTGTCGGGCACCGGAGGCCCGGTGACCAGGTGGAGTTCGGCGCCCTTGGCGAGCGCGAGGTCGCGCAGCTCGTCGTAGAGGACGGCGTCCCGGTCGGAGCCGACGCGGTAGATGACGACGGCGTGGCCGTGCAGTTCCTCGAGGAGGGCCCGGATGGGGGTGACGCCGACGCCGCCGGCGATCAGGACGGACTCGGGGCGGGTGCGGTGCAGGGCGGTGAAGGCGCCGTAGGGGCCCTCGGCGAAGACGCGGGTGCCGACCTTGAGGTGCCGCAGGGCGGCGCTGCCCTCTCCTGCGGCCTTGGCGGTCAGGCGCAGTGTCCTGCCGTCGGGGGCGGCGGACAGCGAGAAGGGGTTGGCCTGCCACCAGCGGTCGGCGGTCAGGAAGCGCCAGAGGAAGAACTGGCCTGCGCGGGCGGGCAGTTGGTCGAGGTCCTTGCCGCTGATGTAGACGGAGACGACGTTGTCGCTCTCGGGGACGACGGCGGTGACCCGGAACTGGTGGCGCCAGTTCCGCCACAGCGGCAGCACCGCGCGGCCCAGAGCTATCGAGCCGAGGGCGACGCCCCAGACGCAGTACCAGTACGCGGTGGCGACGGACGAGGACGTGAAGGTCGTACCGACGGAGACCTGGTGGGTGAAGGCCAGGACCACGGCGACGTACGTGTACAGGTGGATGAAGTGCCAGGTCTCGTAGGCGAGGCGGCGCCGGGCGTAGCGGGCGGAGACCGCGCCGATCACGAGGATCAGGAAGAACGCGACGACCGCGCGGAAGACGCCCTCGGTGGTCTCGGCGAGGTCGACGATCTCGCCGATCGGGCCCACGTCGGTGCCGTCGGCGTAGCCGAAGCTGATGAAGACGACGTGCGCGAGCAGCGTCCACAGGAGGGCGAAGCCGGTCCAGCGGTGCCAGGAGGTGAGCCGGTCCATGCCGATGCGGTGGTCGAGCCAGGGCAGACGGGCCACGAGGACCAGCTGGAAGGCCATGACGAGCGCGGCGTACAGGCCGGTGAGGCGGCCGAGCACGATGAGCGCGCTGGAGGCGAAGCCGGCCTGGGCGAAGAACCAGGCGACCACCGCCGCGTTGGCGGCCAGCACGGCGTACAGGCCGGTGCGGGCCACCACCCTGGGGCGTTTTATCGCCGTGGGGGGCGCAGGGGGCGATTGGACGGTCGTCACGGACTAGCTCCTTGATGGGGGCCTGGGTAACCGAGCTTCTCCGGGGGGAGCTGTCGATTCGCTGTCGTACAACTTTCAAGAGCTTATCGATGTGTTCCCGGGAGCCACCCCGCTCTGGTTTTCCGGTCGCCGTGAAGCACTATGAGCAGGTGGAAAAAGTACGACTCCTCGTCGTGGACGACGACCCGCCGATCGCCGATCTCGTGGCGACGGTCGCCCGCTACGAGGGCTGGGAGGCGGTCACCGCGAACTCCGGCGAGGAGGCCCTGAGCCGCGCCGCGGAGTTCCGTCCCGACATCGTGGTGCTCGACCTCATGCTGCCCGACATCGACGGGTTCGGCGTCCTGGACCGGCTGCGGCGCTCGGGGACGATGGTGCCCGTGGTGTTCCTCACCGCGCGCGACGCGGTCGCCGACCGGGTGGCCGGGCTGACCCGGGGCGGCGACGACTACCTCGTCAAGCCGTTCGCCGTGGAGGAGCTGATGGCACGGCTGCGGACGGTGCTGCGGCGCAGCTCCGGACCGGGCTTCCAGCGTTCGGTGCTCCAGGTCGCCGACCTCACGATGGACGAGGACACCCGCGAGGTGCGCCGCGGCGACAAACTGCTCACGCTCACCCCGACCGAGTACGAGGTGCTCAGGTACCTGATGCGCAAGTCACCGACCGTGCTGACCAAGGCGCAGATCCTCGACCATGTGTGGGAGTACGGCTTCGGCGGGCGCTCCAACGTCGTCGAGCTCGTCGTCAGCCGGCTGCGCCGCAAGCTGGAGGACACGGGCGAGCCGCTGATCCACACCGTGCGGGGCTTCGGGTACGTGATCCGGCAGGCGGCCGGGTGAGATCCCTCCTCGGCCGGCTGCGCTCCACCTACCGGCGGATGCGGCTGGGCACCCGCCTCGCGCTGGGCCTCGGGGTGCTGGCCCTGATGGTGTTCGGCGTCGTCGGCACGGCCCTGACGACGTACATGCGGGACTACCTGTCGGCGCAGCTCAACGACCAGCTGTCGCTCGCGCAGGGCGCCCAGTCGAAGAGCATCGCGGACTCCGGCACGCTCGCCGGCAAGAAGTACTGGGCCTGGTACTACGCGGTGTACGACATCAAGGACGGCGTCCCCGAGCTGCGCAAGCCCGAGGATCCCACCGACCTGCCGACGGACGTCGACGAGTTCACCACCGTGGCGAAGGCGCAGACGGTCGCGCACACCGAGGTGCTGGCCACCGAGCACCTCCAGGGCCAGGGCGACTACCGGCTGCGGGCCTGCGAGGTCGAGCCCGGGGTGGTCCTGGTCAGCGCTGCCCCCATGGACGACATCGACGCGACCGTACGGCGGCTGATCACGGTCCAGGTCGTCGCCTTCGGGCTGGCCCTGCTGGTGCTCGTGGTGATCGGCCGCAAACTGCTGCGGCGCGGGCTGAAGCCACTGAGCGACATGGCGCACACCGCGCACGGCATCGCCCTGCACGACCTCACCGAGACGGCGTCCCGGCTGCCGCTGCGCGCGGACAAGCGGGGCGGCGGACCGGAGGTCGAGGAGCTGCGGACCGCGTTCAACACCATGCTGGAGCACATCGACGACTCCCTCGCCGTCCGCGCGGAGGCCGAGCAGCGGCTGCGCCGGTTCGTCGCGGACGCCTCGCACGAGCTGCGCACGCCGCTGATGTCCGTACGGGGCTACGCGGACCTCTTCCAGTACGCCGCCGCGAACGCTCCCGAGGAGCGCGACAAGCACCTGGCCCGGCTGCGTGCCGAGGCCGCCCGCATGGGCTTCCTCCTGGACGACCTGCTGCTGCTCGCCCGCCTGGACGCGGCGGAGGTCGAGACGCCGCTCAGGCCCGTCGAGGTGGACCTGGTGGAGCTGGTGGAGCAGGCGGCCGACGCCTTGCGCGCGAGCCACCCGCACCATCCGCTGACGGTGACGCCGGGCCCTCAGGCCCTGAAGCTGCGGCTCGACCCGCAGCGCGTCCGGCAGGTCCTCGACAACCTCCTCACCAACGCGGCCATGCACACCCCGCCGGGCACCGAGGTGTCGGTCGGGGTACGGGTACGGGACGGTCACGCGCGCGTGCGGATCGCGGACGCGGGTCCCGGCATCCCGGCCGCCGACCAGGAGCGGGTCTTCGACCGCTTCTACCGCGTCGACAAGGCCCGCAGCCGGGACCGGGGCGGCAGCGGCCTCGGCCTCGCGGTGGCCGTCTCGCTGGTCCGGGCCCACGGCGGCTCGATCGAGCTGGACAGCGAGCCGGGCGCGACGGTGTTCACGGTGTCGTTCCCGCTGAGTCTTACGAAGCCGTGACGTGACGGCGCGGACCGGCTCTCCAGGCCGGTCGGGGCCCTAGCTTGGGCACATGCGTGTACTGGTCACCGGCAGCGCCGGTTTCATCGGGTCCCCGATCGTCGAGGCGCTCACGGCCCACGGCCACGAACCCGTCGGGTACGACGTCCGGGCCGACCCGGCGTGCGACGTCCGGGACCCCGACGCCGTGCGGCGCGCCCTGACCGGCGTGGACGCGGTGTGCCACCAGGCGGCGATGGTCGGCCTGGGCGTCGACTTCGCCGACGCCCCGCAGTACGTCTCGCACAACGACGTCGGTACGGCGGTCCTGCTCGCCGCGATGGCCGAGGCGGGAGTACGGCGGCTCGTGCTGGCCGGGTCGATGGTGGTGTACGGCGAGGGCCGCTACACCTGCGCCCGGCACGAAACCGTACGGCCGGGCCCGCGAGCCGTCGCCGACCTGGACGCGGGGCGCTTCGAGCCGCCGTGCCCGGCGTGCGGCGCGGACCTCTCCCCCAGCCTGGTCGGCGAGGACGCCCCGGTCGATCCGCGGAACGTCTACGCCACGACCAAGCTCGCCCAGGAGCACCTGGCGGCGGCCTGGGCACGGGCCACGGGCGGTTCGGCGGTGGCGCTGCGCTACCACAACGTGTACGGCCCGGGCATGCCCCGCGACACCCCGTACGCCGGCGTCGCCTCCTTCTTCCGCTCGGCACTCGCCCGCGGCGAGGCCCCGCGCGTCTTCGAGGACGGCGGCCAGCGCCGGGACTTCGTGCACGTACGGGACGTGGCCGCGGCCAACGTGGCGGCGCTGGAGGCGAGTTCACCCACGGGTGCGCTCACCTCGTACAACACCGGCAGCGGCGAGCCGCACACGGTCGGCGAGATGGCGCGGGCACTGGCGGACGCGTACGGCGGCCCCGCCCCCGTGGTCACCGGGGAGTACCGCCTCGGGGACGTACGGCACATCACGGCGGACTCGGCGCGGCTGCGGGCGGAGCTGGGGTGGAAGGCGGAGGTCGGCTTCGCCGAGGGAATGCGGGAGTTCGCGGGCGCGGGGATGAGGGACGCGTAGCCCGCGGTGGACCGGTGGTGCCGCCCGTGAAAGAAAGCGGCCGCGGGCGGCATCACCTCTGACCGGGGGCCCCGGACACCCGAGCGTCGTCCCGAGAGCCCGCAGTAGCCACGGCTCAGACAGCGACCACTGCCTGGTTCCGGGCAGCTGGACCGACCTAGGGGCGCGGGGCTGTGTTGATATGCGGCTCCGCCGCGCGGGCGCGACCAGCCCCCACCGGCCGGCAGCCGAAAACCATGCGCCACCCCAGGCACCGGCGGTTGCCACAACTCGCGGCCACCGCTTGATTTCCGGGCGACTGGTCCAACCCAGGGGCGCGGGGCTGTGTCGATATGCGGCTCCGCCGCGCGGGCGCGACCAGCCCCCACCGGCCGTCAGCCGAAAACAACGCGCCGCCGGCTCAGGAAACCGTCGCCGGGAGCAATACCTCGAAGCGGCAGCCGCCCGGCACGTTGCGTACGGTGGCCCGGCCCTCGTGGGCCTCGACGATGCCCCGGACGATGGCGAGGCCGAGGCCCGCTCCGGCGGGCGGGGTCCGGGCGTGCGTGCCGCGCCAGCCGGTGTCGAAGACGCGGGGCAGGTCCTCCTCTGGGATGCCTCCGCAGCCGTCCGTGACGGACAGGACGACCCCCTCGGCGCGGTGCTCGGCGGCGATCGCGACCGTGCCGTCGGCCGGTGTGCGGCGGATCGCGTTGACGAGCAGGTTGCCGAGGACCCGGCTCATCTCCTTGCCGTCCACCTCGACCGGTACGGCCGCCACCCGGTCGCCGACCAGCCGTACGCCGTACTCGCGCGCCAGCGGGTCGACGCCCGCGAGCGCGTCCGAGACGAGGTCGTACAGGGAGATCCGGCTCGGGCTGAGCGCCAGCGCCCCCGCGTGGATGCGGGAGAGTTCGAAGAGGTCGCCGACCATGTCGTTGAGCCGCTCGACCTCGGTGCGGATCTGACGGAGGTAGCGGGCGGGGTCGGCGGCGACGCCGTCCTCCAAGGCCTCGGACATCGCGCGCAGACCGGCGAGCGGGGTGCGCAGGTCGTGGGAGATCCAGGCGACGAGTTCGCGCCGGGAGGACTCCAGGGCACGCTCCCGCTCCCGGGACTCGGCGAGCTTGGCGCTGGTGGCCTCCAACTCGCGGCTCAGGTAGGTGAGTTCGGCGGTCGTGGCGCCGCCGGGCGAGGTGAAGTCGCCGCCGTCGCCGAAGGAGCGGGCGGCGAGCGCGAGGGCCCGGCTGCGGGCGGCGACCCAGCGGCCCAGCAGCAGGGCGGTGACGAGGGAGACGACGGCGGCCATCAGGACGACCGTCCAGACGACGCTCAGGTCGTGCCCCGACAGGAACATGGCCTGGGCGACCGCGAGGGTGCCCGCGAGCATCGCGGTGACGGCGACGGCGGCGACCACGGTGAGGTGCAGGGCGAGCGAACGGCGCCGGATCAGCAGCAGCACGAACGCGCCGAGGAGGCCGGCCGCGACCGCGCCGAGGAAGGAGTAGAGGGCGATGAGGAGGGTGTCGCGCATGGTCAGGCCTCCGTTTCCGGGCCGTCGAAGCGGTAGCCGACGCCCCACACGGTCTGGATCAGCCGGGGCCTTGCCGGATCGTCCTCGACCTTTCCCCGCAGCCGCCGCACATGGACGGTGACGGTCGACAGGTCGCCGAAGTCCCAGCCCCACACCTCGCGCATCAGGTCCTCACGGCCGAACACCCGGCCGGGGTGCCTCAGGAAGAAGACGAGGAGGTCGAACTCCCGGATGGTCAGGGCGAGTTCGACGCCGCCCTTGAGGGCGCGGCGGGCCCCCGGGTCCACCGAGAGGCCGGCGGCGCTCAACTGGCCGGACGGCTGGGAGGGTCGGGTGCGGCGCAGCACGGACTCCACGCGCAGGACCAGTTCGCGCGGGCTGAAGGGCTTGGTGACGTAGTCGTCGGCGCCGACCTCCAGGCCCAGGATCCGGTCGTCCTCGTCACCGCGTGCGGTGAGCATGATGACCGGGACGGGACCGCGCCCCCGCATCCGGCGGCACACCTCCAGGCCGTCCATGCCGGGCAGCATCAGGTCGAGGACCACGAGGTCCGGCCGGTGCGCTGCGGCCCGGGCGAGCGCGTCGGGGCCGTCGGCGGCCCGGTCCACGGCGTATCCGGCCCGGTCGAGGTACCCGGAGACCACTTCGGCGACGGTGGGGTCGTCGTCGACGACGAGGACCCTGGGCCGGGTCTGTGCGTACTGCTGCTGCTCCATGCCGCCAGCCTCGCACCGTGCGCGCACATGTGCGTCCGACGGCCGCCGACGTCCTTGTTTCGTAAGGAGCTGGAGTCCGGTTTGTCGGGTTTGCGCTCGTAGGGTGAAAGTCGTGACGACCCCTTCCGCAAACAAACCGACGGCGTCCGTGGACGTCGTGCTGCCCTGTCTCGACGAGGCCGAGGCGCTGCCGTGGGTGCTGGAACGCATCCCGCCCGGCTGGCGCGCGCTCGTCGTGGACAACGGCTCCAGGGACGACTCGGCCCGTATCGCCCAGGCTCTGGGCGCGACCGTCGTCCGTGAGGAGCGGCGCGGTTTCGGCGCCGCCTGCCACGCCGGGCTGACCGCGGCCACGGCCGACATCGTGTGCTTCTGCGACTGCGACGCCTCGCTGGACCCGGCGGACCTGGTGCCGTTCGTGCACGAGGTGCTGGGCGGTGAGGCGGACCTGGTGCTCGGCCGGCGCCGTCCGCAGGCCCGCGGTGCCTGGCCGCCGCATGCCCGGGCGGGCAACCTCGCGCTCGCCCGGCTGCTGCGCCGCCGTACCGGGCTGCGCCTGCACGACCTGGGGCCGCTGCGGGCCGCCCGCCGCGAGCCGCTGCTCGCCCTCGGCCTCACGGACCGGCGCAGCGGCTACCCGCTCCAGATGGTGGTGCGGGCGGCCGACGAGGGCTGGCGGATCGCCGAGCACGACGTCCCGTACCACCCGCGCACCGGCGTCTCCAAGGTGACGGGCACCTGGCGGGGCACCTGGCAGGCGGTACGGGACATGAGCCGCGTCCTGAACGAAGAGGGGGTCCACGCGTGACCACACTGCTCGTCATCGCCAAGGAGCCGCGGCCGGGCCGGGTCAAGACCCGGCTGACTCCGCCCTTCACCCCGGAGGGGGCGGCGGCGCTGGCCGAGGCGTCCCTCGCGGACACCCTCGACGTGGTGGCCCGCACTCCCGCCCGGCGCCGGGTACTGGTCCTGGAGGGCATGCCCGGCCCCTGGCTGCCGCCCGGGTTCGAGGTCGTACCGCAGTGCCCGGGCGGTCTCGACGAACGGCTGGCCGCGGCCTTCGCGGGCTGCGAAGGACCGGCCCTGCTGATCGGTATGGACACCCCCCAGGTCACGGAGGAACTGCTCACGGTGGACTTCGCCGGCTGCGACGCGTACTTCGGTCCCGCCGAGGACGGTGGCTTCTGGGCACTGGGTCTGGCGGCACCGGATCCCTCGCTGTTGCGCGGGGTGCCGATGTCGACGCCGCACACCGGGGCGGCCCAGCGAGCGCGACTGGCCGGCCTGCGAGTGCGGGAGCTGCCCGTCCTGCGGGACGTGGACACGGCGTACGACGCGGAGCTGGTCGCGAAGGAGGCGCCTCACGGGCGGTTCGCGGCGGCATTGGGGCGGATGGCCGGGGTGAGCCGGTGAGCGGGGCCCGGGAGACAGTGGTCCGGGTCGGCCGGCAGACTGGCACAGTCACGCCGGGCAGGCTTTCCGGCTCCGGAACCCACACCGCTTCCCTGCGGCCGGACCGCGAGTCCGACGACCCGCCTGGTCCGCCCGCCGACCCCACCCACGCCCCGGGCGAGGACGGCACCTGGTCCTCCGACCCCTACGCCCACGCGCTCCGCACCGGCCGGGGCCCGCTGTTCCTGCGCCGCTCCGACGGCCGGCTGCTCCTGCTCGAACTGGAACGCTGGTGCGCGGAGGCGGACGCGGCGGACCTGGAGGTGCTGCGGCGCTGCGAGGGCGCTGTGCTGGACGTGGGCTGCGGGCCGGGCCGGCTGGTCGCGGCGCTCGGCGCACGGGGCCGGAAGGTGCTGGGCATCGACGTGAGCGAGGCGGCCGTCGCCCGTACCGTCGCGCTCGGCGGGCAGGCCCTGCGGCGGTCCGTCTTCGAGCCGGTGCCCGGCGAGGGCCGCTGGGGCACCGCGCTCCTCATCGACGGCAACGTCGGCATCGGCGGCGACCCGCAGGCCCTGCTCCTCCGGACGGCCGAACTCCTCGCCCCCGGTGGCCTGTTGATCGCCGAGACGGTCACCGGACCGGACCTGGACGAGCGGGTCCAGGTGCATGTCACCGACGCCCGGGGAGCCGCAGGCAGCCCGTTCCCGTGGGCCCGGCTCGGCACCCCGGCACTGTTGCGGCACGCGGCCCGCGAGCGCTGGACGCGTGTGGATCAGTGGACGGCGGGCGGCCGTTCCTTCGTCTCCCTGCGCCGCCGCGGGAGCGTCGCCCGGCCCCGCCGTGCGACGAACACCACCGCAGAACCGCCGAACAGCACGGCCGTCACCAGCAGCCAGCGGGCCAGGAAGCCGTCCGGGGACAGGCCGGTTGCGGAGGCGTAGCGGTCGGCGACCTGCCCGCCGATCATCGGGAACCACACGAGCAGGAGCAGCAGGGAGAGGGCGGCGGGGACCCGGACGTACAGGACGTGCCGGCCCGCCGTCCGCACGAGCACACGGTCCGCCGCCGCGTACAGCGGCAGCAGCACCAGGTCGTGCAGGACGGCCGCCCCCACGAACCACAGGCCGACCCCGAACCAGTCCCCCGCGAGCAGCCGCACCCCCGCGTACCCGGCGAGCGCGAACGAGCAGACGAGCAGCAGGAGTTGAAGGGGGCGGCCGAGGGGGATCCGCATCACAGGTCTCCGAACGTCAGCCGGGCCACCCACTTGGTGTTCAGCACACCGGGCGCCGCGGGCACGATGATCCGGGCCGGGTGGCCGTGATCGGGGGTCAGGTCCGCGCCGTTGACGGACAGGGCGAGCAGGGAGCGCGGGTCGGCGACCTGGTTGGCACGCAGGGCGGCCCGCCGGAAGGAGCCGTGCCGTTGCAGCGACTCCACGAAGACGTCCGGCGGATCGTTCTCGTAGCCGACGAGCGCCGCGAGGTCCCGCAGCCGCACTCCGCGCCACCACTGATCGGAGGTGGACCAGCCCTCCACGCAGGCGATGGGCAACGCCGAGCTGTGCAAGGGAAGTTGGAGGAGGTCGGCGCGGCTCAGCCGGACGGTCCGGCCCGCGCGCCCCACGACGACCAGCCGCCAGGCCTCCGCGCTTCTCTCGACCGGGTCGATCCCGGCGTACGCGGCGGTCTTGTTGATCTGGAAGCCACCGGGTCCGGAGCCCGGTTCGGCGCCCCCGTGGGGGGCGAGGAGGGCCGTTCGGCGCAGCACGCCATCGAAGCTCCGCCCGGCCGTGGTGAGGAACAGCAGCAGTGAGCCGCCCCCGACGAGCCAGAGGGCACCGCGCCGGGACACGGTCGGCTCGGCGGGATCCGGTGCCACCAACTCGGTTTTCTCCTCCCGCAGTTGACGCAGATTGCGCAGGGCGAGCGGCAGCTTCAGCACCGCGTGGGCGAGGAACGCGGCGAAGAACACCCACGCCCCGTAGAAGTGCAGCGGGTAGAAGGATCCCGGGAAGACGTAGTCGAGCTGGACGTTGAGGACTCCGGTCACGAACTCGAAGAGCGCGCCGCCGACCAGCAGCAGGAGGGAGATCCGCTCCAGGGCGTGGGTGAGCGAGCGTGCGGGCGGCAGCGTGAACAGCTTGGGCACCACCGACCACAGCTTGGCCAGCAGGACCGGGATGAGCGTGATGCCGAGGGTGACGTGGACGCCCTGGTTCAGCCGGTACAGCCAGTGCGGGTCGGTCGGCCAGGAGAAGAGGTAGAACCCGAGGAGCCCCTTGTCCGGGGTCTTGTCGTTCACCGGCGACAGGTCCGGGTTGTAGGCGGCGTACGACAGCAGCCCCGTCACGAACAGCAGCGTGATCCCGCCGAGGAGGACGACCCCGAGGACCGAGGTGAGCCAGGGGCCGCGCAGCGGGCTGCGCCAGAAGGACGGGGAGAAGGGAGACCGTGCCATGCGTCGACCGTAGGCCCGGCCCGGCCCGGAAACGGGTGCGCGAACCATGACGAAAGTCTGACGTCCGCGCACGTCAGCCACTCGGAGGCAGCCACGCGGCCTAGCGTTCCCCCGTGAACAGGAACCTCCTTCGTGACCTGTACGCGGCCGGGTGTGCCGTGGTCCTGGTGGTGGCCGCCGTGCTCGTCGGCCGGGCGATCCAGCACCGGGACGGCTCCCTCCGCGTCGACTGGCCTCCTCTGCTGGCGAGTTGGGATCCGCATGTGGGCCCCGGCACCCCGGCGGCGGTCGTCGTCGCGGCGGCGGTGGTGGCTTACGGCCCCACGCTCGCCGCCCGGCTGCCCTGGCGGCCCCTGCTGTTCGCCGTCTGGGGCGCCGGGCTGGCATGGACCTGGTCCCTGGCCCTGGTGGACGGCTGGCAGCGGGGCGTCGCCGGGCAGCTGACGAGCCGGAACGAATACGTCCCGGCCGTCGGCCGCTTCCACGACATCCCGGCGGCCCTGCGCGACTTCGACCGGCACATCCTGATCGGCTCACCGGACAACTGGGGCGCCCATGTCGCCGGGCACCCCCCGGGCGCAACCCTCACTTTCGTCCTGCTGGACCGGGTCGGGCTGGGCGGCGGGGGCTGGGCGGGGGCCTGGTGCATCACCGTGGGCACGACGGCGGCGGTCGCCGTCCTGATCGCCGTACGGGCCCTCACCGACGAGTCACTCGCCCGCCGGGCCGCTCCCTTCCTGGTCCTGGCCCCGGCCGCGGTCTGGGTGGGGACCTCCGCGGACGGGTACTTCGCGGCGGTGGCCGCGTGGGCCGTCGCCCTGCTCGCCCTCGCGGTCCGGGGCCACCGGCCGGCGCTGACCGGCTTCGCCTCGGGGCTGCTGTTCGGACTGACGGTGTATCTGTCGTACGGCCTCACGCTCATGGCCGTCGTCGCGGGGGCCGTGCTGCTGCTGGGCTCCCGGCGGCCCCTGGGGTTCGTCCTGGCCGGGTTGGTGGTGGTGCCGGTCGTGTTCACCGTGCTGGGGTTCGACTGGTGGGAGGCGTACCGGCTGCTCGTCACCCGGTACTACCAAGGCGCGGGCGGGGTGCGGCCGTACGGGTACTGGGTGTGGGCGAACCTGGCGGGCACGGTGTTCATCGTGGGGCCGGCGACGGTGGCGGGGTTGCGGCGGGCCGTCGTCCGGCTGCGCAGCCGCCGCGGCTCGTCGCGCCTCGTCTCCGCGCCGCCGGACCGTGGTGAACGGCGGCTCGGTCTGCTGGTGTGCGCCGCGCTCCTGGCCCTGCTCGTCGCCGATCTGTCCGGGATGAGCAAGGCGGAGACGGAACGGATCTGGTTGCCGTTCGCGGTGTGGCTGCTGCCGGCGTGCGCGTTCCTGACGGGGGCGCGGGGGTGGCTGGCCGGACAGGCCGTGCTGGCGCTGCTCGTCAACCACCTGCTGCTCACCGGGTGGTGAGGGCGAGGCCTGCGCAGTGCCTTACGGCCATCAGCCGTCCCTCTCCCCCACGAGTTCACCGCCGTCCAGTACTGCGACGCGGTGTGCCAGGCGCGCGGTGTCCAGGTCGTGGGTGATGAGGACCAGGGACAGGTCGTCGCGCTCCCGCAGCAGACCGGCGAGGAGGTCGAGGATGCCGCGCCGGGTGACGGTGTCGAGGCCGGAGGTGATCTCGTCGCAGATCAGCACCCGGGGGTGGGCCAGGAGAGCGCGGGCGAGGGCGGCACGCTGGAGTTCGCCGCCGGAGAGCGCGCCGGGGAGGCGGTGGGGCAGGTCGTCGTCCGTGAGGCCGAGACGAGTGAGGGTGACGGACGCCTCGTCCCTGGCCGCCTGTGCGTCGACGCCCCGCAGACGTACGGCCGTGCGGGCGATCTGGTCGAGGACGGGCCGGTGCTCGTCGAAGGCGGCCCGGGCGTCCTGGAACACGTACTGCACGGCGGCGAGTTGGGCGCGGCTGCGGCGGCGCAGGGTGTGGGGCAGCGGCGTGCCGTCGAGGAGAACCTCACCGCCGTGGTCGCGGTGGAGCCCCGCCAGGCAGCGGGCGAGCGTGGTCTTCCCGCTGCCGGAGCGGCCCACGACGGCCAGGCATTCGCCGGAGTCGATGCTGAGGCGGTGGGTGCGCAGGACGGTGGCCTTGCCGTGCAGTGCGGTCAAGTTCCGTACCTCCAGGAGACGTTGCCCTTCGGTCGCCCCGGGGCGGTCCATCGGGCCCTCGTCGAGCAGTCGGCGGGTCCAGTCGTGCCGGGGCGCGCTCCACAGCCGCTGCGCCGGGCCCGACTCCACCACCCGGCCCGCCCGCATGACCAGGACCTCGTCGGCGAGCGCGCGGACCACATCGAGGTCATGGCTGAGCAGCACGACAGCGATACCGCGCGCCGCGACCGCCGCCAACTGGTCGACGATCCGGCCTTTGGTCAACGCGTCCTGCCCGGTGGTCGGTTCGTCGGCGACGATCACCCGAGCGCCGAGGAGGAGTGCCTGGGCGAGGACGACCCGCTGCTGCTGACCGCCGGAGAGCTGATGCGGATAGCGCCGCAAGAGACGTTCCGCGTCCGGGAGTTGGGCGAGCTCCAGCGCTTGAAGAACCAGTGCGCGGGCCGCCTCACGGCGTTCGGCGCGGGGCAGCCCGCGGACCCGGGGACGGGCGATGTCGTGGAGAAGCGCGGTGATCCTCCTGGCGGGGTTGAGAACGGCCGCGGGATGCTGCGGCACATACCCCACCGGCCCGTCCGCCGCCACGCGCACCCCACCGGTGACCCGCGCGCCGGGCGGGAACTCGCCGAGCAGGGCGAGCCCGGTGGTGGTCTTCCCGCTTCCGGAAGCCCCGACCAGCGCGGTCACCTTCCCGGGCACCACCCGCAGGTCGACGCCGTCGACCAGAAGCCGGCCCCCGACCTCGACACGCAGACCACGAAGTTCGGCGACCGGTGAACCCGCAGCCCCTCGGCACCCCACCACGGGTGCGGGCGACTGCGCGGCAGGGCGCGACCGTGCCGCACCCGCCCGACGCTTCGTCCCCGCGGATCCCACCGCGTCGAACAGCAGGTTCGTGCCCGTGGTCAGCCCCACGATCAACACCGCGGGCACCACCACGGCCCAGGGCTGCACCAGCAGCCCCGTGCGGTTCCGGTCCACCATGACCGCCCAGTCCGCGGCATCCGGGGCCACCCCGACGCCGAGGAACGCGGCCGTGGACACCAGGTACAGCACCCCGGTCAAGCGCACACCCGCGTCGGCGGCGAGCGTGCGCAGGATCGACCGGCCGACATACCCGACGCCGATCCGCCACCGGCTCTCCCCCTGCATCCGCAGTGCCTCCACGGCGGGCCGGGCGGCCGCCTCCCCCGCCGCGGTCCGCACGATCCGCGCCGCGTCGGGCACGTTGACCAGCGCCACGAGCAGCGCGAGACCGACGGCGCCGGGGGAGAACACGGACGCCACCAGCAGGATCGACAGCAGGGAGGGAACGGCGAGCAGCACGTCCAGGGGCCGCATCAGGGCGTCCTCCAGCCGCCGCAGACGAGTGAGCGCCGCGACGAGGCCGACCGGCAGCGCGACCAGATAGGCGAGGGCCGTCGCGGCGAGCGCGGTCACGACGACGGTACGGCCGCCGAGCAGCACCTGGCGCCACACGTCCCGGCCCACGAAGTCGGTGCCGAGCCAGTGGCCGCCGCCGAGTGTGAAGGAGACGGCGCGGGGGCCGGGGCCGCCGGCGAGGAGAGGGCCCAGAAGGGCGAGGAGGACGGGGACGGCGATGACCGCGAGCCCGAGGACGAAGCGGCCGGACCGGCGGCGTGCCGGAGCAGCCGTGGGACGGTCGTCTCCGCGTGTGCGTACGGCTGTGCTGTCGGACGTCGATGTCATGCCGCCACCCCCGCTCTCGGCGTCAGCCGGTGTGCCACCAGGTCCGCCCCCAGGTTCAGTACGACCGTCAGGGCGCCGAACACCACGGCCAGCCCCTGCACCACCGGCACATCGCGCTCGGCGACCGCGTTGAGGAGGACCGTGCCGAGGCCGGGGATCACGAAGAGGGCCTCCACGACGATGACGCCGCACAGCAACCAGTCGACGGTGCGGGCGAGTTGCTGGACCGCCGGGGCCAGGGCGTTGGGCAGGGCGTGGGTGTAGTGGACGCGGGCGCCGGGGACGCCGTAGCGGCGGGCATGGACCGTGTACGGGGCGGCGAGCGCGTCGACCATGCCCGCGCGGACCAGGCGGGACAGGGAGCACACCGGGCGGGAGAGGAGGACGAGCACCGGGAGGACCAGGGCGGCCGGGTGGCCGGTCAGGTCTGTGCCGTAGCCCACGGCGGTCGGCGGCAGCCAGGCCAGTTTCAGTGCGAACACCGTCACCAGGAGCACTCCGAGGGCGAATTCGGGCACCGCGTACACGGCGAGCGTCACGGAGCTGACCAGCCGGTCGACGAGCCGTCCCTCGTGCCGGGCCGCGAGCACACCGAGGCCGAGGCCGAGCGGGATCAGCAGGGTCAGGGTGAGCGAGGCCAGCAGCAGGGTGGGGCCGAAGCCGTCGGTGATGTACCGGCTCACCGGCCGGCCGGACGTCAGGGAGGTGCCGAAGTCGCCGTGCGGCAACCCCGAGGCCCAGTCGGCGAACCGTTCGTACGCGGGCCGGTCCAGGTGCATGGACTCGCGGATCGCGGCGATGCGCGCCGGGTCGGGCTGGTCGCCTGCGAGGGCCACCGCCGCGTCGCCCGGCAGCGATTCGGTGAGTGCGAAGACCAGCAGCACCACGGCCGCGGTCTGCACGGCACCGAGGATCAGCCGCCGGGCGACGAAGGAACGCAGACCGCTCGTGGTCACGCGAGCCAGACCTTGTCGAAGCGGGCCCAGTCGAGCGTGTTGGCGGGAGCCCCGGCCTCGACTCCCTTCACCTTGCGGGCCGTTCCGATGATCCAGTCGGCGAACCCCCAGACGAGGAAGCCGCCCTCGGCGTACAGGCGGCGCTGCATCCGCTCGTAGACGGCGGCCCGTTCGGTCTTGTCACGGGTGGACTGGGCCTGCTCGTAGAGCGCGTCGAAGTCCTTGTGCCGCCACTTGGTCGCGTTGGTCGTGGAGTCGGTGAGCAGGCGCTGGGAGATGTGGGCCTCGATGGGCATGGCGCCGGAGCGGTAGCAGCACAGGGTGCCGTTGTCGAGGATGTCGCTCCAGTAGGAGTCCTTGCTGCCCATCCTCACGTCGACGGTGACGCCCGCCTTCGCGGCCTGGTCGCGGAAGATACCGGCGGCCTCGGTGAATCCGGCGGCGACGGCCGAGGTGTCCAGGGTGACCTTGAGCTTCTCGGCACCGGCCTGCTTGAGCAGGGCGCGGGCCCTGTCGAGGTCCTGTGCGCGCTGCGGGAGACCGTCGGCGTAGTACTCGTAACCCTTGCCGAACAGGTCGTTGCCGACCACGCCCGCGCCGGACAGCGCGCCGTCGACGAGCTCCTGGCGGTCGGCGATCAGGAAGAACGCCTCACGCACCCGCTTGTCGTCGAAGGGGGCCCGGTCGGTCTTCATGCAGAACGCCTGCATGGCGCTGCCCCGCAGCCGCACGATCTCGATCTGCCCCTTCCCTTCATGAGCGCGGGCGGTGGTGGGACCCAGCTCGTGGGCGTACTCGATCTGACCCCCGAGCAGGGCGTTGACGCGCGCCGACTCCTCGTTGGCGACGATGAGTTCGAGCTCGTCGAGGTGCGGGGCGCCCTCCCAGTAGCCGTCGTGGCGGCGGAAGACGGCGGAGCGGCCGGGAGCGAAGGAGACGAGCCGGAAGGGCCCGGAGCCGATCGGCTTCCTGTCGAAGTCCTTGGCGCCCTCAGGGACGATGTACGCCCCGAAGGCGGCGAGGATGTTGGGGAATTCCGCGGTGGGCCGCTTGAGGACGAACTCGATCGACCGCTGCCCGGTGGCGCGGCTCGCGTCGAGGTCGATGGGATCCAGGGACGCCTTGGCGCGGAAGGCTCGGTCGGGGTCGGCGATCCGGCGGTAGCTGTAGAGGACGTCCCGGGCGGTGACCGGCCTGCCGTCGTGGAAGGTGGCCTCGCGCAGGGTGACCTGCCAGCGGGCCAGGGTCTTGTCGGCCTCCCACCTGGCGGCCAGGCGGGGCTGGGCGGACAGGTCGGCGCCGTAGTCGGCGAGCTTGTCGTAGAGGGCCTTGGCGCGGGCGACGTCGGCGAACAGGTTCGCCAGGTGCGGGTCGAGGGTCTCACTCGCGCCGCCGCCGGCGAACGCGGCGCGCAGTCGACCGCCGCGTTTCGGGGTGCCGTCACCGCTCGGGGACTCACCGGAGCCGGAGCCGCCACAGCCCGCCAGGGCGAGTGCGGCGGCGCCGGAGGTGGCGGCGAGGAACCCGCGTCTGCGCAGGCCGGGAAAACGTTCGTCGTACATGGGTGGTCCTTCGTGTCAGTGGGTGCGGCTGCGGGCGACGACGTGCAGCCGGTCCCCGTCGGTGGTGGTGCCGGGCAACGCGCCCTTTTTCCAGGCGGGTTCGGTGCGCGGTCCGGGTCCGTCATGGAGTTCGAGGACCTCGAAACCGTGCGCGGCCAGGAGGTGCCGCAGCTCCTGCGGGAACAACAGCCGCCAGGCGGACCGCTGTTCGACGGGCGGTGAGCCGTCGTCGGAGGTCCATACCCGGGTACGGCACAGGAGTTGGGCGGTTCGGTCGACGTGGAGTGTGGTCTCGGACCGGTGGTCGACGCCCTGCCAGGTGAAGGTGTTGACGACCGGGGCGTCGAGGAGGTCGGTCCGGCCCAGGAAGTACGCGCCGTTGCGCATCTCCGCGACGAGCAGCCCACCAGGGGTGAGGGCGCGGCGGCAGGAGGTCAGGAAGGCGTCGAGCTGGGCGTTGGTGTGGCAGTACAGCAGGGCGCTGTCGAGGCAGACGAGCGCGTCGAACGCGGCCGGCCCGAAGTCGAAACCGTGCAGGTCGGCCCGGACGTAGACGGGTCCCGGGTGGTGGGAGCGCGCGTGCGTGAGCATCGCCTCGGACAGGTCGGCGCCGGTCACCGTACGCCCGGCGTGGTGCAGGTGGGCGGCGTCCCGCCCGGTGCCGCAGCCCATGTCGAGCACCCGCGGCCCGGCGCCGTGCCGGTGCAGACAGTCGGCGGCCCAGCGTCCGGCGAGGCGGTCGGGGTCGGGGAAGCGGGCCTCGTAGAGGGCGGGGTTGTCGGTGAGGAGGTTGTCCACGCGACGGTCACGGCCTTCTGTCGTCTCCGTGCTCACGCCGTGCTCCCCTCCCGGGCGGGGACGACGACCGCCCCCGGGCTCCCCGGCAGCGCCCCACGCCGGTGCAGCCAGGCCACGGCACCGGCCGAGGCCAGCCCGAACAGGGCACAGCACACCCAGGGCAACCGCTCCCCCGTGTCCATGGCCCAGCCGACGACGGTGTTCCCCACGGCGGCCGCGATGCCCGAAACGACGTAGAAGATCCCGAAGTACGTGCCGGTCAGCTCGGGACGGCCGAAGCCGGGGATCAGCTCCATGACGAAGGGCGAGGCGACCATGACGCCGAGGTAGAGCGACAGGGTGCCGAGCAGGACGGCGACGACGGCGAACGGCCCGCTGTCCCCGGTCACGACCATCGGCGGCAGAAACGCCAGGCCCATCAGGGCGAGTCCGGCGGCGATCCAACGCGCCCTGCTGCCACGTGACTTGAGCAAGCGGGTGACACGCAGTTGCAGGGCCAGATTGGCGAGTGTGCCGACCAGGAAGACGAGGCCCGCCGCCCCGTCCCAGCCCGTGGCCCGTCGGGCTCCGTCGGGCAGCAGCAGGTACAGCTGGTTCTCCAACGTGAACATGCCGACCATGGCGAGGGCGAACGCCAGGAAGGCCCGGTTGCCGACGACCTCCCGCCAGTCCGCGAGGACGGTCCCGCTGCTCGGTTCGACCCGCCGCGCGGGCAGGACGAGTGCCTGCGCCACGGTGAGGAGGGCGAAGATACCGGCGGCGGTGAGCGCGGAGGTGCGGAAGTCGACGAGGAGCAGCGCGCTGCCCAGCAGCGGCCCGATGAGCGCACCGGTGGTGGCGAAGACGTTGAACAGGGCGAACGCCTCCGCCCTGCGCTCCCCCGCCTCCTGTGCGAGATAGGCGCGCACGGCCGGGTTGAACAGGGCCCCCGCGAGCCCGCTGAGCACGGACGCGGCGAGCAGCACGGGCAGCCCGTCGCCGAGCGCGAACAACCCGAACCCGACCGTGCGCAGGGCGCACCCGGCGATGATGACGCCCCGCGCTCCGAGCCGGTCGGAGGCGGAACCCCCGATGATGAACAGCCCCTGCTGGCTGAGGTTGCGCGCCCCGAGCACCACCCCGACCACGGCCGCCGACATGCCCAGGTTGTCGGTGAGGTGGAAGGCGAGGTAGGGAACGAGGAGGTAGAAGCCGGTGTTGACGCCCAGCTGGTTGACCAGCAGAAGCTGGAGAGCGAAGGGGAAGCGCCGCATCTCACGCCACGTCTTCATGCACCACCACCTCCTCGACACCCAGCCCCGGAAGGCCGTTTGCCCGTACGACGCCGTCGGCGCCGCCGATTCCGGACCACGGATCGTGAGCGAGCAGCAGGTGCCCGTCGAGGTCGGTCCAGCGGGCGCGGTCGGCGAGGTGGACGGCGGGGGCGAGCCCGAGGGTGCTGGCGGTGAGGCAGCCCAGCATCAGCTCTGTGCCGCTGCCTTCGATCACGTCGGCCATGCGCAGGGCGGCTCGGGCCCCGCCGCACTTGGCGAGCTTGACGTTGACGCCGTGGACGCGTCCGGCCAGGCGGCGGACGTCTTCGAGGTTCACCGCGTCCTCGTCGGCGATGACGGGCAGCGGTGAACGTTCGGCGAGGGAACCGAGAGCCGCGGGGTCGCCGGGTGCGAGGGGCTGCTCGACGGCTTCGACTCCGAGCTCGGCGAACCGGGGCAGCAGGGCCTCGGCCTGCCGTACGGTCCATGCCCCGTTGGGGTCGAGGAGCAGCCGGGCCGCGGGCGCGGCGTCACGGATGACGCGTACGCGCTCCACGTCGTCCTCGGGATCGGGGGTGCCCGCCTTGATCTTGATGACCTGGAAGCCCTGCGCGGCGAGCCTGCGGGCCTCGGCGGCGGCCCGCAGGAGCGAGGTGATGCCGATCGTGCGGGCGGTCGCGGCGACCGGCGGTTCGGACGTGCCGAGGAGGCGGTGGACGGGGGTGTTCGCGCGCTTTCCGACGAGGTCGAGGAGCGCGGACTCGACGGCGGCGGTGACAGCGGGCGGCATGGCGTCGGCGACTGCCGACTCCTTCGTGTGCAGGGCTTCGAGGGCGCTCTCGGGGTCGCCGAAGCGGTTCAGGTCCACGGCCGACAGCAGCCGCAGGAGCGTGTCCGCGTCGAGGCCGTAGTACACGCTGGTGACGGCCTCGCCGTGGCCGGACAGCCCTTCGTGGTCGACGGTCAGCCAGACGGCCTGCCGGGTGGTCATGGTGGAGCGGGAGATGCGCAACGGCTCGGCGAGGTCGAGACGCACGGTACGCAGACGGGCCCTCACGGGGTGCCTTTCAGGGGAGCGAGCGGATCGGTGACCCTCGTGCAGCGCGTCCATCCGGTGGCTTCGGCGGCGTACGGGTGGGGTATCTCCACGGGCCGGGTGGCGGCGCTCGCGGGGTCGAGTCCGTGGGCGGTGGTGAAGTCGTCGTCGTAGACCGTGCCGAGGTAGCGGTGCGGGCCGTCGGGGAAGACGGTGGCGACGACCGCGCCGGGGTGCACCCGGGCGGCCCAGGCGGCGACCCGTGCGGCGGCCCCGGTGCTCCAGCCGCCGCTGACGAAGCTGGAGCGGGCCAGTCTGCGGCAGCTGTCGACGGCCTCGGCGGGGCCGATCCAGTGGACCTCGTCGAAGGCGCCGTAGGCGACGTTGCGGGGGTGGATGCTGCTGCCGAGGCCGCGCATCAGCCGGGGTCTCGCGGGCTGGCCGAAGATGGTGGAGCCGGTGGCGTCGACGCCGATGAGCCGCAGGGCGGGCCAGTGCCGTCGGAGCGGTCCGATGATGCCCGCACTGTGGCCGCCGGTGCCGACGCTGCACACCAGGATGTCCATGTGGTCGAGCTGGGCGGTGAGTTCGGCGGCGAGGGAGGTGTATCCGGCGGTGTTGTCGGGGTTGTTGTACTGGTCGGGCCAGTAGGCGCCGGGCAGTTCGGCAAGCAGGTCCTTGAGGCGGGTGAGACGGGCCGCCTGCCAGCCGCCCTGGAGTGCCGGACGGTCGACGATCTCCAGGCGCGTGCCGAGGGCATGCAGCAACTGCCTCATGGCAGGCTCCAGTTCGCTGTCCCCGACGAGCACGATCGGATGCCCGAGAGCCTGGCCGGCGAAGGCGAGGCCGATCCCGAGCGTGCCCGAGGTGGACTCCACCACCGGGGCACCGGGCAGGAGTTCGCCCCGTTCCCGGGCACCGAGCAGCATCGACACGGCGGCCCGGGACTTCATGCCACCGGCGGCCAGCCCTTCGAGCTTGGCCCAGAAGCCGGGCTGGGCGCCGGGCAGGTCGGCGGTGACCCGGACGACCGGGGTGCGGCCGAGCAGGGCGAGCAGTTCCGGGCGGGCTCGCGTGGGGCGTACGGCAGTTGTGGTCATCGTCCGTCTCCCCGGTAGCGGTGGATGACGCCGGGGCCGCCGTCGACCCAGAAGAAGGGGTACGGCTCCGCGCACACCGCGCTCACGCCGTGCCCGAGGAAGCGGGGCAGGACGGCGCTGCCGGTCTGGGCGAACATCACCAGCTGCTTGCCATGGAGGTGTGCGTGCCGCCGCAGGGGTTCGAAGGTGCCGTTGCCGAGTGTCATGCCGGAGACGAGCAGGGCGTCACACTCCTCGGCCGCGGTGAGCGCGTCGGCGACGACCGGCTCGCCCCACTCCGTCGTACCGCCCTTGAGGTCACACGGGACATAGCGCAGTCCACGCGAACGCAGTTGCTCCAGAAGGGAGTTCACGACTCCGACCACGAGGACCGTGGCACCGGCGGGCAGGTCGAGCAGCTCGACGACGACCTTCGCGCGGGCCCTGGACTTCTCCAGGGAGGAGCCGGCGGCCAGCTGGACCGCGTGTGCCCCGTGGTCCGGCGTGTGCGGCGTGACGTGCGTCAGACGCGTCGAGCGCGGCCACCCGCACCGGCGGGAGCGGGTGCTCCAGGAGCCGGGCCAGGTCGGTGCCGACGCAGTCGTCGAGCGCGCTGTCCGGCAGCTCGCCGGGTTCCACCGCGCACGAGCCGACGGCCTCGGCCAGCCTCAGGCTGAGCACCTCGTTGCGGTAGCCGGTGCCGCGTCCGTCGTGCCGCACGGCCTGGCGGGTGGTGAAGGCGACGGCGATCCGGAGCGCGGCCGGGTCGGGGCCGAGGGCTCCCGCGCGGACGTGGTCGACGAGGTCGCCGTAGGTCCGGAAGGTCACGGCGGCCGTCGGGGGGCGGGTCGCGTCCGCCGTGTCGCCGTGGGCCCGCAGGGGTGCCGTGGTCATCGGACGACCAGCCCCGACCGCAGTTCGGCCAGCAGTGTCTCCACGTGGTCGCGGGCGCCGAGCCCCTCGGGGTCGCCCGCCATGACGTGGCCCAGGTATGCGTTGTTGCTGTCCGCCGCCTTCACGACCTGGCCCGGCTCGGACAGTTGCAGCTCCAACACGCCTTCCGGGTCCCGGAGTCGGCCTTGTGCTTCGAGCGTGCCCGCATGCTTCGGCAGCAGGAAGCCGATGGCCGCGCTGCGCAGCCCGGTGTCCGTGCGCCGCAGGTCGGGTGCGCGGCCGAGGGTGACGTCGACGAAGGCGGCGGCGAGGTCGATGCCGGTGACATGGCGAACGAGTTCGGTGATGCGGTTGCCCGCGGGGCGCGGGTTGACCTCGACGACGCGCGGCCCGGAGGAGGTCAGCTTGATCTCGGTGTGGGCGACCACGCCGTCCGTCAGGCCGAGGGCCTTGAGGGCGTCCAGCGCGGTCTGCTCGGCGGCCTCGGTGTCGGCGGAGGTCAGGGCCGCCGGGAACATGTGGCCGGTCTCGATGAAGGCGGGCGCTCCGCCGACGCTCTTGTCGGTCACGCCGACCACATGCACCGCGCCGGCATGCGACACGGTCTCGACGCTCACCTCGGGGCCGTCGAGGAGCTCTTCGAGCAGGACGACGGGTTCCCTGCGCTGCCCGCGGGCGTTGACCGGGAAGTCGGACAAGGCGCCCACGGCGTCGGCCAGTTGGGCCTCGTCGTCGACCCGGCGCACATACATCCCCGCACACAGGTCGACCGGTTTGACGACGAGTGGGTAGCCGATGTCCCGCGCGGCCCGGGCGAGGTCGGTCCACTCCCGGTGCAGGGCGAAGCGTGGTCCCGGCAGACCGGCGTCGGCGAGGACGCGGCGGGTGGCGTCCTTGCGGCAGGCGTTCTCGACCGCTTCGGGGCCCGGACCCGGGAGGCCGAGGCGTCCGGCGATGCGGGCCACGGTCGGCAGGTAGTAGTCGCAGGAGGTGAGCACGCCGTCGAAGCGCAGCACGCCGTGCAGCCGCTCGATCTGCGGCAGCAGGGTCTCGGTGTCGTTGGTGTCGACGGTGATCACGTTGCGGGCGCCGAGCAGCGGGTGCGCCGACCCCTCGGGCGCCGAGCGGAGGTAGTGGTGCAGGTCGCGGGTGAGGAACGTGAACTCGTGTCCGCCCTCCCGGACCGCCCGTGGCAGCAGCCTGCTCATCGACCCGACCCAGCTCTCGACCATCAGCAGATGAGCCACAAGTCCCCTTTTAGTGCGGTTGGTTCAGGCGTCAGGGCAGCCCGGAGCGACCCTCGGGCGGGAGGGACCGGGCATTGCGCTTGAGAAAGCTATCGATAATCATTTTCATTTACCAGTCCCTTACCGGACATGGATCGGGGAGACATGTGTTCCACCTCAATGCCTGCCGCGACTCGGCATCGAGGTGACCGTCCCCCGCGTCCCCGCCTCCGGCACCCCCGCCGAGCGGCGCGGCATCCTGCCGGTGAACCCGGGCGGCTCCGGCCTGCCGTACGCGGTGACCAAGCGCGCCGGACTCCCCGAGAGCGTGCGCCGTTCGTACGACGTCATCGGCTTCGACCCGCGAGGAGTGGGCCGCAACGCACCGGCCGACTGCGGAGCGACGGGCGGGTTGTTCGCCGGTCCGGGCAGGGATCCGGTCCCGGTGGGCACGTCGGCCGAGCGGGCCTACCTCACCTGGCTGCGGGACCTGGCCGACGACTGCGCGGCGGGGCGGCGGACGTACTGCCGTATCTCTCGACGGAGCAGACTGCGTACGACACGGACGCGATCCATGCCGCGCCGGGCGAACCGCGGACGAGCTTCCTCGGGGTGTCGTACCGCAGCTACCTGGGCGCGGCCTATGCCTCCCGGTTCCCGCACCGCATCGGGCACATGGTGCTCGGCAGTGTGGTCGGCCCCCGGGACCGGTACGACTTCGACGTGCTCCAGAGCCGGGCGCTGCGGGCGCGGGTCACCTTCTTCGGCTGGACGGCCGCGCACGCGGAGCGCTTCGGTCTGGGCGGGAGCGCGGACGCCGTGCGCCGGTCGTATCTGCGTGTGCGCCGGGACCTGGCCGCGCGGCCGGTGGCGGGTTTCGGACCCGCGGAGTTCGACCGTGCCGTCTACCGGGCCCTGGGGCCGCACCGAACGCTGGACGGGGCCGGCCGACGGACTGCGCGGCCACCTGGCCGACGGCGACACGGACGGTCTGCGTCCCACGGCCGCCTTCGACAGCGCCGACTCACGCAACTACGAGGCGGCCAACCGCATCGTCAAGTGCGCCGACGGGCCCGGGCCGAGCGCCGGCGAGATCCTGGCGGACCTGCGCCGCACCCGTCGCCCGGACCCGCAGCCCGTCCTGACCGGGATGGAGGCCGCCGCCTGCGCCCACTGGCACGACCGCCCCGCCGACCGCACCCGGCCCGGCAGCCAGGACGCCCCGCCCATGCTGCTGGTCGCCTCCGCGAACGACCCCGTCACGCCGCTCGAAGGCACGCGTGCGCTGCGCGAACTGCTGCCCGGCTCACACCTGGTCACCCTTGAGGACGACTACTCGCATGGGGTGTTCGCCGGCCGGGGCAACACGTGCGTGGACGGGACCGTGGCCGCGTATCTCGTCGACGGGACGGTTCCGGCGGCGGATGTGCGGTGCGCGGGGCCGGGGCTGCCTGCGACGTTCTGAGGTCACGTCGCGGCAGCGGCACTCCGGTTCCCTGAAGTGCCGCTGCCGCAAAGATGGTTACGTCTGCGGACACGCCCCTGCGGCAGCGGGCGCTCCGGGCCGGACGGGCCTTTCGTCGTGCGGTGCCGGGTCAGCAGGTGGCCACGCCGGGGAGCCAGTCCGGGCCCTTGATGTAGATGACGGTCATCCACGAGCCGTCGGTCAGCTTCGCCCAGGCGTCGTTGGTGTAGCCCTCGGCCGTGACCTGCTGGGCGTGGGCCTGGCAGACCACGTTGACCGTGGTGGGCTGCGCGAAGTAGTCCACCACTGCGGCGTTGACGTTCGGCTCGCTGTGGGTGCGCACTCCCGTGCCCCAGGTCTGGAACGCCGTGCTGCCACCGGACGGCGGCGGGGTGCTGCTGCCGGCGCAGTCCGGGATGCCGGGCAGCCAGGCCGGGCCCTTGATGTAGATGTTGGTCACCCACGAGCCGTTGGCGAGCTTGGCCCAGGCGTCGTTGGTGTAGCCCTCGGCGGTCACGGTCTCCGCGTGCTCCTGGCACTGGACGGACACCTGGGTCGGTCCGGCGAAGGTGTCGACGGTCTCGGAGCCCACGCTCGGCGACCTGTGGGTGCGTACACCGGTGCCCCAGGTCTCGAAGACGGTGCCGCCGTTCGCGGGCGGCGGGACGGGGGTGCCGGAACCGTTGATGCGGACCGCGCCCGCGTAGTCGCCGCCGGTGCGGACGGGCGTGACCCTGATGTGGGTGCCGGACTCGTAGGCCTCGACCATCTGGCCGCCGCCCAGGTACATGGCGACATGGTGGACGTGCCCGCTGCCCCAGAACATCAGGTCGCCCGGCAGCAGCGGTGCGGTGCCCTGCCCCGCGGAGAACCGGGCGGAGGCCTGCGAGGTGTGGAACTGGTCGTCGGCCGTGCCGTTGAGGAGGTCCTTGCCGGTCGCCCGGTAGTAGGCGTACCGCATCAGGCCCGAGCAGTCGAAGCCCTTGCGCTCACCGTCGTGGAGGCTGTCCGGGTCGGAGCCGTCGTAGTAGCCGTAGCTGGCGCCGGGCGTCGCGGCGTGGCCGCCGCCCCAGCTGTACCAGACGCCGACCTGCGAACAGGCCGCGTCGACGGCGGCCTGCGCGGTGGCCGAGGCGCCGGACGCGAGGGCGCCGCAGGTGGCGTCCTGGGTGTCCTGGGCGGCGTGCGCCGGGGCGGAGAAGAACGCGGTGAGGGCCAGGGCCGAGGCGCCCAGGATCGCGCCGCTGGTCCGACGGCGCGTGCTGATGGTCTTCAAGGGACTCTTCCTTCGTCGACGTTTCGTGGACGTGCGGTCACCGGGTGCCGGTGGCCCCGGTGGGAGACGGACGGGTGACTCACCTCACCCCCGTGGAGGTGTGCCGCCCGTGTCAGTTGTGCAGGGCGGCGCGCATCTTGGCGAGGCCGCGCAGGCGGTTGCGCTGGACCGTGCCGCGGTGGGCGCCGAGTCGTTCCCCGGCCGTGTCGTGGGTGAGCCCCTCCAGGTCCACGAGGATCACCGCGGCGGCCTCCTTCTCGGAGAGCGTGCTCAGCAGCGCGAGGGCCGTCGCCGAGGCCTCGTAGGAGGCGAGCCCGCCGTCCCAGCCGGATTCCGGCAGCTCGTCCGTGGTGCGTTCGCGGCGGGAGGGGTGCTGCCAGGAGTCGCGCAGCAGGTTGAGGGCGACGGCGCAGGTGTAGGCGTACGGGTGCTGCTGGCGCGTCAGGTTCTGGGTGCGGGCCCGCCGGGAGAGCCGCAGGTAGGTCTCCTGGAGCAGGTCGTCGGCGTCGTGCGGGTTGCCCGTCAGGGCGAGCAGCCGTCTTCGCAGGCGCGGCATGTCGGCCGTGAAGGACGCGTCGAAGTCCCCCGGGCTCATCCGGTGGTCGGCCTCGCGCGGCGGTGGCGGACAGGTGGTGTGGCTGTGGCTCATGTGTTTCCCCCTTGCGGTGATCCCGTGCGGTGTTGTTCGTGCGGTGACGTCCCGCTCTCCGGTGGTCAGGCCGGAGGGCGGGGCGGGTCGGCGGGGCCGTAGCGGGCGGCCGGTACGCGGCGCAGCAGGGCCCAGTACCGGTCGCCGTACGACCAGTGCCACCACTCGGTCGGGTAGTTGACGAACCCGGTCGCGCCGAGCGCCCGGCCCAGCAGGGCCCGGTTCGCGCGTGCTTCGGTGCCGATGCCGGGGGCGTCGGTGCGACAGGCGCCCCCGCTCTCCTCGGGGGTGGCGTTGACCTCCGTGCCGAGCGGCAGTTCCCGGCCCGCGTGGTCGCACAGGGTGAGGTCGACCGCGCCGCCGCTGACGTGCGGGGCGACCTCGGGCGGCGAGATGTACGCGCTGGCCAGTTCGCGGATCCGCTCGGGAGCCGCGTCCGGGTGGGCCCGGCGCATGGTCGCCGCGTACTGCTCGAAGTAACGGCGCTGGAGGTCCGGCGGCCGGTACCCCTCGACCACCAGCAACCGGATCCCCGCGGGCAGCAGCCGCTGGGCCCGCACCAGCCGCTCCAGCGCGCCGGACCGCAGGTGGGCGTAGCTGCCCTCGTCGTCGGCCTGCCGGGGATCGAGCCGCACCTGTCCCTCGGTACGCAGATCGACGAGCGGCTCCCCGCATTCGTGCGGGACGACCGCGGCGACCCGAGGATCGGCGAGCGTGATGATGTCTGTCACGGGAAGAGCGTGGCGGGCGTCCCTGCAATTGCTCTGCAGATCACCTGCAAGCACCTGACCAGCGGTTCTACACGGCCTGCAGTCACAGGGCAACGGAGCTAGGGCCTGTGTGGGGTTGTGATCTGGGCTCGCGGGGCGTGGCACGCACTCCCCCAGAGGGGGGACCCCCAGCCGCGTTGCCGAAACGCCCTAGTAGCTCCGCTACGAGGGCCTTCCGGCGCCTTGCGATCGCACGCACCACGCCCCGCTCCCTGATCCAGATCACAACCCCGCACAGGCCCTAGGCCCGCTCCCGTACCTCTCGTGCGTCCAGTTCCCGGAAGACGTTCATGGCTTCGGCCCGGGCATCCGAGGCCGCCCGCTTGTCTCCCTCCGCCTCCCGTACCTCCGCCAGGTCCCACAGCGTGCGGGCCCGCCACAGCGGGAGCCGCAACGTCTCCCAGGCCGCCAGCGCCCGCTCCAACGGCTCCCGCGCGCCGGCCACATCGCCGGCCGCGAGATGCCACTCCCCCAGCGTCCGCAGCACCAGTGCCTCTCCGAACCGGTCCTGTCGCTCCCGGGCCAACTCCAGGCAGCGGTCCAGCCGTCGGCGTGACTCGTCCAGGCGGCCCAGGCGCAGCTCCACCTTGGCCAGCGACTGCTCCGTGTACATCACGCCGAACGTGTCCTGGAGCTCGGCGAAGACCCCCAGCGCATCCCGCAGCAGCCGCTCGGCGTCCCCCCGCGCGTCCTCCGCCCGGTGACAGAGGGCCAGCGAACGCAGGGTCAACGCCTCCCCGTACCGGTCCCCCTCCGCGCGGTACAGCTCCACGGCCTGCGCGAGGGCCTCGCGGGACTCGGGGCCGCGGCCCTGTTCCCGGTGCACGCAGCCGATGCCGTAGAGCACCCGGGCCCGGGCGGCACGGTCGCCGTCCGGCACATACCGCTCCAGTGCGGTGCCGAGCAGCTCCAACGCCTCCGGGTAGCAGGCCTGTTCGCGTCGGGCGGTGGCCATGCCGACGAGGGCCTGAGCCATTCCCTGCCGCATGTCGTCAAACGCCTCGAACAGCCGCAGGGCGTCCCGGAAGTAGGCGTACGACTCCTCGAACTCGTCCTGTTCGTAGCGCAGTTGGCCCAGTCCTGCGAGCAGCCATGCCTCGCCCTCGCGGTCCCCGCTGCGCCGCACCGCCGCCATCGCCGCGTCATGCGAGCGGGACCATGCGTCGAACTGGTTGTACAGCGCGACCGAGCTCGCGATCAGCGCCCCGGCGAGGTCCCGGGCGGCCCGGTCCATCCGGTGGTCGGCGCAGTACTCCACCGCCGCCAGCAGACCGGCCTGTTCGGCGGCGAACCAGGCCGCGGGCCGCCCGAGCAGGTCTTCGTCGGCCTGCGGGTCCTGAGGGTCGACGGGTTGTACGGCCGCCGGTTCGGGGAAGTACCGTGCCGTGCCGCCGGGGCCCCTCGCCGCGGCCTTCTCCGCCAGTCCCAGCCAGCACGCCACAAGGCGCAGCACGGCAGCCGACCGGTCCTCGGCGTTCTCCTCCGACAGACAGCGTTCGCGGGCGTGTTCGCGGGCCAGGTCGTGGATGCGGTAGCGGTTGCGGCCCGTGCCGTCGACGCCGATCACGTCGATGAAGTGGCAGTCCACCAGGCGTTCGACGGCCTCCTCGGCCTCGTCGGTGCCGATGTCCAGCAGGGGTCCGGCGATCCAGGCCGCGAAGTCGGGCAGGTCGAGCAGGGCCAGTCGGCGCAGGGCGCGCCGCTCCTGCGGGTCGAGGTCGGCGTAGCCCAGTTCGAGACTGGTGCGCAACTCCAGGTCCCCGGCGCGCAGTTCGTTGAGTCTGAGCCGCTCGTCCCGCAGCCGGGTGGCGAGCCGGCCGGGCACCCAGTGCGGACGGGCCGCGAGCCGTGCACCGGCGATGCGCACGGCGAGCGGCAGCCGCCCGCACAGGGAGACGATCTCGGCGGTCTGTTCCGGTTCGGCGCGGACGCGGTCCGCTCCGGCCACGCGTCTGAGGAGTTCGAGGGCCTCCTCCTGGTCCGGAACGGTCAGATCGAGGTGGGCCGCGCCTTCCAGCGCCACCAGTCGGCGCCTGCTCGTGACGAGCACCGCGGAGCCAGGTCCGGGCGGCAGCAGCGGTCGTACGTGCGCCTCGCCTTCGGCGTTGTCGAGGATGAGCAGGATGCGGCGGTGCCCGGTGTGCGTGCGGTACAGCCCCGTCAGTTCCTCGACCGAGCTCGGCAGCGTCTCCGGTTCGGCGCCCATGGCGCGCAGCAGCCGGGCGAGGGCGTCGGCGGGTTGCAGGGGGGCGGTGTCGGCGGCCCGCAGATCCACGAACAGGCGGCCGTCGGGGAAGAGTTCGGCGGTGCGGTGGCCGACGTGGACGGCGAGTGCGGTCTTGCCCGTTCCGGAGCGTCCGGAAATCACCCCGATCGGCGGGGCGGTACGGCCCGCGTCGTCGACGGCTCCCAACAGCGAGACGGCCCAGGCCACCTGGTCCGTCCGGCCGACGAAGTCGGCTATGTCCGGGGGGAGATGGGAGGGGGCGCGGTGCGCGGGTGCGCCCGGTCCGGTGCCGTCGGCCGCCGCACGGTTCGTGTGCTGCTGCCGGGCGTTCGGGGCACCGGCCGCTTCCGGTGTCCGCGACCGGGTGGTGGTGCCGGGCTGAGCGGAGTGGTGGGGCGGTCGTCCGGGGCCGAGCACGGGGGAGCCGTGCGGTGGGGCGACGGTGCCCGGCCTCGACGAGTCCGGATGCCGGGAGCCGGTGCCGAGGAGCCCGGGGTCGTTGGTCAGTACCGCCTTGTGCAGCGCCCGCAGTTCCGGTCCGGCGTCGATGCCCAGCTCCTCCCGCAGGACCTCGCGGCCCTCCTGGTAGGTGCGCAGGGCGTCGGAGACCCGTCCGGTGCGGAACAGCGCGGTCATCAGCTGGCCGCGCGGCCGTTCCCGCAGCGGGTGGGCGGCGACGTGTGCGAGCAGGGGCGCGATCGTGCGGTCGGCCCGGCCGAGCTCCAGGTGCAGGCCGAAGGACTCCTCCTGGGCTACGAGCCGCAGTTCCGCCAGCCGGGCCGCCTCGATCCGGGCGAAGGGCTGGCCCAGTCCTTCCAGTGCCTCCCGCCCGCGCCACAGGCCGAGTGCCTCGGACAGCAGGTCGGCGGCCTCGTCCGAGCTGCCTCTGGCGACCGCGTCCCGGCCGCGGGCGAGCAGTTCCTCGAAGCGGCGGGCGTCGACCTGGGCGGGGTCCAGGTCGCAGACGTATCCCGGCGGCCGGGTCCGGATCACCTCGGCCGCGCCGACGCGGGCCAGCGCGCGGCGTACCGCGGAGACATGGGTGGCGACCAGGGCGTTGGCGGTCGCCGGGGCCCGCTCGTCCCACACGCAGTCCACTAGCCGTTCCGTGGAGAGCACCTCACCCTGGTGGACGACGAGTGCGGACAGCACCGCCAGGGGTCTGACCCCGCCGAGCGGGGCCCGTCGGTTCCCCTCCCACGCCTCCACAGGACCGAGCAGACGTACCTGGAGCATCGTTCCCCGATCGCCGTACCGCCCGCCCCACGGATGCGTGTTCGACGATATCGACGGACGGCGACGACGCCCCGCGGAATCCGTGCCGCTGTGGCCGGATCCGAACGGTCCGCCGCCCGGGGGCACTCTCCCGGTCGGGCCTGGCAGAGGGAACAGGAGGAGCAGATTCCGGCTTTCCCGCCGAGTGCCGGTTGGCTGGATCTCGACGGTACGCACAGATCTGGCTCACCTGAGTGACGGCTGGGCCGGGGCCGTCGTATGAGCGCTCTCCGAGATTTTCCGCGCTCGGATTTTCTGTGCTCCACGTGTCATACGGACGGGGGGCGAGAAGCGTCAACGGCCTGAAAGCACAAGCCGTTTCCACCGCGCCCAGGGAGTAGCCCGATGCCACGCCGGACCTTGCTCCTCCTGACCGCCGCGCTCCTGGCGGCGACGCTCACCGGGTGCGCGGAAGGCACGCCGTCCGCACCGGCCGCCGCCCCCGGCACCGGTACCGGCCGACACGTCTCGGACGACGCGGAGCAGACCCTGCACCTCGCCGAGCAGCTCCTGATCAAGGGCTGCATGAAGAAGCACGGATACGAGTACTGGGTCGAGGAGCGGCCGGCGGCCGACGGGGCGAGCCTGTTCCCCTACGTCGTCGACGACCCGGCCTGGGCCGCCCGGCACGGATACGGCACCGACCTCTACCGCGAACAGCAGCGCAGGGCCCGGCGCGACCCCAACCAGCGGTACTTCCGCTCCACGCCCGCCGACCGCGCACCGGCCCTGCTGAGCGCGCTCAACGGGCCGCGGGCGCAAGGACTTTCCGTCCGTCTCCCGAACGGCATCCAGGTCACCCACAGCGACCGGGGCTGTGTCGCCGAGGCGGAACGGACGCTGTACAAGGACCTGCCGGCCTGGTTCCGGGCCACCCGCGTCAGCAGCAGCCTCGGCGGCATGCGCGTGACCATGGTGCTCACCGACAAGCGCTACCTGGCGGCCCTCAAGCCGTGGGCGCGCTGCATGAAGGCGAAGGGCTACGCGTATCCGGGCCCCGCCGAGGCCCGCGCGGCGGCCACCCGGCCCGACAAGGAGTGGTCGCACGCCAAGGAGGTACGGCTCGCATCGGCAGAGGCGGCCTGCGCCAGGTCCGGCTCCGCTTCTGGCTCCGGCTCGGGTTCCGATTCCGGCTCCGGCTCCGGCTCCGGTGCCAGCTCCGGTGACCTGTCGAGCGTGGCGAAGTCCCTCGACACCGCGTACCGGGCCGAGTTGCGGCGCCGCTACCCCGGGCCGACGGCCGATCTCGAGCGCCTCAAGCGCGAGGCGCTGCCGCGCGCCCGGGCGATCGTCGCGCGCGGCGACTGACCACCGGCCCGCACACCACAGACCACCACGGCACCGGCCGTGGTCGCACCACCCCGTCACCCCACTCCTCACGAACGAAGGAACCCCCCATGTCCATCAAGCGTGTCCTCACCCTCGCCGCCTCGGCCGCCGCCGTCGCCGTCCTCGTCTCCCCGGTCACCAGCGCCAGCGCCCTGGAGTCCGGCACGCAGGGCACCAGGTCGGCCCAGCTGGCGTCCGCCGACGGCTACCTCCACGTCTACACCCAGCCGTACGGCGGCGGCCGCGAGTGCAAGTGGCAGGGCAACTCCGACAACTGGGGCACCTGCCGCAACCTGACCTCCGACATCTGGAACAACGGCTACGCGGGCGGCAACGACGCCGTCGACCTGTACACGGCCCCCAACGCCGGCGGCGCGCACGCCTGCATCAGCCAGGGCGACCGCTGGATCGACACCACCCACAACGACTACCACTTCACCTACGGCGCCGGCCTGGAGGGCTTCGGGGCCAGCGTCAACAACAACATCTCCTCGCACCGCTGGGTCGACTACTGCAGCCAGGGCTGACCCGCCCGCGAGCCCGCCCCGGCACCCCGACAGCGGGTGCCGGGGCGGCCCGTTTCCCCACCCGTGTCGCCCACCCGCCCGCACTCCTTCGACTGCCGGACATTTGAACGTCACACCGAGCGGGAACCTTTCACTCGTCCCCTCTGCATCGCCTTGCCTCCGTCATGTCCCTTGTCCCGCACGGGACGTGACGCGAAAGGACGACGTGCGCCGTGTCCCTGCTTCCGCTCGAAGGCCCCCCGGGTCCGCTCCCCGCCCCGGCCTCCGCCGCCGCTCCGGCCCCGCTCACGATCTGCGCCCCGGCACCCGCCGCCGGTTCCCGCCGCTCGCTGACCCGTCTCACCCGCCGCCTGCTCACCCTTCTCCCCCTCCTCCTCATCGGCATATGGGCGGTGCTGGACTGGCGTGCCCTGTACGACGGCACCGCGCGGCTGGCCACCGCCGACCCCTGGTGGCTGCTCGTCGGGCTCTTCTACACCTGCCTGGGCTGGATCTCCGCGTCCGTCGTCCGGCAGGGTGCCCTGCCGGAGCGGCTGCCGTCAGGACTCCTGGCCGCCTCGCAGTTCGCCGCCGGCGCCGCCAACCACGTACTGCCGGCGAGTCTCGGCGCCCACGCCGTCACCCTGCGCTTCCTCCAGGGCCAGGGCATCCCGCTGGCCCGGGCCACCGCCTCGCTCGCCCTGTACGCACTGGTCAGGCCGATCGCGAAGACGCTGGTGCTGCTCGGTTTCCTGGTCGCCCTGCCCGGTCTGCTGCGCCTCGGTGACCTCGTCCCGGACCGGCGCATGCTGTTCCTGCCCGCGGTGGCCGCGGGCCTCGGACTCGGCGGCACGCTGCTGCTGTTGATGCTGGTCCGCCCGCTGCGCCGCCCCGCGGCCACGTTCGTGCGCACGGCCCTGACCGACGCCCGCCGACTGCACACCATGCCCAGCCGCGTCCTCGCCCTCTGGGGCGGCGCGGCCGCCGCACCCCTCCTCCAGGCGAGCGTGATCCACGCGGTCGGCGCCTCACTGGGCATGACCCTGTCCTGGGCGCAGGTCGCGTTCGCCTACCTCGCCGCGAGCACCGCGGTCGGCTCGGTGCCCGCGCCCGGCGGCATCGGTCCGGTCGACGCGGCCATGGTCTTCACCCTCGCCGTCTACGGCGTCCCGGTCAGCCTCGGCACGGCGGCCCTCATCGGCTACCGCGTCCTGACGGTGTGGCTCCCCCTCCTGCCGGGCGTGCTCTGCATGTCCGCCCTCGTCCACCGAAAGGTTCTGTGAACATCCGGAAACACCCGCACCATTGAATGATGCATTCAACACTTCTAGCATCCTCAGGTGGATTCATTCATCAATCTCAGATGCATGGCCGCCGCCCTGCTGCTGGCCCTCGGCCTCGCCGCCCCCGCGGTCCCCGCCTCGGCCGAACCCCGGCCGTCCGTGCCGGAGGTATGGCCCACCCCCCAGAAGATCACCGCCGGGCACGGCCGGCTCCCCGTCCCCGACCGGGTCGTCGAGGTCGTCGGCCCCGGCACCGACCCCTCGGCCCGCAGGGTCGTGGAGAAGGCCCTCAAGGCCGCCGGAGCCGACCGCATCACCCCTGTCCGCGCCGGCGACCGGCCACCCGCGGCCGCCCTGACCGTCTACCTGGGCGGCCCCGGGGAGAACACCGCCACCGCGAAGGCCCTCCAACGCCTGGGCGCCGCCTCCCCGTCCGGCCTCGCCTCCGGCGGTTATGTCCTCGCCTCCGGCCGCAGCCACGGCCAGGCCCTTCTCGCCCTGTCCGGCGTCGACACCACCGGCACCTTCTACGCGGCCCAGACCTTGCGCCAACTCCTCGACGGAAAGCGCGAGTTGCCCGTCGTCAAGGTCCGGGACTGGCCCACCGCCGCCCTCCGCGGAGTCATCGAGGGCTTCTACGGCACCCCCTGGACGCACGCCGAACGGCTCGCCCAACTCGACTTCTACGGCCGCACCAAGCAGAACGTGTACGTCTACTCCCCCAAGGACGACGACTACCTGCGCGCCCGCTGGCGGGACGAGTACCCGCCCGCAGAGCTCGCCCAGTTGAAGGAACTGGTCGACCGGGCGACCGCCGACCACGTCCGCTTCACCTACGCCCTCTCCCCCGGACTGTCGGTCTGCTACTCCTCCGACGCCGACGCCAAGGCGCTCACCGCCAAGTTCGACTCGCTGTACGCCATCGGAGTCCGCTCGTTCGCGGTCCCGTTGGACGACATCAGCTACACCAAGTGGAACTGCCCCGAGGACGAGCGGGAGTTCGGCACGGGCGGGGGCGCGGCCGGTGCCGCACAGGCCCATCTCCTCAACACCGTCCGGAAGCAGTTCTCCGCGAGTCACTCGGATCTCGAACCCCTGGAGATGGTCCCCACCGAGTACTCCGACCTCGCCGACTCCCCGTACAAGAAGGCCCTGCGGGAGCAGCTCGACCCGTCGGTCGTCGTCGAGTGGACCGGCGTCGGCGTCATCGCGCCCGCCATCACCGCCGAGCAGCTGAAGCAGGCCCGCGAGGTCTACGGCCATCCGATCCTGGTGTGGGACAACTACCCGGTCAACGACTACGTCACCAGCCGTCTCCTGCTCGGCCCCTACACGGGCCGCGAACCCGCGGTCGCCTCGGCGGCGACAGGCGTGACCGCCAACCCGATGATCCAGGGCGAGGCGAGCCGGATCGCCCTGTTCACCTCGGCCGCCTATCTGTGGAACCCGAACGCCTACGACCCGCGACAGGCGTTCCTCGCGTCGGTCCGGGACCTGGCGGGACCCAAGGCCGCCAAGTGGCTGCGGATCTTCGCCGAGAACAACTACTCCTCCCAGCTGGACCCCACCGAGTCGCCGACCCTCACCCGGCTGATCACCGCCTTCCGCAAGGCCTACGAGCACGACAGCGGGCTCGATCAGGCCGCAGCCGCACTCACGAACTACTTCGCCGACATGGCGGCCACGCCCGCCCAGTTGCGCGCCCGTCTCGACAACCCGGGGTTCCTGGACGAGACCTCAGCCTGGCTCGACAAGCTCGGCCGCTACGGCAGCGCGGGCGAGGCGGCCGTGAAGCTGCTGCTGGCCCACAAGGCCGGTGACGCGGACGCGGTCACGACGTACTGGACGCAACTCCGCGAGGACCGCAAGGAGTTGGACGCGATCCCGCAGCAGGTCTCCCCTGGCGTGATGGACCAGTTCCTCTACACGACGATGCTGGAGAACGCCCCCGACCCGGGCGTGGACGCGACGTTCTCCCCCGGCTCACTGTCGCTGAAGCCCGGAGCCTCGGCGACCGTCACCCTCGACCTGTCCGACGCGCAGGCCAAGACGGTCAGTTGGAAGCTCGACGTACCCGACGGCGTCACCGCAACGCCCTCGGAAGGCACGGACACGAAGACCACCATCACCATCACGGGTGAAACGCAGGGTGTGCATTCGATCGTCGTCGAAGGCACCGGGATCCTCGACCGCGCGCTCCCGGTCCAGGTCACGGGCGGATCCGGCACACCCCGCGCCCTGACGGCCAACTTCAGCGGCGCGTCGGTGAGTTCGATCGACCTCGCCTCCGGAGCGACGACGGACATCGCCGTCGGCGCCAACCCCGGCGAGGTCGTGGTGAGCGCGGACGGCCGTACGGCGTACGCGGCGAACCAGGGCGGCAACACGGTCAGCGTGATCGACGTGTCGAGTGGCAAGGTCACCTCGACGGTCGCCGTGGGCAAGGTCCCGGCCGGTCTGGCGCTCAGCCCGGACGGCGACACCCTCTGGGTCGCCAACTACACGGACGGGACAGTGCAAGCGATCGACACGGCCACGCTGAAGACCGGCACGCCCGTCCCAGTCGGCTCCGGCCCCGAGAACATGGCGATCACCCCCGACGGCAGGACCCTGTACGTGGCGAACATCCACGACAACACGGTCAGCCCCGTCGACCTCACCACCGGCAAGGCGGGCACGGCGATCCCGGTCGGCCCCAGCCCGTTCAACGTGGTGGCCGCCCCCGACGGAAGGACGGTCTACGTCTCCAACTCCGGCGGCTCGACGGTGACCCCGATCGACACGACGACCAACGACGCCGAACCCACCCTCCTGGTCACCGGCCAGGCGTACGGCCTGGGCCTGTCACCGGACGGCCGCACCCTCTGGGTCAGCCCGAGCAACGGCGACACCATCACCCCGGTCGACACGGTCACCGGAGCCCCGGGCACCCCGGTGAAGGTCGGCAAGTCCGCCTTCGACGTCTCCCTGAACTGGAACGGCACCACGGCCTACGTCACAACAGCGGACAGCAACACCCTGATCCCGGTGGACACCACGACGAACACCACCAAGGCACCCCTCACAACGGGCGCATATCCATTGGCGGTAACCCTCACTCCGGTACCTGTGAGCTGAGGGAAGGGCATCCCACCCAGGGGCGCGGGGCCGCATCAATTTGCGGCTCCGCCGCGTGGGCGCGACCAGCCCCCACCGGCCCGCAGCTCCCCGCGAAACCCCAACACCCCACAAACAACTACGTGGCCGTACGCCGAACCCGCCCCGCGTACTTCTTCTCCAACTCCAAGTTGCCCTCAAACCCACCAGGCACATTGGCCGACACATAAACCGGCGGACGCCGCCCCGCAGCAAGCAGCAACCCCGAAGCCTCCGCCACCACCATCTGCACCAGCATCACCCCGGTCAGGGTGGACAGCGCCCCCACCGCCCCACCCCCCGGCAACGACACCAACGCGTCCCCGACCGGCGCCGCGTTGTCCAGCACCACATCCGCCAGATCCACGAGCTTCTTCCCGCTCGCGTGCCCGGCCGGCACAGCCGACGTGTGGGTGAGAGACGTGATCGCCAGAACCCGGTGCCCCCGCGACTTCGCGTGCAGCGCCATCTCCACGATGACGTTGTTGACACCGGAGTTGGAGATGATGACGAACAGGTCCTGGGCGTTCGGGGCGGCGAGGTCGTAGAGACGGACCGCCACTCCCGGCTCGCGCTCCAGCAGGGGGTCGTCGAGGACGCTCGGTGCGTCACCGCCGTAGACGACGAGGTCGGACATCTGCAGTCGGTTGGTCGGTACCAGCCCGCCCGCCCGGCCCGCGACCTCCAGGACCATCGCCTGGGAGTGGCCGGTGCCGAAGGCGTGGATCACGCCGTCGGCGCTGATGCAGTCGGCGATCAGTGCGGCGGCGCGGTGCACGTCCTCGCGGGCGGACTCGGTGACGCGGCGGAGGACGTCCAGGCTCTGTTCGGCGAAGCCCTGGGCGCTGACTGACTCGACGGACACGCGACACTCCCCACTGATGGATTGAACCACCATACAACCAGCCAACAGTGAATCAATAAATCACAAAGCGGTCCTGGTATTCAATCTTCGTCCGAAAGGGTGGCTGATACCTTCCCTGCATGCCTCCGACCGACGTCACGACCCTGATCCGCACCGAACTGCCCCGGCTGGCCGGTTCGCTGCGGAAGGTCGGCGAGCTGATCCTGGAGGATCCGGCCGCCGTCACCCACTGCTCGGCCGCCGAGCTGGGCCGCCGCACCGGCACCTCACAGGCCACGGTGACCCGCTTCTGCCGGGCCATCGGACTCGACTCCTACCAGCATCTGCTGATCGAGCTGGCCCAGGAGCGCGGTCGCGGCGAGGTCTCCGACTGGGGCTCGGCCGAGATCGGCCCCGACATCTCGCCGGACGACACTCTGGAGCGGGTCGTCCAGGTCGTCGGCAGCGCGGACCTGCGGGCGATCCAGCAGACCATCGAGCGCATCGACCTCGACGCCCTGGAGCGCGCGGCTCAGGCCCTGGCCAGGGCCCGCCGCATCGACGTGTACGGCGTCGGCGGCAGCGGCGCGGTCGCCCAGGAGACGGAGACGCGGCTGTTCCGCATCGGCTGCCAGGTGCGCGGCTGGACCGAGGTGCACGGCGCGGCCACCTCCGCGGCCCTGCTCACCCCGGCCGACGTGGCCATCGGCATCTCCCACTCCGGTGCGACCCGGGAGACCCTCGAACCCTTCGAGATGGCCAAGGAGCGGGGTGCGACCACCGTCGCCATCACCACCGACCCGCGCTCCCCGCTGGCCAAGGCCGCCGACATCCGGCTCATCTCCGCCGCCTCCGAGACCAGCTTCCGCACCGGCAGCATCGGCGGCCGGCACTCCGTGCTGATGATCGTCGACTGTCTCTACGTCCGGGTCGGCCAGGTCGCCTACCAGCGCGCCAGCTCCTCGCTGGCCCTCACCGACCACATCACCCCGCAGCACGCGGTGAAGGCCCGCCGGACGCGTTGACCGTGTCCGATCATGCATGGATGAACCACCGAGATAACGCGAAGATGGTTGTTTGAATCATCCCCTCGGTGCCAGGATGGGGCTCCCCCGAGCCATCTCGTAGGAGCCCCATGCGTGTCACCTCTGTTGAGTCGACCGAGTTGTTCGTCGGCACCCCCGAGCACCCGCTCCAGGTGGTGGCGGCCGGCATCGAGCACGTCCCGGGTCGCTCCGTCCGCGTCACCGTCGAGGGACGCGGCACCGGGGAGACCGTGGTCACCGTCGGCGCGGACGGCACCGTGCGGGCCGAGATACCCGTGACCGGCGCCGGCGGGCCGATCACGGTCACCGCGGCCGACGGCGACGAGAGGGCGAGCGGCACCGGCGAATTCACGGTCGCCGAGCCCGGCTGGACCATGTTCATGGTCAGCCACTTCCACTACGACCCCGTCTGGTGGAACACCCAGGGCGCCTACACCGAGACCTGGGACGTCGCCGACGACCCGGCCGGCACCGGCCTCCCGGCCCGCACCTTCGACTCCCGCGGCCAGTCCGGCATGAGCCTGGTACGGGCCCACTCCGACCTGGCCCGGCGCGACCCGGCGTACACCTTCGTGCTCGCGGAGGTCGACTACCTCAAGCCGTACTGGAACGCCTTCCCGGAGGAACGCGGCTTCCTGCGCGAGCTGATCCGCACCGGCCGCGTCGAGATCATGGGCGGCACCTACAACGAGCCGAACACCAACCTCACCGGCGCCGAGGCGACCGTACGCAACGCCCTGTACGGCGACGGGTACCAGCGCGCGATCCTCGGGGCGTCCCCGGAGACCGCCTGGCAGCTGGACGCGTTCGGGCACGACCCGCAGTTCCCCGGACTGATGGCGGACGCCGGGGTGACCTCCAGTTCCTGGGCGCGCGGGCCCTTCCACCAGTGGGGGCCCACGCTCTCCGTGTTCGGCGAGGAGCCGCGGGACCCGCAACGGATGCAGTTCCCGGCCGAGTTCGACTGGATCGCCCCCTCCGGGCGCGGGATCCTCACCGCGTACATGGTCAACCACTACGGCGCCGGCTGGCGGATCGACAACGCGCCGACGCTGCCCGAGGCGGAGGCCGAGGCGTTCAAGCTGTTCCAGGGGCTCAAGAAGGTCGCCCTCACGCGCAACGTGCTGCTCCCGGTCGGCGGGGACTACGCGCCGCCGTGCCGCTGGGTGATGGGCATCCACCGGGACTGGAACGCCCGTTACGTCTGGCCGCGGTTCGTCTCCGGCATCCCGCGGGACTTCTTCGCCGCCGTGCGCGCCGAGTTGGACGCCGAGGGCCGCAAGGCCTCGCCGCAGACCCGGGACATGAACCCGGTCTACACCGGCAAGGACGTCTCCTACATCGACACCAAGCAGGCCCAGCGGTACGGCGAGACGCTCCTCGCCGACGCGGAGGCCTGGGCGACGCTCGCCTCCCTGGTCACCGGGCGCGCCTATCCGGACGCGGCCCTCGACAAGGCCTGGCGGCAGCTCGTCTACGGCGCCCACCACGACGCGATCACCGGCTCCGAATCGGACCAGGTGTACATCGATCTCCTCACCGGCTGGCGGGAGTTGGCCGACCTCGCGGAGACCGTGCACGCCGACGCGACGAAGGCACTGGCCGACCGGGTGGAGCCGGGCACGGGACCCGATCTGGTGGTCTTCAACTCCACGACCTGGCAGCGGCGGGACGTGCTCACCGTCGACGACCCGGGCCTGGTGCCCGTCGGCGACGACTTCCAGCCGCTGCCCGCCGTACGCGAACAGGACGGCAGACTCCGGGTGGTCGTACCGGAGGTGCCGGGCCTCGGCCTGAAGGCCCTGCCCCTCGCGGCCGGTTCCGTCCCCCAGTGGACGCCGGGCGAGGGGACGACCATCCGCAACGAGTTCTACGAGGTGACGGTCGACCCCGCGCGCGGCGGCGCCGTGAGCGGTCTTCGCGCGCTCACCGAGGGCGGCCGGGATCTGCTGCCCGCCGGTGACATCGGCAACGAACTCGTCGTCCAGGAGGAGTTCGCGAGACACCCCCGCTTCGGCGAGGGCCCCTGGCACCTCACCCCGACCGGAACGACCGCCGCCCGCAGCGGTGACGTGGCGGCGGACATCGACGTCGAGCACTCCCCCGCGGGTTCACGCATCACCGTCCGCGCCGACCTCGGCCTGTTCACCTACACCCAGCGGCTGACCCTCTGGAAGGGCGTCGACCGGCTCGACGTCTCCACCACCGTCGACGGCTACGACGGCGCCGACCGTCTCATCCGGGTCCGCTGGCCCTCCGACGTGCGGGGCGGGCTGCCCGTGCACGAGGTCGCCGACGCGGTGATCGGGCGCGGGTTCGGGTTCGTGGAGGTGAACAGCGAGGAGTTCCCGTGGACGCTCGACAACCCGGCCCACACCTGGTTCGGGCTGGGGTCCACGGCACGGGTCGCGCTCAAGGACGACTCCGGCACGCTGCTCGGCCAACGGGCCTTCGGAGTCGCCGAGTTGGTGTACGCCGACTGGGACAGGGCCGGTGAGCTGGGCGCCCCGCTCGCGGCGGCCCTCGTGCGTGCGGGCGTCACGGCGACGTCGACCATCGCGGGCGGCCCCCGCTACGGCGACCTGGAGGTCGACTCCAACCTCCCCGACATCCGGATCGCCGTCGGCGGCCCGGAGCGCAACTCCCTGGTCGCCGAGGCACTCTCCATGGACCCGGCCGCCGACCGCGAACTGCGCCGGCAGGTCGTCGAGCAGGGTGCCGCGGCCGTCTGGGTCGCACCGCGGGCCTCCCTGCGCGAGGAGTGGGTGCCCGGGGCCGACCTGCGCGACCTGGAGCGGCTGCCCCTGCTGGTGATCGCGGGCGCCGATCCCTCGGGCGACGCGAAGGCGGTCGACGCGCTGATCGCGGATCTGGAGGACTTCACCGTCACGGCCACCGCGGCGGGCGGCGGCGAGGCGCTGCCACCGGGCGACGCCTGGGACGGGCGCGGCTTCGCCGTCCTGAACCGTGGCACGCCCGGCTGTGTCGTCACCACCTCCGGCGACCTCTACATGTCCCTGATGCGTTCCTGCACCGGCTGGCCGTCCGGCATCTGGGTCGACCCGCCCCGCCGCACGGCACCCGACGGGTCGGGCTTCCAGCTCCAGCGCTGGTCGCACACCTTCGAGTACGCCGTCGTCGCGGGCGAGGGCGACTGGCGGGACCTGCGACTCCCGGCCCGGGGACACGAGTTCAACCATCCGCTCACCGCCCGGGTACGCGGCGACGGCGGGACCCCGCTGCTCCCCAGGAGGACCTCCCTGCTGGAGGTGGAACCGGCCCGCGAGGTGATCCTCGACGCCCTCAAGCCGCTCGGCTCCCCGCTGGCCCGGGGCAGCGCCGCGCCGGTGGATCCGGGGCGCGGGGTCGTGGTCCGGGTGCACGAGGTGAACGGGCGCCCGGTACGGGCCCGGGTGCGCGGACCGGTCGCGTGGACGGAGGGCGCCCGGGCGGACGTACTGGAAAGGCCCGGGGAGTCGCTGACGCCGGACGGCGAGGGGACCCTGGAGACGGCCCTGACCGGCTTCGAGGTGGCCACCGTCCTGGCCACGCCCCCGCAGGCACCCGAGCCGACGACCGATCCCGGCGTCGCCGCCCACGAACCCGCGCAGCCGATCCACACCCGGTACTGGCTCCACAACTCCGGGCCCGCCCCGCGCGGCAACATGCCCGTGTCGGTGTACGTCTCCCCGACCGCGCTCACGGCCACCGGCCCCGTCACCGCGACGGTCCGGGTCGGCTCGGAGCTCACGGACACGTCGGTGAGCGGCACGGTGGTCTTCGAGGTGCCGCCGGGCTGGTCGGCCGAGCCCGCCGAACTGCCGTACACGCTCCGCCCCGGCGGTTTCTCGCTGTCCGAGGTGACCGTGACACCGCCACCGGACGCCGAGCCCGGACGGCACTGGCTCACGGCCAGGCTGTCGTACGGCGGACAGATCTACGAGGACGTCGTCGGCCTCGACGTGCCCGGCGGGCCGCCCGCCGGGCAGGGGCTGACGTGCGAGCTGGACGCCGACCGGGTCACCGTGCGCCGAGGTGAGCGGGCTCAGGTTCCGGTGAGCCTGCGGAACACCACGCGGGGCCCGGTCGGCGGACAGCTGTGGGCCGTGTCGTCCTGGGGCACATGGCCGGGCGTCGGCCCGGCTCTCCAGGGCTTCACGGTGCCGGGAGGAGAGCAGCGGGACGCGGTGATCGAGGTGGACGGCTCTGCGATCCCACCGGGCGCGTACTGGCTGATGGCGAAGGCCGCATGGAACGGCCACGTGGCGTACACGAGGGCGATCCCCCTGGAGGTGACTCCGTGACGCCTGAACACGCTGCACTGATAGACGGCGAACCACTGCCGACAGAACGGGTGAACGCCTTCCTGGAAGCGCCCCCTAGGGGCGCGGGGAACGGCGCGACCAGCCACAACGAACCCGCACCCGCCAGACGGCAACCCGAGGCACCCTCCGTCGCGAGACAACGCCGCCGCTGGGCCACCCAAGTGATCGTCACCGACGAACTCGCCCGAAGGGCCTGCGCGGCCCGAGGCTTGAAACCCCCGCCCGGAGTCTCACCGGCCAAGGCCCTCACCCTGGCCGAATCCGACGTCGCAGACCTCGGCAGCATCGTCGCCGCGGCTTTGGCCCACTCCCCCGCCGCCCGCACCCTCCTCGCCGCCCTTGAGTCCGAACAGAGGGTCCCGGAGACCGCCATACGGGACTACTACGACCGCAACCAGGACCGCTTCCTCACCCCAGAGGCCCTCAGACGCGGCACAGACCCCTTCGGCGAGGCGTCGGCACCGGAAGACGTCCAGCCCTACGAAGAGGTCCGCGACCGCATCACACGCGAGCTGCGCCAAGCGGCCGGCCGCCAGGCCTTCTTCGGTTGGCTGGACCAGGCCCGCAGCCACGTGACCTACTCCCACGGGCACGAACACCCCGGCGATCCGTCGCACCCGGACCACGAACACCGGCACTGATCTCGCACGGAACCTAAACGCAACACGGGAAACCATTGACCTCCGATGAATTCTGGTCCACCTTTTCATCAATCGGAGTCGGAGTTGGTTCATTGAACCAGCCGTGGAGGGCATGACATGCGCGCAAAGAGACTGACCCGCACCCTGACCTGTATCGCCGCCCTGTCGCTGACGGCCGCGGGCTGCGGCCTGTCCGGCGGCGGATCCGACAGCGGTGACGCCACCGCAGGCGGCTGCAAGGTCGACAAGGGCAACGTCGGGTCGGGCAAGCTCACCGGCGAGGTGAAGGGCGACATCACCTTCCAGACGACCAACCTGAAGAAAGACTTCGGTGATTTCTTCAACGGGGTGATCAAGTCCTTCGAGACGGCCCACCCCGGCACGAAGGTCAAGTGGATCGACGACCCCGGTGACTCGACGTTCGGCCAGCGCACCGTCGCCGACGCCCAGGCGTGCACCCTGCCCGACGTGCTCAACGTCGACTCCCCGACCGCCACCTCCCTCACCAAGGCCGGCTACCTGCTCAACGTCGGCGTCAAGGACCCGGACGCCGCCAAGCCGTTCGTCCCGGCGTTCTGGAAGTCCAGCACCATGAAGGACCCCTCGGGCGCCTCGGTGCACACGGTGCTGCCCTGGTACACCGGCGGCATCCTCCTGACGTACAACACCGACCTGCTGAAGCAGGCGGGCATCGACCCGGCGAAGCCGCCGACGACGGTCTTCGGACTGTTCGCCGACTACGAGAAGGTCGCCAAGGCGGCCAAGGGCAAGTACTTCGCGACGATGGCCAACCCGGTGTGGCGGATCCCGGCCGACTGGGACCAGATGAACATCAAGACCCTCTCCGCCGACGGCAAGTCCGCCGTCTTCGCCGACGACCCGCGCACCACCCAGTGGGTCGAGTGGATGACGAAGCTGTACAAGGAGGGCGCGATGCCGAAGGACTCGCTGTCCTCCAGCAACGACCCCTCCACGCTCTACAGCCAGGGCAAGGTCGCCTATGGTTCGACCAACCCGAGCTTCGTGCGCTTCGTGCAGCAGAACAGCCCGTCGGTCTACGACAAGACCGCCGTCGGACAGCAGCCCTTCGACGCGCTCGGCCACACCACCGGGGCCCCGCAGTACATCGCGACCACGGCGACCAGCAAGAACGCCCCCACGGCGCTGGCGTTCGCGGAGTTCCTCACCAACGCCGAGAACCAGACGGCCTGGTGCAAGGACCCGAAGGTGGTGATCTTCCCGACGACCACGACCTCGCTGGACGACCCGTTCTTCCAGAAGGTCAGCGGTGACGACCCGTTCGCCCAGGCGCGCAAGCTGGTCGCCGAGCAGCTCAAGACGGCGACCGCCTACCAGACCAACATCTCCTCGGCCCTGCAGAACGTCATCGTGGGCCAGGTGCAGCTCGCCATGCAGGGCAAGAAGAGCGCGGCGGACGCGGTCAAGGACGCCCAGGAGAAGGCGAACGAGCTGCTGAAGCAGAGCAGCTGATGGTGGCGACGCACACCACGAACCCGGTGTCCGTGCCCGGCGCGCAGACCGAGGTCTCCGTGCCGGGCCCGGCCCCGTCCCGCGCCCGCCGGCTCGCCAGGGCCGTCCTGCCGGGCCCCGCTCCCGGCGCCAACGGGGCGGCGATGTACCGCCGTTGGTGGCTGCCGTGGCTGTGGACCGCGCCCGCGATCGCCTGCGCGGTGATCTTCGGCGTGTTCCCGTTCCTCAACACGGTCCTGCTGTCGTTCACCAACGCCAAGCCGCTGGGCGGCGCGTCGAGTTTCGTCGGGCTCGACAACTACACGCGGATGCTCGACGACTCGGACTTCTGGCTGGCGACCCGCAACAGCATCCTGTACGCGCTGATCGTCGTACCGCTGATGGTGCTGCTGCCGCTGCTGCTGGCCGTGCTGGTGGAGAAGAACCTGCCGGGCATCGGCTTCTTCCGGTCCGCCTTCTACACACCGGTGCTGGCGTCGAGTGTGGTCGTGGGTCTGAGCTGGCAGTGGCTGCTGGCCGACGACGGCCTGGTCAACACCTCGTTGCAGAAGGCCCACTTGATCAAGTCGGCCATTCCCTTCCTCTCCGACTCCTGGCTCATCCTGCTCTCCGCGATGGGCCTGACCCTGTGGAAGGGCCTCGGCTGGTACATGGTGTTCTACCTGGCCGCCCTCGGGAACGTCCCCAAGGAACTCCACGAGGCGGCCTCCATGGACGGCGCCGGCGCGGCCCGCCGCTTCTGGCACATCACCGTGCCCGGGGTACGGCAGGCCATGATGCTCGTCGGCACCCTCACCGGCATCGGCTCGCTCAGGGTCTTCACCGAGATCTACATGCTCGGCAGCTCCACCGGCGGCCCCGGCGGCGCCGACCGCACCCTGCCGTTCTACATCCGGGACGTCGGCCTGGACCCGATCACCGGCAACGCCGGTTACGGCTCGGCCGTCAGCGTCGCCCTGTTCCTGCTGACGCTGGGCCTGACCCTGCTGGCGCAGCGCCTGACGAAGGAGGACGAGGCATGAGCACGGCTCTCGACAAGCGCCGCAGCCCGATGCCGCGCTGGCGGGACTACGGCCGCCCCCGCGAGCTGGTCGTCCGCTATCTGCTGCTCCTGCTGGTCCTCGGTCTCACCGTCGGCCCGCTGCTCTGGCAGCTCCTCGCCTCGCTGAAGGGCACAGGCGAGGACGTCTTCGGCTCGAACGCCACCCTGCTCCCCCACAACCCGACCCTGCGCGCCTACCGGACGGTCTTCGACCAAGTGCCGGTGTGGACGTACATCAAGAACAGCCTGATCGTGGTCGCCCTGTCGGTCACCAGCCAGCTGGTGTTCTCCACCACCGCCGGCTACATGCTCTCCAAGCCCGGCTGGAAGGGCCGCAAGGCGGTCTGGGTGGTGCTGATCGCCTCGATGATGTTCCCCTTCGAGTCGATCATGGTGTCGCTGTTCCTGAGCATCCGGGACATGGGCCTGGTCGACCACCTGGCCGGTGTGTGGCTGCCCGGCTTCGTCGGCGCCATCAACGTCCTCCTCATGCGCGGCGCGTTCCTCGCGGTCCCGCGCGAGATCGAGGACTCGGCCATGCTCGACGGCGCCAACGAGTGGCAGCGCTTCCGGTACCTGTATCTGCCGTCTGCGTGGGGCGCGATCCTCGTGGTCGTCATCAACACCTTCATCAGCGCCTGGGACGACTTCCTGTGGCCGCTGATCGTGCTGCGTTCCGAGAGCAACATGACGCTGACGCTGGGGCTGTCACGCCTGCAGAGCTCGTCGTTCGGCTACGACCAGCGGATGGTCATGGCCGGTTCGGTGATCTCGGTCGTGCCGGTTCTGGTGCTGTTCGTGATCACGCAGCGGTGGTTCTACAAGGGCGTGTCGTCGGGTGCCGTGAAGCTCTGACCCCGGGCCCTGAGCGCCTCCCCGGCGGACGCGGCGACCCTGATCTCGACCGCGTCGCCGCCGAGGTCCTCCGGGGCCAGGGCCAGCGTGACCGTACGGCGCTCGCCGGGCGCCAGGCCGACACCCTCGAACGCGCACAGTTCGAGGGTGCGCGGCCAGGTGGGGGTGATCAGACGCCGCAGATAGACCTGGACGACCGAAACCCCGTACCGCTCACCGGTGTTGGTGACATCGACGGCGACCGCCGTGCGGGTGGTCCGGGGTTCGCCGTACTCGAAACTCGTGTACGACAGCCCGTGCCCGAAGGAGTACTGCGGCTCGGCGCTCCCGTCGACGTATCCGCCGTACTCGGTGTCCTTGTGGTTGTAGTAGACGGGGAGCTGGGCCGCCGAGCGGGGGACGGAGACGGGCAGGCGGCCGGCCGGTTCCGCGAGCCCGAGCAGGATCTCGGCGATCGCCTCGCCGCCCCAGGGGCCGGGGTACCAGGCGGTGAGCAGGGCGGGCGCGGTGTCCGGCACGACGTGCGGGCGCCCCTGGACCAGCACGACCGCGGTCGGCGTGCCCGTCGCGACGACGGCTTCCAGCAGCGCGTACTGGGCTGCTCCCAGCCGCAGTTCGGCCAGGTCGACACCCTCGCCGCAGGTCATCTCGGAGACCGCGTTGCGTGCGGCCCCGTTGGCGTCGAACCCGGTCCCGGACGTACGGGCGCTGCTGCCGCCCAGCACCAGCACGGCGAGGTCGGACGCGGCGGCCTCGGCGATCGCCGCCGGGATGCCGGAGAGGTCCGTGCCGGTGAGGGTGCAGCCGGGGGCGTGGCGGATCTCGAGGCCGGGCGGGGCCAGCCGGCGCAGGGCGTCGAGGACGCTGCTGCCGGTGCCGGGGCGCTGGGGGGCCGTGTAGTCGCCCGACTGGTGGGCGGTGGTGGCGGACTGGGGGCCGAGTACGGCGATCCGGGAGAGGTTGCCGCCGATGGGCAGCACACCGTCGTTGCGCAGGAGGGTGACGGCAGCTCGGGCGACCTCCTTGCTGAGCTCCGTGCCGCCGGCCGGTGGGCGGGCCGCCGGGTGCTGCCGTTCGAAGAGTCCCAGCCGGAACTTGAGCCGCAGGACGCGGGCGACGGCGGCGTCGAGGGTCTTCTCGCTCACCAGAGAGCGCTCGACCGCCTCCTCCAGGTGTGTGAAGCCCTCGTCCCAAAGGCTCAGATCCACACCGGAGTTGAGGGCGAGGGCACCCGCGGAGACCTTGTCGCCGGTGATGCGGGCCAGCCGGTCGACGGCGAGCCCGTCCGCCATGACGAGCCCGTCGAAACCCCAGTCCTCGCGCAACAGCCCGGTGAGCAGGGCGCGGTTGCCGGAGCAGGGCATGCCGTCGACCTCGTTGTACGCGGCCATGACGGCGGCGGCACCCGCGCGGACGCCGGCCCTGGCGGCGGGGAGGTGGATCTCGCTCAGCTCACGCCAACCCAGCTCGGACTCGGCGGAGTTGCGTCCGCCGACGGTGGCACCCTGACCGGCGAAGTGCTTGAGGACCACGGGGGCCTTGTCGGGGGCGAAGCCGGTACCCGTGCCCTGCATGCCCCGCACCAGTGCCGTCGTCAGCCGGGCGGCGAGGTACGGGTCCTCGCCGAAGCACTCCTCGGTGCGGCCCCACCGCGGGTCGCGGGCGATGTCGAGGGCGGAGACGAGGGCCACGTGGCCGCCGCGGGCGCGCAGTTCGGCGGCGGCGTGGGCGGCGGCACGCTCGTACAGGTCGGGGTCCCAGGTGGCGCCGATCGCCAGGTTGACGGGGAGGACCGTGCCGTCGAGGGCCATAAGGCCGTGCGGGACCTCCTCGACGAACAGCGCGGGGATGCCGAGGCGGCTCCGGTCCACGACATGCCGCTGCACCAGTTCGGCGAGTGCGGCTGCGTCCTCGGCGCCGGGCCCGCTCCCGTGGTCCACGCCGGACCAGGCGTCGGCGCGCTGGAGGCCGTACAGGGCGCCGAGCCCCTCGAAGCGGTCGGTCTCGGCACGCAGGGCGTCGGTGAGTTCGAAGCCTCCGCCGGGGGTGCGGCGGTAGGCGTCCCAGCCGTACATCCGCTGGTTGAGCTGGCCGACCTTCTCGCGCAGGGTCATCCGGGCGAGGAGGTCGTGGACGCGGGCGTCGACGGGGGCGGTGGGGTCGCGGTACACGGCATCGCTCATGACAGGTGCGCCAGGCGTGCGAGGGCGACCGCGCCGGGGCAGCCGTCGGCCACCCAGTCGAGGCTCAGACTGTGGGCGTCGAGCCGTTCGGCCAGCGGGGCCGTGAGCGGGCCGCCGGGGCCGAGGAGCCCGCCCGTGGCGACGATCCGCTCGCCGGGGCGCGGTTCCAGCGCCCGTACGGTGTCCAGCAGATGGCCGGCCGCCTCGCCGATGATCTCCTGGGCCACGGCGTCCTTCTCGGCGGCGGCCTCGGCGACCAGCGGGGCGAAGCGGGCCAGCCGGATCGGCGGGTCGGCCATGACGGCGGGCAGCAGATGGCGGCGGAAGTCCTCACGCCGGGCGCGTGACCAGCCGGGGACACCGGGTTCGTGGGCTCCGGTTCCGGGCGGCCGGGGGGTGCCGCCGCTGTCGTAGGACGGGATTCCGCCCTTGGGGAGGACGTCCACCGGCAGGTCGAGGGTGCGGCCGACCCACCCGGCCAGGACGGTGGCGCGACCGCGGCCGTCGGCCATGCGCAGGGCGGCCCGTACCGCGCTGCGGCCGATCCAGAAGCCGCTGCCCTCGTCGCCGAGGAGCCAGCCGTCGCCGTCCACGGTGGTCGTGGCGTGCCGGTCGGTGATGCGCATGGCGACCGCGCCCGTGCCCGCGACCAGGGCGAGGCCGTCGGAGGGGGTGCCGGGGGCGGCGGCGAAGGCGGCCTCGATGTCGCTGCTGACGCCTACCCGGTCCGCCGGGATGCCGAGGCCGCGCAGGGCCGCGGTGAGGGCGGTGCGGGCCCTGACGGTGCCGGGGTCCTCCACGGAGGCGGCCGTGGCGCCGGCGAAACCGCCGGTCACGGCGACGACCCGGGCGCGCGCCGACTCGGGCACCACCCGGGCGAGCGCCTCGGTCAGATGCTCGGTGAGCTGCGGGACCGGCACGGTCATGGCGTTGCCCGGCCCGGCGGTGCTCTCGCCGAGCACGCGGCCCTCGTCGGCGGTGGCGAGAACCGCGCGGGTGCGGGTGCCGCCGGCGTCGAGGCCGATGACCAGGTCGCGCGATTCGTGGTTCAAATAATTACCCATCGATGACTATGGTGATTGATACATTCACCCAGGACAAGTGCAGGACGAGTGCAGAACAAGCGCAGGACACGAACGGCACAGGAGCCGGACCAAGGCCGGACCGGGCCGAACCCGAGGAGGATCCCATTCCCACGCTCCGCTTCGGCGTCAACTACACGCCCCGCCACGGCTGGTTCCACGCCTGGCACGACTTCGATCCCGCCCGCGCCCGCGACGATCTCGCCCAGATAGCCGGTCTGGGCCTCGACCACGTGCGGGTCTTCCACCTCTGGCCGCTCCTCCAGCCCAACCGCACGCTGATCCGCACCGCCGCCGTGGACCAGCTCGCACAGCTGGTCGACCTGGCGGCCGAGGCGGGCCTCGACGTCATGGTGGACGGTGTGCAGGGCCATCTGTCGAGCTTCGACTTCTACCCGGAGTGGACCCGCAGCTGGCACCACCGCAACGTCTTCACCGACCCGGATGCCATCGCCGCCCAGGCGGACCTGCTGCGCACGCTCGGCCACGCCCTCACCGGCCGCCCCAACCTCATCGGCCTGCAACTGGGCAACGAGCTCAACAACCTCGTCGAGCACAACCCGGCGACGGTCGCGGAGATCGACCACTACCTCGACTCGCTGCTGGCGGCCGCCCGCGACGGGCTGGGCCCGTCCGGCCTGGTCACCCACTCCGCGTACGACGCCGCCTGGTACGGCGACGACCACCCCTTCACCCCCGAGGCCTCGGCCCGCAAGGGCGACCTCACCACCGTCCACCCGTGGGTCTTCTCCGGCGGCTGCGCCCAGCTCTACGGCCCCCGCTCCCCCCAGGTCCTGCACCTCGCCGAATACGGCACGGAACTGGCCAAGGCCTACGCCGAGGACCCGTCCCGCCCGGTCTGGATCCAGGAGACGGGCGCCCCCGAACCCCACATCCCGGCCGCCGACGCCCCCCACTTCGCCCGCGAGACGATCCTGAACGCCTCGGGCTGCCAGGACCTGTGGGGCGTGACGTGGTGGTGCTCCCACGACGTGGACCGCTCCCTCGCCGACTTCCCGGAACTGGAGTACACGCTGGGGCTGTTCGACGCGCAGGGCAGGCCGAAGCCGATCGCGCAGGCCGTGGCGGCGACGGTCGCGGAACTGCGGGCGGCCCCTGCGTCGGCCGAGCCCCGCGACACGGCCCTGGTCCTGGACTGCACCGCGTCCACCCGGTCGGTGTCGGGCCCGGGCGGGGCGTACTTCGAGGAGTGGATGCGCCTGCGACAGCAGGGCGTCCGCCCCGCGGTGGTACTCGCGGAACGCGCGGAGGATGTTGAGTATCTCGGAGCTCGCGGAATCAAGAAGGTCACAGGTGAGGGCTTTTAGGGGCGCGGGCAACTGCGCGACCAGCCCCCCACCGGCCGGCAGACGAAATCACCGCGCCCCGGCCAGCACTTCGGCCACCGCCCGCAGATTGACCTTCCCCCGCCCGTAGGAACAAATCGCACTCCCGTCCGGCAGCCCCGTGGCAACCCGCACCGCCCCCGGCCGCCGGGCCACGAGCGCGTCCCGTACGCGGGCCTGCCAGGGATACAGCCCCGCATCACACGTGGCCACGACCAGCGGCGCACCCCCGGCCTGGGCCAGAATCTCGTCGACGAGCGTGGAAGGATCAACCGGCTCCCCGGCGACCGCCGTCCCCGTGGCCGTCGGATCAACGGCCAGTACCTGGGTCAGCAGATCCTCCCCACCCCAGTTCAGCGCGGGATGCGGCGCCGGAAACAGATCCACGACATGCGCCCCGGAGACGGGGGCCGGCGAAACCTGCCCCCTGACAGCCCGCCGAGCCGCCTCCAGCCCGGCCTCCGCGTCCCACGCCGTGACCATCGCGGCCGGCGTCGCATACCGCTCCACCAGCCGCTGGACCCGCCCCGCGGCCTCCCTGATCCGTTCCTCGCCCAGCACTCCGTCCCGCAACGCCTCGAGCACCGCGTCCCGGCACTCGAGAGTGACCCCCAGGTCGGGTACGGCGACGATGACCTGGTCCGCCCCGGCGGCGAGGGCGATCCGCGCGCCCGCGGCCTCCCCGTACAGGTCGGCGATCGCCTTCATCTCCAGCGCGTCGCTGACGAGCACGCCGTCGAATCCGAGTTCGTGCCGGAGCAGGTCACCGAGGATGCGCCGGCTGAGCGTGGCGGGACGGTTCGCGTCGAGCGCCGGGAAGACGACGTGCGCGCTCATCAGCATCGGCACCCCTGCGGCGATCGCCGCCCGGAAGGGGCCGAGGTCCAGTTCCTCGTACGGCCGCGGGTCGACGGCGAGTTCGTGGTGGCTGTCGGTGAGGGTGCCGCCGTGCCCGGGGAAGTGCTTGGCGCAGGAGGCGATGCCCCGTGCCTCGGTGGCCGCGATCCAGGCGCCCAGGTGCCGGGAGACCAGGTCGGGGTCGGTGCCGAAGGCGCGGGTACGCACAATCGGGTTGTCGGCCTGACGCTGGATGTCGGCGACGGGGGCGTAGGAGGCGGTGATGCCCAGCGCCGCCAGGTGACCGGCGAGCGCGTCGGCGCAGCGGGCGGTGAGGTCGAGGTCGTCGACGACACCGAGGGCGTAGGAGCCGGGGACCTCCGGGGCGTCCGCGGCAACCAGGTGTCCGATGCCGCCGCCCTCGTTGTCGATGGCGACCAGCAGGTCCGGGCGCAGTGCCCGCAGCGTGTCGGTGAGCCGGCGCACCTGCTCGGCGTCGCGCACGTTGCGGGTGAACAGGATGACCCCGCCGAGCCCGCGGTCGATGAGCCGCTTCAGGGTGTCGGGGACGACCGTGGTTCCTTCGAACCCGGCGACGAGGCAGCGGTGCGCGGCCTCGTCGAGGTCGACGGGGAGTGCGGTGCGGGCATGCGGGCGCTCGGTGTGGGTCACTCCTGGAATCCTCTGGCTCACCCAGCCGAAAGTCAACACACCCATGGCTGGACCATTCACATGAGGGTGTGCGCCCGCGCGCGGGCCGACCCGTGCCGGTGACTCCCCCTAGTGGGCCGGGTTCCACCCCAACCCGTCGTCGGAGGCCATGAGTCGACCCGGCTCGGCCGTGCCGGAGGTGTCCAGCGGGCCGCCGTAGAGGGCCTGGTCCTGGAGGTCCCTGCCGGTGCGGAAGGTCTCACCGACGACCTTGGTGGACAGCAGCGGGTTCACCCGGTCGTCGGTCATGGCCAGCTGTCCGACCGCGCCGTCCAGCTCGGCGGCCGCGGCACTCCACTGCTTCCCGAGCCGTCCGGGCCCTTCCGGACGCAGTACCGCGGTGTCGCCCGAGACCAGCCCGCCCGCCAGTTCGGCGAACGCGGCCACCTCGGTGCTGTCGACGTTCGTGACCTTCTTCGCCGACCAGAAGTAGGACTCCTCGTTGCGCTCCATGTCGTAGAACGCGATGAGGAACTCGTAGAACACCCCGTACTCGCGCCGGTAGCGTGCCTCGAACTCCGCGAAGCCGCGCTCCTCGGAAACGCTGCCGTCCAGCGCGGAGTTCACTGCCCGGGCGGCCAACAGGGCGCCGTAGGTGGCCAGATGGACGCCGGACGACAGCACCGGGTCGACAAAGCAGGCGGCATCGCCGACGAGGGCCATGCCGGGGGTCCAGAAGGCCGTCTTCCAGTACGACCAGTCCTTGCGCACCCGGACCCGGTCGTACGGTGCCTCGGTCGCGACCGGCACTCCGTCGAGCAGCTCGGCGACCTCGGGGCAGGCGCGGATCATGTCCTGCCAGGCGGCTCGCGGATCCCGCTGGACGTCCGGGTGGTGCTCGGGTGAGATCACCGCGCCGACGCTGGTCAGGTCGTCGCGCAGCGGGATGTACCAGAGCCAGCCGGCGTCGAACGCGGCACAGAAGATGTTGCCCCTGTTCGGTTCGGGAAGCCTGCGTCCGCCCGCGAAGTAGCCGAACACGGCGAGGTTGCGGAAGAAGTCGGAGTAGACGCGCGTCCCGCCCACCCCGGAGTGGATCCGGCTGGTGTTGCCGGACGCGTCGATGATGTAACGGCCGTACGCGGTACGGGCGTTGCCGTCCGGGTCGGTGTACTCGACCCCGCGTACCCGCTCGTCGTCGGCGACGATCCGGCGCACCGGGGTGCCCTCGCGGACCTCGGCGCCGACGCGGGCGGCGTTGCGCAGCAGGATCTCGTCGAACCGGGACCGCTCGACCTGGAACGCGGTCGCCGTGGGCTCGGGCAGCCGGGGTGTCATGGAGAAGGAGAACTGCCACGGTTTCGGGTCGCGGCCCCAGCGCAGTGTGCCGCCGCGCTTGAGGGTGAACCCGGCCTCGGCCACCTCGTCGGCGACACCGAGGATGCCGCACAGACCGTGCACGGTGGCTGGCAGCAGCGACTCGCCGATCTGGTACCTCGGGAAGGTCTCCCGTTCCAGCAGCAGCACCCGGTGCCCGCGCATCGCGACGACGGCCGCGGCGGTCGAGCCGGCCGGCCCGCCACCGACGACGATCAGGTCGTACTCGGGGTCCATGGGTACTCCAGTTCTCGCGGGTTGTGGGAGCTGTGGGGGCATCGGGTCACACGGTCAGCCAGGCGCGGATCGCCGCGGCGGTGGGGCCGGCGTCCTGGTGGACGACGGTGTAGTGGTCGCCGGGCACATCGGCGCTGTCGTGGGGCAGCGGCCAGTGCGGCAGCCAGTCCCCGTCGGCGTCGACGCGCCGCATCTCGGGGGTCGGCCGGCCTCGCAGCAGCAGCGTGGGGACAGGTTCGGGGGCACGGTCCGGGGTGAGCGACGGTCCGGAGGACGCTGTGGGGTCCCATCCCTCCAGCACGCGCGCATAGCCGCCGCCCGCGATCAGCAGCGAGTCGTCGAACTCCTCGACCACGTCGTCCGGCAGGGCGGCGCCGGCGGCCATCAGGGCCAGTGCGCGTGCGTCGCCGCGCCGCAGCAGACCCGCGTGGGAGTCGACCAGGACGACACCGGCCGTGGCCTCTCCGGTACCGGCCAGATGCCGGGCCACCTCGTACGCGATCACCCCGCCCGCGCAGTAGCCGACCAGCACCACAGGACCGCCTCGGGCGATCTCGCGCACCGCGTCGGCATGCGCCCGCACCAGCGTGTCCATCGAGTCCGGCACCGCCCTGCGCGCCCCGAACCCGGGATGCTCCAGCAGGAACACGTCCCGTTCGCCGTCGAACTGTCGGACCAGTCCGGTGGGCACGCGGTGGAAGGGGGCCAGGTAGTCGGGGACGTACACCAGAGCCGCAGCGGTACGCCCGCCGGCCACTCCCGTGTCGCCGCCGCGGGCGAGCCGGACCGGCTCGACGGTGTGGTGGGCGCGGTCGGCGGCGGTGAAGGAGGGCAGGGCGTACGAGGCCACGTACCGCAGGGTCATCGCTTCCAACGGGCCCTGTTCGCGCAGGACACGGTGGTAGATCGTGCTGAACCGGTAGGAGGGTACGGGGAGTTGCGCCGACGCCTCCGGTTCCACGCTCTCCGGTTCGGTCGCCGCCCCGGGTCCGCCGGAGGCCTCCGTGCCGGTGTCCGGCAGCGCGCCCGCGTCCCGCAGCGCGGCAAGGACATGTACCGCCAGCCCCTTGAGCGTGGGGTGTTCGAGGACGACCGAGGGCGCCAGCCGCACCCGCGTGAACGCGCTGAGCCGGTTGCGGAACTGAAGGGCGGTCAGCGAGTCGAAGCCGAGCTGACCGAACTCCCGGTCGGCGGGGAACGCGTCGGCGTCCGGGAAGCCGAGCACCGCGGCCAGTTCGGCCCGCAGCAGACCGGCCAGCACGCTCTCACGGTCGGCGTCGGGAGTGGCCAGGAGCGTCTTGCGCCACGCACCGGGAGCCTGGTGGGCCGCCGACGCGGCGGGCGCCGGGGCCGGGCGCGCCGGAAGCAGGTCCCCGAGCACCGACGGCACGTCAGGGCCGCCCGCTGTCACCCGGCCGAACGGAACGGTGACCAGCACCGGTTCCGCCGTGCGCAGCGCGGCATCCAGCAGTTCGACACCCTCCTGCTCGGTGACCGCGGGCACCCCGCCCTCGGCGAGCAGGTGCGGCGCGACCCGGCCCGCCATGCCCTCGTCGTGCGCGGTGGCCCAGGGACCCCACGCCAGGGACTGCGCGGGCAGGCCCCGGGCGACTCGGTATGCGGCCAGCGCGTCGAGGAAGCCGTTGGCAGCCGCGTAGTTGGACTGTCCCGGCCGGCCCAGCACACCGGAGGCCGAGGAGTACAGGACGAACGCGGCAAGCCCCAGGCCCTCGGTCGCCTCGTGCAGATGCCAGGCGGCGTCGGCCTTGGGTGCCAGCACCCCGGCGACCCGTTCTGGTGTCATGGCGTCCACCACGCCGTCGTCCACCACGCCGGCGAGATGGAACACGGCGGTCAGGGGTGGCTCGCAGGACGCGACCAGCGCGTCGACGGCGGCCCGGTCACTCACGTCACAGGCCACCACCCCGACGTGCGCGGGCAGTTCGGCAGCCCAGTCGGGCGTACGGCCGTGGCGGCTCGCCAACAGCAGGTGCCGTACGCCGCGTTCGGCCACGAGGTACCGGGCGAGGCTCGCCCCGAGCGCGCCGGTGCCACCGGTGACCAGCACGGTGCCGTCGGGGTCGAGGGCGGGTGGCCCGGCGGGCAGCGCTGCTGTCGTGGCCAGCCTGGGAACCATGACCGTGCCGTCGTGCAGGGCGAGTTGGGGTTCTCCGGTGCGCAGTGCCGCTTCCAGTGCCGCGGGTGTGGCGGTGCCGCCGCGGAGGTCGACCTGCACGATCCGGCCGGGGTGCTCGGACTGGGCGCTGCGCACGAGTCCAGCCACCGCCGCCTCGGCCGGGTCCGGGGCGTCGCCGGTGGCGTGGTGCGTGAGCACCAGCAGACGGCCCGGGCGGGTGTCGGCGACCCAGTCGCGGACCCGGGCGAGCACGGCCGTGACGAGGTCCCGGACCCGGCCCGGCATGTCCGCGGACGGGTCGGCCGACAGGCCCGCCACGTCGAGCAGTTCGTGCGCGGTGTCGGCGTGTCCGGCTTCCGTCGCGGGCCGCCAGGTCACCTTGTACAACTCCGCGGGCCGGACCTTCGTCACCCGGGTGACGAGGGACTCGACGGTGGCCAGCGGGCGTCCGTCCACTCCGGTCAGCGTCACCCGGACCTCGTCCGGCCCGAGCCGTTCCAGACGTGCCCTCGCCGCGGTGGCACCGGTGGCGTGCACGGCGACCCCGGTGCAGGCGAGCGGGACGCGTACCTCACCCGCTCCGGCGCCGGGTCCCTCGGCGAGCAGCGCGGCGTGCAGGGCCGCGTCGAAGAGCGCGGGGTGCAGGGCGTACGCGCCGGCGTCGGACGCCTCGGACGGCTGCAGCGCCAACTCGGCGAAGATCTCGGTGCCTTGCCGCCACAGCGCGGTGACCGCGCGGAAGGCCCTGCCGTAGTGGTGTCCGTGGGCGGCGAGCCGCGGATAGTCGACCGCGACCTCTTCGGCGCCCGCTGGAGGCCACGGCACGGACGGAGCCGCCTCGGCCACGACCGCGGATGCGTCCGCCGGTCGGGCGACCGTCGCCGTGGCGTGCCGGGTCCATGGTCCCGCCGCATCGGCCGTCCGGGCCCACACCGCGACCCGCCGCTCCCCCTCCTGGTCCGGGGCGTCGGCGACCACCTGGATCCGCACCTCGCCGGACGCGGGCAGCACCAGCGGTTCGTGGAAGGCCAGTTCGGACAGCCGCGCGGAGCCGCTCGCCGCCCGGAGGGCCAGCTCGGCGAAGACCGTCGCGGGCACCAGTACCCGGTCGCCGACCACATGGTCCGCGAGCCAGGGCTGACGCACGGTGGACAGCACCCCGCTGTATCGCGTCCCGGGCCCGTCGGCGTCCGGCTGCGCCTCACCGACCAGCACCTGGCCGTCGCCGCCGGGCCCCTGAGGGACGTCGAGCCAGTAGCGCTGCCGCTGGAACGGGTACGTCGGCAGCGAGCGCCGTCGGGCCCCGGTACCGGCGTACACGGACCGCCAGTCCACCCGCACTCCGTGCACATGCAGCTCCGCCAGGGCCACGGCCGTGTCGGCACCGCGGGTGAACAGGGCGCCGGAGTCCGGTTCGACGCACTCCTCGGCCGCCGTGCTCAGCGCCACCGACGGCCCGGCCTCCACATACGCGGTCGCGCCGGCCCGTGCCGACCACTCCACCGCGTCGGCGAAGCGCACGGTCTCGCGCGCCTGTCGTACCCAGTACCCGGCGGTCCGGACGGCGTCCGGTTCCGGGCGGCCGGTCAGCGTGGACACCACGGGCAGGGACGGCCGGTGGTAGGTCACCGACTCGGCGACCTCCCGGAACCGGTCCAGCATCGGGTCGAGCAGCGGCGAGTGGAAGGCGTGGCTGACCCGCAACCGTGTTGCGGTGCGCCCGAGCCGGTCGGCCAGGGCGGTCACCGCCGTCGTGTCGCCGGACAGCACCACGGACTCGGGTCCGTTGACTGCCGCGACGGCGACCTGGGCGCCGGGCATCTCGTCGAGGCACTTCAGCACGTCGGCCAGCGGCGCCCGTACGGCGATCATCGCGCCGCCCGCGGGCAGTTCGGCCATCAGCCGGCCGCGCGCGGCCACCAGCCGCACCGCGTCGGTCCGGGAGAACACCCCGGCGATGTGCGCGGCGGCCAACTCGCCGATGGAGTGGCCGATCAGGAAGTCCGGCCGGACACCGCAGTCGGCGAGCAGGGCGTGCAGCGCGACCTCGTAGGCGAACAGGGCGGGTTGGGCGTAGTCCGTGCGGTGCAGGAGGTCGCTGTCGGGGTCGTCGATCACCTCGCGCAGCGGGCGGTCGAGCAACGGGGTGAACGCTTCGCACAGTTCGGTGAAGACCGCGTCGAACACGGGGTGAGCCGCGGCCAGTTCACGTCCCATTCCGGTCCGCTGGGCGCCCTGGCCCGTGCAGAGGAGTGCCACCTTGGGGTTGCCGCGCGCGCCGCCCTTGCGCAGTGCGGGTCCTTCGCCACCGTCGGCCAACTCCCGCAGCCCGGCCAGGAGTCCACCGGCGTCGGTGGCGAGCACGGCTGCGCGGCGGGGCAGGGCGGTCCTCGTGGTCGCGAGCGAGTACGCGACGTCCAGGACGTCCGCGGCCCCGTCCACGTCGGCCAGCGCGACCGCCAACTCCCGTGCGTGGGCGCGGAGTCCGGCCTCGTCGCCGCCGCTCACCAGCCAGGGGAAGGTGCCGGGCAGACCGGAGCGGACGTCCCCCGGGTCCTCCCCCGCACCCTCAGGCTGCCGGGGTTCCTCGATGATCACGTGTGCGTTGGTCCCGCCGATACCGAACGACGAGACCGCCGCCCGGCGCGGCCGGTCCCGCCCGGGCCAGGGCCGGGCCCGGTCCAGCAGCCGTACCGCACCCTCGGACCAGTCGATGTGCGGTGACGGCTGCTCGGCGTAGAGGGATCTGGGCAGTGCGCCGTGGCGCATCGCCTCGATCATCTTGATGACGCCGGCCACTCCGGCCGCGGCCTGGGTGTGCCCGAAGTTCGACTTGACCGATCCCAGCCACAGCGGGTCGTCCGGGTCGCGTCCTTGGCCGTAGGTGGCCAGGAGGGCGCCCGCCTCGATGGGGTCGCCGAGCGCGGTCCCGGTGCCGTGGCCCTCGACGACGTCGACGTCGGCGGTGTCCAGTCCGGCGTCGGCCAACGCCATCCGGATCAGCTCCCGTTGGGCCTCGCCGTTGGGTGCGGTGAGCCCGTTGGACGCGCCGTCCTGGTTGACGGCGGAGCCGCGCAGCACGGCCAGTACCGGATGGCCGTTGCGGCGGGCGTCGGACAGTTTCTCCAGCAGCACCAGGCCGACGCCCTCGGCCCACGCGGTGCCCTCCGCGCCGTCCGCGAAGGACCGGCAGCGGCCGTCCGCCGCCAGCCCGCGCTGCCGGCTGAACGCGACGAACGGCTTCGGACTGGTGAGCACGGTCACGCCGCCTGCCAGCGCGAGCGTGCACTCGCCCGCCCGGAGCGCGGCGGCGGCCAGGTCCATGGCGACGAGGGAGGACGAACAGGCCGTGTCGATGGTCAGGGCCGGTCCGCGCAGGCCCAGGACGTAGGAGATCCGCCCGGAGGCCACACTGCCGGAGGATCCGACGGCGAGGTGCGACTCCAGCGCGTGCGCGGCCGTACCGCCGCCGTATCCGCCGTGCATGAGGCCGACGTAGACGCCGGTGGCGCTGCCGCGCAGTGAGGGAGCGGGGATGCCCGCGCGCTCCAGCGTCTCCCAGGCGACCTCGAGGAGCAGCCGGTGCTGCGGGTCCGTGGCCGTGGCCTCGCGCGGCGAGATGCCGAAGAACAGCGGGTCGAAGTCGGCCGCGTCGGTGAGGAATCCGCCGCGTCGGGTGTACGTCGTCCCGAGCCGGTCGGGGTCGGGATGGTAGAGGGCGTCGACGTCCCAGCCGCGGTCGGTCGGGAACTCCCCGGTGGCGTCGACGCCGTCGGACACCAGCCGCCAGAGGTCCTCGGGCGAACGCACCCCGCCCGGGTAGCGGCAGCCGACGGCGACGATCGCGATCGGTTCGGCGGCCGGGCCGCGGCGCGGGAGTACCGTCTCGCGGGTGCCGCCGTGGAGGCGCTCGTCCAGGTGGGCGGCGACCGCGGCGGGGGTCGGGTGGTCCCAGACCAGGGTGGCGGGCAGCCGCAGTCCGGTGCGGAGACCGAGCCGGTGCCACAGGGTCATCGCCCCCATGGAGGTGAGCCCGAGGTCGGTGAAGGCGGTGTGGGGGTCGATCGCCGCCGCGTCGGTCACGGGCGCCTCATGGTGCGCCTCACCGCCGGCGGCCGCCCGGCCTGCGGGAGCCGTGGAGGCCGCGAGCGACCCGCTGATCGCGGCGGTCTCCGCGCACACGAGTTCGGTGAGCGCGGCCCGTCGTTCCCCCGGTGTCCGGTCGGCGAGGCCCGCGAGTGCCTCCTCGGCCGGGCGGGCGGCGAGGCCCTCCCGTAGGACGGCCCGCCGTGGCTTGCCGGCCGCGGTGCGGGGGATGGCCGGGGTGAACAGGATGTCGTCGGGCACCTTGTGCGCGGAGAGCACCTCGGCGCAGGCCCGCAGCAGAGCGCCCGTGTCCAGGGCCCGCTCCCCCGGTACGACGAACGCGACGGGGACCTCGCCGAGCAGCGGATGCGGCCGCGCCACCACGGCCGCGTCCAGCACCCCGGGCAGCCCGCACAGCACCTGCTCGACCTCCACGGGGTCGACGTTCTCGCCGCCGCGGACGATACGGTCGTTCGCGCGCCCGGTGACGGTGAGCGTCCCGTGCTCGCCGAACCGCCCGAGGTCACCGGTGCGGTACCAGCCGTCGGCGTCCGCCCCGGCACCGTCGTGGTAGCCCAGCATCATGCCGGGCCCGCGCACCCAGATCTCCCCCTCGGCGCCGACGATCTCCTCCCCGCTGCCCGGGTCGACGAGCCGCACCTCCATGCCGGGCAGCACGGTGCCGCTGCTCCCCCGCACCCGCGGTCCCGTCGGTGACTCCATCGCGATCTTGCCGCAGGTCTCGGTACTGCCGTATCCGTCGAGCAGCGGCGCCCCGAGCCGTCGCTCGACCCGCTCCCGCAGCTCCGGTTCGCTCGGCGCCCCGGCGGTCACGCACACCCGCAGCGAGGGCACCTCACCCAGCCCGGCGTCGAGCAACTGCTGGTAGGTGAGCGGCACTCCGCCCAGGACGGTCGGCTCGTACTCCTCGATCAGCCGTACCAGTGCCGCCGGTTCGCGGGTGGCGGTGATCCGCGCGCTCGCTCCCGCAACGGTGGTGCCGAGCACGCAGAGCGAGTGGGCGTAGGTGTGCGCGAGCGGCAACGGCCACAGCAGCCGGTCGTCCGCGGACAGCCCCAGCCGGGGCACATAGCAGGCGACCGGCGACCAGAGCGCGGACCGCTGGCTGGCGACGGCCGCCCTGGGGGTGCCGGACGTGCCGGAGGTGTAGAGCAGCCAGGCGGGCTCGTCCAGACCGAGGTCGTCACGGGGGGCGGATGAACTGCCGTCCGCCACAAGGTCGTCGAAGTGCTCGACGCCTTCCGGCGCGGGCCCCTCCCCGGTGACCACCAGTCGCGGTGACCGCTCCCCGACCACACTGGCGATCCGCGCCAACTGCCGCCGGTCGACGACCAGTACGTCCGGATCGCAGTCGGCGAGCAGCGCCGCGAGTTCGGCGTGGGTGCCGCGCGGGCTCAACGGCACACCCACGGCGGCGGCCCGGACTGTGGCGAGGAGCCCCTCGACCAGTTCCACGCTGTTGTCGAGGCAGAACGCCACCCTGGCCCCGCGCCCGACCCCGAGCGCACCCGCCAACCGCCGTGTCCGGAGCTCCAGTTCGGCCCAGCTCACCTGCCGCCGGTCGTCGACGAACGCGAGCTTGTCGCCGTAGCGGGCGGAGTTCTCGACCAGCGACTCCACCACCGGCCGGACCACGGCCACTCCCCCGACCCGCATCGGGCCTCCCTCCGGATCACCGAGTCCGCACCGTATCCCGCCGACACGGCCGACACCGCATCCCAAGTGGGGTTCGGACAAACGGAGTCGACCGGATCGAGCCACCGATCCGGGTCCGGCCGGGGGGAGTGGGCGGAACCGGAACGGGAGGAGTCACGGCATCGGACCCGCAGTCGCCGCGCGGCGGGCGGGCCCCACCGACCGTTTCCCGCCACTGCTGGGCAACCGAGCCGGCGACAGCGCCGGGCGGCGGCGTCCGGACCGCGCGCCACTCCGACGCAGGTGATGCCGACGCCGCCCGACCACGGTGTCGTGGCCTGCTCAGCGGCGATCGCCTCAAGGAGCGCGGCCCGATGCTCCGTTGGCCCGGTCACGACCCCCAGCTCTGAGGAAACGGGGAGACGCCCACCGCCGGACTCAAGCCCGAGTTTCCAAGCCCCGCTCCCGGCTCTCGTCCTGATGTGCCCCGACGCTCTCCCGGCTGAGGAACCACGGCCGCCCATCGCGCCGCGCCTGCTACCGATCGGGAAACAACCGGTCCGGCGGATCGGCCACTTCTACGACGATCTCGTCGCCCCGGAGCGGGACGGGGCTGATCCTCGGCAGCAGGGACGCGGACTCGGCAAGAGCACGCAGGGCCCGTCCCAACAGCCGTGCTTCCACCGGGTCGTGGGCCGAAGGCGTGGCGAGTCCGGGTTGCTGAACGAGGGATCGTGGCATGACTTGTACATCCTCGGGGGCCGACGGATCCGCGACATGGATTCGGCGTGCGCTGTCGGCCGGGAACCGGACGGCGGGATCGACCGGTCAGCGTTCCGCCGGCACACCCGCCTCCCGCGGCGCCGGCAACGCGGCGGACTGGTCCTGGAACTGCTGGAGTCCGGCCCGGAATTCGGTGGTCCAGTCGGCGGTCTCGGCTTCGAGGTGTCCGCGGATCTTTCCGGCCAGCCCGCCGATCAGGCGCATTCTGCGCTCGATCACCGCCTGCTCCGGCTCGCCCGTCGAGTCCCTCAGCAACTCGGCCGACCAGGCCAGCCGGAACTCGTTCAACTCGCTGTGCAGCGCCTGCACGGCGATGATGTCACGCATCCAGGCCGTGGAGAGCCCGAAGAAGTGGTCGAACCCTTTGCACCCCGCCGCCGCGGCCAGAAAGACATAGCCCCAACTCTGGATGTCCGCGTCCGTGGCCGCGCCGACCAGCGGGATCACGGTGCCCGTCGTCGCGAGCACGATCATCACGCCGCGGATGGCACGGGAGCCGACCCGCTTGAGCCGCTTGTCCTCCAGGTACCAGTCCATGGCGTCCTCGGCCTCCTGCTCGACCCAGACCCGCAGGGACTCGACCGACCTCAGCCGCTCGGCCGACGTACTCGTGGTCAGCGCCGGAAAGGCCCGGCCCCGCAGATCTCTCCTGCGCGCCCGTCCACCACCGCTCTCGACAGCCGCTGTGCTCCCCGTCAACTCACCCTCCCCAGCAGGGTCTTTGCCTAGGAGGGTAGCCGAATGGGCCTCGGTCCCGGCCTGGTGGTTCAGCCCTTCGAGGGCTTGGGCACCGACACCTTCTCCAGTTGGCCGGTCTCCTCCTCATCGGGTGCGGCCGCCAGCAGTTTCGACACGCGTTTGTCGATCGTGCGGGTGAAGGCGAGCTGGCTGATGCCGAGCAGGACAGCGTCCGCGGCCACCTGGGGCCAGTCGACCGGCGGTCCAAGACCGGGCAGTACGTCCGTGCGCAGCAGTAACAGGCCGGCGACGGCGACCAGCGAGCCCGTGGGCAGCTTGATCACCTCCTGGTAGAGCTGCAGGCTGTACGGGTTCCAGCTGCCGCCGAAGCGCTGCAGCCGGGCCGTCATGGGCAGCGCGGCTCCCACCAGGCCGAAGAGCATGACCAGACCGACGTCCCCCACCTCCGCCCGGCCCGGAGAGACGCGGCAGTTACTCCGTGGCACCTGTGCCGGCGCGGGGGTGTCCTGCGAGTAGGCAATGTCACCGCAGACGGGAACCGCGCCGGCGGACACCAGCGCGGCACCGCACGTCCCGCCGAGGACGAACAGCAGGATGACGCCCACGCGGATGAGCCGGTTCCGGAAGTTCCGGCTGCGTACGGCGCGTTCCTCCTCGACCTCGTGCGCGGCCTTCAGCAGCTTGGCCACGGCACTGGGCGCTTCGCAGTCCGGCTCCCGCCGTCGGGGCCTGGCAGCGGGCACTCCTGCCAGACCCTCCACCATGCGCTCGACGAGGACGAGGCGCGGATCGTCTCTCGCCAGCAGCGGACGGGCCATCGCCAGCACAGAGTTGCCGCGTCGGAGCGCGTCGCGTGGCGGCAGGAGCCGGGTGATCGCCACGTCCGCGGCGTGCAGGGTGCACAGCGTCTCCTCGTAGAGCCGCCCGTACCACCAGCCGCGCAGTCCCGATCTCTCGTCCACGAGTTCCAGGGCCCGACAGACGAACCGCTCGGCGCCCTTTCGCAGTTCGTCCCGTTTCACGTCGACGGGACAGCCCTTCGCGGAGGGATCCGGCAGGGCGTACAACTGAACGCGCAGTTCCTCGGCCCGGACTCGCGCTCGATGCCGCCAGGTGCTGGTCGGCGTCGTCATCGAGAACCCTCGTCCTCTGCCGTCTCCTGCGTTTTCTCCGTCTTCTCCGTCTTCGCCTCCGTGAACGCCACGCGCAGAGTGGCCCCGAAGCCGGTGCCGTCGATGGCGAACCGCCATTCGGCGCCGTTCCCGGTGTCGACCGCCCGCACAACCCTCGATGTCCTGTCACCCTCCGCGGCCTCCAACTCATCCCGCCCGTGGCCGAGATGCCCCTCGCCGGTGTGCAGGAACAGCGCCGGCGCCTGCCCGTCGCCACCTGGCAGCAGTTGCAGGTAGTACTGCTTACGGAAGACGACGTTGTCCGAGAACCCGATGCCGAACGAGTCCCGCTCACCGAGGTACACGTCGAGGCGGAACACCACGCCCGACGCCTCGGCCGGGTCAGCGGGCCGTACCGACCGGTCGACCCATCCTTCCCAGATCAGCCGATCGGGCCCGGCCCAGCCGGTCGTACGGTCCCCTTCTGCCGACAGCGGCCGGCTCAACTCCTCTTCGAGAGGTGGAGGGCCGTCGGACAGATCGTCGGAGTGGAACGGGCCGTAACAGTTCTCCGCCTCGGGGCCCTGATGGAACAGGTCGAAGTCCACGCCCCTCGGTTTCACCGAGACCCCGAAGAAGAACTCGCTGCGGCCGAAGAAGTCCTTGCCGCGCCGCACTTCGGCCGCATCGAGCCAGAGCCGCACGTGGTGGGTGCCGTGGAAGAACCTCATGGCGATCTCGAACGCCTCGCGCGAGGTGACGAGGGAGTCCGGCCCGCCGTGGCACTTGTGCACGAACGTCCTGGGCGCGCCCGGCAGTTGGGCGGAGGCCTGCTTCACCAGGCCGTCACTGCGGTTGTAGTCCAGGCTGCCCTCGTCGGCCAGACTCGCGAGCCGGTTCGCCATCGAGGCGATCGCCGTCCCGTAGCTGCGGTAGTCCGTTCCCACGACGGTCAGGACACGCTCGACGGGGAAGCCGCCCCAGTCCGAGAACGTGGTGCTGCTCGGATCGAACGCCGAGAGTTCGTCCGCCGCGGCGCCGACGACGGGAACCTCCTCCACCAAGGCGCGTGGCAGTACCTGGAAGGCGATGCCACGGTGCGGGGTACCCAGCGTCACGACCCTGTGCACCAGGTCCTGAGACGGCGGTGCCCCATCGGCCGCGGCGCTCCCCATCTGCCGAAGCGCCGCGCGCACCACCAGCCCTCCCATGCTGTGCGCCACGATGTCCACACCCGGGAACCGGTCCTGGCCGCCACCGTTCCGGAGGGCGGCGGCACACCGGATGATGTCGATCAGCCGCACGAGTCCCGCCCCGTACCCCTTGATCGTCCTCGGCTCCAGGTCGTAGTAGCGGTAGATCCACAGGGTCCCGTCGATACCGCCGCCCAACACCCGGTCGGCCATGGCCGGATCGAGCACCACGTTTCCGGACAGAAGGCCGTTGTTCCAGTCCCACGACCCCGGCGGCGCTTCCTGCGAGCCGGCGTAGAAACCGACCACGTTGGTCGCGTCCCGGTAGAGATGCTCGGCGTACTTCAACGCCCTCAGTACGAAGCCCTCGTAGATGTAGTTCTCACCGCGGCGCCCGGGGTACACGGTCCCCTCGTTGAACCCCTGATAGGCATTGCGCCGAACACCACCGAGGTCCGGCCCTCCGAACCCGCGCACCAGAATCAGTGGACGTACGAAAGCGGTCATGGCGCCCTCCCCCGATACAGAACCTGGGCACATCCGCAGTCCCGAAGTACCAGATTCCCGGGCTCACCGACACACCTGAGGGAGCCAACTACGTATAAATCAGGCCCGCTCCGGGGCCGGTGATCTCTCCTTCGGCGACGCATACGCCGTCGGGGGCGCCCCCACTCCGAGCCCCGGCACCGACGGTCGCGTGGTGGTCACGACCACCGGAGGCCCGCTGCCGGATCAGCGATCCGCTCTGCGCAAGGCGACTTCGGGGAGGGTCGACATCCGCCCGGCCGACTCCTGCCCGACGGATCTCACAGTGACCGCGACCGAGCGCCTCGTCGTCGCCTCGCATAGCCCCGGACGAGCACGAGTCCCTGGGCGCGCCTGGCCGACGTGCACAATCTCGGTTCACTCCCGCTGGGGCGTCGTCGGTCGCGGCCGCGCTCGCGACAGCGGTAGCCGCGCTCGTCCTCGTCGGCGTGCGGCCCTCCAGGACCTCCCTGGGTGTTCCGCGGCCACAGGCTCACCGTCTTTTCGTCTCCGTACGAGCAGACGTGTTCCGTCGAACCAGCTGATCAGTGGCGTCGCCTCCGTAGCTTTGACGCGAGGCCGCAGGCGATTTCATAGCACTTGGCTGCACCGGATCGCCGAACTACCCAGCCCCTACCAGCCGCGTTCACGGACGACCTCGGCTGGTATCAGGATTGCCCGCGCGAGGCCGCCCTGGCCCGATGACGCGTGCGGTGACGCAACGGCGCTACCGGCCGGCGCAGGCGCGCCGTCCTGGCGTCGTGGCCGGACGCGAGGGTGGCAGCGGCGCGCCGACGGGCCGACGGACCCCAGGGCTCGAACCTGCGGCCCCGTGTCAGCCCTCGTCCGCCGTAAGCCGCAACGAGATGCTGTTGATGCAGTACCGCTGGTCGGTGGGCGTGGCATACCCCTCGCCCGCGAACACGTGCCCGAGGTGGGAGCCGCAGCGCGCGCAGCGCACCTCGGTCCGCACCATCCCGTGGGTCCGGTCCTCGATCAGCTCGACCGCGTCGGTGTCCTTCGGGTCGTAGAAGGACGGCCAGCCGCAGTGGGACTCGAACTTCGTGGTGGAGGTGAACAGTTCGGCGCCGCAGGCGCGACAGGAGTAGACGCCCTCGGTCTTGGTGTCGGTGTACTCACCGGTGAAGGCGGGCTCCGTCGCGGCCTGCCGCAGGACGGAGTACTCGGCCGGGTTCAGCTCCGCCCGCCACTGCTCGTCCGGCTTTTCGACGTCGTACGACATGAAGCTCAGCCCCTTACTTCGCGAGACGGTCCAGGATCAGCGGGCCGAGGTCGGTGACGTCGCCCGCGCCCATGGTGAGAACGAGATCACCGGCCTTCGCCATTCCCGCGACCACCGACGGCACCTCCGCCGCGTCGTGGACCGGTGTCACGTCCGCGCCGGCGGCCCGCGCCGCCTCGATGATCAGCTCGCTCGTCACCCCGGGGACCGGGTCCTCGCGGGCCGGGTAGATGTCCAGGACGACCGAGCCGTCGGCCAGCGCGAGCGCCTGGCCCATCTCCTTGCCGAGTTCCTGCGTCCGGGAGAACAGATGGGGCTGGAAGACGACGAGGATGCGGGCGTCACCGGCCGCCGCGCGCATGGCCTCCAGGTCCGCCGTCATCTCGGTGGGGTGGTGGGCGTAGGAGTCGATGACCTGGACCCCGGCGGCCTCGCCCTTCAGCTGGAGGCGTCGCTTGACGCCGGTGTAGGCGGCCAGGGCCGGGGCCAGCTCGGTGGCGGGGACCCCGAGGGCCACGCCGGCGGCCAGGGCGGCCACCGCGTTGTGCGCGTAGTGGCGGCCGGGTACGGAGACCGTGAAGGTGAGCTCCGCGCCGTCGAGGACAACGGTGACCTCGCTCTTCAGCCCCTGCGCCACGACCGACAGGACACGGACGTCCGCGTCCTCGGCGTCGCCGTACGTCACCACGCGCACGCCGGTCGCCGTGACCCGCCGGGTCAGCTCCCGGGCTCCCTCGTGGTCCGCGTTGATCACCAGGGTGCCGCCCTCGGTGACCCGCTCCACGAACGTCTCGAAGGACTCGTAGATCTCGTCCATCGACGCGTAGTTGGCGTGGTGGTCGAGTTCGACGTTGAGGACGATCGCGACCTCGGGGGCGTACTTGTGGAAGCTGCGGTCCGATTCGTCCGCCTCGGCGACGAAGATCTCGCCGTCGCCGTGCAGGGCGTTGGAGCCGGGGGCGTCCAGGTCGCCGCCGATCGCGTACGACGGCTCCAGGCCCAGGGCGGACAGGGAGACCGCCAGCATCGAGGTCGTGGTCGTCTTGCCGTGCGTGCCCGCGACGGCGATCGGCCGCAGGCCGTCCATCAGCGAGGCGAGGGCGTCGGACCGGTGCACGACCGGGATGCCGAGTTCGGCCGCGCGGGCGAGCTCCGGGTTGTCGGAGCGGATCGCCGAGGACACGACGACGCAGGTGGCGTCGGACGCCAGGTGCTCCGCCGCGTGCCCGATGTGCACGGTCGCGCCGAGCGCGCGCAGGGCTTCGGCGGTCGCCGACTCCTTGGCGTCGCTGCCGGCCACCTTCGCCCCGCGCTGCGCGAGGATCTTCGCGATCCCCGACATCCCGGCCCCACCGATCCCGATGAAGTGCGGTCGGTCCATGGCGGTAGGAAGGCCGGGTGCCATGCGTGTGTCTCCCAAGTGGTGCGGTACGGATGCGGGAGCCAGCCTATGCCTTGCTGTGCGAGAACAGCTTCAGCACCGGTACGCCCACCTTGTGACGTGCGCGGGACGCCCAGTCCCGGTGGAAGAACTCCTCCACGTAGTGGGGGTCGGTCAGGACGATCACCTCGTCGGCGCCGATCTCCTCGACCAGGCGCTTCAGCGCGTCCAGGGGGTGGTCCTCGATGAGCCTTCCCTCCGCCGCGCTCCCGGAGGCTCTGAGCGCCTGGAGGGACACCTCGAGCGCCCGCTGTCCCACGTCCTTCGCGGCCTCGCCCTCGGGTGTCTCCCGCTCCCGTACCGCCTCGTCCAGCTCGCCCAGCGCCACGTCGTCGATGGCCCGCAGCAACCGGTCGGCCTGGTCCCCCCGTGGCTGGAGCAGTACGTGGAACGCGACCGACTCGTCGCCGTGCAAGGTGGTGACGAACTCCACGTCGGCGGACGTCAGGGCCTTCTCGATCATCAAAACGCTTGTGAACACCGGGCGTCCCCTTCTTCTGCGCTCTGCGCTCTGCGGAAACCATCCTGCCCCGTGATCGCACGGGTATTGCCGGATTCAGTGTGCCCGCCGGAAGCGAAACGGAACGACAGATTCCGTCGATGTCGGCGCCGGCGGTACTGACCGAACTCGCGTCCGAACAGTCACGCCCTTCGGTACCTGCTGAAGAGGAATCCGTCCTCCTCCAGCAGGGAGTCCAGTGCGAACCGCGCCGGGACCGGGACCGACGGTCCCCCGGCGATGCGCTGCGCGTCCCCCGCGGTGAGCATCGGGGACAGGGTCAGACAGAGCTCGTCGAGCACCCCGGCGGCCACCAGCTGACCCAGCAGCCGGGGGCCGCCCTCGGTCAGCAGCCGGGTGTGCCCGAGCTCGGCCAGCGCCCGTACGGCCCGCGCGGGGTCCACGCCGACGCCGTCGCCGGCGATCACCACCCGAGCGCCCGCCTTCTCGGCCGCGGCGATCCGGTCCGGGGCCGCGGCGGCGCCCGTGAGGATCAGCGTGGGCACCGGGGGCGAGGTGTACAGCGGGAGCGAGAAGTCCAGGTCCAGGCTCGCGCTGATCACCGCGATCGCCGGCACCGGGCCCTGTCCGGCCGCCTCCCGCAGCCCCGCGAACTCCGCACGCACGCGTGCGGGGCGGTACCCCTCCTGGCGTACCGTTTCCGCACCGGCGATCACCACGTCCGCCAGCGCCCGCAGCGTCCCGAAGATCCGCATGTCGGTCGCGGTGGAGATGGGCTGCGAGCGGCCGTCGTGCTGGGCGGCGCCGTCGAGCGTGGAGACCATGTTGGCGCGCAGCCAGACCTCGGGGGTGCCGGGACCGGGACCGAGCTCGGGGTACGCGTAGGCGGCGGCCAGCTCGGCGAAGCTCCACTCGTGGTCGGCCCCCGTCTCCGGGCTCCGGGTCGCTGTCTCGTCGGTCACAGGGAACAGGCGTCGCATGTCGTGCAGTGTGGCACGGCCTTTAACATGGTGAACCGTGTCCACTTCCCCCGCCGCGTCCGGGTTCGGCCCGATAGCCGGCACCGCCCCGCCGTCCCTGTGCGACCGTGAGCCGCACGTCCCCGCGGACCGGCTGGTCGCCGAGATGGTGCCGCCGCCGCGGTTCGACTCGGTGCGGTTCGACACGTACATCCCGGACCCGAACCAGCCCACCCAGACCGAGGCCGTCCAGGTCCTGGCGGGCTTCGCCGCGGGTCTCGGCGGTGCGCACGCGATCGGCGGCGGCAGGCGCGGCTTCCTCGGCCTCGGCAGGCCCAGGGCCCCGAAGACCCCGGCGGGCCCCCGCGGCGTCTACCTCGACGGCGGCTACGGCGTCGGCAAGACCCATCTGCTGGCCTCCCTCTGGCACGCCACCCCCGCCGAACCGTCCCTCAAGGCCTTCGGCACCTTCGTCGAACTGACCAACCTGGTCGGCGCCCTCGGCTTCCAGAAGACGGTCCAGACGCTCTCCGGCCACCGCCTGGTCTGCATCGACGAGTTCGAGCTGGACGACCCCGGCGACACCGTCCTCGTCTCCAGCCTGCTGGGCAAACTGGTCGACGCGGGCGTGGCGCTCGCCGCCACCTCCAACACCCTGCCGGGCAAGCTCGGCGAGGGCCGGTTCGCGGCGGTCGACTTCCTGCGCGAGATCCAGGGCCTGGCGGCGCGCTTCCGGCCCCTGCGCATCGACGGCGAGGACTACCGCCACCGCGGGCTGCCCGAGGCGCCGGCGCCGTTCGCCGACGAGGAGGTCGCCAAGGCCGCGTACGCCACCGAGGGCGCCTCGCTCGACGACTTCCCGAGCCTCCTGGCACACCTCGCCAAGGTCCACCCCAGCCGGTACGGCGCTCTGACCGACGGCCTGAAGGCGGTGTGCCTCACCGACGTCCAGCCGGTGCCGGACCAGTCGACGGCCCTGCGGCTCGTGGTGCTCGCGGACCGTCTCTACGACCGCGAGGTGCCGGTGCTGGCCTCGGGCATGCCCTTCGACCGGCTGTTCAGCGAGGAGATGCTGAACGGCGGTTACCGCAAGAAGTACTTCCGCGCGATATCCCGGCTCACCGCGCTGGCCCGCGATGCGAAGGGCCTGGTCGACGGCGCCTGAGGCCGCGCTAGCGCAGCAACTCCACAAGATCAAGAGCCGGTTCGCGCCAGGCACCCGGCACGCTTCAGCCTCTCTTCAGCTCGAAACGCTAAGTTAACCCTGCAAACAACTTTGCCGGGCTAAGGTGTTTCTTGACCAGTCATTGACCAGTGGTTGGTCAGACCGAGAAGTGAGAACTGCCGGGAGGGGGGCGTATGTTCCGAGGTACGACGGCGCGGACCGTGATGACGATCCTCGCCACCGTCCTTCTCGCCCTCCCGTTCTTCGCACCCACCGAATCCTTCGCAAGCGCGCACACAGGCCGTCAAGTTGAGGCCAAAGCTCAGACCGGAACCAAGCTCTCCGGCAAGGCGCTGCGCGCCGAAGCCGCCTCGAAGCGCCACTGCAACCCCGTAGGGGATCCGACCGGTCCCCTGCGTACCCGCGACCGGCACCGCGCCGTCGGTTTCGCCCCCGAGGGGCCCGAGCGCCCGCTGTCGGCCCAGGAGCCGGCGGCCACCGCCACGAAACAGGTCGCGTCCGGCGGGTTCACGCTGTCCAGACCCTCGACAGCCCATACCCCGGCGGCACTTCAGGTCTTCCGCTGCTGACAGCAGAGCGGCCCCCCACCTCTGTTTCCCCCACTGTCATGCGAGCCCGACGTGCATCTAGCACGCCGGGCACGTCCGACGCGCCGCTCGGCGCGCCAGGAGGAGTCCCCACATGCAGCCCCTCATCGACAACGCCCGTACGTTCGGACAGCGCCCTGAGGAGTTCGCCAAGCTGGCCGAAGGCCAGTCCCCCCAGGTTCTGTTCATCACCTGCTCGGATTCCAGGGTCGTGCCGGCCCTGATCACGGGCGCCCGCCCGGGCGAGCTCTTCGAGCTGCGCACCGCGGGCAACATCGTCCCCCCGTACGCCTCCGTGCACCCCACCAGCGAGGCGGCCACCATCGAGTACGCCGTGGAGGTGCTGGGCATCCGCGACATCGTGGTCTGCGGACACTCGCACTGCGGCGCCGTCGGCGCCCTCGTCCGCGGCGACGACCTGGACGCCGTACCGGCCGTCCGCGACTGGCTCACGAACGCCACCCCGCGTCCCGCGGGCGCGGTCGAGGACCCGACCGTGGCCGAGGGCGTGCAGAGCCACGTCCTGGCCCAGGTGCTGCGCCTGAGGTCGTACCCCTGCATCGAGAAGAGGCTGGCCGAGGACCAACTGGCCCTGCACGCCTGGTACTACGAGGTGCACACGGGCGCGGTGCGCGTCCACCGCGCCGAGACCGACGCGTTCGAGGGTCTGTGATCGCCATGATGACCAAATACCCTCACCTGCGGCAGGACTTCGCCGCCTCCCTGGTCGTCTTCCTGGTCGCGCTCCCGCTCTGCGTGGGTGTGGCCGTCGCCTCCGGTGTCCCGGCGGAGCTGGGACTCGTCACCGGCATCGTCGGCGGTCTGGTCACCGGTTTCCTGCGGGGCAGCAGCCTCCAGGTCTCCGGTCCTGCCGCCGGTCTGACGGTCCTCGTCTTCGAGGCGGTCGACGAGTTCGGGCTGCCCGCGCTCGGTGTCATCGTGCTGAGTGCCGGTCTGATCCAGCTCGCCATGGGTGCCCTGAAGCTGGGGCGCTGGTTCCGGGCGATATCCGTCTCCGTCGTGGAGGGCATGCTGGCCGGAATCGGCCTCGTGCTCATAGCCGGCCAGCTGTACTCGGCGGCCGGACTGAAGGCGCCCACCACCGGGATCGACAAGATCCTGGGGCTGCCCGGTGCCGCCGTCGACGCGCTCGGCAGCACCACCGCGCTCACCTCGCTCGCGGTCGGCGCGGGCACCGTCGCGGTGCTCGTGCTGTGGAAGAAGCTGCCCAAGAAGGCGCAGACCGTGCCGGGCGCGCTCGCGGCGGTCCTGCTGGCCACCGTGGTCACCCAGGTCTTCGGTCTGTCGATCGCCACCGTCGAGGTGAACGGCCTGCTGGACTCCATCCAGCCGCCCGGCTCGGAAGCCTTCGGCGAGCTGGCCAACCCGGCGATCTTCGGCACCATCCTCGCGTTCACCCTGATCGCCTCCGCCGAGAGCCTGTTCAGCGCCGCCGCGGTGGACCGGCTGCACGACGGTCCGCGCACCGAGTACGACAAGGAGCTCATGGCCCAGGGCGTGGGCAACGCGGTCTGCGGCGCGCTCGGCGCCCTGCCGATGACCGCGGTCATCGTGCGCAGCTCCGCCAACGTCCAGGCCGGTGCGCGGACCAAGGCGTCCCGGGTCATGCACGGCGTATGGCTGCTGCTGTTCGCGGCCCTGCTGCCGTCGACGCTGGCCCTGATCCCGCTGCCCGCGCTCGCCGGCATCCTGGTCCACGCGGGCTTCAAGCTGATCCCGTTCCGGGGGATCGTGTCGCTGTGGCGCGGCCACCGCGGTGAGGCGCTGATCCTGGTGGCCACGGCCGTCTCGATCGTCGCGGTGAACATGTTCGAGGGCGTGCTCATCGGTCTGGCGCTGTCCGTCGCCAAGACCGCCTGGGAGGCCTCGCACCTCAAGCTGGAGATCGTCGACAAGGGCGCGGGTCCCATCCAGGCCCACCTGTCGGGCAACGCGACCTTCCTCAGGCTGCCGAAGATCCTCGACAGCCTGGAGTCGCTGCCCCAGGACCGGCCCGTGGAGCTGGACCTCTCCGGTCTGCACCACCTGGACCACGCCTGCCGTACGGCGCTGGAGAACTGGGCCGAGCGGCACAGCTCGGTCGGCACGGAACCGGTCCGGGTCACCGAGCCGGAGCCGGCGCGGGCCACCGCCCCGTAGTCCGCGCCCGCCTGGTCCGGAGCCGATCGTGGCCCCGGACCAGGCATCGGGCATATCGTTGCAGGAGCAGACATAAGCACCTCTCGACGAGGAGGTCGCGATGCTCCCAGAGCTGTTGGCGGCGGCCGCGGCGACCGGTTCCGCGGGGATCGTCTACGTCGCGGCGGCGGCCCGGGTCGTCAAGCAGTACGAGCGCGGGGTGGTCTTCCGCCTCGGACGCCTCGCGGGCGAGGTGCGCGAGCCCGGATTCACGCTGGTCGTGCCGTTCGTGGACCGGCTGCACAAGGTGAACCTGCAGATCGTCACGATGCCGGTGCCGGCCCAGGAGGGCATCACCCGGGACAACGTGACCGTGCGCGTGGACGCCGTCGTCTACTTCCGGGTCATCGACGCGGCGAGCGCTCTCGTCAAGGTCGAGGACTACAAGTTCGCCGTCTCCCAGATGGCCCAGACCTCGCTGCGCTCGATCATCGGCAAGAGCGAGCTGGACGACCTGCTGTCCAACCGCGAGAAGCTCAACGAAGGCCTGGAGCTGATGATCGACAGCCCGGCCGTCGGCTGGGGTGTCCAGGTGGACCGCGTGGAGATCAAGGACGTGTCGTTGCCGGACACGATGAAGCGCTCCATGGCCCGCCAGGCCGAGGCCGACCGCGAGCGGCGTGCCCGGATCATCAACGCGGACGCCGAACTGCAGGCCTCCAAGAAGCTCGCGGAAGCCGCCAAGGAGATGTCCGAGCAGCCGGCCGCACTCCAACTCCGGCTGCTGCAGACGGTCGTCGCGGTGGCCGCCGAGAAGAACTCGACGCTCGTCCTGCCGTTCCCGGTGGAGTTGCTGCGGTTCCTGGAGCGGGCGCAGGAGCATCCGACCGGAAAGTGACGGGTGGTCACGGGAAGCGAGAGGAGGGGACACGCTACGCGCGTGGTTCCCGGCGTCCGACCCAGGTGATAGACACAGCGGAGTCACAGTCCTGTCCGCCAGCAGGAAGGTTGCTCCACCATGTCCGCAACACGACGTCAGGTCCTCTCCCGCTCGGCCGCCGTGGGGGCCGGCATCGCCTTCACCGGCGCCCTCTCCGAGCTCTTCGCGGGCACCGCCGCCGCCCAGCCCCTCGGCCACACCGGCTACGGCCCCCTCGTCCCGGACCCGAAGGGCCTGCTGGACCTGCCGAAGGGCTTCCGCTACAAGGTCCTCTCCCGTGAGGGCGACCAGCTCCGCTCCGGCGAGGGCAAGGTCCCCTCCAACCACGACGGCATGACTGCCCTGCCCGGCAGAAAAGGCCAGGTCCACCTGGTCCGCAACCACGAGAACCGCCCCACCGCCGCGATCCCCGTCCCGACCGTCAAGGGCCTCACCTACGACCCGGCCGGCAAGGGCGGCTGTACGGCCCTCACGCTGGACAGCCGCAACAACGTGCTGTCGGAGCGGGTCGCCATCGCCGGTACGGCCGTCAACTGCGCGGGCGGGCCCACCCCTTGGGGCACCTGGCTGACCTGTGAGGAGACCGAGGACAAGGCAGGCACCAACGGCTACACCAAGGACCACGGCTTCATCTTCGAGGTCGACCCGGCCGACCCGCACCGCTCCGGGGCCGTACCGCTGACCGCGATGGGCCGCTTCCAGCACGAGGCGATCGCGATCGACCCGAAGCGCGGCATCGTCTACGAGACCGAGGACGCCTTCCTCAAGCCCTTCGGTCTCTTCTACCGCTTCCTGCCCAACAGGCCCGAGGGCGGCCTGGGTTCACTGCGCGCGGGCGGCCGGCTCCAGGCGATGCGGGTGCCCGGCGTGCCGGACCTGTCCGCGGTCCAGGAGACCGGTGCCTGCTTCGAGGGCATCGAGTGGGTCGACGTACCGGACCCGCTGGCCGCCCAGACCCCCGTCCGGCTGCAGGACTTCGGCCCGAAGGGCATCACGCACGCCCAGAAGCTGGAGGGCTGCTACTGGGGCGGGAAGAGCGTCTACTTCGTCTCCTCCTTCGCGCACAGCGCCGAGGGTTCGGCCGCCGACCACTTCGGGCAGATCTGGCGCTACGACCCCTCCGCACGCCGGCTGACCCTGGTGATCGTCTTCGGTCCGGACACCGACATCCAGCTGCCCGGCGAGTCCCCCGACAACATCTGTCTCGCCCCCAGCGGCGGCCTGATGGTGTGCGAGGACGGCAGCGGCGCCCAGCACGTCTACGGCGTGACGAGGCACGGCGAGGTCTACGCGATGGCCCGCGGCAGGCAGAACATCGGGACGCCGGACGCCCCGGAGTGGGGCGAGTTCGCCGGAGTCACCTTCTCCCCCGACGGGCAGACGATGTACGTCAACTGCTACACGCCCGGGACGACCTTCGCGGTGACGGGGCCCTGGCGCGGGTAGCCGCCCTCCGCGACGGCTGGCGCGCCCCGGTCCCCCGGCGCAGGATCGAGGGACCGGACCCGGCCCGGAAGGGGTGCCCCATGGCGAAGAAGGGCTCGAAGTCCCACGCGTCCGAGAAGAGCGCGAAGGCCCGGGACGACACCGACCTGCGCGAGCTGTTGCGCGTGCCGGGCGGCAAGCCGGTGGACCTGGCCGCGTACGACGCCCGGGAGACGCCGGCCGGTCCGCGTAAGAAGCAGGCGGGCCTGGCCGCGATGACCGCCCTGGCCTCCCCGCTCGCCGACCTCCAGGAACGCCTGTGGGCGGCCAGCACCGCGGGCGACCGGCGCCGGATCCTGCTGGTGCTGCAGGGCATGGACACCAGCGGCAAGGGCGGCACGGTCAAGCACGTCATCGGCCTGTTCAACCCGTCCGGCTGCCGCATCCACGCCTTCAAGGCACCCACGCCCAAGGAGCTCGAGCACCCCTTCCTGTGGCGCGTCAAAAGGGCCCTCCCGCAAGCCGGCGAGCTGGGCATCTTCGACCGCTCGCACTACGAGGACGTCCTCATCGCCAAGGTCCGCGCGCTCGCCCCGCCCGCCGAGATCGAACGCCGCTACGACGAGATCAACCGCTTCGAGAAGTCCCTCACCGACGACGGCGTCACCGTCGTCAAGTGCTTCCTGCACATCTCGTACGACGCACAGCGCGACCGTCTCCTCAAGCGCCTGGACCGTCCGGACAAGCACTGGAAGTTCAACGTCTCGGACATCGACGAGCGCGCCCTGTGGCCCGCCTACCAGCAGGCGTACGAGATGGCCCTGGAGCGCTGCTCGACACCGCACGCCCCCTGGTACCTGGTCCCCGCCGACCGCAAGTGGTACCGCAACTGGGCGGTCAGCCGGCTCCTGCTGGAACACCTGTCGGAGCTGGACCCCCGCTACCCGGAGGCGGACTTCGACGTGGAGGAAGCCCGCAGGCGGCTGCTCGAAGAGTGAATCCCGGGGTACTCGGGGCGCATGACCGAGAACCGGCACGTCAAGGGCTCGTACTGGCTGGAGACCGCACCCGGCGGATCCCGGCCGCCGCTGACCGGGGATCTCGAGGTCGACGTGGCCGTGATCGGCGCCGGGATCGCCGGGCTCAGTACGGCATGGGAGCTGGTGCGGGCCGGGAAGCGGGTCGCGGTCCTGGAGGCCGGGCAGGTGGCGGCCGGGGTCACCGGGCACACCACCGCCAAGCTGACCGCCCTGCACACGCTGATCTACGACAAGCTGCGCCGCACCCGTGGTCCCGAGGGCGCCCGGCTGTACGCGCGCTCGCAGAGCGAGGCGATCGAGCGGGCCGCCGGGATCGCGGACGAGCTGGGCGTCGACTGCGACTGGGAGCAGCGCGACGCGTACACCTACGTCTGTGACGAGGGCAGGGTCGAGGAGCTGCGGGCCGAGGCGGCGGCCGCCCGGGAGGCGGGGCTGCTGGCGTCGTTCGTGACGGAGACCGGGCTGCCGTTCCCGGTGGCGGGCGCGGTGCGGGTGACGGGGCAGGCGCAGTTCCATCCGCGCAAGTACCTGCTGGCCCTGGCCGAGGACCTGGTGGCCTCCGGGGCGGCCGTGCACGAGCACACCGCCGTCCTCGGCCTCGACGAGGGCGAGCCGTGCCGGCTGTCGACCGACACGCGGGCCACGGTGACGGCCCGGGACGTCGTGGTCGCGACCCACTACCCGATCTTCGACCGTTCCCTCCTCTTCACCCGGCTCTCCCCGCGCCGTGAGCTGGTCGTCGCCGGGACGATCGACCGGGAGCGGGATCCGGACGGCATGTACATCACGCCGGAGGAGGGCACCCGCTCGGTCCGTACGGCTCCCTGGAGCGCCGACCGGCGCCTCCTCATCGTCACCGGCGAACACTTCACCCCCGGCACGGGCGACACCAGGACCCGCTTCGACCACCTCTCCGCCTGGGCCACCCGGCGCTTCCCCGGTGTTGATCTCACCCACGCCTGGGCCACCCAGGACAACGACCCCACGGACACCGTGCCGCTCGTCGGCCCCCTGCACCCGGGCGCCCGGCACGCCTACGTCGCCACCGGCTTCGGCGGCTGGGGCATGAGCGGCGGGATCATGGCGGGCCGCCTCCTCACGGCGCTGATCACCGGCGAGAAGTGCGCGTGGAGCGAGCTCTACGACCCGCGCCGCCTGCTCTCGACGGTCCGTGAGGCCCCGTCCTTCCTCAAGACCCAGGCACAGGTGGCCCGCCACTTCGTCGGCGACCGTCTGCGCCCCGTGCCCCCGCTGGAGTCCCTGCCGCCCGGCGAAGGCGCCGTGGTCCGCGTGGACGGCGACCGCCTCGCGGTCTACCGCGACGAGGCCGGCGCCCTGCACGCCGTGTCCCCGCGCTGCACCCACCTCGGCTGCCTGGTCGCCTTCAACGGTGCCGAGGACGCCTGGGAGTGCCCCTGCCACGGCTCCCGCTTCGACACGGACGGCAAGGTGATCCAGGGCCCGGCGACCCGGCCGCTGGAGAAGCGGGACATCTGAGCGGGTGACCCCACGGGCCGGGCTGACATACATATAAGGCAGATCGCCCTACGTTCGTACGGTGATCACTCCCGTACGCCGTGCCCTCGCCGTGTGCGCCCTGGGCGCCGCCCTCGCCGCCTGCACCACCCAGGCGCCCCGAGCCGTCCGCCCGGCCCCCGCCCCGACCACCACCGCGTCCCCGTCCACGCCTCCCACCCTCGCTCCCGGGCCCGGCGGCCTGACGCCCGTCTTCCGACACGGTTCCCGCGCCCACGGCAGGACGGTCGCGCTCACCTTCGACGCCGACATGACCGCCGACCAGGGCACCCGGGCCGCGGCGGGCGAGCGCTTCGACAACCCGGGGCTGATCACGGCGCTGCGGACGCTGAAGGTGCCGGCCACGGTGTTCATGACCGGGAGGTGGGCCGAGGAGTATCCGGAGCAGGCGCGTGCGATCGGGCGGGACCCGCTCTTCGAGGTCGCCAACCACTCCTACAGCCACTACGCCTTCACCGACGACTGCTACGGGCTGCCGACGGTGTCCGGCGACCGGATGCGGGAGGATGTGGAGCGGGCGTACGCGGTGTTCCGCACGGTGGGAGTGCCGGATGCGATGCCGTACTTCCGCTTTCCCGGCGGCTGCTACGACCGGCGGGCCCTGAAGGCACTCACCCCGGCCGGTGTGACCGCCGTCCAGTGGGACGTGGTGAGTGGGGACGCGTTCGCCACGGACGCGGAGGCCGTGTCCCGGCAGGTGCTGGAGGGGGTGCGGCCGGGGTCGGTCGTGGTCATGCACTGCACACGCAGTGCCGCGCCGACGACGGAGCGGGTGGTGCGGACGGTGGTGCCCGAGCTGCGTGAGCGGGGCTTCCGGTTCGTGAGGGTGTCCGGGCTGATCGGGTCCTAGGCTGGAGGCATGAGCGAGGAGTACTGCGCGACCGGCGACGTGTCGGAGCCACCGGTCGCCGACGGCCCGCCGTACGCGATGGGGGTCCCCCCGCTCGAGCGCAGCCGAGAGTGGGGGAGCGTGCTGTGCCGGAACCCGACGGAGTATCCGGAGTCGCACAAGGGGGTCACCTTGTGCCCGGTGTGCGAGTGGCAGGAGGCTCAGCGGACGGCCTGTTCGGGGTGACCTTAGGGTTGTCCGGGTGAGCCACGACGTGACGCCCTCGACCGACAGCCCCTTCCACTCCGAGCCGACCGCGCGCGACCAGGCACCCCAGTTCGTGCTGCCCCTGGTCGTCCGCATCGAGAAGGCCGCTCCGCCCGCTCGTACCGACGCTCTCGAGACCGCCGCCCGCGCCGTTCTCGTCCTGCTCGGCGACGAGCGTTCTGTCGGCGACGGGGAGTGGGCCGAGGTCGTGCGGGACTGGCAGGACGCCCGGATCCGCAAGGTCGTACGGCGGGCCAGGGGGGCCGAGTGGCGGCGGGCCGAGGAGCTGCCCGGGATCACCGTGACGGGGAAGTCGGCGCAGGTGCGGGTGTTTCCGCCCGTGCCGCTCGACGGCTGGCCCAAGGAACTGGCCAAGCTCCAGGTCTCCGGTACCGATCTCGACGACCCCGAGCCGCCCGGGGCCGCGGACACGACGGCTCCCGTCCTGTGGCTCAGTCCGGACCTCGACATGTCGGCCGGCAAGGCGATGGCCCAGGCCGGACACGGCGCCCAACTGGCCTGGTGGGAGCTGTCGGAGGAGGAGCGGACCGCCTGGCGGGACGCCGGGTTCCCGCTCGCCGTACGGACCGCGGATCCCGGGCACTGGGGTGAACTCACCGCGAGCGGGCTGCCGTTGGTCCGCGACGCCGGCTTCACCGAGATCGCGCCCGGTTCCTCCACGATGGTGGCGGACCATCCGGCGTTGCGGTCACGGCCCGGAACGGGTCTGTGAGGTCACCGGCAGCCGCACCGCCCGAACCTCAAATGTTGCTCTGAACGTCCCCCGGGCACGGTTCGCACCCCCGGCCCGGGGCCATACCTCCGTCACGCCGGACAGACGGCGGCCCGAGCGGATGCGGGAGAGGACGGGGAGGGGACGGACATGGAGCGACTGGGCACGGGTATCGGTTGGCGGCCGGAGATCGCGGACGCCGTGGAGGCAATGCCGGGCATCGACTGGGTCGAGGCCGTGGCCGAGAACGTCTGCCCCGGGCATCTCCCCGAGTCGCTGCGACGGCTGCGCGAGCGCGGGGTGACCGTGGTGCCGCACGGCGTCTCGCTCGGGCTCGGCGGCGCCGAGCGGCCCGACGCCGGACGGCTGACCGCGCTGGCCGAGCGCGCCAAGGCGCTGGGCTCGCCGCTGGTCACCGAGCACATCGCGTTCGTCCGGGCGGGCGGCCCCCTCACCGCCTCGCCTCGCCTGGAGGCCGGACATCTCCTGCCGGTCCCCCGCACCCGGGACGCCCTCGACGTCCTCTGCGAGAACATCCGGATCGCCCAGGACGCGCTGCCGGTGCCGCTCGCCGTCGAGAACATCGCCGCACTCATCGCATGGCCCGGCGAGGAGATGACCGAGGGGCAGTTCCTGTACGACCTCGCGGACCGGACGGGGGTCCGGCTGCTGATCGATGTGGCCAACCTGCACACCAACCACGTCAACCGCGGCGAGGACCCGGCCCGCGCGCTCGCCGAACTTCCGCTGGAGGCCATCGCCTACGTCCATGTCGCGGGCGGCTTCGAGCGGGACGGGGTGTGGCACGACAGCCACGCCCACCCGGTGCCGCGACCGGTCCTCGACATCCTCACCGACCTCGCGTCCAGGGTCTCGCCGCCGGGGGTGCTGCTGGAGCGGGACGAGAACTTTCCCGAACCGGTCGAGCTGGAGCGGGAGTTGGGGGCGATCCGGGAGGCGGTGGCGAAGGGGGGCGCCCCCGGGGCGGCAGGCGGTGCGTGGTGCCCTGCCGATACCGCGGGGCCGTCGGGCGCTCCGACGGAGCCCGCCCGTCAGAGGCTCGCCCTCGCCCAGACCGCGCTGCTGTCCGCGCTCGCGGCAGGGACTCCGGTGCCGGAGGGTTTCGACCGGGTGCGGCTGGGGGTGCAGGCGCGGGCGCTCGCCGGGAAGCGGGCGGACGTGGTGGCGAAGGTCGCGCCCGAGTTGCCGGTGATCCTCGGGGCGGGGTACCGGCCGGCGTTCCTGGCGTACGCGCACGGCCGGTCGATGACGGACGGGTACCGGCGGGACGCGTTGGACTTCGCCGAACACCTGCTGCTGGACGGCGAGTTCGGGGACGCGCGGGTGCGGCGGGAGTTGCGGGAGTGGTGGCTTGAGCGGTCGGGTCCGGTCCCGAGGTCACAGCGGGCGGGGGTGCGGTTGACCCGGGCCACACGGAGGGTCCTGCTGCGGCGGTGACGACGTGCCGCCCCGCACCGCGGTGTGCCGGGAATAACACCACAACTGCTCCACGCCTCCAACCTCCACACTTCACCCCCATTTCTCCAGAAATTCCGCCCCTCTCATCGCCCCCTTTCACCCCATCTCGACCCCGATGCAAGCATTCGCTCCTGTACGGCAGTTGACTCGGACCCGGCAGTAATATGTCAACCCCGCACCTGAGACTTCCTGGCGTGCGGTGCCGCAACAGGAGGCACCATGCGATCGCGACCGCCCGTCAAGGGGCGAGGCATCTTCACCGGCACCGGGGTCATCATCACCGGACTGATGGCGACCGTCGTGGCGTTGCTCATCCCGATGTGGTCGTATGCCGACCGCTCGGACACGGGCCTGAGCGTGCTCAGCGCCGGGACCGTGACGACGCCGTACGGCCCGCTCTCCGCGCTGGACCGGGACTTCGTCACGAAGGTGCGGCTGGCGGGGCTGTGGGAGCTGCCCGCGGGTCAGCAGGCGGAACAGAAGGGGACGACGCAGGCCGTCCGTACGGCCGGCGCGCATCTCGTCGAGGGACACACGTTCCTGGACGCACGCGTGCGTGACGTCGCGTCGAAGCTCGGACTTGCGCTGCCCAACGAGCCCAACGACCAGCAGAAGCAGTGGCTCGCCACCCTGAACCAGGCGCAGGGCGTCGACTACGACCGCCAGTTCGCCAACATCCTGCGCCTCGCGCACGGCCGGGTGTTCTCGGTCGTCGCCCAGGTCCGCGCGAGCACCCAGAACTCCCTGGTCCGTGCCCTGGCCGACGACGCCAACACCACCGTGCTGGACCACATCAAGGTCCTGGAAGCCACCGGATACGTCGACTTCGCCGCCCTGGCCCAGGAGTTGGCCGGTGACAGCGCCCCGCCGCTCGTCAACTCCCCGGCCCCGGCAGGCCCGACCGCCGACCCCGGCATCGTCGTGCCGGTCACCCCGTCGCCGTACGCGACACCCTTCTCCCTTCCCCCGGCCGCCTCCAGCCCGGCCCCGGTCCCGTCGTAGGTCGCCTGGCTTCATTCCGGACAAGCGGAACGTCACACACCGACAACACTCCGTCCGGATTGTGAACAGGCCATGGCGCCTCCAGGAGCCTTTGGCATAGAAACGCGGCATGTTCTGGGTTCTTCTTCTGCTGCTGGCCTGGGCCGTCACCGGCACCGCGTGCACGCGGCTGTGCCTGGCCGCCGTACACGCGGCGGCCGCGGACGCGGATGCCCGGGCACACGATCTGACGCTGTACGAGGCGGCGTTCCTGTCCGGCGGCCCCCGGCGGGTCGCGGACCTGACGCTCGTCTCGATGGCCCGCCAGCAACGGCTGCTGCTCGCTCACACCGGCTGGGCGACCGTCGTCGATCCCCGCGGGCGCGACGAGATGGAGCGGACCGTCATCGGTGCCATCGGGCCGGAGGGACAGTCCCGGATCGCCCCGGTGCGCGTCGACGCGGCCTCCGCGGACGCGGTGCGCAGCCTCGCCGACCGGCTCGTGGACGCGGGTCTCGCGATGCCCGACCACGCCCGGTCGGGCATCGCGACGGCCGTCCGTCAGGTGCGGCTGGCCGCCGGGGCCGTCGTCGCGCTGGGCGTGATCGCGCTGCTGGCTCCCGCCCCTTCGGAGATGCCGCGGCATCTGGTCGCCCTCTGGTTCGCACTGCCGCTCGCGCTGAGCCTGAGCTGTCTGGCCATCGCCCGGGTGGAGGTCCACCCGTACTCGCGCTGGGCCTCCCCGGCCGGCCAGCGGCTGCTCGGCGCCCTGACCCGGCGCACCGGTGGCACGGACGAGCGGACGTATCTCACCTGCGTCGCCGTGCGCGGCATCAGCGCGATCGGCGAACCGGACCTGCGCGCGGCCTTCGCGCACCGCGAGCACCACAGCGAGCACCCTCGCGAGCCGCGGCGCGGCTGAGCGCGCCCGGGGGCGCACGGAGGCATTGGGGCCGACACCGGCGGGGCGGTGCTTGCCTTCACCTCCGCCCCAACGAAACTTCCCTTTTGTCGCTGCCGCGCACCGAAGGGAAACGCGATGAGAACTCCCGCCCTCTACACGGCCGCCGGTTCCCTGCTCCTGACCACACTCGCCGCCGGTCCGGCCGGGGGCGTTCCGGCCGCCCCGGGCGCGGCGGAGCTGCACGGCACCGCGATCGCCGCCGCGCGCGCCGGGACGGCCGGGGTCCGCTTCGGCGCCTGCCCCGAGGCGGAGGACCTGCCCGGCACCGTGCGGTGCGGCACGGTGTCCGTCCCGCTCGACTACGCGCACCCCGACGGCAGGCAGATCAAACTGACCGTCAGCCGGGTGCGGGCCACGCAGAAGGACCCGCACAACAGCAAACGCCGGGTGCCCCGGCAGGGCGCCCTGGTCTACAACCCCGGCGGCCCCGGAGCCTCCGGCATGTACTTCCCGCTGATCGGCGCCCTTCCCGAGTGGAAGGGACTCGCGGCGGCCTACGACCTCGTCGGCTACGCCCCGCGCGGAGTGGGCCGTTCGGCACCGCTGTCCTGCAAGGACCCGAAGCAGTTCTTCAAGGCGCCCACGCAGGCGCCGGTACACCCCTCGGAGTCGTACAAGCAGGAACGCATCGCCCAGGCGAAGGCCTACGCGCGCGGATGCGCGGAGCGGGCGGGCGCCGCCCTCCGGCATTACACCTCCCTGAACAACGCCCGGGACCTGGACGTCCTGCGGGCCGCTCTCGGCGAGCAGAGGCTGACGTTCATGGGGGCGTCGTACGGGACCTACTTCGGCGCGCTGTACGTGACGCTCTTCCCCTCGCACGTACGGCGGATGGTGTTCGACGCGGCGGTGAACCCGGACCCGGAGCAGGTCTGGTACCGCAACAACCTCGACCAGTCGGTGGCGTTCGAGGAACGCTGGGCGGACTTCCGGGAGTGGGTCGCCCGGCACGACGACGTGTACGGGCTCGGGGACACGGCCGAGGAGGTGCTGCGCAGCTACGAGAAGGCGGCGGCGCAGCTGGCCGCCGAACCGGCCGGCGGGAAGGTCGGGCCCGGGCAGTTGCAGGGGGCGTTTCTGTCGGCCGGGTACTACGACGACTTCTGGCCGCATCGCGCGCAGGCGCTGTCGGCCTACCTCAAGGGCGATCCGAAGCCGTTGATCCAGCAGGCCGGGCCGCATCAGGAGGCGGCGAAGGAGGCGGAGAACTCCACCGCGGTCTACACGGCCGTCGAGTGCAACGACGCGCCCTGGCCGACGCAGTGGGCCGTGTGGGACCGGGACAACACGCGGCTGGCGCGGGTGGCGCCGTTCGAGACGTGGGACAACGTGTGGATGAACCTGCCCTGTGCGTACTGGAGCGCCCCGCGTCAGCAAGCCCTCGACGTGCGCACGGGGGCCGGTGAGTTGCCGCCGACGCTGATCCTCGCCGCGGAGCGGGATGCCGCCGCGCCCTACGACGGGGCGCTGCAGTTGCACCGGCGGCTGTCAGGGTCGGTGCTGGTGACCGAGCGGGACGCGGGCACGCACGGCATCGCGGGCGGCCCGAACGCCTGCGTCAACGGATACCTGGACGCCTATCTGCTGGAGGGCCGCCTCCCGGTGCGGCGCGCCGCGTGCGCCCCGCACCCCGAGCCGAAGCCGAGCTCCCGGAAGGCGGCCGTCGAACCCGCTCGCTGATCAGCGCTCGCCGATCAGGCGAGGCCCGCCACGAGATCGCCGATGTCCTTGCGGCGGCCCGTGTAGAAGGGGACCTCCTCGCGGACGTGCATACGGGCCTCCGACGCACGCAGCAGGCGCATGAGGTCGACGATCCGGTGGAGCTCGTCGGCCTCGAAGGCGAGGATCCACTCGTAGTCGCCGAGCGAGAAGGAGGCGACGGTGTTGGCGCGGACGTCCGGGTAGCCGCGGGCCATCTTGCCGTGGTCGGCGAGCATGCGGCGCCGGTCCTCGTCGGGCAGGAGGTACCAGTCGTAGGAGCGGACGAAGGGGTAGACGCTCACGTAGTCGCGCGCGTTCTCGTCGGCCAGGAACGCCGGGATGTGCGAACGGTTGAACTCGGCCGGGCGGTGCAGCGCCATGTTGGACCACACCGGCTCCAGGGCGCGGCCCAGCTTCGTGCGGCGGAAGAGGTTGTACGCCTCCTGGAGCTGGTCGCTGGTCTCCGCGTGCCACCAGATCATGAGGTCGGCGTCGGCACGCAGGCCGGACACGTCGTAGGTGCCGCGGATCGTGACGTCCTTGGCGGCGAGCTGGTCGAACAGCTCCTGGACCTCGTCGGCGTAGCCCGTGCGGTCCTCGGGGAGCACGTCCTTCAGCTTGAAGACGGACCAGAGCGTGTAACGGATGACCTCGTTGAGGTCCTTGGCCAGCTTGCCCTTGTTCGGGACCCTGCCGGACTCGGGGGTGGGGGCGTCGTTGCTCATGGGTCTCATTCTCCCGCGCCGCCATGCAGGCTCTGCACCGGGTTGGCCGTGAGCTCCCGTACGGCGGTCAGGTCGCCCTCGATCTGGTCCACGGCCGCGTGGGCGCTCGCGATGCAGGCCGGGATGCCCACGCCGTCGTACTGCGCGCCGCACAGCGCGAGGCCGGGGACCTTGGCGACGTGCTCACGGATGCGGGCCACGCGCGCGTGGTGTCCGACGGGGTACTGGGGCAGGCCGTCGGTCCAGCGGGTGACGCGGGTTTCGAGGGGGGTGGCGTCCAGCCCGGTGGCCGCTTTCAGATCGGTGCGGGAGACGTCCACCAGGCCTGCGTCGTCGCGCTCCAGGATCCTCGTCTCGCCGTGGCGGCCGACGGAGGTGCGCAGCACGACGACGTCCGGGTTCTCGTCGGCGATCCAGCCCCACTTCTGGGAGGCGAAGGTGGCGGCCTTGATGGTGCGGCCGTCGACCGGCGGGACGAGGAAGCCGCTGCCGGCGGGGAGGGCGGTGTCGGAGCGGCGGTAGGCGAGGCTGACCAGGGCCATGGAGGCGTACTCGACGGTGTCGAGCTCGGTGGCGGCCTCGGGGGCCTCGGCGCGCAGGAGTCCGGCGGCGGCCGGGGCGGGGGCGGCGACGATCACGGCGTCGGCGTGCAGGACGCGGTCCCCGGCCACGACCCTCCAGCCGCCGGACGCCTCGCGGCGCAGCTCGCGCACCGGGGCGCCGGTGACGATCTCGCCGCCGCGTGCGCGGACCGAGTCGGCGACGGCGAGCGGGAGGCTGCCCACGCCGCCCTGGATGCCCATGAACACCGGGCCGGTCTGCTGGTTGGCCGCCATCTTGGCCTGGATCTCGCGGACGCCCTCTGTCAGCGAGGTGTGGGTCCTGGCGACCTGGAAGAGCTGCGGGACCGCCGAGCGCATCGAGATGCGGTACGCGTCGCCCGCGTACACGCCACCGAGGAGGGGCTCGATGAGGCGGTCGACGACCTCGCGGCCCAGGCGCGCCGCCACGTACTCACCGACGGCCACGTCGTCGCCGACCTCGGTGCGGGGCAGTTCGGCGTCCTGCCCGATGCGGGCGAGGCCCTCGTCGGACAGCACCCCGGCCAGTGCGTCGGCGGTGCCCGGGACGCCCATGACGTGGCCCTTGGGCATGGGGCGCAGGGCGCCGCGGGTCCAGATCGAGGCCGTGGCGGTGGCGGGCGGCTGGAGGCGCTCGCCGAGGCCCACCTCACGCGCGAGGGCCACCGCCTCCGGCCTGCGGGCCAGCATCGACTCGGCGCCGAAATCCACGCGCGCGCCCGCGATCTCGCCGGGCAGCAGCTTGCCGCCGACGCGGTCGGACGCCTCCAGCACGGTGACGCGTGCGCCGCGCTGCAACAGCCGGTGGGCCGCGGCCAGTCCCGCGATGCCGGCTCCGACGACGACCACCTGTGATCCGCTCATGGCCCCAGCCTCTCAGACCCCACTGACAGTCCACCGGTGGCCCGGTGTCCTTCACGAGTCCCGACCGTGACCGCATCGGAACCACCGGACTCCAACGTTCGCGCCCACTCCGGCGTCGAAGGAGCGTCAGTTGTTCACGACCCTCGGGGGGACGCCCATGCGCACATCACGTTCACGCCGTTCACGAAGGCCCGTACGTCCCGTCCAGACCCTGGCGGGCCTTCTGCTGGCCGCGGCTCTCGCGCTGGCCGGGTGCAGCGGGGGCGCCGACTCCTCCAGCGACGGTGGCAGCGCCCTGTCCGACGAAAAGGCCGCGCAGAGTCAGGCGAAGGGCGGGGCGGGCGCCGAGGACAGCGCGGGCGGCAAGCAGGCCACCGCCGCACCCCAGGCCGCCGCGAACCACATCATCCGCACCGCCGAACTGACCGTGCAGGTCAAGAACGTGCCGAAGGCGCTCGCCGCCGCCCGCACCACCACCGAGAACGCGGGCGGTTTCGTCGGCAAGGAGGCCACCACCCGCGACGAGGAGGGCCACGAGCAGACGGACGTGGTGCTGCGGGTGCCCGTCGAGAAGTACGACGAGGTCCTCACCGACCTGCAGGGCGCGGGCAAGCTTCTGGAGCGCACCGCGAACGCTCAGGACGTCACCGACCAGGTCGTCGACGTGGAGAGCCGGATCGCGACGCAGCGCGCGAGCGTGGCGCGGATCCGGGAGCTGATGGACAAGGCGACGAGGCTGAGCGACGTGGTCACGCTGGAGGGTGAACTGAGCACCCGCCAGGCCGATCTGGAGTCGCTGCTGGCCCGTCAGGGGTCCCTGAAGGACCGCACGACGCTGGCCACCATCACGCTGTCCCTGTCCGAGTCGCCCGTCGTCAAGGCCGAGAAGGACGACGACCCCGGTGTCGTCGACGCGCTCGCGGGCGGCTGGGACGCGTTCGTGACCATGCTGCGCTGGATCGTGGTGGCGGTGGCCGCCGTGCTGCCCTTCCTCGCGGGGATCGCGCTGCTCGTCCTGGTGTGGCTGCGGCTGATCCGGCCCCGGCTGCCGCGCCGGCCGGCTCCCGCGGCCGCCTCGACCGCTCTGGGCCCGCTGCCCATGGCCCGTCCCGTCCCGGACCCGGAAACGGGACCCGCGCGGGAGAAGGGTGAGCAGGACTGAAATGCCGCGCCCTCGTAGCGTGTTCGCATGAACATGAGCCGTACGCGGGACACGAGGGAACGTCTGGTAGTCATCGGCGCCGACGCCGCGGGGATGTCCGCGGCGTCACAGGCCCGCCGGATGAAGGGGCCCGACGAGCTGGAGATCGTGGCGTTCGAGCGGGGCCACTTCAGCTCCTACTCGGCGTGCGGCATCCCGTACTGGGTGGGCGGGGACGTCACCGAGCGGGATCAGCTGATCGCCCGAACGCCCGAGGAACACCGGGCCCGCGACATCGACCTGCGGATGCGCACCGAGGTCACGGAGATCGACGTCGGCCGGCAACGGGTACGCGCGCGTGACCTCGCGTCCGGGGCCGAGTCCTGGACGTCGTACGACAAGCTCGTGATCGCGACCGGCGCCCGTCCGATCCGCCCGGACATGCCGGGCGCCGACGCCCCCGGTGTGCACGGGGTGCAGACCCTCGACGACGGCCAGGCGCTCATCGACACGCTGGCACACACGCGTGGCCGTAAGGCGGTGGTGGTGGGGGCCGGATACATCGGTGTGGAGATGGCCGAGGCCCTCATCAACCGCGACTACGAGGTGACGGTCCTCAACCGGGGCAGCGAGCCCATGTCCACGCTCGACCCGGACATGGGCCGCCTGGTGCACGACGCCATGGAGGGCCTGGGCATCACCATGGTGAACGACACCGAGGTGACCAAGATCCTCACGGGCGAGGACGGCCGGGTCCGCGCGGTGGCCACCGAGGACGGCGAGTACCCGGCGGACGTGGTGGTGCTCGGCATCGGCGTCCGCCCGGAGACGACGCTCGCGAAGGCGGCCGGCCTGCCCCTGGGCAGCCACGGCGGCCTCCTGACCGACCTGGCGATGCGGGTGCGCGGCCACGAGGACATCTGGGCGGGCGGTGACTGCGTGGAGGTCCTCGACCTGGTGTCCGGGCAGGAGCGGCACATCGCGCTCGGCACCCACGCCAACAAGCACGGCCAGGTCATCGGCACCGGTGTGGGCGGCGGATACGCCACGTTCCCCGGTGTCGTCGGCACGGCGGTCAGCAAGGTGTGCGACCTGGAGATCGCCCGCACCGGGCTGCGCGAGAAGGACGCCCGGCGCGCGGGCCTCCAGTTCGTCTCGGTGACGATCGAGTCCACCAGCCGCGCCGGCTACTACCCGGGCGCTTCCCTCATGACGGTGAAGATGCTCGCCGAGCGCCGCACGGGGCGGCTGCTCGGCGTGCAGATCGTCGGGAGGGAGGGCGCGGGCAAGAGGGTCGACATCGCCGCCGTGGCCCTGACCGCGGGGATGACGGTGGAGCGGATGACGGCCCTGGACCTCGGGTACGCGCCACCGTTCAGCCCGGTGTGGGACCCGGTGCTGGTGGCTGCCCGAAAGGCGGCCGCGAAAGTGCAGGCCTCCTGAGGGCTCAAGGACCTGAGGACCTGAGGGCTACGCCGTTCCGTTGATCCGTTCGATGGCCTGGCGGGCCTGGTCGGCCGGCGGTCGGGGCGGCAGCGCCGAGACGGAGGCACTGGTGCTGGTGGGCATCGCGGCCGGCTGCTCACCCCCCGGCTTGGCGTGAGCCGCGGACCGGGTGGACCTGAGCCGGTTGCTCACCGCCTCGTCGAGCGTCACCGGGCGCTGCATCTGGGACGCCAGCCGCCCGGCCTCCTGACCGAGCCTGGCCACGTCCTCCCACGGCAGTCGCACCACCAGGGAGATCTCGGCTTCGCCGTCGGGGAGAGCGTGCATCGGAGGAGTAATACGGTCGTTCATCGCTGTTCCTCACGTAGTCCCCGCGGCCCGCCTTCCCCGTGCCGCGGGCGGTTGAGGAGTCATACGCACGCGTGCGTGCGGGTGTTCACCGGTACGGCACCGATTCGCCGGGCCCATCGCGGGCACTACTTCCTTGTGGTCATCCCCGTCCATGACATAAACCCTGTGCGCCGCACCCCCTGGGTGACGTATGCGCTCATCGCCGCGAACGTCCTCGTCTTCCTGTACACGCCCGGCCTGGCCGGCTCCGTGGCGGGCGACAGCAGCGTGTCGCAGCTCTGTCACCTCCAGGCGTTCCTGGACCAGTACGCGGCCATCCCGCAGGAGTTGATCCACCACCAGATGCCGCACCTCGTCCCCACGGGCGACGTCGGCACCAGCGCGCAGGGCACCACGGGCTGTGTGGTGGCCCCGCCGGACTACGACAAGTCCCCGCCGCTGTCGGTCCTGACGGCGATGTTCCTGCACGGCGGCTGGCTGCACCTGCTGGGCAACATGCTGTTCCTGCTGATCTTCGGCAACAACGTCGAGGACCGCATGGGCCATGTGCGCTTCGCGCTGTTCTACGTCGTCTGCGGCTACGCGGCGTCGTACGGCTTCGCGCTCCTCAACGACGACTCGGGCGACCCGCTGATCGGTGCGTCGGGGGCCATCGCCGGAGTGCTGGGCGCCTATCTGGTGCTGTACCCGAAGGCCAGGGTGTGGGTCCTGGTGCCCTTCCTGGTGTTCCTGCCGCTCAGGCTGCCCGCCTGGCTGGTGCTGGGCTTCTGGTTCGTGCTCCAGGCGGTGTACTCGTCCGGGGAGGGCGTCTCCGAGGCGGGCACGGTGGCCTACGCGGCGCACGTCGTGGGCTTCCTCACCGGCATGCTGCTCGCCTGGCCGCTCAAGGCGGGCACTCCCCCGCCGCCGGAACCGCGCGGCCTGCTGTTCGGCAGGAGGGCACGGCCCCGGCACACGTGGTGACTCAGCGCGTGGTGCGGGTGTGGACGTACTCCACGAGCCGGGTCAGCGCGTCCGGGTCGATGGCCGGCATGACGCCGTGGCCGAGGTTGAAGACGTGTCCCTCCAGGCCCTCGGCGGACTCCAGGACCTCACGGGTCTTGGCCTCGACCGCCGCCGTGGGGGCGAACAGGACCGTCGGGTCGAGGTTGCCCTGGAGCGCCTTGCCGGGGCCGACGCGGCGGGCGGCCTCGTCCAGCGGGACGCGCCAGTCGACGCCGACGACGTCCGCGCCGGCCTCACCCATCAGGCCGAGCAGCTCGCCGGTGCCGACGCCGAAGTGGATGCGCGGGACGCCGTACCCGGCGACCGCGTCGAACACCTTGGCGGAGGCGGGCAGTACCGAGCGGCGGTAGTCGACGGGGGCGAGGGCGCCGGCCCACGAGTCGAAGAGCTGGACCGCGGAGGCGCCGGCCTCGATCTGGACCTTGAGGAAGGCGGCCGTGATGTCGGCGAGACGGTCGAGCAGGTCGGCCCAGAGCTCGGGGTCGCCGTACATGATCGCCTTGGCGTTCTCGTACGTGCGCGACGGGCCGCCCTCCACGAGGTAACTCGCGAGGGTGAAAGGTGCGCCGGCGAATCCGATGAGGGGGGTGGGGCCGAGCTCGGCGGTCAGCAGGCCGATGGCCTCGGTGACGTAGGAGACGTCCTCGGGGGTGAGGTCGCGGAGCTGGGCGAGGTCGGCGCGCGTGCGGATCGGCTTCTCGACGACCGGGCCGACGCCGGGCTTGATGTCGAGGTCGATGCCGATGGCCTTGAGCGGGACGACGATGTCGCTGTAGTAGATCGCCGCGTCCACGTTGTGCCGGCGGACCGGCTGGAGGGTGATCTCGGCGACCAGCTCGGGCCGCGTGCAGGACTCGAGCATCGGGATGCCCTCGCGGACCTTGCGGTACTCCGGAAGTGAACGCCCGGCCTGCCGCATGAACCAGACGGGGGTGTGCGGCACGGGTTCGCGCCGGCATGCCTTGAGGAAGGCGGATTCGTACGTGGCTGTCGGCGGCTTGCCCGTGGGGGTCTCGTTGGCGCTCACGGGGCAAGTCTCGCATGACGCCCATGGGGCTCCGACGCGGCGTGGGCTCTGCCACGTACGCCGAAGTGCGGGTGTCTAGGAGCGCACCGGGCCCCGGTTCCCTTTAACCTTCCCGCATGGCTGCGGCTCAGGAACGACTGTCGGACGGCACTGGTGGGATGGACGACGCGAAAGCGGGGGACCGGGAGGGAAGCGATGCGGCTCCGCCGGCCTTCCAGGCCGCGGTTCAGGCATTGCGCACCAGTCGGCTGCGGCCGCAGATCGAGGTCGAGTCGACGCGGGCACCGCAGCGGCTCGCCCCGCACGCGTACGCCCTGGAGGCCACCGTCGTCGACGGCGACCAGGACCTCGCCGACGGCCGGCTGGTGCTGCTGCACGATCCGGACGGGCACGACGCCTGGCGCGGCACCTTCCGGCTGGTGACGCTGGTGCGTGCGGAGCTGGAGCCGGAGATGGCCGCCGATCCGCTGCTGCCCGAGGTGTGCTGGTCCTGGCTGACGGGCGCACTGGCAGCGCGCGGGCTGTCGTACGGCGAGCCGAGCGGCACCGTCACGCGCGCGAGCTCGCACTACTTCGGCGGTCTGTCCGAGCGCCCGGCTGCCTCGCAGATCGAGATCCGTGCCTCCTGGACGCCCCGCGAGGGCCTGGGCGGGGTGCCGGACGCGGCGGCGCATCTGCTGTCCTGGTGCGATCTGCTGGCCCAGGTCGCCGGCCTGCCGCCGGCCGGGCCCGGCGACGCGTCGGTGGTGACGCTGCCACAGCGCCGGGATCCCCAGGCCCGCTGACCCACTGGCGCACAGGAACGAACCGTCCCCCATCCGGGGCATCAATTTGTCGATACGGCCACTTTCAGTCAGGAGTGAACCGTCGAACGAACCGATGTGTTCACCGAACGATCGACCGTACGTCCGAATTGCACTAATTGTTACTCACTAGATCGTGATCATTCTCTAAAGGACGCCGGGTTCGGTGCCGAAGACGTCTGTGACCTTCCAAGCCGTCCCGCACCCCAGGAGGCCCGGTGTCCGTTCTCCTCGAGCAGCCCGCAAGCCTGGTCGCCTATCGCCCGAACAAGCCCACCGCCATGGTGGTCGTGGCCGACCCACGTGTCCGCTCCACCGTCACCCGTCACCTCTGGGCGCTCGGTGTGCGCGATGTCATCGAGGCCTCGTCCGTGGCGGAGGCCCGTCCCAGAATCGCCAACCCCCGTGACATCTGCATCGCCGATGTCCATCTCCCCGACGGCTCCGGCCTGACCCTCCTGTCCGAGACCCGCGCCGCGGGCTGGCCCAACGGCCTCGCCCTCTCCGCGGCCGACGACATCGGCGCCGTGCGCAACGCCCTCGCGGGCGGCGTCAAGGGCTACGTCGTCACCGGCACCCGTACGAACCTCGGGCTCCCCACCCGACCGGGCGCCGCCCCCATCGGCTCCGCCGCCGCCCGTATGCACCGCCGCCCCCCGGGTGCCCCGAGCCACCCGGGCGGCTACCGCGAGCTCTCCGGCCGTGAGGTCGAAGTGCTGCGGCTGGTGGCCGAAGGCCAGTCGAACAAGGCCATCGGCGTATCGATGGGCCTGTCCGCACTGACCGTCAAGAGCCACCTCGCCCGGATCGCCCGCAAGCTCGGCACGGGAGACCGCGCCGGCATGGTGGCGGTGGCCCTGCGCACCGGCATCATCCACTGAGGCCCTGACAAAGCCTCGCTGTTCACGGACGTGAACCAGAGCTTTCACCGGACTGACTGGTTTACGACCCCCAGGCGCCTGCCGACGGAACGTTCCGTCGGCAGGCGCTGTCCATACACAGATACCCTTGACATGTGACCGACGCCCAAGAGACCGCAGCAGACGTTTCACTGCGAACCACCGGAGGCGGCCCTCCGGACGATGGCGGATCTTCTGCAGCGGAGGCGCCGATCCCCCTGCTGGAGCCGCGCGAGGGCATTCCGCCCGTTATCGCCGACGCGGACGCGTTGGCCGAGGCCGTCGCCGCCTTCGCCGCGGGTTCCGGACCCGTCGCCGTCGACGCCGAGCGGGCGTCCGGCTACCGCTACGGACAGCGCGCCTATCTCGTGCAGCTGCGCCGTGCGGGCGCGGGAACCGCGCTGATCGACCCCGTGGCCTGTCCCGATCTGTCGGGGCTCGGCGAGGCACTCTCCGGTGTGGAGTGGGTGCTGCACGCCGCCACCCAGGATCTTCCCTGTCTGCGCGAGATAGGCATGGTGCCCTCGCGCCTCTTCGACACCGAGCTGGCCGGGCGGATCGCCGGGTTCCCCCGGGTGGGGCTCGGCGCGATGGTCGAGGGTGTTCTGGGCTTCGTACTGGAGAAGGGGCATTCGGCCGTCGACTGGTCGACCCGCCCGCTGCCGGAGCCGTGGCTGCGGTACGCCGCCCTCGACGTGGAACTGCTCGTCGATCTTCGGGACGCGCTGGAGAAGGAGCTCGACCGGCAGGGCAAGCTGGAGTGGGCGCTCGAGGAGTTCGCGGCGATCGCGGCCGCGCCGCCCGCCGAACCGCGCAAGGACCCGTGGCGCCGTACGTCCGGGATGCACAAGGTGCGACGGCGCCGGCAGCTGGGTGTCGTGCGGGAGCTGTGGGAGGCGCGGGACCGGATCGCCCGGCGCCGGGACGTGTCGCCGGGCAAGGTGCTGTCCGACGCGGCCATCGTCGAGGCGGCGCTCGCGCTGCCGGTGAACGTGCACGCGCTGGCCGCGCTGAACGGCTTCGGGCATCGGATGGGGCGCCGGCAGCTGGACCAGTGGCAGGCCGCCGTCGACCGGGCCAAGGCCCTGGCCGAGGTGCAGTTGCCGCAGCCCGGACAGCCGGTGACGGGTCCGCCGCCGCCGCGCGCCTGGGCCGACAAGGATCCTGCGGCGGCCGCGAGGTTGTCCGCTGCGCGGGCCGCCGTGTCCGCGTTGGCCGAGACACTGAACATGCCGCAGGAGAACCTGATCACGCCGGACACGGTGCGGCGGGTCTGCTGGGAGCCGCCGGGTGTGGTCAGTGCGGAGACCGTCGGTGCGGCGTTGGCTGGTTTCGGGGCTCGAGCCTGGCAGGTTGAGCAGGTCACGCCTGTGCTGGTGGCTGCGCTTTCCGCCTAGCCGCCGTGGGTGCTTTCTGAGACACGGCGGCTGCGGGTTCGTCGTGGCCTGTCGCGCCCACGCGGCGGAGCCGCACATTGATACAGCCCCGCGCCCCTAAAAGCGCTTACCTGGTCGCGCCCCTCATGAAGCCGTTGTAGATGAAGCGCTGCAACGACAGGAAAACGATCAGGGTCGGCAGGATCACCAGGACCGCTCCGGCCGAAATGACCTCCCAGTGGGCCGCGTAGGGGCCTCTGAAGCGGAAAAGCGACGTCGAGATCACGCCAAGATCTTCCGAGGGCATGTAGAGGAAGGGGATGTAGAAGTCGTTGTATACGGTGATCCCCTTCACTATGACCACGGTTGCTATGGCTGGCTTCAGCAGCGGGAAGATGATCTTTCGGTAGATCGTGAAGGAGTTGGCGCCGTCCAGGCGGGCCGATTCGTCCAGCGAGACCGGGATCGAGCGGACGAACTGCAGGAAGATGTAGATCGAGACGATGTCCGTGCCCATGTAGAGGGCGATCGGCGCCCAGAGGCTGTCGAACATGCCGAAGCTGTTGACGATCTGGAACGTCGCCACCTGGGTCGTGACGCCGGGGACCAGTGCCGCGGTCAGGAAGAGCGCCACCACCAGCTTCTTGAAGCGGAAGGTGAAGCGGTCGATGGCGTAGGCCGTCATCGAGCCGATGAGCACCGTGCCGCCGATGGAGACCAGCAGGATGATCGCCGTGTTGGTGAAGGCGGTGAGCATCTCGCCGTCCTGGAACGCCGTCACGTAGTTGTGGAAGTTCAGCAGGTCATGGGGCAGTTCGAGGGCCCCGCTGGTGTTCGCCATCTCCTTCTCCGACTTGAGGGAGGTGAGCACGACGACCAGGAGCGGGAGCAGGACGACCACGGTCGCGGCGATCAGCGACAGGTAGACGAGGGTGCGGGCGATCGTACGGCGGGTCATACGAGATCCACCTTGTCGTCGGGGACCAGGCGCCGCTGCACCCAGGTCACCAGCAGGATGATCAGCAGGAGGACGATGGCGGCCGCCGAGGCCAGGCCCGTCTTGTTGAAGCGGAACGCCAGGTTGACCGTCTGGATCACGAAGGTCTCGGTGCCGGTCGCGCCGCCGGTCATGATGTACGGGATCTCGAAGACCGACAGCGAGCCGGAGATCGACAGGATCACCGTCAGGGTCAGGACCGGCTTGATGCCCGGCGCGATGATGTGGCGGAACTGGTGCCAGCGGTTCGCGCCGTCCAGCTCGGCCGCCTCGTACAGCTCCCCCGGGATGGACTGGATCGCGCCGAGGAACAGGACGAAGTTCAGACCGAGATAGCGCCAGACCGAGACTCCGGCCAGCGAGGTGTTCGCGGAGGCGGGGGTGCCGAGCCAGGCGTGGTCGGTCTTCACTCCGAACAGGCTCAGCACCGAGTCGAGGGTGCCGCCGTCCTGGAAGAAGTAGAGGAACACGAAGCCGATCGCGACCCCGTTGATCAGGTACGGGAAGAACAGCACGCCCTTGAAGAAGTTCCGGAAGCGGACGTTGAAGCTCAGGATCGTCGCGAAGTAGAGGGCGAGGACGATCTGGACCACGGAGGCGGCGAGGTAGTAGCCGCTGACCCAGAACACCTCGAAGAGGTCGGGGCGGGTGAAGACCTCCTGGTAGTTCTCGACGCCCGTGTAGTGCAGGACGGGGCTCACGCCGTCCCAGTCGGTGAAGCTGTACGCGACCATGTTGAGGAGCGGCGCGTAGGTGAAGGTGGCCAGCAGGGCGAGCGGGGCGATCAGGAACAGCCAGGGGGTGAGGCCCCGCCGGGCACGGGTGCGGCGCGAGGGAGGTGCCGGGACGGGGGCGGCCGGGATCACCTCCACGGCCGCCTTCTGTGTGGTGTCCGTCATCAGGACCCCAGGTTCTTCTGGGTGTCCGTCCAGCGCTTGCTCAGGTCGCCGAGGAAGTCGTCAAGGCTGCCCTTTCGGGCGCCGCGGGCGAGGTCGACGAGATTCTGGCGGTACTCCGGGGCGAAGATGCCGACCTCGGACTCGTTGTCGATCTGCTTGACCTTCGCGCCCTGGGCGTCGTCCAGCTCGATGAACTTCACGCCCTGGTCCTCGTACGGCTTCAGGACCGCCGGCAGCGGGGCGTCCTTGAGCGGGGGAAGGGCGAGGTTGTCCTCGACGTAGGTGGACTTGTCGGTGAACCAGTCGATCCAGGCGCGGGCCGCCTCCTTGTACTTGGAGTGGACGTTGACCGCCTGGTTGTAGTCGGGGCCGATGGTCGCGCAGAACTTCCCGCCCGTCTGCGCCGGGAAGGGCATGAAGCCGATGTCGTCCGGGTTCACGCCGGCCTTCTTGGCGGCGTCCTGGAACTGCACGATCGCCCAGGTGCCGAGCCACTGTGTGGCGATCTCGCCCTTGGCGGTGCGGGGCTTGGACTCCTCCCAGTTGCTGGTGGTCGGGTCCTTCTCGATCAGCCCCTCGTGGACGATGTCGTACAGCAGCTGGTCTCCGACGCGCAGGTCCGCGCCCTTCGCCCAGGGGTCGCCCTCGGCGAGCTTGTCGGTCGCCTTCGGGTCACAGGTCACCGCGCCGTCGACGGACGTCCACGAGGACAGCGTCCAGCCTGCCGAGAAGTTGGTGTAGTACGGGATGGCGTCGGTCTTCGCCTTGATGGCCTTGAGGTCGGCGATGAACTCGGCCGGAGTGGTGGGCCATTGGGTGACGCCGGCCTCCTGCCAGATCCGCTTGTTGTAGACGAACCCGGGGCTCACCGCGACGGGGCTCTGCCCGTACACCTTGCCGTCGACGGTGGTGAAGTCGGTGAAGCGGTACTTCTTGGCGCGCTCCTGCTGGGTGCCCAGCGAGGCGAAGAACCTCGGGTAGTCGGACTTCTTGATGACGGCCGGGATCAGCAGCACATCACCGTAGTTCTCGGTGTTCATGCGGATCTTGACCTCGGACTCGTAGTCCGTGATGCCCTCGAACTCGACCTTGACCTTGGGATAGGTCTTGTTGAACTCGGCGGCGTACTTCTTCAGTGTGCCGTCCTGCACGAGGTCGGTGCGGACGGTGAGGACCTTGATGGTTCCGGAGACCTTTGACGGATCGTCGGCGGCCTTGGCGTCGGCTCCCTTCGAGGAAGCTCCGGTGCCGGTGCACCCGGGGATCAGCAGGGTGGCACCCACGGCCATGGCCAGGACTGTACGGCGGTTCATGTGCATCAGCTCCGTTCACGGGGCGGACGAGCACGAGCGGGTTGGCTGGTTCGGAACTCTGACAACGTTTCCTTAACCGGTAAAGTCCCTATCTCGCCAACGATGCCAACGTTTCCAAAAAGTGCCCGCGGTACGGTACTTGATCGGTTTAGGGAGTGTGTACATGCTTCAGGCCACACCGCTCACCGAGGGATGGATCCTGCGACACTCCGGCGGCACCGTGGACGAACTGCCCGCTGTCGTACCGGGCTGCGTGCACACCGATCTGCTGGCGGCGGGAGTGATCCCGGACCCCTTCCTCGGCCGCAACGAGACCGAGGTCGCGTGGGTGGGACGGCGGGAGTGGACCTACGAGACCGACCTGGCTCCCGCCAACGGGCACGAGCAGACCGACCTCGTCTTCGACGGACTGGACACCGCGGCCGACATCACGCTGGACGGCCAACTCCTGGGCCGGACAAGGAACATGCACCGCTCGTACCGCTTCGACGTGACCGGCATGGCGGGACGGCTGAGCGTGCGCTTCGTCTCCGCCTACGCCGAGGCCGAGGCGGTGCGCGGGAAACTGGGCGAGCGCCCGGCCGCGTATGCCGAGCCCTATCAGTACATCCGCAAGATGGCGTGCTCCTTCGGCTGGGACTGGGGGCCCACGCTGGTGACGGCCGGGATCTGGCGGCCGGTACGCCTGGAGCGGTGGTCCACGGCCCGGATCTCCCGGGTGCGGCCACTGGTGAGCGTCCAGGAGGGTGCGGGCGTCGTGGAGTTGGCCGTCAACGTCGAGCGGGCCCGGGTCGAGGCGCCCCTGACGGTGGAGGCCTCGGTGGGCGGGGTGCGGGCGCGCGCCGCGATCGACGGGACCTCGGGGGTCGTACGCCTCGAGGTGCCGGACGTGCGACTGTGGTGGCCGCGTGGATACGGCGAACAACCCTTGTACGACGTCGAGTTGACGCTGCTGTTCGAGGATCGCCCGCTGGACGTGTGGCGGCGCAGGGTCGGCTTCCGGACCGTCGGACTGGACCGCTCGGCCGACGAGCACGGCACCGGGTTCACCCTCGTCGTCAACGGCGAACGGATCTTCGCACGCGGCGTGAACTGGATCCCGGACGACGTGTTCCCCTCCCGGATCACCCGCGAGCGCTACCGGGAACGGCTGCGGCAGGCGGCCGGCGCCGGGGTGGACCTGGTGCGGGTCTGGGGCGGCGGGATCTACGAGAGCGGCGACTTCTACGACGCCTGCGACGAACTGGGGCTGCTGGTCTGGCAGGACTTCCCGTTCGCGTGCGCGGCCTATCCCGAGGAGCAGCCGCTGCGGGGTGAGGTGGAGGCGGAGGCCCGGGAGAACGTCGTACGGCTGATGCCGCATCCCTCGCTCGTGCTGTGGAACGGCAACAACGAGAACCTGTGGGGGTTCCGGGACTGGGGCTGGGAGGCGCGGCTCGCCGGGGACTCCTGGGGTGAGGGGTACTACCTGGGCGTCCTGCCGCGGGTGGTGGCCGAGTTGGACCCGACACGACCGTACACGGCCGGGAGCCCCTGGTCCGGGTCGTGGGAGCACCATCCGAACGACCCCGCGCACGGGACGCATCACTCCTGGGAGGTGTGGAACCGGGAGGACTACGCCGAGTACCGGAGTGAAGTGCCGCGCTTCGTGGCCGAGTTCGGCTGGCAGGCACCGCCCGCCCACGCCACGCTGGCGCGCGCGCTGCCCGGGGAGGAGCTCGCGGCGGACTCCCCCGGTGTGCTGCACCACCAGAAGGCGGACGACGGAAACGGCAAGCTGCGGCGGGGACTTGAGCGGCATTTCGCCTTCCCCGAGGGGGACTTCGATCGCTGGCACTACCTGATGCAGGTCAACCAGGCGCGGGCCGTGGCCGCCGGTGTCGAGCACTGGCGGTCGCACTGGCCGGTGTGCGCGGGGACGGTGGTGTGGCAGCTCAACGACTGCTGGCCGGTGACGAGTTGGGCGGCGATCGACGGGGACGGGCGGGAGAAGCCGCTCTACCACGAGCTGCGGCGACTGTACGCGGACCGGCTGCTGACGGTTCGGGGGCGGGAGTTGGCCGTCGTCAACCAGGCTGCCGAGGAGTGGGCGGGTGCCGTGCGGCTGCGGCGGATGTCGGTCGAGGGGGCGGTGATCGGCGAGGCCGAGGTGGGGTTCAGGGTGGGGCGGCGGGCCGTCGCCGAGGTGGCCGTGCCGGGCGAGCTGGAGCCGGTGGGGCCGAAGGAGTTCCTGGTGGCCGACGCGGACGGCCTGCGGGCCGTGTACTTTCCCTCGCCGGATCGTGACATCCCCTACCCCCGGCCCGAGTTCGACGTCTCGGTGGCGCCGGATGCCGTGACGGTGACGGCCCACACCCTCGTACGGGATCTGCTGCTCCAGGCCGACCGGCTGGATCCGGCGGCGCGGGCCGACCGGGGGCTGGTGACGCTGCTGCCCGGGGAGCGGGTGACCATCGGCGTCAGCGGCTGGAAGACTCCTGATGCGGATGCCGCCCGGTCCGCCCTGTACTGCCTGGAGCCCAGCCGATGACAGCCCAGCCGGCCTCTCGCGTCACCATCAAGGACGTCGCCGCGCGCGCCGGGGTGTCCAAGGGGGCCGTGTCGCTGGCCTTCAACCACAAGCCGGGGCTGTCGGAGCCGACCCGGGAACGGATCTTCCGGGCCGCGCGGGAGCTGGGCTGGGAGCCGAACCTCACGGCACGGACACTGGCCGGGTCGCGGGTGGACGTCGTGGGGCTCGCGATCTGCCGGCCGGCGCGGCTGCTGGGGCTCGAACCGTTCTACATGGAGTTCGTGTCCGGCCTGGAGAGCGTGCTGATCGAGCGGAACTGCTCGCTGCTGCTGCGGCTCGTGCGGAACGTGGAGGAGGAGGTCGGCCTCCAGGAGGCGTGGTGGCGGGGACGGCAGATCGGCGGGTCGATCCTGGTCGACTTCCGGGCGGACGACCCGCGCGTCGCGGCGGCCGAACGGCTGGGAATGCCGGTGGTGGCCGTGGGGGACCCCTCGTTCACCGGGAGCCTGACCTCGGTGTGGACCGATGACGCCACCGCCGTGACGGAGGCCGTGCGGTATCTCGCGGCGCTGGGGCACCGGCGGATCGCCCGGGTGGGCGGTGCGGCCGCTCTGGGGCACACGGCGGCGCGCACGGCGGCCTTCGACGAGGCGGCGCGGACGCTGGAGCTGGCGGGGGCCTGGCAGGTCACCACCGACTACTCGGGAGAGGCCGGCGCGCGGGCCACCCGGTCCCTGCTGACGGCGGCATCCCAGGACCGGCCGACAGCGATCGTGTACGACAACGACATCATGGCGGTCGCCGGGCTGGCGGTCGCCGCGGAGATGGGCCTGAACGTGCCGCGAGACGTCTCCCTGCTCGCCTGGGACGACTCCCAGCTCTGCCGGCTGACCCACCCCACGCTCTCCGCGATGAGCCATGACGTGCACGGATTCGGTGCGGACGTGGCCCGCACGCTGTTCGGCGTGATCACCGGAGAGGGGCCGGGATCCCATCCCGTGCCCACTCCCGTACTGACGCCACGGGGTTCGACGGCGCCTCCCGCGGTGTGACCTTCGCCGCTCCGGGCTCCAGGGGTGTGCAGGTACATTACCCGCAAGTAGCATGGACCTGAGCGCGCGCTCAGCGCGGCCGCAGCAGTGCAGATCCCGCATCTGGAGGAGAGCCATCGTGCCTCGTACCGTCAAGGATGTCGTCTTCGTCGACGGCGTCCGCACCCCGTTCGGCAAGGCGGGCCCGAAGGGCATCTACCACGAGACCCGCGCCGACGACCTTGTCGTGAAGGCGATCCGGGAGCTGCTGCGCCGCAACCCGGGTCTCGACCCGAAGAAGATCGACGAGGTCGCCATCGCCGCGACCACGCAGATCGGTGACCAGGGACTCACCATCGGCCGCACCGCGGGCATCCTCGCCGGTCTGCCGCAGTCCGTACCCGGTTACTCCATCGACCGCATGTGTGCCGGCGCCCTGACGGCCGTCACCAGCGTGGCCGGTTCCGTGGCCTTCGGCGCCTACGACGTCGCCATCGCCGGTGGTGTCGAGCACATGGGCCGCCACCCCATGGGTGAGGGTGTGGACCCCAACCCGCGGTTCGTCAGCGAGAAGCTGGTCGACGAGTCCGCCCTGTTCATGGGCATGACCGCCGAGAACCTGCACGACCGGTACCCGACGATCACCAAGCAGCGCGCCGACGAGTACGCCGTGCGCTCCCAGGAGAAGGCCGCCAAGGCGTACGCCAACGGCAAGATCCAGGCCGACCTGGTGCCGATCTCGGTGCGCCGCACCAGCCCCGAGGCCGGTGAGACCGGCTGGGGTCTGGTCACCGCCGACGAGCCGATGCGCCCGGGCACCACGCTGGAGAACCTCTCCGGCCTCAAGACGCCGTTCCGTGTCCACGGCCGGGTCACCGCCGGTAACGCGGCCGGTCTGAACGACGGTGCCACCGCCTCCCTCATCGCCTCCGAGGACTTCGCCCGCGAGAACGACCTGCCGGTGAAGATGCGCCTGGTCTCGTACTCCTTCGTGGGTGTCGAGCCGGAGGTCATGGGCTACGGCCCGATCCCGGCCACGGAGAAGGCGCTGGCCCAGGCGGGCCTGTCCATCTCCGACATCGGCCTGTTCGAGATCAACGAGGCCTTCGCGGTCCAGGTCCTGGCCTTCCTGGAGCACTACGGGATCGCGGACGACGACGCGCGCGTCAACCAGTACGGCGGCGCGATCGCCTTCGGTCACCCGCTGGCCTCCTCGGGTGTGCGTCTGATGACGCAGCTGGCCCGTCAGTTCGAGGAGCAGCCCGAGGTCCGCTACGGCCTGACCACGATGTGCGTCGGCTTCGGCATGGGCGCGACGGTCATCTGGGAGAACCCGAACCACAAGGACGCCGGAGGCAGCAAGTGAGCACCACTGAGCTCTTGAAGGGTGCGGCCGAGCTGTTCCCGGACGAGGTAGTCACCCAGGCGCACGTACGCCACCTGGACCTGCCCTTCAACGCGGGCCGTTTCGCGCTCATCACGCTGGACAACGGCTTCGACCACACCAAGCCGACCACCTTCGGCCCGGCCTCGCTGGCGAACCTGGACGCCGCCATCGACCAGGTCGAGAAGGAGGCCTCGGCCGGCGAGATCATCGGCGTCGGCATCACCGGCAAGCCGTTCATCTTCGCCGTCGGCGCCGACCTGAAGGGCGTCGAGCTCCTCAAGGAGCACAAGGACGCGCTCGCCATCGGCAAGGGCGGCCACGAGGTCTTCAAGCGCCTCGCCGGCATCGCGGTGCCGACCTTCGCGTACTACAACGGTGCCGCGATGGGCGGTGGCGTCGAGGTCGGTCTGCACTGCACCTACCGCACGGTCTCCGCGGCCCTGCCCGCCTTCTCGCTCCCCGAGGTCTTCCTCGGCCTGGTCCCCGGCTGGGGCGGCTGCACGCTGCTGCCGAACCTGATCGGCGCCGAGAAGGCCGTCTCGGTCATCATCGAGAACTCGCTCAACCAGAACAAGCAGCTCAAGGGCGCGCAGGTCTACGAACTGGGCATCGCCGACGCGCTGTTCGAGGGCGCGGACTTCCTGGAGCAGTCCCTGCTGTGGACGGCGTCCGTCCTCAAGGGCGAGATCGTCATCGACCGCCCGGTGATCGACCGCGGTGAGGCCTGGGACCAGGCCGTCGCCAAGGGCCGCTTCATCGCGGACTCCAAGGTGCACGGGGCCGCTCCGGCCGCCTACCGCGCCCTGGACATCATCGAGGCCGCCAAGAACGGCGACCTGCAGCAGGGCTACGACGCCGAGGACCAGGCCCTCGCCGACCTGATCATGGGCGGCGAACTGCGCTCCGGCATCTACGCGTTCAACCTGGTGCAGAAGCGCGGCAAGCGTCCCGCCGGTGCGCCGGACAAGTCGCTCGCGCGTCCCGTCACCAAGGTGGGCGTCGTGGGCGCGGGCCTCATGGCCTCCCAGCTCGCGCTGCTCTTCCTGCGCCGCCTCGAGGTGCCGGTCGTACTGACCGACATCGACCAGGAGCGCGTCGACAAAGGGGTGGGCTACGTCCACGCCGAGATCGAGAAGCTGCTCGGCAAGGGCCGTATCAACCAGGACAAGGCCAACCGCCTGAAGGCCCTGGTCACCGGTGTGCTGGACAAGGCGGAGGGCTTCTCCGACGCGGACTTCATCATCGAGGCCGTGTTCGAGGAGATCGGCGTCAAGCAGACGGTGTTCGCGGAGGTCGAGGCGGTCGCCCCGGCGCACGCGATCCTCGCCACCAACACCTCCTCGCTGTCGGTCTCCGAGATGGCGTCGAAGCTGAAGAACCCCGAGCGGGTCGTCGGCTTCCACTTCTTCAACCCGGTCGCGATCCTGCCGCTCCTGGAGATCGTCCGCGGCGAGCAGACCGACGACGCCTCGCTGGCCACGGCCTTCGCCGTCGCCAAGAAGCTGAAGAAGACCGCGGTGCTGGTCAAGGACGCCCCGGCGTTCGTCGTGAACCGCATCCTCACCCGCTTCATGGGCGAGATCCAGAACGTCATCGACGAGGGCACCCCGGTCGCCGTGGCGGAGAAGGCGGTGGAGCCCCTGGGCCTGCCGATGTCCCCGCTCGTCCTCCTGGAGCTGGTCGGTCCCGCGATCGGCCTGCACGTCTCCGAGACCCTCAACAGGGCCTTCCCGGAGCGCTTCACGGTCTCCCCGAACCTCGCGGCCGTCGTCAAGGCGGGCAAGCGCGGCTTCTACGTCTACGACTCCGGTAAGCCGGAGCTGGACCCCGAGGTCGCAGCCCTCCTCGAGCAGGGCGATGTCGTCCTGTCCGAGGAGCAGGTTCGCGACCGCGTCCTGGACGCCGTCGCCCAGGAGATCGGGCTCATGCTCGACGAGGGCGTCGTCGCCGAGGCCCAGGACATCGACCTGTGCCTGATCACGGGCGCCGGCTGGCCCTTCCACCTGGGCGGCATCACGCCGTACCTGGACCGCGAGGGTGTCTCCGAGCGCGTCAACGGCAAGAAGTTCCTGGCTCCGGGTCTGGCGTCGGTTCCGGCGTAAGTGTTCTTCGTACGACCGTGAAGAGGGCCTCCGCCACAGCGGAGGCCCTCTTTTCCGTCGAGTCCGGGGGCGCTCAGACCTCCTGCCAGGCCGCCAGTGCCAGACCCGGCTCGTCCTTCTGCCGGGCGACCCGCAGTTCGCCGTCGGGAGTCACCGTCGCGGCGACGATACGGCCGTCCGCGTCCTCGGCGAGAGCCACGGCCGTGTCCACGGGGAGCTGCGGTCCGGACTCCGTCCACCACAGGCCCGCCGACTCCTGCTCGGTGGGGCAGGCGGCGAAGGCGACCCGGCCGGAGGCCGAACGCTGGGCGAGCAGCGTGCAGTCGTGGCCTTCCAGGGTGCAGCGCAGCAGGGCCGCCGGGCCGGGGCCCGCCGCGGCGAGCAGCGGAAGGGGTTCGGTGTCAGGACGCCAGGCGTAGAGCATGCCCTCGGGGTCCGCGAAGAACAGCGTGGTGTGTTCCTTGGAGGTGGGCAGCGCGCTCAGGGTGCCCGGTTCGACGCGGACCTGCAGCGGGTCGGCCGGTACGGGAGGTGCTCCGGGCTCCTCCTGGAGCCAGCGCACGATGCCGGTGGGGCTGGTGCCGTACAGCTCGACGCGGCCCGACTCCCCCGTCACCGCGGTCAGTTCGCCATGTACCTCGGAGCCCTTGAGGTCGGACCAGGCGCTCCAGCCGCCGCGCTCCTTCTGCACGAGGGCGTGCACGCCCCGGCCGCGGTTGCCGACGAAGACATGGGCCCGGCCCTCCGCGTCGACGGCCACGGCGGGCACGCCGGTGCGCGCACCCGCCTTGTCCGGGTGGCCGGCCGGGGCCCAGTCGAGGGCGGCGAGGTGGACGCGGAAGTGGGTGGAGTGCACGAGGCCCGACTCCTTGGCCTTGGTGGGGCGCCAGGAGACGAGGTGTGCGTAGCCGTCGGCGCCCTGGCCCACGGCGAGTACGGCGTGCAGACGCTGCTCGCCGCCGACCTTGCGCCAGGGCGACCAGGTGCCGCCGGGTCGCTGCTCGGCCCGGCACCACACGGCATTGTCACGGGTGGTGTAGACGCCGAGCCGGCCGTCCCGGGCGCGGATGAGCCAGTTGCCGTTCACTGTACGGGCCATGGACACGGGTCCACTCTAATCGGGCGGCCTGTACCGCCTCCGGGTGGGCCGGGCGTGGGACGCTGGGGCCATGAGTGACGCGCTGCTGGTCGTCGTGGACGCCGCGAATGTCGTCGGTTCCGTGCCCGACGGATGGTGGCGGGACCGGCGGGGAGCGGCGCAGCGGCTCCGGGACCGGCTGGCCGCGGACGGGGTGCCCGGGCGGGACGGGGCGGTGGAGATCGTGCTGGTGGTGGAGGGGGCGGCTCGGGGGGTGGAGTCGGTGCCGGGGGTTCGGGTGGAGAGCGCGCCCGGCAGTGGGGACGACCGGATGGTGGAGCTGGTGGCGGGGGCCGGCGAGCGGCGGGTGCTGGTGGTCACGGCCGATCGGGAACTGCGGCGGCGGGTGGCGGAGTTGGGCGCCGAGGTGACCGGGCCGCGGGCTGTCCGCGGCTAGCGCCCGCCACACGAGGGCCATGGATCCGGCAACAGGGTCTTCCAGCCCAGGCCAACCTGCCGAAAGGGGCATAAGCTGGCCTTGTTCGGGCGAGATTTCGACATTCTGGTCACATTCCGATGACGAGCCGACGCCGACCCGCAATGCTGTCTCAGCAGTACCCGTCGCTCTGAGAGGATTCCGGCACGCTTGAGGGCCGATGGACGGGAGGCAGAAGTGGCACGCGCCGCTCGCAGCAGAGACGGGCGACAGCTCGTCCTCGAGTCCTGGGGTGACCCTCAAGGGCACCCCGTCTTTCTGCTGCACGGAACTCCCGGCAGTCATCAGGGACCGCGCCCCCGATCGATGGTGCTGTATCAGCTCGGCATCCGCCTGATCGCCTACGACCGTCCCGGCTACGGCGGTTCGACGCGCAGCCCCGGCCGCCGGGTCGTCGATGCCGCCGCGGACGTCGAGGACATCGCCGACCACCTGGAGCTCGAGGAGTTCTCCGTGGTCGGCCGGTCCGGAGGCGGCCCCCACGCGCTCGCGTGCGCCGCACGTCTGCCCGACAGGGTGCACAGCGCCGCCGTGATGGTGAGCCTCGCGCCGCCCGACGCACCGGAGTTGGACTGGTTCGCGGGGATGACGGAGTCGAACGTCCGTGAGTACAGGAACGCGCGCAAGTACCGCGGAGTGTTGCGAAGCACTCTGGTGCAGAACGCGGACGCCATGCGGGCCGACCCCATGGCCCTGCTGAAGGACCTCGACGGCGAGATGCCCGACGTGGACCGCCAGGTGGTGGCGGACGCCGGGATCCGACGTCTGCTGCACAAGAACTTCATGGCCGGGATCGAGAAGAACGCGGACGGCTGGATCGACGACGCCCTCGCCTTCAGCAAACCGTGGGGGTTCGACCCGACCGAGATCGCGATGCCCCTTCTGCTGTGGCACGGGGAGAACGACGTGTTCTCACCCGTCGAGCACTTCAAGTGGCTGGCAAGCAGGATCGAGCGCGCGACCGTCGTGCTGGAACCGTCGGTGGCGCACTTCGCTGCCGTGTCCCTGCTGCCGAACGTGCTGAGCTGGCTGCTGGAACAGGCGAGAGTGGACGTCGCGACAACAGCGTGACCCCGCGGACACTCAGATCGGGTGCGGGTCGAGTTCCAGCCCCACTCGTCGGCCGGCGCGCAACCTGACCACCTTCGAGTGGTCCTCCCCGAGCTTGCCGCTGAGGGCCTGAAGGCTCTCTCGGGCCAGCCGCTCCGCCTCCTCGGGACGGCCCGTCTCCTGCAGCAGGATCGACAGGTTCCCCTGACAGGTCAGGGGCGTGGGATGGCCGTTACCGAGACGCTCGCACAATTCCTGGTACGCCTGGCGGTAGTTGTGTTCGGCCGTCTCGGTCTCTCCGAGGGCGGCCTCGGCATTGGCCAGGTTCATCTGGCAGTTCATGCTGAAGGGGTGGTCCACGCCGAGCGTGGTCCGCAGGGCGGCGCGGGCCTGTTCACACACCTCGCGCGCCTCGGCGGCCCTGCCGGTCGCCAGCAGGTTGATTCCGTGATTGACCGCGCATGCCAGTGTGTTGGGGTGCGCCTCTCCGAGCGCAGTCCGAAACCGCTCCAGCAGGTCGGCTGTCTCGGCACAGGCCTCTTCGTGGTGCTCGGCCGCCGAGAGATGGCCCGCGAGACCGAGACGCACGACGAGCGTCTCCGGAGAGGCGTCGGGCAGCCGTCGTTGATAGATGTCCAGCACGCCTGTACTGAGGCTGATGGCCTCGTCCAACTTGTCGAGTCGGCGCAGCGTGATGGCGAGGGCCTTGGCGGCCTCCAGCGCGGGCACCGACGTCGGTCCGAGACCGACGGCCGTCTCGTGGACGCGACGCAGAATCTCGGCCGAGGCCTCGTACGCGCCGCAGGAACGCAGGTCACGGCCGAGGTTGATCAGCGAGAACAGGGTGTACGGGTGCTGTGCGCCCAGGGTCTGCGCACGCAGGACATGGTTGCCCTTGTCGACGTTCTGCGCCTCGAAGCAGTCCCCGGCCATGCGCATGGACACGGCCAGGTTGTTCGCCGCGAACAGGGTCCTGGGGTGGTCCTCGCCGAAGAGATCCACTGACCGGTCGTAGGTCCTCCGGTCGATCTCCAGCGCCCTGTCGACCTGGCCCACGGCTCGCAGGTCCGCTGTGAGGCCACCGGCCGTCATCAGGGTGTGGGCGTCGTCGTCGCCCAGTGCCTCGCGCTGGCGCTCGTAGACGTCCTGGTCCGTGTCGAGCGCCCTCCTGTACCAACCCTGGGCACGCAGCACGTTGGCCATCTCGAAGCGCAGGTGCAGGGTCCAGCGGTCGTTCGGTCCGGCTTCCTTCTGCCAGATGACCAGCAGTTCTTCCGCGAGGGCCAGGGCGTCGGCGTACTCGCCGCGCGCCCGCAGGTACCGCAGCCACTCGGTCATCAGCCGCCGGATCCGGTCGTCGAGCGAGTACTTGGTCCAGGGCGCCTTCAGATGCGGCCAGATCGTGTTGTAGAAGGACCAGTTGTCCGGGTGTTCCACGTCGCCCTGGGCAGGCCGGGCGCCGCTGAGCACATCACGCACGACGCGTAGCGCCTCTTCCCGCTCCTCGACGGACATCGACGAGCGCACGGCCGCCTGGACGAGCCGGTGCACCTGAATGCTGCTGGTCGTACGGTCGACCTTGGCCAGGGCGAAGCGATGCAGTTGTCGGACCGCCCGGCTCACCAGGGCCAACCCGTCGCCGCCCGGCTGGAGTTCGCTGAGAGCCTCGCCCATTTCCTTGCCGTGCACCAGGCCGAGGGAAATGGGGTCCGCGCCGAAATGCGCGCAGAGCTGCAACAGCCGTCTGGCGACGGGGGCGTTGAGTTGCTGGATGGAGATGTTCCAGGTCGCGCCCACCTGCAATGGAAAGGTCTGGGCGTCGGCGTCCGCCTCCAGGGTCGCCAGCTGTGTGCGCAGCAGCTTCAGGTACCTGGTGGCGTCCTGGCCGGTCTCGTTCAGCCAGGCGGCGGCCTGGTCGACAGCGAGCGGCAGATCTCCGAGCGCCTCCGCGACCCGGTCGGCGTCCTCCGCACTGATGGCGGACACCCGGTACAGGATGTGCTCGACGCTCTCGGCGCGGGAGAAGACGTCGACCTCGATACGTTCGCCGACCTGGGCCCAGCCCTCGTTGCGCGTGGTGATGAGGACATGGCCGGTCGGGCTGTTGACCAGCAGTCGCTCGATCGCCTCGGGCGCGGTCGCGTTGTCGAAGACGAGCAGCCAACGGTCGTACTTCGCGCCCCGGCGCAACGCGTCCCGCACCGCGTCCGCGGTGGCTCCGATGCTGTCGCGTTCCTCGACGCCCAGGTGCGGGGCGAGTTCGGAGTACTGGCGCATGGCGAGGTCGCTGTGACGCGAGTCGATCCACCATACGACGTCGTAGTTGCCGCGATGCCGGTAGGCGTATTCGATGGCCAGCTGGGTCTTGCCGACCCCGCCCATTCCGTGCAGGAGAGTTGCGGTGCCGGTGTCCGCGAGCCTCAGGCGCAGGTTCTCCAGCAGATCGGTGCGGCCGGTGAAGGCCGCGTTGCGCATCGGGGCGGACCAGACGAGCGGCTCGGTCCCCGGAAAGCGGGGGCCGCCGACCGCGGTGTCTGCGAGGTGCTCACTCTGAACGGCGTTCGCGTCGAGGGCCAGCAGCAGGGCGTTCCTGGCTTTCTCCTCGGTCATGCTGCCCAGATGGATCGGCATCCGGTCCGAGAACGGATGCTCCAGTCGTACGTCGCTCACCTGGATCGGCACCAGGATGCGCCTCTTGCCCATGGGATCGGAGGCGGCCACGGCCTCCCACACCGCTCTGGCATGCGGGGACCGCTGATAGGCGGCGGACACCACGGCCACCGTGCGAGAGGCGCCGCGTACCTTGCTGTCGGTGTTCTCGCGCAGCGGCATGCCGGCGGCGGAACCGTCCTCGGCACCGGCGTCGCCCACGGTGAACCCGGCGTCGCCCAGGACCCGTCTGATCCAGTCGGCCCACACCTGGTCCTCGGGCACATGGCTCAGGAACACGTGGGTGGGGTCCGGGGGCCGGCGGCGGACGACGGTCTTGAGGTAGTCCTGCCGTTCCTCGTCCGTCATCGGGACGAGGGAGGTCACGTCGCCCTCGGTGATGACCGATGTCAGCCGTTCGCAGGCGGCGAGCAGGGAGGCGTGGGTACCCGGCTCGTCACGGAAGGTCGCGAGCATCTCCTCGTAGGCGTACGTGGGCTTGTACGGCACCTCGACATTGCCCCAGTAGCTGCGTGGATCGACGTACCGGGTGCGTCCCAGCAGTTGGTCGAAGGTGAGCCGCACCTTCGCCCGCGCGGCGTCCAGACGGTCCGCCTCGGCGTCCACCACCCGCATCGGCACCGGCAGGATCCGGATGCGCCGCTCGCCGTAGGTGTCCTCGACACGCCGGGCGACCGCGGCCGCGCCCTCGATGCTCTGGTCGTTGTGGGTGAAGCAGTTCACCAGCACATCGGGGAAGTGCAAGGTGCAGATGTCGGAGATGTCGCTGAGACCTGTGCGGCTGTCGATGAGGATGTAGTCGTAGCCACGCCGGAACTTGGCGCACAGGGCGTCCAGGAACTGGCCGCCGTACTGCTTGGCGTAGAAGAGGTTCCAGTTGAACTGGGAGAAGATGGAGGAGTAGTTGCGGTCCTGGCGGCCGGCCGAGATGTAGTCCAGCCGGCCGTCGTCGGGGAAGTCCCACGCCAGCGGGGAGACCGCCCCGGCAATGTCGGCCTGGTCGCTGATCCAGTGGTTGTCGAGCTCGACGTCGCCCAGGGAGTCGACCCTCAGCATGTAGTCACTGATGAGGTTGAGTACGCCAGGGCGTCCGCGCAGCGCGTCGGTTCCCAGGAACGGACTCAGGAAGCGGTCCAGTCCCGGCGCCTCCAGGTCCCAGTCGACCACCAGGACCCGCTTGCTCCGCGAGGCCAGGATCCAGGCCACGTTGGCCAGGGCCATGGTGCGCCCGGTGCCGCCCTTGTAACTGTAGAACGTCACGATCTTGCCGCCGTCGGGGCGGGGGAGCACGCCGGTCACGGTTGGGCCTCCTGGTCACCACGGGCGTTGTCCTGGCCTGCGGCAGAGGATCGAAGCGGAATTCGGTTGAGGTACTGATGGGCCGCGCTGTCGGCGAGCTCCATGAAACGGGAGGTGAAGGCCTCCGAGTTGTCGATCCCGGCCACCGCGGCCCGCTGGATGGCCCGTCCGCCGCTCAGTCGCCGGGGCAGGGCTTCGCGCAGCAGGGCGTCGATCTGCTCGCGCGCGCCGCGGGTCTGCGCGTCGTCCGCCAGCGGAGTCATCACCGTCACCCAGGGCAGGTCCCGGCTGTCGAAGGCCCGCAGCCGTGCCGAGACCGTGCGGTCGTGCAGGATCCACGGGTCGAGGATGAGCACCCAGGGTTGGGCTGCCTCGCGCTGCCCGAGGAAGACGGATTCGATTTCGTCGTAGGTGCGGATCTGAGGGGCGAAGCCGATGTTGCGGGCGAGTTCGGCGGTGCGTTCAGCCAACGAAATGCCGTAGCCGTCGCTGAAGGGCTGCCAGTCGCGCGGCTCGGGACCGTACTTGGTGTCCCTTCTGCCGGGCGGCAGGTGGTGGATGTCCGGGGCGAGCACCACGATGCCCAGCGGGTGCGAGAACGACGCCGCGAACGCGTCCGGTATGTCGTCCAGCTCGGTGAACTCGGCACTGCCGGGAACGGGATCGGGGGCCTGGTTCGCTGCCTCGACGACGAACTGGGCGATCCGTCGTATGCACTGGTCGTAGTACTCCGGGTGATCGGAGTACTGCCGCAGCCCGTACAGGCCACCTTGCGCATAGCGCTCGGCCGCGGAGTTCTCCACCCGCACCGGCTGCGTCCGCAGGCCGGGCACGGGCAGATCCAGGTCGAGGGGGATCGGGTACGCGGTGGTCGGAACCGGCGTCCACAGCACCGGCGCGAGGACGCCCCGGTGGGAGCGGTTGGCGAAGGCGTACCACTGCCGGCCGCATCGGACGTCGGTGAAGTAGCGGCGGGTGATCAGGGGCACGAACACATGGCAGCGGTGGAGGGCTCGTGCCGCGTCCGGTCCGCCATGGCCGGCGGCATCGAGACGAGCGACGAAGGAACCGCTCATGGACGCGACCGCGGCCATGAGGTCGGTATAGAACTCCTTCACGTTCTTGTCTGCCGCCGGGCGTCCTTCGTCCAGGTCGCTGCCCGGCGGCAGGGCCGAGGCGTAACTGACGAAGATCCGACGTGTCCTGTTCATCGGTGCTCCTCCCCCGCAGAGCCGTTCAGGCCGACGAAGAGGTCGTCGAAGTCGCTGGGATCACAGGGCTCCAGGCGCGCGCTGACGGCCACCTCAACGATTTTCAGGGCCAGTTGGTAGATCACCTTGTTGAAGGTCGTGTGCCGTCCCTGGGTCGCCAGGCCCAGCAACCCCACACTCGCGTAGTCGGCGCCGAAGTCCTCGTGGGTGTACTGCAGATCGGCGTAGGGCCGCGGAATCTCCTCGGCGCGCAGGGCATTCCACAGGACCGGGACAACGGCTTGGCGGGTGAATGTCCCCCGTTTGCGCTGCAGTTCCTGACGCCGCTGGAAACAATCCCACTCCAGGCGGCACCACGGACTGGTGAACAGCCGTCGGGACAGGACCGGTACGAGGACCTGGCAGCGCGCGAGGCGCTCCTTCAGCTCGCCTTCCCACTCGGAACCGACCGGTATGCGCTTGTCCAGGTAGACCGCGGGAACCATGGCGTCCAGGTCGGTGAGCTCCATCAGGTCATCGGTCAGCTTGGCGTGGAAACGCACCAGTCGCTCGTCCGGCGGACGGTCGCGGTCCGGCACGTTCGGGGTGCGGCCGTAGCTGAGGAAGCCGTAGGGCTGCTGGACGCTGCGGCGCGGCCGGCTGTGGTCGAGGACCTCAGACACGGTCGGCCTCCGTGACGGGCCGCCGATGCTCCGCCGGGCGGCGGAGCATCCACGTCTGTGAGCGAGCGCCGCGCACGGTCCCCGGAGTCATCCGCACCTCTCCCGCCAGTCGCCCCATGCCCTCGGAAGGGGTAGAAACCGCACTGAAGGGCCCCATGTTCTCACGGTAGAGCAGTACTTGATGTCACGTCAGGCCTTGCGTCGGCCCGAGGTGAATCCATAGGGCGACGTGGTTGCCGTGAGTGAGAACCGGGACGTCAGTGCGGTCAGATACTGGAGTTGAAGCCGGGGCTCGGCTGCCGCGCGGTGGTCGAGAGCAGCCTGGTCAGGGTCGGCTCGTTGATGTTTCCGAGCCGGTCCAGCGGGATCCTCTCGCAGTCGGGGATGTGCATGGTGACCTGCGGTGGTTCAGGGTGCTCTGCCGGTATCTCGTCGACAAGCGCCCCGGAAGCCTCTCCGTCATTCGTCATCACGATCTCCTTCGCGTCAAGCGGTCGAGATGTGGCACACCGTCACTGCTTTGTCCATCATCGGGGCCGCTTCCGGTCAGTGACAAGAGCGGCAAAGGCAGGTTACGAGCCAGCTTCCGCATATTGTCGGTCAGATGTGCACAGGGTGATGAGCTCGCTGCTCTGCCCCCGGTCCGGCGGAGCAGAGCAGCAAGGGCGAGCGGCTACTTCGGATCTCCGGCGGTCGTCCTCACTTCGTCCCGGCCGCCCTCGTCTCCTCCTGCCGACCGAGGCGGCTGTGCGAGCGGCCGTAGAGGAAGTAGACGACGAAGCCGAGGACCATCCAGATCCCGAACCGCAGCCAGGTCTCGGTCGGCAGGTTGAGCATCAGCCAGAGGGAGGCCAGCACCGACAGGATCGGGACGACCGGGACCCAGGGGGTGCGGAAGGCACGGGGCAGGTCGGGGCGGGTGCGGCGGAGGATGGTGACGCCGATCGCGACGACCACGAACGCGAACAGGGTGCCGATGTTGACCAGTTCGGCGAGCTCGCTCAGGGGTGTGAAGCCCGCGACGATCGCGATGATCACGCCGAGCAGGATGGTCGGGCGGTGCGGGGTCCGGAACTTCGGGTGGACGTGGGAGAAGAAGGTGGGCAGCAGACCGTCGCGGCTCATCGCGAAGAAGACCCGGGTCTGGCCGAGGAGCAGGATCATGCAGACCGTCGTCAGACCGACCGCGGCGCCGAAGCTGATGAAGCCCGCGAACCAGGGGTGCCCGGTGGCCTTGAAGGCGTCGGCGAGCGGGGCCGTGATGGACAGGTCGGTGTACTTCTGCATGCCGGTCACGACGATCGACACGGCGACGTAGAGGGTCGTGCAGATGAGGAGCGAGCCGAGGATGCCGCGCGGCATGTCGCGCTGCGGGTTCCTGGTCTCCTCGGCGGCCGTGGCGACGACGTCGAAGCCGATGAAGGCGAAGAAGACGACCGAGGCGGCCGTGAAGACGCCCATCACGCCGAAGTTGGACGGGGCCCAGCCGAACATCAGCTGGATGAGCGGGGCTTGGAGGTCTCCGCCCGCGTCCACCGGCTGGGACTTGGGGATGAACGGGTCGTAGTTGCCGCTCTTGACGAAGAACGCGCCCGCGATGATCACGACGAGGACGACCGTCACCTTGACGGCGACGACGATCGAGGTGACCCGCGCGGACAGCTTCGTGCCGAGTACGAGGATGCCGGTGAGCACCAGGACGAGCAGGGCGGCGAGGATGTCGAAGCCGAAGCCGTCGGCCCCGTCCCGGCCGCTGAGCGCATCCGGCAGATGCCAGCCCGCGTTGTCGAGCAGCGAGGCGATGTAGCCGGACCAGCCGACCGCGACGACCGCGGTGCCGAGCGCGAACTCCAGGACCAGGTCCCAGCCGATGATCCAGGCGGGCAGTTCACCGAGGGAGGCGTACGAGAAGGTGTACGCCGAGCCCGCCACCGGGACGGTGGAGGCGAACTCGGCGTAGCAGAGCGCGGCGAGCGCGCAGACCACGCCGGCGACGACGAAGGCCAGGGCGACCGCCGGGCCGGCGTTGTTCTTGGCGACGGTGCCGGTCAGGACGAAGATGCCGGTGCCGATGATGACGCCGACGCCGAAGACGGTCAGATCCAGCGCGGACAAGGATTTCTTGAGCGCGTGTTCCGGCTCCTCGGTGTCGCGGATGGACTGTTCGACCTTCTTCGTCCGGAAGAGGGTGCTGCTCACGGGTACCTCCCACGCAGTGTCGTCCTCGACATGATCGAGAGGGGGCTTAGGTCGTATGCCCCGGCGCGGGCGGATTCACGCGAACGGGCCGGCCACACCACTGTCAGGAGTGGTGTGACCGGCCCATCCGGGTGTGTCTAGTCGCGGGCCGGCTCGGCCTCCGCCGGGGCCGTGTCGTACCGGCCGTCCAGCTTGGAGACCAGGCCGGTGACCTGGCGGGCGATGTCGGGTGCGGTGAGCCCGATCTCCGCCATGATCTCGGCGCGGGAGGCGTGGTCGAGGAAGCGCGGCGGGATGCCGAAGTCGCGCAGCGGAATGTCGACGCCCGCGTCGCGCAGGGCCTGCGCGATCGCCGAACCGACTCCGCCGACGCGGGAGTTGTCCTCGACGGTGACGACCACGCGGTGCCGCTCGGCGAGCGGGGCCATGGCCTCGTCCACCGGCTTGACCCAGCGCGGGTCGACGACGGTGGTGGAGATGCCCTGCTTGTCGAGGAGCCCGGCGATCTCCAGGCACATGGGCGCCAGGGCGCCGACGGAGACGAGGAGCACGTCGGGCGTGTCCGTCCCCGGCTCGCGCAGGACGTCCATGCCGCCGACGGTGCCCACGGCGGGTACGGCGGGGCCGACGACGCCCTTGGAGTAGCGCAGCACGGTCGGCGCGTCGTCGACCTGGACGGCCTCGCGCAGCTGGGCGCGCAGCTGTTCGGCGTCGCGCGGGGCGGCGAGCCGGAGCGTCGGGATCACCTGGAGCATCGACATGTCCCACATGCCGTTGTGCGAGGCCCCGTCGTCGCCGGTGACGCCGGCCCGGTCGAGCACGAAGGTGACCCCGCACTTGTGCAGGGCGACGTCCATGAGGACCTGGTCGAAGGCGCGGTTGAGGAAGGTGGCGTAGACGGCGAAGACGGGGTGCAGCCCGCCGGTCGCGAGGCCGGCCGCGGAGACGGCCGCGTGCTGCTCGGCGATGCCCACGTCGTAGATGCGGTCCGGGAAGGTGTCGGCGAACTTCTTCAGGCCGACCGGCTGGAGCATGGCGGCGGTGATCGCGACGATGTCCTCGCGCTCCCGGCCCAGCTTGACCATCTCATCGCCGAAGACGGAGGTCCAGCTGGCGGCGGAGGCCTTGATCGGCAGGCCGGTGTCGGGGTGGATGGGGCCGATGCCGTGGAAGCGGTCGGCCTCGTCCTGCTCGGCGGGCTTGTAGCCGCGGCCCTTCTCGGTGAGGCAGTGCACGATGACCGGGCCGCCGAACCGCTTGGCGCGGGCCAGTGCCGACTCCAGCGCCTCGATGTCGTGGCCGTCGATGGGGCCGACGTACTTCAGGCCGAGGTCCTCGAACATGCCCTGGGGCGCGATGAAGTCCTTGAGGCCCTTCTTGGCCCCGTGCAGGGTCTCGTACAGGGGGCGGCCGACCACCGGGGTGCGCTCGAGGAGGTCCTTGCCGCGGGCCAGGAAGCGCTCGTAGCCGTCGGTGGTGCGCAGGGTGGCGAGGTGGTTGGCGAGGCCGCCGATGGTCGGCGAGTACGACCGCTCGTTGTCGTTGACGACGATGACCAGCGGCCGGTCCTTGGCGTCGGCGATGTTGTTCAGCGCCTCCCAGGCCATGCCGCCGGTGAGGGCGCCGTCACCGATCACGGCGACGACGTGGTCGTCCCGTTTGAGCACCTGGTTGGCCTTCGCGAGCCCGTCGGCCCAGCCGAGAACGGTCGAGGCGTGGCTGTTCTCGATGACGTCGTGCTCGGACTCGGCGCGCGAGGGGTAGCCGGACAGACCGCCCTTGGTGCGCAGCTTCGAGAAGTCGTGGCGCCCGGTGAGCAGCTTGTGCACATAGGACTGGTGCCCTGTGTCGAAGAGCACCCGGTCCTTGGGCGAGTCGAACACCCGGTGCAGCGCGATGGTCAGCTCGACCACACCGAGGTTGGGGCCGAGGTGGCCGCCGGTCTTGGAGACCGCGCCGACGAGGAAGCTCCTGATCTCCTCCGCCAGCTGGTCCAGCTCCTCAAGGCTGAGCCGGTCCAGATCACGCGGTCCCCTGATACGGGTCAGCAGCGGCACCCGTGCCTCCTTGCATTAGAGCTGATCGAGCTTTGCCGGGCGTGTCGAGTCTAATGTTCCGCCTGGACGGACGACGCCCGCCCAGTGGGTCGTATGTCACCTGATCGGCTGTACCCAGGAGCAGATGTTCCTACGACATGACGATGCCCGGCACCTGTGAGGTGCCGGGCACGCGCGGCCGCCCTACGGCTACTGCGCTACGACGTCATCCACGCCCCGCGGCCTTCTGGCTCTTGCGCGAGACGGAGTCGATCACGACCGCGCCGAGCAGCACGCCGCCGGTGATCATGTACTGGATCGACGTGTTCATGTTGAGCAGGTCCAGACCGGTCTGGATCGACTGGATGACCAGCATGCCCAGCAGCGCCGACCACACGGTGCCGCGTCCGCCGAAGAGCGACGTGCCGCCGATGACCGCGGCGGCGATCGCCAGCATCAGCGTGTTGCCGCCGCCGGACGTCAGCGAGGCGCTCTGCGTCTGGCCGGCGAAGAACATGCCGCCGATCGCGGCGAAGCCACCGGCGATCGCGAAGACCGCGATCCGGATCATCGGCACGTTGATACCCGCACGCCGGGCCGCCTCGATCCCGCCACCGACCGCGAACACCTTGCGGCCGAACGTCGTACGGCGCAGCACGAAGTCCACGATCACCAGGCAGGCGAGGAAGATCACCAGCGCGTTGGAGACACCGGACGACGAGTTCAGCACGTACGCCGCGACGAAGGCGGCGACCGCCAGGGCGCCGACCCGCAGGGCGATCTCGGCGGTGGTCTTGTGGGGCACTCCCGCGGCCTTGCGGCGGCGCTGCTCGATGAGCGATCCGACGAGCAGGGAGGCGACACCGAGGGCGGCCAGGAGGTAGGCGCCGATGATGGCCTGGTCCATGAAGAAGGAACGCTGGCCGAGCAGGTGCACCGGGCCGTTGTCCGGGATGTTGATGGTGCCGGTCGAGCCGAGCAGCCACAGCATCAGGCCGTTCCAGCCGAGGAAGCCGGCGAGGGTCACCACGAAGGCCGGTACGCCGATCCTGGCGAAGAACCAGCCGTGCAGGGAACCGATGCCGACGCCGATCGCGATGGTCAGCAGCAGGGCGAGCCAGACGTTCACCCCGTGGTTGACCACGAACACGGCGAACAGCGTCGACGCGAGTCCGCTGACCGAGGCGACGGACAGGTCGATCTCGCCGAGCAGCAGCACGAACACCAGACCGATGGCGATCATGCCGGTGGCCGACAGGTAGAAGCTGATGTTGGACAGGTTCTCGGCGCTCAGGAACCGGTCGTTCTTCACCTGGAAGATGGTCCAGATGATGATCAGGCCGACGACGACCGGCAGGGAGCCGATCTCACCGCCCTTGACCCGGCGCTTGAACTCGGTCCAGTAGCCCTTGAGGCCCTCTTCGCGGACCAGCAGGCGGGGGTCGACAACCGGTACGGCGGCGGCCGTGGGGTCGTCTGCGGGGGCCACGGTGGTCTGTGACTCGACCATGCCGTCCGTCTTCTCTGCCTTCGACGTGTCGCTCACTTCGCGGCCTCCGTGCTGCGACGCCCCGCACGGCGGGTCACGGCGTTGTCCGTGGCACCGGTGATGGCGGAGATGATCTCTTCCTGACTGGTGTCCTTCACCGAGAAGGCGCCGTTGTTCTTGCCCAGACGCAGCACGGCGACCGTGTCGGCGACCGCCTTGACGTCGGCCATGTTGTGGCTGATGAGGATGACGCCGAGGTTGCGTTCACGCAGGCGCTCGACGAGGTCGAGGACCTGGGCGGTCTGCTCGACGCCGAGGGCCGCGGTGGGCTCGTCCAGGATGACGACCTTGGGGTCGCCGATCAGGGCGCGCGCGATGGCGACGACCTGGCGCTGACCGCCGGACAGACTCGCGATCGGGATGCGGACGCTCGGGATGCGGATGGAGAGCGTGGACAGCAGCTCGCGGGAGTTCTTCTCCATCGTCACCTCGTCGATGACGCCCCGGCGCAGCAGCTCGCGGCCGAGGTAGAGGTTGCCGACGACGTCGAGGTTGTCGCAGAGCGCGAGGTCCTGGTAGACGGTCGCGACGCCGAGTCCCTGGGCGTCGTGCGGCTTGTTGATGCTGACCGGGTTGCCCTCCCACTCGATGACTCCCTCATCGATGGGGTGCACTCCGGCGATCGTCTTGACCAGGGTGGACTTTCCTGCGCCGTTGTCGCCGACCAGGGCGACCACTTCTCCGGCATGGACCTCCAGCTCAACGTCGGTGAGGGCCTGAACCGCACCGAACCGCTTGGAGACTCCGCGCAACGCCAGCACGGGCGTAGCGGACACGTGAACCATCTCCTTCGCCGCCTGACCGGCGGGGATGCCGCGCTTGGGGTGAGCCGCGGAGAGTTGTGCGCGAGGCACAGATTTACAGGATGAACATGCGCACGGCGGGCGCCACTTGGCAACGGTCGCTGTCGCCGTACTTCTGCCCGGCGCCCGCCCCACAGCGGGGTCTGGTGGTGGGAGGGGCGCCGGACAGGGTCTGTTGCCAGGGGGCCGACCGGGGTTGTAACGGCTCGGACCGGCCCACCGGGCGGCTGCCTACTGCAGGCCGACTGCCTACTGCAGGCCGGCCTTCTTGCACGCGGCGGCGAAGTCCGCGGTGCAGATGTCGGCGACCGTGTAGAGCTTGTCCTTGATGACGGTGCTCTCGATGTTGTCCTTGGTCAGCGTGACCGGGGTCAGCAGGTTCGAGGGCACCTTGTCACCGGAACCGCTGGTCATCGACGTGGAGGCCAGCGAGTCGATGCTCTTGCCCTCCAGCAGGTCGACGGCCAGCTCGGCGGCGCCGTCGGCCTCCGGCTTGTACGCCTTGTAGATGGTGCTCGCCTGGGTGCCCGCGAGGATCCGCTGGATGCTGCTGAGCTCCGCGTCCTGACCGGTCAGCGGGACCGTGCTGATCCCGGCGCCCTTGAGGACGGTGGCGATACCGCCGGCCATGCCGTCGTTGGCGGAGTAGACGCCCGCGATCTTCTTGGCGCCCAGCTGGGTGATGGCCGCGGACATCTTCTGCGCGGCGACCTTGTCGTCCCAGTCGCCGGCCTGCTCGTAGGCGATGTCGACCTTGCCGTCGAGGATCTTGTGCGCGCCCTTCTTGAACAGCGCGGCGTTCGGGTCGGTGGCCAGACCGTTGATCATGACGACCTTGGACTTCGGGGTGGCCTTGGAGCCCAGCGCGTCGAGCAGGGACTGGCCCTGGAGCTCGCCGACCTTCTCGTTGTCGAAGGAGATGTACGCGGAGACCGGACCCTGGGCGAGACGGTCGTAGGCGACGACCTTGATGCCCTTGTCGACCGCGGCCTGGATGGAGGACTTGATCGCGGCGGAGTCCACGGCGCTGATCGCGATGACCTTGACGCCCTTGGTGATCATGCTGGAGACCTGCTGGGCCTGGGTGGCCGCGCTGCCCGCCGCGTTGGCGTACTCGAGGGTGCAGTCGGAGCAGAGCTCCTTGACCTTCGCGTCGAAGTACGGCTTGTCGAACTTGGCGTACCGGGTGGTGACGCTGTCGGGCAGCAGCAGGCCGATCGACTTCTTGCCGGAGTCGCTGCTGCTCCCGCTGTCGTCCTTCTTGTCACCGGCCTTGCCACAGGCGGCCGCCGTGACGGCGAGCGCACTGACGACGACGGATACGGCCACACGACGCATGAGCGTGTTCACTTGAGAAACCTCCCTGACGAGGCCGCGTCGTTGCGGCCGAGGTGGCTGGAAGTCAACTCGGCCACACGTGCGACGTCAAGAAGTAAATACTTAACGAGATGGCAACGGCGTCCTGCGTTCTCTAAGTGAAGGCAGGTGTCGCTGCATGCAGCGTGCTGTCCAAAAGGGTCGAATCACCCATCTCGCTGAGTGCGAGGGCGAGTGCTCCGAGCACCTCCGCGCGCCCGCCAAGTGCCCCGGGAAGCACGCTCAGTTGGCGTGCCGCACTGGGGATCGCGTAGCGGCCGACCGACTCCCTGATCGGCCCGAGCACCAGCTCACCGGCCTCGGCGAGATCACCGCCCAGGACGACTCGGCTCGGGTTCAGCAAGTTGCAGAGATTGGCGACTCCACTGCCGATGTGTCGGCCGACGTCGGCGATCACCCGACGGCAACCAGGGTCTCCGTCCCGCGCGAGTCGTACTACGCCTTCCATGGTCAGGTCGGTGCCGTGACTGGACTGGAGCAGCGGGAGCACATAGCGCGCGGCCGCGAAGGTCTCCAGGCAGCCGCGGTTGCCGCAACGGCAGACGGGGCCGGACTCATCAAGAGTAATATGCCCGATTTCTCCCGCTGTGCCACCCGGGCCACGGTAGATCTGGCCGCTGATCACCAGTCCGGCGCCCACGCCGCTCGCGACCTTGATGTACGCCAGGTCCCTGACCCCCCGGCCGCTGCCCCAGACCAGCTCACCGAGGGCGCCGAGGTTGGCGTCGTTGTCCACGTGCACGGGCACGCCGAGGCGCCCCCCGAGCTCCTCCGCGGGCTTGGTGCCGATCCAGCCCGGCAGGATCGCCGAGGAGCCGAGGGAACCGGATTCCAGATCGATCGGGCCGGGGACCCCGAGGCCCACCCCGGCGATCTTCGAGCGGTCCACGCCGGTCGCCTCGATCAGCCGGTTGACCAGCTGTTCCGCCCGGTCGAAGCCCTGCGTGGAGGAGGCGTCCACGTCCAGCGGCTCGGACTCCTCGGCCAGCACCTGATGGGCGAGGTTCCCGATCGCGACGCGCAGATGGGTGTGCCCGAAGTCCACCCCTATGACGATGCCGGCGTCACCGCTCAGGGACACCGCCCGGGCCCGCCGGCCCCCCGCGGAGGTGGGTGTGACCTCGACGGTTCCGCCGTCCTTGAGCTCGCGGACGATGTTGGAGACGGTCGCGGCCGACAGTCCCGTGGTCCGGGCGATCTCCGCCTGCGTGAGCGACCCGGCCAGCCGGACGGCCCGTACGACCCGCTCCAGGTTGGCTCGGTGCAGCGACGACTGCGACCCCGGAGTCTCCACGACGACCTCCCGCGCGCGGGACCGCATCGATGAGGCCCCGTCTATGTCCAACTAGTGAACTCTAAGCTGAGCCGTTAGGGTCGCCTCCCGTCAAGAGGTTGAACAGTATCCGCGTTCTTGCCCATGACTGAGGGGCGCCGCCCGTTCAAGATCTGGATCTTGAAGAGGCAGCGCCCGTGCGGGCGGCCCCGGGTCTACTTCAGGGCGCCCGCCGTGAGCCCGGCCACCACCTGCCGCTGGAAGACGATGTACGCGGCGAGGACCGGGAGCATCGCCATCACCAGGCCCGCGAACAGGCCCGACCAGTCGCCCTTGTAGCCCTGGCTGGCCGCGAGTTGCACCAGCCCCTGGGTCAGCACCCGCTTGTCCGGGTCGGTGTTGAGCACCGTGGGCAGCATGTACTGGTTCCACTGGCCCAGGAAGTTGAAGATCCCCACGCTGATCAGGCCCGGCTTGGCCATCGGCAGCATGATCTGGAAAAACGTCCTGGAGTGCGAGGCCCCGTCGACGAAGGCCGCCTCCGCCACCGAGCTCGGCAGGGTGCGGAAGAACGCGGTCAGGAAGAAGACCGTGAACGGCAGCGAGTAGGCGATGTAGACCAGGATCAGCCCGTGGATCGTGTTCAGCAGGCCCATGTTGTTCACGACGTAGAACAGCGGGACCAGGGCCAGCATGATCGGGAAGCTCATGCCGCCGATGAACAGGTAGTAGATGAAACGGTTGCCCGGGAAGTCGAACCGGGCCAGCACGTAGGCCGCCATGGAGCCGAGGACCAGGGTGCCGATGAGTGAACCCGCCACCACCAGAATGGTGTTCAGGAAGTAGTCGCTCATGTTGGCGTCGGTCCAGGCGCGCGCCCAGTTGTCGAAGTGCAGCTTGTCCGGCAGCGCCCAGGGCGAGTTGAAGATGGCGCTGTCGTCCTTGAAGGACGTCATCACCGCCCACAGCAGCGGCATCACGACCATGATCGCCCAGAGGATCAGGACGCCGTGCGAGAAGACGTTGAGAACGTTGCCGTCCTTCTTCGCCCTGCGGGGCGGGTCGGCCGGGCCGTCGGCCTTGGACACGGGGAGACCGGACTCGGCCGGTACGGGGGCGGGGGTTTCGGTCGTCTTCATCGGATCAGAACTCCAGCCGCTCGCGCCGGCCCAGCCGCATCACCAGGGCGGCGAACGCCAGCGTGACGACGAGCAGGGCGACGCCGATGGTGGTGGCGTAGGCGGCCTGTCCGTCACGGAACGCCTTCTGGTACACGTACAGGACCATGACGGTGGTCGAGTAGTCGGGACCGCCGGGCCCGGTCGTCATGATCTGTACGACCGCGAACGACTCGGCACCGAGGGCCAGGATGCCCATGTAGACCCAGCCGGACTGCACGGTGTCCCACAGCAGCGGCAGGGTGATCCGGAAGAACGTGCTGGCCCGGCCCGCCCCGTCGAGCAGCGCGGCCTCGTACAGGTCCGTCGGGATGGAGGCCATACCGGCGCTGAACAGGACCACGAAGAAGCCGACCGTGGACCACACCAGCACCGCCATCACGGCCCACAGGGCGAGGCTCGGGTCGCCCAGCCACAGTGGCTGGACGCTGTCGAGCCCGATGCCCCGCAGGACCGAGTTGATCGACCCGCTGTCCGGGTTGTACGCGAAGGCGAAGAGCAGGGCGACGATCGCGATCGAGAGGACCTGCGGGAAGAAATACACGATCTTGTAGAAGGAGGAGCCCCGGACGCCGGTGACGACCGGGCCTCCCCTTTTCTTCCGTCCGCCGACATTGATCATGAAGGAGAAGAACAGCGCCAGGCTGATCGTCACCAGCGGCAGCACGAGCGCGAAGATCAAGCTGTGCTGCAAGGACTTCCAGAAGATCTCGTCGTCCAGCATCCTCCGGTAGTTGTCCAGGCCGACCATCTTGAATTCGGGGCTCAGGCCGGTCCAGTCCGTGAACGAGTAGTAGATGGACTGGATGAACGGCCATACCACGAATAGCGCGTACAGTCCCAGGGGCAGCGCCAGAAACCCCACGATGAACCGGTACTTGCCGTGCTGCATCGCTGCTCCGTCGCTGTTACTGGTGCTTGTAGTGCTTGATCGACGAGTCCTTCGCGGCCGCGTCGGCGTAGCCCTGGATCTTCTTGATGGCCTCCGCCGGAGTGAGCCGGCCGGCCATCATCTCGCCGAGACCCGCCACCCCGATCTGCTCCTTCTGGAGCTGGACGTACCAGTCCTGCAGACGCGGGTTCACCACGTTGTCGCCGGCCAGCTTCAGCGCCGCCACACCGGACTTGAGGCCCGGGGTGAGGGTGATTCCGTCGGTGCCGCCGTTGTAGGCGGTCAGCGACTTCACCTTGGACGTGAAGTTCTTCGAGGACGCCTCGCTGAGCATGATGCGCAGCTGCTCCATGCCGCCCGCGGTGTTCTTCGCCTTGGCCGGGACGATGAAGGGCTCACCGCCGGAGGCCCAGATGGTGCCGAAGGGCATCTTGTCGGAGGAGTCGATGCCGGTGGGCGCGGAGACGGCGAGGTTGAAGTCGGCGGGGATGACGTTCGCCGACTCGTTCTCCACCCAGGAGCCGTTCGGGATGAACAGCGCCTTGCCCTGGGCCCAGGCGGTCTGGGACTGGATGTGGTCGAGGCCCGGGGTGCCCTTGAGGACGTAGCCCTTCTTGTAGAGCTCGTAGTAGGCCTCGAAACACGCCTTGACCGCCGGGTTCTTCCAGGCGTTCGGCTCCAGGTTGTCGATGGCGTCCAGGACCTCGACACCGCCGACCTTGCCGATCATCGGGTACAGCGAGAAGGGGAGGTAGTACGGGTACTTGCCCGCGTACGTCCAGCCCGCCATGCCCTTCTTCTTGGCCTTCGCGCACACCGCGAGCATCTGGTCCCAGGTCTCCGGGTACTGCTCGTCGAGCGAGTCCAGGGCCTTCTGCGAGTACCAGACGCCGTAGACCGTGTACGCGTAGTACATGATCCACACCGGGTCGCCGTCGAACTGGCCCATCTCGACGATCCCGGGGCGCAGGGTGTCGCGGACCTTCTTGTTCGGGTCGTCGTAGGACGGGGCGTCCAGGAGCGGGGTGAGGTCGGCGAGCTGGCTCTTGCCGACCAGGACGCCCATGTCCATCTGCTCGGCGCCCGAGTTGTCGATGAGGTCGGGCGGGGTGCCCTGGTTGAAGCGGGGCTGGAGCGTGGACTGGATCTTCTGGGTGGCGGAGAACTTCACCTTGGCCTTGGGGAAGTTCTTCTCGTAGATCTTCACGGCGTCCTCGGCGTACTCCTTGCCGAAACCACCGTCGAACAGGACGAACTCCATCTGCGCCGTGTCGTTGACGGCCAGCGGGTTCTTGGCGGTCTTCTTGCCCGCCTTGGCCTTGTCGCCGCTGTCGTCGCCGCCGCTGCTGGCGCAGGCGGAGAGGAAGCTCATCGTCGGGACGGAGATCAGTCCGAGCGCGGCCGACCGTTTGATCAGGTCTCGGCGGCCTACACCTGCGGAGCCGTTCGTGTCGTTCTCGGCGGTAGTGGATCCCATGCTCAAGTCCTCGCCTTCTCCAGGACTCAGGCGGTGAACCGGATCCTCCCGGCACCGCGGTCAGGTCAAGCAGGTTCGTGCAGGAGGTTCGTGTGGAGGTTCGTGCAACAGGTGTGAATTGCCGACAGGTATAGTCCACTTCCGGTCGGCGGAGCAAGATCGAATGCAAGGTTGGCCATGGGTCTTTTCCGAGTTGAGACCTCACGGAAATATGAGCGCCCTGTGCGAGGCTTGCCGGAAAAATCCGCGACATAGGCCCCGAATGCCGCAGCCAACCCCCTTGACATCACTGTCCACTTGGGCCACTACTGATCCTTGCACGAAACTGCTGACAACGTTGTCCGTCCTCGTGCAGGGAGGGTACTCGCCGATGGATCGGTACAGAACTCGGCTCAGAAGGAGTACGGCGGTCGTGATCACGGCCGCCTTTTGCGTGACGGTGGCCTCGCAGGGAGCGGCGGTCGCCCTGCCCGAGGTGACCCCTCGGGCCGACGGGGGATTCGCGTCCTCCTTCGAGGCGGGTGACCCGGCCCCCGACTGGATCAACAGCGTCGACGGCGGCCGGGCCTCCGGCGTCGACGGCGGCTACAGCACCGGCATCCCCGGCAATGTCACCGACCACGTCACGGACGTCCGGGCGAGCGCCGAGAACACCGGCGGCGGCGAGGTCAAGGAGAACCTCGTCGACGGCGAACCCGGCACCAAGTGGCTGGTCTTCGAGTCCACCGGCTGGGCCGAGTTCGACCTGGACAAACCGGTCAAGGCGCTCACCTACGCGCTGACCTCGGCCAACGACTTCGCCGAGCGCGACCCCCGGGACTGGACGCTCGAGGGCTCGACGGACGGCAAGGACTGGAAGACCCTCGACACCCGTTCGGGTGAGACCTTCGCCGAACGGTTCCAGACGAAGTCGTACGACATCCCCCAGGACGCCGTCGCCGAGTACCGGCACTTCCGGCTGGACATCACGCGGAACAACGGCGCCTCCGGCCTCCTCCAGCTCGCCGACGTGCAGTTCTCCACGGGCGGTGGCGGCGGGCCGGTGCCGCAGGACATGCTCTCGCTGGTCGACCGGGGCCCGAGCGGGTCGCCCACCGCGAAGGCGGGCGCCGGATTCACCGGAAAGAGGGCTCTGCGCTACGCCGGTCGGCACACGGTGGACGGGCGGGCCTACTCGTACAACAAGGTCTTCGACGTGGACGTGGCGGTCGGCGCGCGCACCCGGCTGTCGTACCGGATCTTCCCGTCGATGGCCGACGGCGACCGGGACTACGACGCGACGAACGTGTCGGTGGACCTCGCCTTCACCGACGGAACCTTCCTGAGCGGCCTCGGGGCGCGCGACCAGCACGGATTCGGGCTCTCGCCGCAGGAACAGGGCGCCGCCAAGGTGCTCTACGTCAACCAGTGGAACAACGTGGTCTCGCGGATCGGGTCGGTCGCGGCCGGGAAGACCGTCGACCGGATCCTCCTCGCGTACGACTCCCCCGTCGGGCCGGCGAAGTTCCGGGGCTGGCTGGACGACGTGACGATCGAGCGGGCCGCGCCGGAGAAGCCGAAGGCGCATCTGTCCGACTACGCGCTCACCACCCGGGGCACCCAGTCCAGCGGCGGCTTCTCGCGCGGCAACGACTTCCCGGCGACCGCGGTGCCGCACGGCTTCAACTTCTGGACGCCGGTGACCAACGCGTCCTCGCTGAGCTGGCTCTACGACTACGCCCGCGCCAACAACGCCGACAACCTGCCGACGATCCAGGCGTTCAGCGCGAGCCACGAGCCGAGCCCGTGGATGGGCGACCGGCAGACCTTCCAGGTGATGCCGTCGGCCGCCACCGGCACCCCGGACACCGGCCGTGAGGCGCGGGAGCTGGCCTTCCGGCACGAGAACGAGACCGCGCGGCCGTACTACTACGGTGTCCGGTTCGAGAACGGGATCAAGGCGGAGATGGCGCCGACCGACCACGCGGCGGCGCTGCGCTTCACCTACCCGGGCGACGACACGAGCGTGCTCTTCGACAACGTGACGGACCAGGCGGGGCTGACCCTGGACACGACGGCGGGCGTCGTCAGCGGGTACTCCGACGTCAAGTCCGGTCTGTCGACCGGGGCGACACGGCTCTTCCTGTACGGGGTCTTCGACCGGCCCGTGACGGACGGCGCGTCGAGCGGGGTCAAGGGGTACATGCGGTTCAAGGGCGGTGACGTCACCCTGCGTCTGGCGACCTCGCTCATCAGCCTCGACCAGGCCAAGGACAACCTGCGCCAGGAGATCCCCGACGGAACGTCCTTCGAGACGGTCCGGGACCGGGCGCAGCGGCAGTGGGACCGGCTGCTCGGCAAGGTCGAGGTCGAGGGCGCGACCGAGGACCAGCTGACCACCCTGTACTCCAGCATGTACCGGCTGTACCTGTACCCCAACTCGGGCTTCGAGAAGGTGGGTTCGAAGTACCAGTACGCGTCCCCGTTCTCCCCGATGCCCTCTCCCGACACCCCGACGCACACCGGGGCGAAGATCGTGGACGGCAAGGTGTACGTCAACAACGGTTTCTGGGACACCTATCGGACGACCTGGCCGGCGTACTCGCTCCTGACGCCCACTCAGGCGGGTGAGATGGTCGACGGGTTCGTCCAGCAGTACAAGGACGGCGGCTGGACCTCCCGTTGGTCCTCCCCCGGGTACGCGGACCTGATGACCGGCACCTCCTCGGACGTGGCCTTCGCGGACGCGTACGTCAAGGGTGTCGACTTCGACGCCGGGTCGGCGTACGAAGCGGCTCTCAAGAACGCGACCGTCGTGCCTCCCTCCTCGGGTGTGGGCCGCAAGGGCATGGAGACCTCGCCCTTCCTCGGCTACACCGGCAGCGACACCCACGAGGGTCTGTCCTGGGCCCTGGAGGGCTACCTCAACGACTACGGCATCGCCCGGATGGGACAGGCGCTGTACGCGAGGACAGGCGTCAAGCGGTACAAGGAGGAGTCGGAGTACTTCCTCAACCGGGCCCGGGATTACGTGAACCTCTTCGACCCGGGGGCCGGCTTCTTCCAGGGCAAGGACAGGGCGGGCAACTGGCGCGTGGACTCGGCGAGTTACGACCCGCGGGTGTGGGGTTACGACTACACCGAGACCAACGGCTGGGGTTACGCCTTCACCGCCCCGCAGGACAGCCGGGGTCTCGCCAACCTCTACGGCGGCCGCAAGGGCCTCGCGGACAAGCTCGACGAGTACTTCGCTACGCCCGAGACGGCCTCACCCGAGTTCGTCGGCTCCTACGGCGGTGTCATCCACGAGATGACGGAGGCGCGGGACGTCCGGATGGGCATGTACGGGCACTCCAACCAGGTCGCCCACCACGTCACCTACATGTACGACGCGGCAGGTCAGCCCTGGAAGACGCAGAAGAACGTCCGTGAGGTGCTGTCGCGGCTGTACGTGGGCAGCGAGATCGGGCAGGGCTATCACGGTGACGAGGACAACGGCGAGCAGTCCGCCTGGTATCTGTTCTCGGCGCTGGGCTTCTACCCGCTGGTGATGGGCAGCGGCGAATACGCGGTCGGCTCACCGCTGTTCACGAAGGCGACGGTCCATCTGGAGAACGGACGGGAGCTGGTGGTCCGGGCACCGAAGAACAGCGCACGGAACGTGTACGTGCAGGGGCTGGAGGTCAACGGCCGCGCGTGGACGTCGACTTCACTCCCCCACTCGGTGTTGTCCAAGGGTGCCGTCCTGGACTTCGACATGGGCCCGCGGCCGTCGAAGTGGGGCTCCGGGAAGAACGCGGCTCCGGTGTCGATCACCCAGGACGACAAGGTGCCCACGCCGCGGGCTGACGTACTCGACGGTGACGGGGCGTTGTTCGACGACACCTCCGCCACCGACGCGACCGTCACCTCGGTCGACCTTCCGGTGTCCGGGAAGGTCAAGGGCGCCCAGTACACGGTGACGTCGGCCGGGGACCACACGAGGGCACCGACCGGCTGGACCCTCCAGGGCTCGAACGACGGGACGGTGTGGAAGACCCTCGACCGCCGGTCCGGGGAGTCCTTCGCATGGGACCGGCAGACACGGGCGTTCACCGTGAGGTCTCCGGGTACGTACCGGAAGTACCGTCTGGTGCTCGACGACGAGGCGGTCGTGTCGGAGGTCGAACTGCTCGCCTGAGCGCACGCGTTGGGGGTCTCATGCAGGGTGTCGATCCGGCCTGGCTGCCGGACCGGGCGTTCCGGCCGATCGGCACCCGGCGGACGCTGATCCGCGGCTCGGGTCCGCTGGTGGACACGGTTCGCGGAGAAGTGGCCCAGGCCTGTGCGCGGTTCGGGGGCGCGGTCGTGCGGACCGACCCCGAACTCGTGCTGGACCTGACCGTCGACGACGGGAGCGAGGCGTTCACGTACGACCGCCGGGCCGGCTGTACGACCGTCACGGCCTCCGGCGGGGCCGGGCTGCTGTACGGCTTCTTCCATGTCGTACGGCTCGGAGAGGCCGCCTTCCTCGGCGAGGCCCGACGGGAGCTGCACCGGCCCGAGTTGGGGCTGCGGATGCTCGACCACTGGGACAACGTGGCCGTGCATCCGGTCATGGGTCAGGTGGAGCGCGGGTACGCCGGGGGGTCGTTGTTCTGGGAGGACGGCCGGGCGCGCGGCGACCTCGACCGGGTCCGGGCGTACGGCAGGCTGCTGGCGGCCTGCGGGATCAACGCCGTGGCCGTGAACAACGTCAACGTGCACGCGGCCGAGGCGCGGCTGCTGACCGACCGACTGCCTGAAGTGGCGGACATCGCGGGCGCGTTGAGGCCGTACGGGATTCGCACCCATCTGTCGGTGACCTTCGCCGCGCCGGTCGTACTGGGTGGGCTGGAGACGGCCGATCCGCTCGACGCGGAGGTGCGGGAGTGGTGGGGCGGGGTGACCGCTCGGGTCTACTCGGAGATCCCCGACTTCGGCGGGTTCGTGGTGAAGGCCGATTCGGAGGGGCAGCCGGGGCCGATCGCCTACGGCCGCACGCATGCCGACGGTGCGAACATACTGGCCGCCGCTCTGGAGCCGCATGGCGGTACCGTCCACTGGCGGGCCTTCGTCTACGACCACCGCCAGGACTGGCGGGACCGCTCGACGGACCGGGCGCGGGCCGCGTACGACCATTTCGTGCCGCTGGACGGGGAGTTCGCCGACAACGCCGTCCTCCAGGTCAAGCACGGGCCGATGGACTTCCAGGTACGGGAGCCGGTCTCACCTTTGATCGGGGCGATGCCGCGTACCCGGCTGGCGGTGGAGCTCCAGGTCACGCAGGAGTACACCGGGCAGCAGCGGCACGTGTGCTGGCTGGGGCCGATGTGGAGCGAGGTGCTGCGGTTCGGGATCGACGGGGAGTCCCCGGTGGGCGCATCCGCGCGCGGTGGGCTCGTCGCCGTGTCCAACGTCGGTGACGACCGGTTCTGGACCGGGCATCCGCTGGCCCAGGCGAACCTTTACACCTTCGGCCGGCTGGCCTGGGATCCGGCAGCGGATCCGCACGGTGTCCTCGACGAGTGGATCGGGCTCACGTTCGGCGACGGTCCGGCGGCGGGGGTGCGCGCGGTGCTGGCCGGTTCGTGGCGGACGTACGAGAAGTACACCGCTCCCCTCGGCGTGGGCTTCATGGTCCAGCCGGGGCACCACTACGGGCCGAGTGTCGACGGCTACGAGTACAGCCCGTGGGGCACCTATCATTTCGCCGACCGTGACGGTGTCGGCGTGGACCGGAGCGTGGCGAGCGGGACCGGGTACGCGGGGCAGTACACAAAGCCCTGGGCCGAGGTGTACGAGTCTCGGGAGACCTGTCCCGACGAGCTGCTGCTGTTCTTCCACCACGTGTCGTACGGGCACATGCTGAAGAGCGGCAAGACGGTGATCCAGCACATCTACGACACGCACTTCGAGGGCGTGGAGGAGGTGGAGGCCGCCCGGGAGGTGTGGGCCTCGATGGCTGAGCTCGTTGATCCGGCGCTCCACGCGCGGGTGACGGAACGGTTCGAGGAGCAGCTCCGCAGTGCCCGCGAGTGGCGCGATCAGGTCAACAGCTACTTCTTCCGCAAGTCGGGGGTGCCGGACGAGCGGGGGCGACGCATCTACTGAGGGCGCAGGACGGCGACGCCCCGCGGATCGAGGGTGAGCGGGGCGCCCGCCTCGGTCCGCTTCCCGGTGAGCAGGTCGGTTCCGGTGACCTGGGCCGTCAACTCGACCGGCTCCGCCGTGTGATTGAGCAGGAACAGCAGACGGGTTCCGTCAGGAGCGACCCTGGTCGCCGTCTCCAGTCCCTCGAGGCCGGCGTAGGGGCCGACCAGGTCGTGGCGGGCCAGGACGCGGCGCACCACCTGGTCGACCCCGGGCTGGTCCAGAGCTGTGGCGACGTACCAGCCCTCGCCCTCCCCGTACCGGTTACGGGTGACGGCGGGAGTCCCCGCGTAGAAGTCGGAGCCGTACGTGGCGACCGGCTCGGCTCCTCGCAGCCGCACGATCTCGAAGACGAGCCGTCCCTGCGAGTCGAGCTCCGGGACGGGCTGGGTGAACTCCGGTGGCCGGGAGTCCCATTCGTCGATCCGGATGCCCATGAGAGGGGCGAAGGGGCCGGGGACGTCGGCGAGGAAGGCGCGGTCGTGTTCGTCGACGCGGCCGGACAGGAAGGTCGTGAGGACTGTGCCGCCGCGTTCCGCCACCGCTTCGAGGCGGGTGGCGAGGTCGCCCTTGACCATGTGCAGGGCGGGGGCGAGGACGACGTCGTACGGGGTGAGGTCGGCGGTGTGCGGGACGACGTCCACGTCGGCTCCGGCCTGCTGGGCGGCCCGGTAGTAGGCGTGGACCACCTCCAGGTACCTGACCAGCCGCGAGGGGCCGTCGGAGATCTCCAGGGCCCACCAGCTGTCCCAGTCGAAGACCAGGGCGGCGCGGGCGGGGGTGCGGGCACCGAGGGACGCGTCGGCCAGGAGCTCCAACTCCCCTCCCACCTCCGCCACTTCGCGGAACACCCGGGTGTCGTCGCGGCCCGCGTGGCCGATGACCGCCCCGTGGTACTTCTCGCAGGCGCCGCGGGAGGCACGCAGCTGGAAGTACAGGGCCGCGTCGGCGCCGTGGGCGATCGCCTGGAAGGTGGCCAGGCGCAACTCCCCCGGCCTGCGCAGCGGGTTGACGTCGCGGCACGCCGTCGCGGACGGGGTCTGTTCCATCAGCCAGAACGGGGCGCCGTCCTTGAGGCCGCGCATCAGGTCGTGGGCCAGGGCGGTCCAGGTCGGCGGGGCGTCGAGGGGCGGGTAGCTGTCCCAGGACGCGAAGTCGAGGTGGGGCGCCCAGCGGTGGTAGTCGAGGGGGCGAAACATGCCCATGAAGTTGGTCGTCACGGGGGTGACCGGGTCATGGGTGCGGATCACCTCCTTCTCGGCGAGGAAGCAGCCGAGCAGCGCGTCGGTGGTGAAGCGGAAGTAGTCGAGCGTGATGCCCTGGAAGGCGGTGTGGTCGGGGCCCCGCCAGTGCTCGGTGAGGGCGTTCGGAGGCTCGATCTCGGCCCAGTCGGTGAAGCGGTGCGACCAGAAGGTGGTCCACCAGGCGTCGTTGAGGGCGTCGAGGCTGTCGTACTTGTCGCGCAGCCACTCCCGGAAGGCCTCGGCACACAGCTCGCAGTAACAGACGCCCCCGTACTCGTTGTTGATGTGCCAGGCGAGCAACGCCGGGTGGTCCGCGTAGCGTTCGGCGAGCCATGCCGCGATTCCGGTGGCGAGTCTGCGGTACGCCGGTGAGCTGGGGCAGAAGTTGTGGCGCTGGCCGTAGCGATGTCGGCGGCCCTCGAAGTCGGTGCGGTTGACTTCGGGGTACTTGCGCGCGATCCAGGGCGGCAGGGCGGCCGTGCCGGTGGCCAGACAGACCTGTCGGCCCTCGGCCGCCGCCCGGTCGAGGATGCGGTCGAGGACCGTGAAGTCGTAGGTGTCCTCGGCGGGTTGGGTGAGGGACCAGGAGAAGACGCCGACGGTGAGGGTGTCGATGCCGGCCTTGGTGAACAGGCGGTGGTCCTCGTCCCGGACCTCCTGCGGCCACTGCTCGGGGTTGTAGTCGCCGCCGTAGGGGATCTTGGAGCTCGACGGGCTCATACGGTGAACTCCTCCTGGGTCTCGGCGATCACCGGACGGCTGCTGTGCAGCAGGGAGAGCAGCAACGGGGCGGCCAGGAGGGCGGGCAGGGCCTCGGTCAGAAGGGTGGTCCCGGTGACGGTCAGGACGAGCAGCGAAGCCGCGGCGAGGGTGGCGCGGCCGTGCCGGAAGAGGAAGTACCCGGCGAGGCGTGCGGTGTCCCTGGCCCGGAAGGCGAACAGGGCGGTCAGGACGAGCGCGTGCGCGCCCCACAGGAGGGAACCGGCACCGATCGCCGTGAGCAGCACCGCCCACCAGCCGGGCAGGCCGGTGGCGGAGAAGTGGGTGAGCGTGAAGGCGATCACCGTGAGCCAGGCCAGCAGGGGGGTCCACAGCCTGAGCGAAGGGAGCGCGTTGAGGCGCCAGCCTCGCCAGTAGGCCCGGGCGGGGTGGAGGTCGGCCAAGTCGTGGTCGCGGTGGTGGAGGGCGTACAGGGCGGCGGCCGTCGCCGGGCCGAGGGGCAGCAGACATACGGCGGCGAGGGGGAGGCCCGCGGGGTCGGGGCCCAGCAGGAGCAGCCCCACCAGTCCCGGGGAGGCCGCGACGAGCAGCAGGGCCTCGACGGTGACGAGGGTGTGGATGAGGGCGGCGGCGCGGGAGAGGGGGCCGATGCCGAAGGAAACGGCGGAGCCGGTGGCTGTGGTCTGCCGGGAGCCGGCGCCGGAGATCACCCGTTCTCCTTCTTGAACCGTTCGTACGCCTTGTTGTGCAGGTCGACGAGTTGCTGCATGTTCTTCGACTTCAACTCGGCGACGTGCGCGTCCCATTCGGACATCGGCCGCTTGCCGAGGACGAACTGGAGGGTGTTCTGGATGGCGGTGTCCTTGAGCGGGGTGTCCCAGAGGGTCGCCTGTTCCTGCTCGAAGGACTGGAGCGGGTGCGCCGGGTCGACGGGGAGTTGCTTGCGCTGGGACATGACGTCCTGGAACTTCTTCTCGTCCGGGCTGAAGTTGGAGGAGACCAGCTCCCAGCTGCCGCCGTAGGTGAAGACGCCGTTGAAGAACCCGTAGTCCTTCTGGAGGTCCTTCGGGGCGTCGGGGTCGGAACCCATCAGCGAGATCCCGGGCTCCAGCGTGTACTTGCCGCCGGACTCGGTGTAAGTGACGCCTTCCACACCCCACTTGCAGAACTTCTGGCCCTCGTCGGAGTACCAGAGCCAGTCCACGAACTGCATCATCGCGACGAAGGTGTCGCTCTTGAGGGCCTTGCTGGAGATCATGACGCCGTTCTCCAGCCGGATGCCGCTCAGCAGGATCGGGCCGGCCGGGCCGAGCGGCACCGGGATCATCTCGATCTTCGAGCCCTTGACCTGCTTGCCCAGGTTGTAGCGGTAGTTCTGCACCAGCTCCTGCGGGTTGGCGCTGATCACGTAGGACTTCTCGGCCAGCAGCTTCTGTATGGCCTGGTCGTCCTGCTGGGTGAAGCTCTCGGGGTCGAGCAGCTTCTCGGCGACGATCTTTCTCAGGTACTCGACCATCTGCCGGTAGGCATCCTGGGTGGCGGTGAAGACGAACTTCTGCGCCTTGGTGTCGAAGCTGATGTTGTCGTAGTTCCAGCCGGCCTTCACGCCGTAGGCCTGGCCGAGATAGCCGAACAACGCCCCGCACGGGAAGGGGGTGTTGGTGCTCCAGCGGTCCGTCCAGGGGTATTTGTCGGGGTACTCCGTCTTGAGTGCCTTGAGGACGTCGTACACCTCGTCCCAGGTCTTGGGCAGGGTCAGTCCGTGCTTGTCGAGGATGTCCGTGCGGAAGGACAGCGAGTAGCCGGACTTGGGCCGCTCGTGCAGGCCGGGCAGCAGGTAGTACTTGCCGTCGGACTGGCGGATGGAGTCGAGTTCGGGTTCAAGGCTCCACTTCTTCACCTTGTCCCGGAAGTTGGGCATCAGGTCGGCGTACTCGCTGACCGGGAGGATCGCGCCCGAGGACACGAAGGCGACCTCGCCGGGGTGGTACGTCTTCGGGATGATGAAGGGGGCGTCGCCCGAGCCGATGAGGACACTGCGCTTCTTCTCGTAGTCGGCGAGCGGGACGTCGAGGGGCTTGATGGTGATCCCGGTGCGCTTGGTGAGCTCCTTCCAGAACAGCCAGCTGTTCTTGAGGGGGTAGACCGGGTTGTCGTTGTGCAGCATCGAGAAGGACAGCGCCTTGGCGGCCTTGAACTGCTGGCCGGCCTGGTAGTCCTTCATCGCGCCGTTCTGCTTCTTGGACAGGTCCTTGGAGTCGCCTCCGTCGTCGCCGCTGCCGCAGCCGGTGAGGGTGGCGAGGCCGATGAAGCCCGCGGCGGCCAGGATCTGACGCCGCGACAGCTCTCCTGTGTTCTTCACGGGAACTCCTTTGTTCCGTAGGCGAGTTGCTGGGATCAGCCCTTGACCGCGCCGAGCATCACGCCCGAGACGAAGAAGCGCTGGACGAACGGGTACACGCAGATGATCGGCAGCGCGGTGAGCACGATCGTGACCGCCTGGATGCTCGCGCCGACCTGGCTGAGCTCCGCCGTACTGGCACCGGCGTTGCCGCCGCCCGTGGCGCCCGCGATGAGGTTGCGCAGATAGACCGTGACCGGCATCAGGTCGGAGTGGTCCATGTAGAGGAAGGCACTGAACCAGGAGTTCCAGAAGGACACGGTGTAGAAGAGCACCATGGTCGCGACGACCGCCTTGGACAGAGGCAGCACGACCCTGAGCAGGATGCCGTAGGTGCTGAGGCCGTCGATCTGCGCGGCCTCCTCCAGTTCGGTCGGCAGGCTCTCGAAGAAGGCCTTCATCACCAGGAGGTTGAAGACGCTGATCGCGTTGGGCAGGGCGATCGCCCAGACGCTGTTCTTCAGTCCGAGACTGGTGATCAGGACGTAGTTGGGGATCAGACCGCCGGTGAAGAACATCGTGAACACGGCGATGCCGACGAGCACCCCGCGCCCCTTGAGGTTCTTCTTCGACAGGACGTAGGCGTAACAGGTCGTCAGGACCATGGCGACGACGGTGGCCACGACCGTGTAGAACACGGTGTTGCCGTAGTTGCGCCAGAACATCGAGTCCTGGAACACGATCTTGTACGTGGTGAGGTTGAACCCCTTGGGCCACAGGGTGACTTCACCGGCCCTGATCTGGCGCTCCCCGCTGAAGGACCTCGCGACGATGTTCGCGAAGGGGTACAGGGTCACGACCACGACGAGGGTCAGGATCACCCCGTTGACGCCCTGGAAGACCCGGTAGGAACGGCTCGGCTTCACCACAGGCTGGTCCCCACCGTGCGGCGCGAGAGCGTGTTGGCCGTCGTGATCAGGACCAGGCCGATGATCGCCTCGAACAGTCCGATGGCGGCGGCGTAGCTGAAGCTGTTGGACTCGACGCCCGCCCGGTACACATACGTCGAGATCACGTCGGCCTTCGGATAGGTCAGCGGGTTGTACAGCAGCAGGACCTTCTCGAAGCCGACGGCCATGAAGGTGCCGACGTTGAGGATCAGCAGCGTGATCATGGTGGGGCGGATGCCAGGCAGGGTGACGTGCCAGATCTGGCGCCAGCGGTTGGCGCCGTCGATGCGCGCGGCTTCGTACAGGTCCTCGTCGATGGTGGTGAGCGCGGCGAGGTAGAGGATCGTGCCCCAGCCGGCCGTCTGCCAGATCTCGGAGCCGACGTAGATGGTGCGGAACCAGTCGGGCTCCTGGATGAAGCGGATCTCGTCGTGGCCGAGCCAGCCGAGGGCGTGGTTGACCGGGCCGTCGGTGGCGAGCATCTGCATGGTCAGACCCGCGACGATCACGATCGACAGGAAGTGCGGGAGGTACGACACCGACTGCACGAACCGCTTCAGGGAGCGCCGGCGCACCTCGTTGAGCAGGAGCGCGAGGACGATCGGGATGGGGAAGCAGAACACGAGCGTGAGCCCGCCGAGCCACAGGGTGTTGCGGAACACCTGCCAGAACGTCGGGTCGCTCAGGAACATGCGCACATAGCGCAGGCCCACCCAGTCCTCGCCGAACATCGAACCGCCTGGCTGGAAGCGCCGGAAGGCGATCACGTTGCCGATCATCGGGAGATAGCGGAAGACCAGGAAGAACAGCAGCGGCAGGACGGCGAGCGAGTACAACTGCCAGTCGCGGCGCAGGGCCCGGCGCAGGCCGCGGCGCGGTGCGGGGTGGGTGACCGGTGGGGGTGGGTCCTCGACGCTGGACGGTGGAGAGGCCGACTTGATGGATGTGCTCACGCTCGGTCCTCTCAGGCGGGGGACGGAACCGAAACTTTCGAGCTCTTACCGGTAACTTCGCGGCAACTTAAAGGCACCCAGAAAGCGCTGTCAATGGGTCAGACAGGAGATACCTGAGGCGTGAGTGGGGTAGGACAGGGGTGCCGAGTCCCGGCCTCCTCCGCAAGTTTCATTACTTCGACCGACTCATGCGAGGTGTCCTGTGCCTGCGTTCGATCTGCCGCCGACGGAGCTGGAGCGGTACCGCCCCGATGTCCGGGAACCCCCGGATTTCGACGAGTTCTGGCGTGACACTCTGAAAGAGGCGGCGCAGGGCGACCCGTTGGTGTCGGTGCGCCCGGTGGAGAGCGGCCTACGGCTGACGGAGACCTGGGACGTCACCTTCCGGGGCTTCGCCGGGGATCCGGTGCGCGCCTGGTACAGCAGACCCGCCGGGGTGCGCGAGCCACTGCCCGCGGTCGTCGAGTACGCGGGCTACGGCCGCGGGCGCGGCCTGCCCCACGAGCGGCTGACCTGGGTGAACGCCGGTTACGCGCATCTGCTGATGGACAACCGCGGCCAGGGCGACCAGTACGGCAACGGCGGCGCGACCCCCGACCCGCACGCCTCGGCACCGGGCGGACCGGGCCCCGCGGCACGCGGTCTGCTCGATCCGCGTGACTACCACTACCGCCGCCTGATCACGGACGCGGTGCGCGCGGTGGCGGCCGTGCGGGCACTGCCGGATGTGGACGAGGAACGCGTCGCGGCCGTCGGCAACAGCCAGGGCGGCGGGCTCGCGCTGGCCGTCGCGGGTCTGGTGCCGGACCTGGCGGCGGCCGTGGTCACCGCGCCCTTCCTGTGCGGCATCCGACGCGCCCTGGACCTCACCGACGCGAGCCCCTACGGCGAGATCACCTCGTACCTCACCGTGCACCGGGGCGCGGAGGAGGCCGCGTATCGCACACTCTCGTACATGGAGGGCGTCTCCTTCGCCCGGCGCGCTCTCGCCCCGGCCCATTTCGGGGTGGGCCTGCGCGACACGGTGTGCCCGCCGAGCGGGGCGTACGCGGCGTTCAACCGCTACGGGGAGCTGACCGGCGTGGAGCCCCGCAAGGAACTCCACGCCTATCCGTACAACGGCCACGAGGGCGGGGACGCGGTGCAGGTGCGCCGCCAACTCGGCTGGATGGCCGAGGTGTTGGAGATGGTTCCGGTCAGCTCACAGCCAGGGTGAACACATGCAGGCCCGTGTTCTGCGGCAGCTTCACGCTCGCGATGCGCTTCCCGTCCGGTGCCGTGAACGGCTTGGTGGCGAAGACGTACGTCGCCACCGGGTCCCGGTCCGCGCCCGCCACGTTGCGGTACGCGGTGCGGGCCACGGTCTCGTTGTCGTACTGGACGGTGCCGCCACCGCCGCCGACGGTCCAGTCGGTGAAGGCCAGTTCGACCGTTCCGGTACTGCCGTCGGTGTAGGTGACGGTGGCCTGGGACTGCTGGTCGCCGTTGACGGCACTGCCGACGAAGGACAACTGGCTCACCGGGGAGTCAAGTTGGATCGTCCGGCCGGTCGCCGTGGCGTTGTCGGGCCGCCCGCTCGGCGAGTCCGGCCAGCTGAAGGACAGGCCGTTCACGGTGCTCCGGGCGCCCGGGGTGAGGCCTGCCGCCGCCAGCGCCTGCCGGGAGTAACTCCAGCCGCCGCCGTCGTAGTCGGCCTCGGCGTGGTCGCCGGTGTCGTCCGAGATCCCGGTGTTGTCGTACGCGGCGAGGAGGCTGCCGGGCGCGGCGACCGTGAGGGACACGGGCTGCTCGTACGCGGTGCCGTCCGAGGTGACGGCGACCGTGACGTCGTAGAAGCCCTGTTTGGCTCCCTCGGCGGCCTTGAGGGTGATCGCCCGCGATCCTTCAACCACCGTGCCCTCGACCGGGGTTGCCGTGATGCCGTCGGGTGTCCCGACGCGGAAGCGGACCTCGGGGCCCGGGTCGTCGCCGCTCAGCGAGAGGGCGCGGATACCGACCTTTGTGCTGCCGCCCGGCGCGATCGTCGCCGTGGTCGGGCCGACGCCGACCTGGTACGGCTGCTCGCCCTCCCGGAAGGACGGCGGCGGCGATGCCGCTCCCCAGGCCGGAGCGGGCTCGGCGGACAGCGTGTAGTCCAGCCGACCGCCGTCCCGGACGAAGGATGCCGGTAGCCAAGGCTGCTGACTGGTACGGCCGTTGACCTTCAGCTCGTGGACGTACGGTGCGTCGGCGGCCGCTCCCTCCGCGCGGACGGAGATGCGGTGGCCGCCGGGCCGGTCGATCTCGATGCGCGGGAACAGCGGGGAGGCGAGGACGAGTTCGGGGCGGGAGGGCACCTGGGGGTACATCCCGAGGGCGGAGAAGACGTACCAGGCGGACATCGCGCCGAGGTCGTCGTTGCCGGGGATGCCGCCCGGCCGGGGTGACCAGAGCTGCCGCATGGCGGCCCGGACGGTCTCCTGTGTCCTGTACGGGGCGCCCGCGTAGTCGTACAGGTAGGGGACGTTGATCGACGGCTCGTTGTCCAGCTCGGACTTCTCACCGCCGCCGCCGGTGAAGGACCAGTCGCCCTTCGCGTCGTGGAAGAAGGTGTCGAGGCGCACGAGGGCCTTGTCGCGGCCGCCCATCGCGGCGAACAGACCGGCCGGGTCGTGCTGGACCATCCAGGTGTACTGAGCCGCCGTACCCTCGACGAAGCCGTTGCCGGTGGCCGGGGTGAAGCCGGTGGCCCAACTGCCGTCCGCCTTGCGGTCGGCGATGTAGCCGCCGCCCGGGTCGGCGGCGATGTCGAAGGTGTTCTGCCACCACTGGGATCGCGTGGCGAAGGCCGCCGCCGTGTCCTTCTCCCCTGCCGCCCGGGCCAGTTGGGACAGTGCGAAGTCGGCGCCGGACATCTCCAGGGTCTCGGCGGCGCCGCCCCAGGCGTTGGAGACGGAGGGCATGTAGTGCAGCTTCAGGTACTGGTCGAGGGAGGGACGCTGGCCGACGGACAGCACCGGCCTCCCGGCGGACGACAGGTCCTTCTCCGTCGGAACCGTGGCGGCCCGGACGAGCGAGTCCAGTGCGCCGCGCAGGTCGAAGTCCGTGCCACCGAAGGCGTGAATGCCGGCCAGGGCGATGGGTGAGGGGTCGCCGTTCATGACGTGGGTGCCGCTCGCGCCGTGCAGCCAGCGGTCCCAGACGCCGCCGTTCTGCCGGGCCAGTTCGTACAGGGACTGCGCGATGTCCGAGCCGGTGCGCGGATCGAGGAGGGTGAGCAGTTGCACCTGGCCGCGGTAGACGTCCCAGCCGGAGAAGGTGCCGTACTGGGCGCGGTGGCCGGGGGCGACGCGGTGCACCTGGTCGTCGCTGCCCCGGTATCCGCCGTCGGCGTCGCTGATCACGTTGGGGTGGAGGAGGGAGTGGTAGAGCGCGGTGTAGAAGGTGGTGCGCTCGTCGTCGGTGCCGCCGCCGACCCGGATGGTCCGCAGCCGGTCGCGCCAGGCACGGCGTGCCGCGTCCCGCACCTCGTCGAAGGAGCGCTCGGGCGGGTTCTCCGCGGCCAGGTTCGCCTCGGCGCCCGCTCGACTGACGTACGAGATCCCGATCTTGACGCCGACCTGTTCGGTGCCGGGCGCGAACCGGACGTATCCGCCCGCCCCCTTGCCCTCGACCGGCCGCCCGCCCCGCGTGAACCCGCCCGTACCGCCGGACGCCTCCAGTGAGCCGGGGGTGAGCCTGTCGTCCTGCCAGGTGCCGGTGGCTGCGAAGGGGCGGTCGAAGTGGGCGGTGAAGTGGAGGGTGTAGTAGGCGCGTTGGCCTTCGGGGTCGAGATAGCCGCAGAAGTTTCCGGAGGTGACGGACCCGGAGACCGTCCGGTTCGCCGGGTCGATCTCGACCGTCGAACCGGTCGAGCCCACCTCGGAGTTGGCGGTACGGAACAGCAGGGAGGCGGGCTTGTCGGCGGGGTAGGTGAAGCGGGCCGAGCCGGTGCGGGCCGTGGCCGCGAGGTCGGCCGTGACGCCGGAGGCGAGGCCCACCCTGTAGTGCCCGGGTTCCGCCGTCTCGTCGGCGTGGCTGAAGTCGGCCGCATAGACCGCGTCCTTGGTGTCGCTCGCCGGAGACGAGGTGACCTCGCCGGCGAACGGGAGGAGCGGGATGTCACCGCTGCCGCCCGCGCAGCCCGTGCCGGACATGTGCGTGAGGCTGAAGCCGCGGATGCGGGTGGCGTCGTACAGGTAGCCGCCGGGAGCGGCGGTGCGAGTGGCGTCGCCGCGGGTGTTCTCCGGGCTGAACGAGAACATGCCGAAGGGGGTGACGGCGCCCGGGAAGACGTTGCCGCCGTTCTTCGTGCCGATGAGCGGGTCGACGTAGGCGGTCGGGTCGCCGACGAGACCGGGCGGTGCGGTGGTCGCCGCGAGGGCGGGAGTGGTACCGCCACCGGCCGCGAGGGCGGCCGCCAGCAGCAGGGACATGGGACGGAAACGCATGATGCGGCCCCTCCTCCTTCGGACGGGTCGCGCACCACAGGTCGCACAAGCCGCGGGGACAGTAACGTGCGCCACGCGTATCACGGAAGAGGGCGTGCGACCCGACGGGCACGCGGGACCCTCACCCGGACGGGACCACCGCTTCCCCCAACTGATTTGACATCGTTGTCTGTTGTGGGAGTAGAGTCGGGCTCAGACCACTCGACAACGTTGTCGCACACCAGAGTCGTCGCAAGCCCTGTTCCCTCCGGGTCGGCCACCCCCCGTATCCGCCGACACGGCTCGCGGACCCGGTGGCGCACAAGCCCCACCGGGTCCGCCCAGAGCACAGGTTCCTGCGTTTGCTGACGGTGAATCAGCCGACGCGGCAGGGAAGGGTCGTGGCCGTGTCACCACCGGAGCCCGTGACGACGTAGCCGAACGTCGCACTCTGCCCCGGACTGAGCGAGCCGTTCCAGTCGGCGTTGTGGACCATCACGTCCTGGCCCGTGTAGGTGGCGTTGCCGTTCCAGAGACTGTCGACCTTCTGTCCGGCTGGCAGGGTCCAGTTGGCCATCCAGCCCAGCATCGGGACGTTGCCGGAGTTGGTGACGGTGACCTCGGACTGGTAGCCGCCGTTCCAACTGCCCGTGGTCTTACGGGTGGCGGTGCAGGTTCCGGGGACCGGGTCGGTGGGGTTGCCCGGGTCGTGGATGCCGGTGACCTCGCCGTTGCCGCCGTCGAAGACGACGTCGGAGCAGGAGTAGAAGGTCTCCGCGCTGTCCGAGCGCTGCCAGACCATGTAGATGATGTGGCGGCCGGACTTGTTGGCCGGAAGCTGGCCGGTCCAGGAGTAGTTGGCCTCGACCGTGCCCGGACTGCCGTTGAGCGGCGGGTGGTCGACACTCAGGAACGGCTGGGCCTCCATGTCGTCCCAGGTGAGGGTCTTGGTCGGGTCGAAGCCGTCCTTGGTGACGTAGACGTAGAACCAACCCGGGTGCGCAGCCCAGGCGTTGTAGGAGAAGTCGACCGTCTTGCCCGAGGTGAGATGGGTGAGCGGCCAGTCGTTGCGGGCCGCGTTGAAGCCGGTGAAGTTGGCGTTGCCGCCGCTGCACAGCTGGCCGTCCGGGACGAAGCCGCGGGTGCGGCCGGCGCCGTCCGAGCGGAGTACGGAGAACCAGTTGTAGAAGGGCGTGGTGCCGCTGACCGCCTGCGCGTTCTTGCAGGCCGGGTTGACCGGCTTGATCTCACCGGTGCTGGTCAGCCCGTCCTGCCAGCACAGGAAGGTGCGGCTGGCGGGTTTCATGGGGGTGCCGTGGGCCTCGGCCCTGCCGCCGGCCGTGACGACGAGGCCGATGGCGGGGATGGTGGCGAGCAGGGAGACGAGGACCAGGAGGAGGGCTCTGGTGCGTGACACCCTCGGTAACTTTGTCAGGATCATGACAGTCCAGTCCGTTCCTTGAGGTACGGGCCGTGCGGGTGTGGGGTTGCCGTGGGGCGGGAGCCCACACGCGGGCGGGTTCCGGTCCGTCCGAGTGGGAGCGCTCCCACCCCACTCCTGCGGAAGGTAGCGGGATGTGGGGCAGTTGTAAACGGGCGGCGCCGGGGTCAATGGCGCGCGTTGGCGTCCCCGTTTGGGGTGCCGCTGCCTTCGTACGTACGATCACGGCGCGTGACACGGAGGCGCCCCGCCTCCGCCGACGGCCAGGTCACCCCTCAGCCCCCGCCCCGCGAACCGGACTCACCGAGAACGCCGTGTCCCCCGCCACGGCCACGATCGCGTCCCTCACCAGCACCACGCCCGGGTTGGTGTTCTCCGCCGACGCGCCCACGTCGTCCAGCTTGGGTGTGGTCCAGCGGACGGCTCCGGTGCTGTGGTCGAGAGCGAGGAGGCGACCGTAACGGCTGCTGAAGTAGAGGGCGTTGTACGACGAGGAGCGGACCGGGATCGAGAGGTTCTCGATCTGGGTGTCCTGTTGCCACAGGCGGATGCCGTCGGATGCCCTGAGCGCAGTGACCGTTCCGTCGGGGCGGGTGAAGCAGACGGTTCCGTCGATCGTGGCCGGAGTGCCGCGCGGGGTGCCCTCCAGCGGGACCCTGACGGTCCTGCCGGTGTCCAGGTCCACCTGCAGCAGGGCGGTGTACGACTCGTCGCGGCCGTCGCCGCTCACGTACCCCGAGGTGTTCTTCGGCAGCACGAACAGCGGGTGCCCGTCCACGGCGCCGAGCGGTGTCGCGCTCTGGGGCAGCGTACGGAGTTCGTGGGCCGTCCCGTCGGCCGGGTCGAGGCGCAGGAAGCCCACCGGTCCCTCGGTGGGGTCATCGGCGTCGGCACACAGGCCGTACGGGGCGTCGCCCAGGACCAGCGGACCGCACAGGGTGCCGGACGACGACTTGGCCGGTACTCGCCACAGGTCCTTGCCGGTGGCGGGGTCGAGGGCGATGAACTCCTTCGTGGTGTCCGACGCCGTCAGGACGCCGCCGTCGAACAGGGCCACGGGGTGACTGGCGTCGACGTCCCGGGCCCAGACCTTCTTCCCGCCGGCGGCGTCGATGGCGGTCACCCGCTGGTCGGCGTTCACCTCGTCCGGCTGCTCGTAGGTGTACACGAGTCCGTCCCGCACGCCGAGCGGTCGTTCGGCGGCCTGGGAGTTGGTGCCGTACCGCCAGGCGATCCGGCCCGACGCGGGGTCGAGCCGGGCGACGGTGAAGCCGGTGCCCGCGCAGTACAGGGCGGATCCGTCGGACACACAACCGGCGTCCACGCTGTCCACGTCGACGCTCAGCGGGTCACCCTTGACGGCTCGGGTGAGTTTCGTCTGCCAGGAGCGCCAGCCGGTGGGGAGCTTCGGGGCGACAGAGGCGGTGGAGTCGGCGGCGGTCGAGCCGGTGCCCGTGTCCGCACCCGTCGCCAGGTGGACCAGCGTCGCGGCTGCCGCGCCGACGGCGAGGACGACACCCAGGACGGCGAGACGGAGACCGCGGCGCCGACCTCCACGGGGTGCCGTGGCGGCCGCGGCCGTCGTGTCGGCGGAGCCTCGCGATGACGACCTGCGGCCGCCGGGGAGGGCAGCTGGCACATCCGCAGTCGGCAGGGACCTGAACAGGCGCTGCAAATGGGCGAGTTGGGGCCGGTCCGCCGGGTCCTTCTGGAGGCAGCGCTCGATGACGCCCAGCAGCGGCTGGGGTACGCCGTCCAGGGAAGGGGGGCCGTGCACCACCTGATAGCCCGTCATGTACGGGCTGTCGCCGTCGAAGGCACGGTTGCCGGTGGCGGCGTACACCAGGAGCGAGCCCAGCGAGAACACGTCCGAGGCGGCGGTGACGTCCTTGGGCGAGGCGAACTGCTCCGGGGACATGAAGGGCGGGGTACCGATCAGCCGGCCGGTCACCGTGAGGGCCTGGTTGTCGGCGGCGCGGGAGATGCCGAAGTCGATGACGCGGGGACCGTCCTCGGCCATCAGGACGTTGCTCGGCTTCAGGTCCCGGTGTACGACGCCCGCCTGGTGGATGTCCCTCAGTGCCTCGACCAACCCCAGAGCCAGCGTGCGGAGTTCGGGGGCACCGAGGGGGCCGTGTGCGGCGACCAGGTCGTCCAGGGTGCGGCCCGGGACGTACAGCGTCGCCATCCAGGGGAGTTCGGCGTCCGGGTCGGCGTCGACGACCGGCGCGGTGAACGCTCCGCTCACTCGGCGGGCCGCGGCCACCTCCTGGCGGAACCGGGTGCGGAACTCCTCGTCCTGGGCGTACTGGGTGTGGACGACCTTCACGGCGACGCGCCGGCCGGAGTCCGAGCGGGCGAGATAGACGACGCCCATGCCTCCGGCGCCGAGCCGGTCGATCAGGGTGTAGCCGCCTATTGCGCCGATGGACTCCTCGGGGCTCAGCGGCATTGCTGGTCGACCTTTCATGTCCCATGCGTCACCGGGGTACTTGGGGATGCTCGGGGACGCTCAAGGGAACAGACTAGCGACCTGTGCGCCAAGGGATCCGGGTGACTGGGGCAGGCGGGCGGGTGCGGGTGCGTGGGGGCTGATCGCGCAGTTCCCCGCGCCCCTGGGTGGGCCTGCCTGAAACCGCTCGTTTCTCCACCCCGGTCTCCGTCGCCGCCGGGAGTTCGATCGTGAACTCCGTTCGGCCCGGGGCGCTTTCCACCCCGATGCGGCCCCCGTGCGCGCCCGTGATCGCCGACGCGATGGCCAGACCCAGCCCGGATCCACCGGACTTGGCGTCGGCCCGCGAGCGGGACGTGTCCGCTCGCGTGAAGCGTTCGAAGACCGTCGGGAGGAGGGTCGGCGGGATGCCGGGGCCGTTGTCGCGGACTCGGATCACGTGGTGCGTTCCGGCTGACTCCACCGATGCCACCACCGTTGTGCCGACCGGTGTGTGCATGCGCGCGTTGGACAGCAGGCCCGCCACCGCCTGGTGCAGACGGGTCGCGTCGCCGGTCACCGACACCGGGGTGTCGGGGCTCAGTTCGAGCTGCCATTCGTGGCCGCCGCCTGCCGCTCGCGCGTTCCACACAGCCTCCGCGACCAGTGCCGCCAGGTCCACCTCGCCGGAGTGCAGGGGACGGCCCTCGTCGAGGCGGGCGAGCAGCAGCAGGTCCTCCACCAGGCCTGTCATGCGGGCCGACTCCGCCGAGACCCGCCGCCAGGCCAGCACCGGCTCGATCCGGTCGGCGCCGAGGTTCATCAGCTCGGCGTATCCGGCGATCGAGGCCAGCGGCGTACGGAGTTCGTGGCTGGCGTCGGCCAGGAACCGCCGCATGCGCTCCTCGCTGTGCCGTACGTGTTCCTCGCTGCGCCGCCGCTCGGCGAGGGCGGACTCCACGTGGTCGAGCAGATGGTTGAGCGCCGCGCCGACCTGGCCCGCCTCGCTGTCGGGGTCGGTGTCGCGTGCGGGCACCCGGGTCAGGCCGGCGACCTCGCCGTGGCCGAGCGGGGCACGGGAGACCTCGGCGGCGGTGGCGGCGACCCGGCCCAGGGGTCGCAGCTGTCGCCGGATGACCACCGCGCAGACGCAGCCGGCGGCGGCCAGCCCGGCCACGGCAACGCCTGTCTCGATCATCACGAGTCCGCTGATCACGTCCTGGACGTCGTCCATGGGCAGGCCGGCGAGGACCCGGACGCCCCCGCTCGCAAGGACGGTGACCCGATAGGTGCCCAGACCGGGCACGGTCCGGGTGTGCATCGCGCCGTCGGCCCGGATGTCGGCCAGGGCGGTGCGCTGCTCGGTGCTGAGACCCCGGGGAGGGGCGTCCTGGGCGACGACGGCCGCGGCGACGATGGCGCCCTTCTCGTCCAGCCGTGCGGAGAGCATCCCGGCGGGCTGTCCGGTCTGCCTCAGGAAGGTCAGGTCGTCCTCGATCTCCGGGTGCAACGAGGCCCCGGACAGGGCCCGTTCGGCGGTGGCCAGGACGCGGTCGTCCATGGTGCCCATCAGATAGGCGTGTTGGAAGAGCGTGGTGACCAGGCCCATCGCCGCGCAGACGACGACCAGGGTGGCGCTGACGAAGACGAGCAGGCGGGCGCGGATGGACCGGGTGCGCATCCTCGCGCTCGCTCGGCCGCTCATCTGCCGTCCTCCGCGGCCCTGATGGTGTACCCGAGACCCCGGGCGGTGTGGATCATCGGTGCCCGTCCCCTGTCGGCCTTCCGGCGCAGACCGGAGATGTGGACCTCGACGAGTTGCCGCCGCCGCCGAAGGAGCTGCTCCGGACGTGGCCCGCCTCCGTGACCGCCACGGACAGCACTTCGGTGAGCGCGGGTGCGTCGTCGACGATGCGGACGCGGCTCCGGCTGGTGGGTGCTCCGGTGGTGGCGGTCATGTCCGGATTCTGCCCCGGTTGTCTGAGGGAACCCTGTGTTCCGACTGGGCCGCAGCCGTGCGAAACGGCCGTTCGCCAGACACGACCGGGGCTCCCCTGACCACCGTGGGAAGAGCGACCACCGTGGCCAAAGGGGGCGTTGGCACGCATCGGCCACCGGTTCCGTTTGAGCGGGCTGTGACTCGGCGCTCAGGCTGATCAGCGGCTTCCGCCCGCCGGCGGAGGCGTTCCGCGGTCAAGCCGGAGATCACCGCGCCGGGCGTGGGCATCGTGGCGGCCCGTGCGGCGGGCACCACCATGGGTACACCGGTCGACGCCAACCACACGTCGGCGAACGGTACTTCGATGGCGACCCCGCATGTCGCGGGCGCGGCGGCGCTGGTCGCGCAGGCCCATCCGGACTGGACGGGCGAGCAGATCAAGCAGTCCCTGGCCGGCACGGCGAAGACGAACGACGTCAACTCCGTGTACGAGCAGAGCGATGGCCGGGTCGATGTCGCACGGGCGGCCGGGCAGGGCGTGTTCGCGAGCTCGGCGCTGAGCTTCGGCACCTTCGAGGACGGTGACACGGGATCGTCCGGCACTCGGCGGTGACCCAGGCGCTGCAGAAAGCTCTTCGACCTGGCCTGGCCTGGCCTGGCAGGCGACACCACTCGGCCACGAATGGACGTTGACCCGGCTGCTGGCGGCCGGCATGAAGGGCGAGGCGGTGGCCCGCCATCTGGGGGTGAGTCTCAGGACCCTGCGGCGCCGGGTGAGCGAGCCGCAGGACCGGCTGGGGGCGGCAAGCCGGTTCCAGCTGGGGATGCGGGCGGCGCAGCGGGGCTGGGTGTAGCGGTACGCGCACACGCGAAGGGCCGCACCCCCCTTTTCTTGGCGGGGAGTGCGGCCCGACTGCCGTACCGGATCGGCTACTTGGCGATCAGGCTGCGCAGCACGTACTGCATGATGCCGCCGTTGCGGTAGTAGTCGGCCTCACCGGGGGTGTCGATGCGGACGACCGCGTCGAACTCGACGCCCGTGTCGGTGGAGACCTTGACCGTGCGCGGCGTGGTGCCGTTGTTGAGCTCCTCGACACCGGTGAAGGAGAAGGTCTCCTCGCCGGTCAGGCCGAGGGACTCGGCGGTGGCGCCCTCCGGGAACTGGAGCGGGAGGACGCCCATGCCGATGAGGTTCGAGCGGTGGATGCGCTCGTAGGACTCGGCGATGACGGCCTTGACGCCGAGGAGCGCGGTGCCCTTGGCGGCCCAGTCGCGGGACGAGCCGGAGCCGTACTCCTTGCCGGCCAGGATGGCCAGCGGGGTGCCCTGCTCGATGTAGTTGCGCGAGGCGTCGTAGATGAACGACACCGGCGCGTCGGGCTGCGTGAAGTCGCGGGTGTAGCCGCCCTCGGTGCCCGGCGCGATCTGGTTGCGCAGGCGGATGTTGGCGAACGTGCCGCGGATCATGACCTCGTGGTTGCCTCGGCGGGAGCCGTAGGAGTTGAAGTCGCGACGCTCCACACCGTGCTCGGTGAGGTACTTGCCGGCCGGGGTGTCGGCCTTGATGGCACCGGCGGGCGAGATGTGGTCCGTGGTCACCGAGTCGCCGAGCTTGGCGAGGACCCGGGCGCCGGTGATGTCGGAGACCGGGGTGGTCTCCATCGTCATGCCCTCGAAGTACGGGGGCTTGCGGACGTACGTCGACTCCGCGTCCCACTCGAAGGTGTTGCCGGTCGGGATCGGCAGCGCCTGCCACTGGGCGTCGCCCGCGAAGACGTCCTGGTAGGACTTGTTGAACATGTCCTCGCCGATGGCGTTCGCCACGACGTCGTTGACCTCGGCCTCGGAGGGCCAGATGTCCTTGAGGTAGACCGGGTTGCCGTCCTGGTCGATGCCCAGGGCGTCCTTGGTGATGTCCACCTTCATGGAACCCGCGAGGGCGTACGCGACGACCAGCGGCGGGGACGCCAGGTAGTTCATCTTGACGTCCGGGTTGATCCGGCCCTCGAAGTTGCGGTTGCCGGAGAGGACCGAAGTCACCGCGAGGTCATGGTCGTTGACGGCCTTGGAGACCTCCTCCTGCAGCGGGCCGGAGTTGCCGATGCAGGTGGTGCAGCCGTAACCGACCAGGTTGAAGCCGACCTTGTCGAGGTAGGGGGTGAGCCCCGCCTTGTCGAAGTAGTCGGTGACGACCTTGGAGCCCGGGGCGAGGGTGGTCTTGACCCACGGCTTGCGGGTCAGGCCCTTCTCCACGGCCTTCTTCGCGACGAGCGCGGCGGCGACCATGACGTACGGGTTCGAGGTGTTGGTGCAGGAGGTGATGGCCGCGACCGTCACCGCGCCGTGGTCGATCTCGTACGTCGAGCCGTCGGGGGCGGTCACGGTGACCGGGTTGGACGGGGCGCCGTTCGGGGCGACGGCCGGCGAGTCGGAGGCCGGGAAGGACTCCTTGCCCGCCTCGTCCACGGCGTCGACGTAGTTGAGGACGTCCGTCTTGAACTGCTCGGCGGCGTTCGCGAGGACGATGCGGTCCTGCGGGCGCTTCGGTCCTGCGATGGAGGGGACGACCGTGGAGAGGTCGAGCTCCAGCTTCTCGGAGAAGTCCGGCTCGGCCTTCGGGTCCAGCCAGAGGCCCTGCTCCTTGGCGTACGCCTCGACGAGCGCGACCTGCTGCGCGTCACGGCCGGTCAGCCGCAGGTACTTCAGGGTCTCGTCGTCGATCGGGAAGATCGCGGCGGTGGAGCCGAACTCCGGCGACATGTTGCCGATGGTGGCGCGGTTCGCGAGGGAGGTGGCGGCGACGCCCTCACCGTAGAACTCGACGAACTTGCCGACGACGCCGTGCTTGCGGAGCATCTCGGTGATGGTCAGCACGAGGTCGGTGGCGGTGGTGCCGGCGGGCAGCTCGCCGGTGAGCTTGAAGCCGACGACGCGCGGGATGAGCATCGAGACCGGCTGGCCGAGCATCGCGGCCTCGGCCTCGATGCCGCCGACGCCCCAGCCCAGCACACCGAGGCCGTTGACCATGGTGGTGTGCGAGTCGGTGCCGACGAGGGTGTCGGGGTACGCCTGGCCACCCCGGACCATGACCGTGCGCGCCAGGTGCTCGATGTTCACCTGGTGGACGATGCCGGTGCCCGGCGGGACGACCTTGAAGTCGTCGAACGCGGTCTGGCCCCAGCGCAGGAACTGGTAGCGCTCGCGGTTGCGGCCGTACTCCAGCTCGACGTTCTGCGCGAACGCGTCGTGGGTGCCGAACTTGTCCGCGATGACGGAGTGGTCGATGACCAGCTCGGCCGGGGAGAGCGGGTTGACCCTCGCCGGGTCGCCGCCGAGCTCCTTGACGGCCTCACGCATGGTGGCGAGGTCCACGACACAGGGCACACCGGTGAAGTCCTGCATGATCACGCGGGCCGGCGTGAACTGGATCTCCTGGCTGGGCTGGGCCTGGGAGTCCCAGCCGCCGAGGGCACGGATGTGGTCGGCGGTGATGTTCGCGCCGTCCTCGGTGCGGAGCAGGTTCTCCAGCAGGACCTTGAGGCTGTAGGGCAGGCGAGCCGAGCCCTCCACCTTGTCCAGCCGGAAGATCTCGTACGACTCGTCGCCCACGCTCAGCGTGCTGCGGGCGTCGAAGCTGTTCGCCGACACGACAGTCTCCTTCATTTTTGTGCGCTTACCACCGCATCCTGCCGCCACGCCGCTTGGCCGATCCGCTAAGGTAAGGCTAAGTTAGGCATGCCTTACTGCCAGGCTCGGCGGAAGCGTGCGACTGCGGTACGCCTCGGCAGATATCTCGATGTCGAGATAACTCTAGTACATGGGCGCTGAATGGTCATGCCCGGGCTCGTCACATCCTGCCCCCACTCGGTCCTCGCCGGCGGATGACGGTTCGGGGGTCCGGTCCGGTCCGGTGCGATGATGCGACGGAGACGCCCGCCCCTGATTGACGCAGGGGCGGGCGTCGTGTCGACTCAGGACCGGGTCAGCCGGCGCAGATGGTGAAGTTGACCGTGTCGCCCACCCCGACGGTCTTCGGGGCATGCGGGGACACACCGATCACCGAGCCCGGCTTGCAGCCCTTGGCGGACTTCTTGGTGACGGTGCCGAGCTTGGTCTGCATCTTCTCCATGTACGACTTGGCCCCGTCCAGGCTCCAGCCCGCGAAGTCGATCGGGATGGTCAGGCCCTGGGGGTGGAGGTACAGCACGGTGGTGGCGTCGTTGCTGGTGGCCGTGGAGGCAGCCGCCGGGGTCGAATTGCCACCGCTGGCGACCGAGGTGGCCAGGGCCGTGCCCCCGCCCGCGGCGATCAGGGCGGCGGCGACGGCGGCGACGCCGATGGTGCGCCTGCGCCGGGTGCGGCGCTGGATCTGGGGCGCGTCGAATTCGGGGGCCTCGGCGGAGTTCGCGAATCGGTTCATGGCGTTCGTCAGTTCCTCTTCGAAAGGTGTGCAGCCGGAAGGCCGTGCATCACCGTAGGAAGTCATCGGATTCCTTCCGTGTGCTGCTGTGGCGAAGGGGCGGAGAGTACGGGGAGCTGACCTCTGAGCTTCTCGATCCCGCGAGCGAGCTGGGAGCGCACCGTGCTGGGCGATATGTCCAGGTCGGCTGCGATCTCGGCGTCGGAGAGGTCGTGGAAGTACCGCAGCACCACGACCGTGCGCATCCGCATGGGCAGTTGCTGCAGGGCGCGCACCAACTGGTCCCGGTTGTCCACCTGTCCGAACTCGTCTCCCGGGGCGGCTTTGTCGGCGCCTTCCGAGTCGGAGATCGTGACCAGGCGGCGGAACCTGCGCCAGCGGTCGTTGGCCAGGTTCACCATGATCCGCCGCACGTAGAGGTCCGGAGCGTCCTTCCCGGCGATGGTGCGCCATTTGCGGCAGGCCCGCTCCAGGGTCTCCTGGACCAGATCCTCCGCGGCCTCACGGTCGCCCGTCAGGACTAAAGCGCCCCGGAACAGCGTGGTCGACCTCGCGGCCACGAAAGCCTGAAAGTCCGTCTCCATACGCTCCTCCCTTCCTGTCACCTGTCCTCGACGCACGGCCCGCCTCATCTGCTGCACGGCCGCACTGAGACCTGGGTCACAGGAGGCGTCCGACGCGCCACCGGGGGACGGGCGGCCCTGGGCCGCGGGCCGGGCTCGCCGGGAGCAGCCAGAAGCCGTCGAGGCACCAACGCCGTGATCCGTCCGCGGGCGGCCTGCCGCCCTCCCCGTCCCGCCCCTGGGGGCTGCGCCCCCAGACCCCCGTCGGCCCGAAGGGCCTCGTCCTCAAACGCCGGACGGGCTGAAAACAGCCGCTCCCCCAACTCCGCTGCGACAGCACGGCCGATGGTTCCCGAGGCACCGGTCACAACTGCCTTCATACGGCCGACCGCTGGCACCCATCAGTTCGCCGTACCGGGGTATTCGAACGAGGCCGAAAGCATCTGACCGACCTCGACGGGAGGCCACCATGCCGCTCACGTTCCGCAAGAGTTTCCGGATTCTGCCCGGGGTGCGACTGAACATCAACCGGCGTTCCTGGTCCATCACGACCGGTGGCGGCAGCCACGGGCCGAAGCACACCCACAGCAGCTCGGGACGTCGTACGACATCGGTTGATCTGCCCGGACCTTTCGGATGGCGCCGGACCCGTACCGCCAAGCGCCACTGACGTTCCCTCCGGTCCGTCCGGGTCCCTCACCCGAACGGACCTCCCGGAATGCGCCATCTCATATCTGAGATAACCTCACGCTCATGGCAGACGACTACCTCGTACGTATCGGCAAGCTCATCCGTGACGCCCGGCAGCACCGGGGCTGGACACAGTCGCAGCTCGCCGAGGCGCTCGGCACCAGTCAGAGCGCCGTCAACCGCATCGAGCGCGGCAACCAGAACATCAGCCTTGAGATGATCGCCCGCATCGGTGAAGCACTGGACAGCGAAATCGTCTCGCTGGGCTACGCGGGCCCGATGCATCTGCGTGTGGTCGGCGGTCGTCGGCTGTCCGGTGCGATCGACGTCAAGACGAGCAAGAACGCGTGCGTGGCCCTGCTCTGCGCCTCGCTCCTGAACAAGGGGCGCACGGTGCTGCGCAGGGTCGCGCGCATCGAGGAGGTCTACCGCCTTCTGGAGGTGCTGAGTTCCATCGGCGTCCGCACCCGGTGGATCAACGACGGCGTCGACCTGGAGCTGGTCCCGCCGGCCGAGCTGAACATGGACGCCATCGACGCCGAGGCCGCCGTACGCACGCGCTCGATCATCATGTTCCTCGGTCCGCTGCTGCACCGCATGGACGGCTTCAAGCTGCCCTACGCCGGCGGCTGCGACCTCGGCACCCGGACCATCGAGCCGCACATGATCGCGCTGCGCCGGTTCGGTCTGGACGTGGCGGCGACCGAGGGCCAGTACCACGCCCGGGTCGACCGGAACGTCCGTCCCGGGCGGCCGATCGTGTTGACCGAGCGCGGCGACACCGTGACGGAGAACGCGCTGCTCGCCGCCGCCCGCCACGACGGCGTCACCGTCATCCGCAACGCCTCCTCCAACTACATGGTCCAGGACCTGTGTTTCTTCCTGGAGGCGCTCGGCGTACGGGTCGAGGGCATCGGCACCACGACCCTGACCGTGCACGGCGTGCCCCACATCGACGTGGACGTGGACTACTTCCCCTCCGAGGACCCGGTCGAGGCGATGAGCCTGCTGGCGGCCGCCGTGGTGACGGAGTCGGAGCTGACGGTGCGCCGGGTGCCGATCGAGTTCCTGGAGATCGAGCTCGCGGTCCTGGAGGAGATGGGGCTCGACCACGACCGTACGCCGGAGTACTTCGCGGACAACGGCCGTACCCGGCTGGTGGATCTGACCGTGCGCCCCTCCAAGCTGGAGGCGCCGATCGACAAGATCCACCCGATGCCGTTCCCCGGCCTGAACATCGACAACGTCCCCTTCTTCGCGGCCATCGCGGCGGTCGCGCAGGGCCAGACCCTCATCCACGACTGGGTCTACGACAACCGCGCGATCTACCTGACGGACCTGAACCGGTTGGGCGGACGCCTCCAACTCCTCGACCCGCACCGGGTGTTGGTCGAGGGCCCGACCCGCTGGCGCGCCGCCGAGATGATGTGCCCGCCGGCCCTGCGCCCCGCCGTGGTGGTCCTGCTGGCGATGATGGCGGCCGACGGCACGTCGGTGCTGCGCAACGTCTACGTCATCAACCGCGGTTACGAGGACCTGGCCGAACGCCTCAACTCGGTGGGGGCGCAGATCGAGATCTTCCGGGACATCTGACACGACGATGCCGCCGCACCCCGTCTGACCTGCTACTTACGGGTCAGGGAGGGGTGCGGCGGCATCTCTGGGACGGAACTGCCCGCAAGCAGCCCTGGCGCACCTGTCGGGTCGAACGTCAGCCGGCGGGTTCGATGCGCAGGACGGCGGCCGCGTCGAGGATGTCGACAACCTTCAGGCTCATGGCGTTGTTGATGGTCGCGGCGGGTCCCTCGCTGCAGCTGAACCCGACACCGCCGCCGCCCGCCGACGACACGCCGCCGCCCCCGGAACAGCCCGAGACGCTGTAGCCCGAACCTGTCAGGGCAGCGACCATGTCGACCTTGCCATCGGCGATCGCCGTCACCTTGATCGGCCCGAGGCCGTACCGTGCCGGCACAGTCACGGTGTCTCCCACGGCGACCTTGATGTCGCACGTCCCGTCAGCACACGGCCCGGTCGCCGAGGGCGAGGGCGCGGCCGTCCGTGTGGGCTCGGATGCCGCCCTGGATCCGGCCCTGCCGGGCTGGTCCTCGGCGGAAGATCCGTCCGAGGAATCCGAGGAACACGACGTGAGAACGGCGAACACGCCGGCGACAACAACGGCTACGGCGGCGGACGATGACGTTCTTGTACGCATCATGAGGGCCATTGAACCCTCGCCACCCGCTGCCCGGGCAGGTGCACCCAAGACGTCCACGGGACGTTCGCCACCGCGTGAGGAATCCCTTACGCCGCGGTGGCCACGCACGGGAGCGATGTGCTCGATCGCCGATGTGACCGCGGGCTCGAAGGGGCGGGCACGGTGTCACCGGTCGGGCGCCTGTCCTTGGGTGGGTGGGGCTGCCGCATGGACAAGCGTGACCGTGGGCCTCATGCCCTTTCGAGGAAGGGGTAGTCGGTGTAACCCTCGGCGCCCGGACCGTAGAACAGTTCGGGCCGCGGCTCGTTCTCCGGGTGGCCACCCTGCCAGCGCTCGACGAGGTCGGGGTTGGCGATGAGGGCCCGGCCCACGACCACGGCGTCCGCGTGGTCGGCCTCGATCTGCTGGAGCGCCTGCTCGCGGGTGGTCTGCCCCCCGAAGGGGCCGTTGTTCACGATCAGCTTGCCGTCGAAGCGCCGCCGCAGCTCCTGTACAAGGTCGCCGCCCGGCTCCACGTGCAGGACGGAGAGGTAGGCCAGGCCCAGCGGGCGCAGTTGGTCGAGCAGGGTGCCGTAGGTGGCCAGGACGTCGTCCCGGTCGGTCTCGAAGACGTCCCCGAGGTCGACCTCGGGCGAGATCCGCAGTCCGACCCGCTCGGCGCCGACGGCCTGGGCGACCGCCGTGACGACCTCGACGACGAAGCGGGCGCGGTTCTGCGGCGAGCCGCCGTATCCATCGGTGCGCTGGTTGGCCGCCGGGGAGAGGAACTCCTGGAGCAGGTAGCCGTTGGCGCCGTGGATCTCCACGCCGTCCGCTCCCGCCTCGACGGCCCGGCGGGCCGCGGTGACGAAGTCCTCCAGGGCTGCCCGGATCTCTGCGGTGGTCATCGCCTCCGGTACGGGGTAGGGCTGCTCACCCTTCTCGGTGAACGTCTTGTTGTCGATGGCGATCGCGCTGGGGGCGAGGATGCGGCGGCCGCCGTTGATGTCGGGGTGGGTGCCGCGGCCGGCGTGCATGATCTGCAGGACGATGCGGCCGCCCTCGGCGTGCACCGCCTCGAACACCCGCTGCCAGCCGGCCGCCTGCTCGTCGGTGGCGATGCCCGGCTCACCGACATACCCCTGCGACGCGTGGTCGGGGTAGGTGCCCTCGGTGACGATCATTCCGACGCTCGCCCGCTGCCGGTAGTACTCGACCATCAGGTCCCCGGGGGTGCCGGAGGAACCGGCCCGGACCCGGGTCATCGGTGCCATGACGACGCGGTTGGCGAGCTCGATCTTCCCGAAGGAGACGGGGGAGAAAAGCGACGGAACGGGCGAAATTTCTGAAGTGTTGACAGTCATGGGTTTCTTTCTTTCTGCAATACGGAGGGAAACGGGATGAAGGGCTGCGGCGCAGGAGGTCCACGCTGTGTTGGCGGCGAACACGGTGAGAGCCGCATGCCGTCGGCGTCGACGCCGGTCAAGCGCAACTGCCCGCCGGAGTACGGGCGTTCGCTCCTTGCCCGCGAAGAGGACCGATACGCGGCTCCACCTGGCCCCCCAGTGCGGCGGTGGCGGGAACTGCGATCTCAGCGATCCTCGTTCTCACCTGCTTGAGGTACTTCCGCCAGCCGATCGCCCATCGGGCAGCGTGCTTCACGAGAGCGCGAGGCTAGCTGAGCGGTACGTCCGCGACACCCTTGAGGTGGCTGAACGTCTCCAGGGAATACCGACCGTGGTACCGGCCCGTGCCGCTTTCGCCGACGCCGCCGAAAGGCAGGCCGGGCATGAGCAGTTGCATCACCGGCTGGCCCCAGGCGATCCCGCCGGAGGACGTCTCGTTCACGAGGCGCGACTTGGTGGCCTCGGACGTGGTGAAGGCGTAGAGCGCGAGGGGCTTGTCGCGTTCGTTGATGAAGGCGAGGGCGGCATCGAGGTCTTCGACTTCCACGACGGGGAGGATCGGACCGAAGATCTCCTCCCGCATGACCGGCGATGCGGGGTCGACGTCGGTGAGCACGGTCGGTGCGATGAACAGGTCGTCGCGGTCGTGCCGGCCACCCACCGCCGCCCGGCCGGAGTCCAGCAGGCGCGTGAGCCGGTCGAAGTGCCGCTCGTTGATGATCCGGCCGAAGCCTGCCGAGGTCTGGGGGCTGGTGCCGAACTGGGCTTCGACCGCCGTGCGCAGGGCGGGAACCAGTGCGGCGGCGGTGGCAGGATCGGCCAGAACGTAGTCGGGGGCTATGCACTGCTGCCCCGCGTTGCCGAACTTGGCGCCGACCAGCCGCTTCGCGGTCTCGTCCACGTCGGCGTCAGGGGCCACGAAGACCGGTGACTTGCCTCCGAGTTCGAGCGTGACGGGAGTGAGGTGCTTGGCGGCTGCGGCCATGACGATCCGGCCGACCGTGCCGTTGCCGGTGTAGAAGATGTGGTCGAAACGCTGTGCCAGGAGGGCCGTGGTCTCCTCGGCTCCCCCTTCGACGACGGTGAGCACGTCGGCGTCGAAGTACTGCCGCAGGAGGCGTGAAGCCACGGCCGATGTGTGCACCGAGATCTCGCTCGGCTTGGCCACCACGGTGTTCCCGGCGGCCAGGGCGCCGATGATGGGGTCGATGAGAAGGTGCAGCGGGAAATTCCACGGAGCGATCACGAGAACGACACCGAGAGGGTCGTACGTGGTGTAGGCCGTGGTCGTGGGGCCGAAGTGGGCAGGAACCTCCACCGGGCGAGGCCGAAGCCAGCTCTCGAGGTTCGCCAGCGTCTCGTCGATGTCGGCGACGGTGAAGTCGATCTCCTGCGTCTTCGCCTCGGCGGGGTTCTTCCTCAGATCCGCCCAGAGCGCTTCGAGCAGCTCCTGCTCGTTGTCGACCAGCAGCGCCCGCAGCCGCCGAAGCTGGTCGACGCGCCAGTCCAGTGGGCGGGTGACGCCGGTGTTGAACGTCGCACGAAGGCGGCCGACCACCTCCACGGCCGTTTCGCTCTGGTGCGTCCTCGACTCGGTCCCCTGGGTTGCGGTCATGGGGGGTGCTCCGTTCCTGATGCAAGCCACGCCCCGGCTGCCTTCCAGCCGGGCACAGACTCCAGCGTGCTCGACGATCCGGTATTCACCCAGGTCACAGCCTTGTGTACCTCCGCTGTGCCTACCACTGGCTTGGGCAGGCTGGTGTGTGTCCGACCGTGGATACTCGAAGGCATGGACGAACACCCCGAACCGGTGCACCAGCCCGCCGACGGCGCTCTGGACCCGCGTGCCGAGCTCAGCGAGTTCCTGCGCACCCGGCGGGCCCGGCTGAAGCCGGAGGACGTGGGCCTGCCGGACTTCGGGCGGCACCGGCGGGTGCCGGGGCTGCGCCGCGAGGAGCTGGCGCAGCTGGCCGGGGTGTCGGTGGGGTACTACACGCGCCTGGAGCAGGGCAACGGGCAGCACATGTCGGCGGAGGTCCTCGACGCCATCGCCCGCGCGCTCGGGCTGAGCGACGCGGAGCACGCCCACCTCACCCACCTGGCCAAGCCGAAACAGCACAAGAAGAAGCCGGCCGGCCGCACCCAGCAGGTGCGGGGCCCCCTGCGGACCCTGCTGGACACGATGGAAGGCGGCCCGGCGATCCTCGTGGGGCGGCGCTCGGACATCCTCGCCTGGAACCGGATGGCCGCGGCGGTCTTCGGCGACTGGGCCGAACTGCCCGCACACGAGCGGAACTGGGCGCGGCTGGTGTTCCTCAAGCCCGAGTACCGCGACCTGTTCGTGGACTGGGAGCACAAAGCGAACGACGTCGTCTCTCAACTGCGCATGGACGCCGGCTCCCATCCCAACGACCCCCGGCTGTCCGCGCTGGTGGGCGAACTCTCCGTGAAGAGCGAGGAGTTCCGGCGCCTGTGGGCCGCCCACGACGTCAAGGACAAGTGCCGCGGCATCCAGCGCCTGCACCACCCGCTCGTCGGCGAACTCGAGCTGCGCCTCGAGTCGTTCCACCTGGCCGACGACCACGAACAGACACTGGCGACGTACCACGCCGAACCCGGTTCCCCGTCCGCGGAGGCACTACGGTTGCTGGCCAGCTGGGGCACCGACGCGACAACGGCGGGAGCCGGGATGCCGCCGACACGCACGGGCTCGATGAACAGTTGATCATCGGTGGTCGGCTGCGCTCCACGCCCAGCGTGAGCGGAAGAGCGTCGGTGTACGAATTCACCGGGTTGGCGATCTTCTTCACGCACCGGGCGTCGAGAGCGGATGCGGAGTTCGTGCCGAGGGTCCGCCGGGATCCCAGGTGCCCGTGACGGCCACCCAGGCCTTGGCGGAGGGGCCGGGGTGCCGGGAAGACATTGCCCGCCCGACCTACAACTTGCCCGTCCGGAAATCCGCGCTGCTCTTGAGGACCGCGGATTCCATGGTCCAGTTCTCCGCCTGGACCCGCTCCCAGAGGCTTCCCTTGCCGAGTTCGCGCCCCAACTGGTCCTCCCGGCGGAACCATTCCTCAGCGCTCCTGATCCTGTTGGGATGGATCTCGTCGAGCAGGGCGTAGTCCCTGGTGATGATTCCGTGCTTCCACACGTTCCAGAAGCCCGTGAAATTGTCGCGGAAGCTCATGGTGCTCTTGTCGTGGGGGTCGGCGTTGTATCCGGCAGGGTGATCAGCGATCCCCTGCAGGTCCGGATGGGCCCAATATGTTTCCAGATCCGTGTCGATGTACCGCGCCGGATGTCCGGTGACCTTCTCGAACGCCGCGGCCAGATCGGCGTAGGTCATGTGCTCGATGGCGACTTCCAGATCCATGCCGTTGGCCCGCTCCGGGTTGTCGAAGAGCCAGCGGACGTAGAAGCCGCAGTCCTCGAGAGCCACGTGCGGAACAGCCCCCTCGCCGAGCGGGACGCGCCAGGTGACGACGCCGTCCTCGACACTGGGCGTCATGGGGGTCAGCGGCGAGATCGCCATCTCGATGTAGGGGCCCGACGTGAAGACCGCCGCTCCCATCCGGTCCTTGTTGCCTTCGTTCTGGAAGAGCACCCATTCGGCCATGCGGCCCTTGCCGTCATAGTGGCCGGTGCGGAACCTGGAGTCGTAGCCCGACTTCTTGAGGGCGTAGTCGAGATTTCCGTAGACGAAGAACTTGATGCCCTCTTCGATCGCGATCTCGTAACTGCGGAAAGCCCAGTAGGTCTCGGTCTTCTCGCCGGTGTTGAATCCGTCGATGTTGACGAACGCCCCGTCGCAGCCGCGGAATCCTTCTCGCAGTACGTCCTCGTCGGCGAACGAACCTTCGACGACGGAGACGTTGCCGAGCGCGAGGAGAGCCTGGGCGCGGGGGGAGGTGGCATCCCGGGTGAGGACGCGGACGGAGTACTTCTTGTCGGCGACGAGAGCGCGGACGATGGGCATCCCCTGAGCCCCCGTACCGCCGATGACGAAGATGGTGGTGGTGGCATGAGAAGACATCGTCGCTGACTCCCTGGGTTGTGTACGGACGCGACCATCGGGCGAGGGGCGGGCACGTTCCGACCGGACTTCCGCACCTGCGGAAACCGATCGGTTTTTCCGTATGGTACACCGATCGGTTTCCAGATCACAAGCGGCCGGGCCGGATCCTCATGTCGCCGAAGGCGGGCCCGGCCGAGTTCGCCGTCCGCAACAGGGCACAACGGCATGCAGGTTGAAGGAGGGCCACATATCGGATCATCCTTGTCGCCATGAGTCCTGCCTCAGCCTTCTCCGACCTGCCCGCCACGGGTGACTACGCCCGCGACTGGGCCCTGGTCGATGTGGAGACCTCCGGGCTCATCGCCCGGCGGGACCGGGTGCTGTCCGTCGCAGTGGTGACGATCGGACCGGACGGCGAGCAGACCGGGGAGTTCTCGACGCTGCTGGACCCGGGATGTGATCCGGGTCCGGTGGAGGTGCACGGGCTGACCGCCGAGCGGCTGCGAGGTGCGCCGACCTTCGACCAGGTCGCCGGGCGGATCGGCGCGATGCTCCAGGACCGGGTCCTGGTCGCCCACAACGCACAGTTCGACTACGACTTCCTGGCCCACGAGTTCGCCCGCGCGCGGATGTGGCTGCCGGTGTCCCAACGGCTCTGCACGCTGGCTTTGAACCGCCAGGTGGATCCGCCGACGGGCGACATGAAGCTGGGCACGCTGGCCGCCCACTACGGCGTACCGCAGCAGCGCGCGCACGATGCGCTCGACGACACCCGGGTGCTTGCCGGGATCCTGCGGGCTTCGCTGCGCGAGGCGGCGCGACTCGATCTGCCGTTACCCCTGGTGAGCTGTCCGCCGCGGGCGGAATCGCAGTTCACGCCGAAGCCGCCCAAGACGCCGTGCGGCTACCGCAATCCGGGGCGGATGGCTCCCGGCGGGCCGCTGCTGCAGGGGATGAAGATCGCGGTGACCGGTGAGACCGCGCACGCACGGGCGGAGCTGATCGGGCGGGCTGTCGCCGCCGGGCTGAACATGATGACCTCCGTGAGTCGGCACACCAGCGTGCTCGTCACCAACGAGCCCGCGTCCCGGTCCGCGAAGGCCCGGCGCGCGGCCGCCGAGGGTGTACCGGTCATCGACGAGCACACCTTTCTGAGGCTGCTGGCCGACGTGCGAGGTGGGACGGCGCACGAGGCGATGGCCGCTTCCGCCGTGATCACGCAGGCGAAGGCGCCGGCCATGGCAGCAGTACAGGCCGCCACCGAACCCCTGTCCACCACCGTGCCTGTCCTGTCCTCGTCCTCCCCCGGCGCAACCGTTCCCGCTCCACGCCGATCCGGCGACTCGGGCGGCACCTCGGCCAAGCCGCTGACGAGCCGACGAGTGCTGGTGGTCGGCGGTGTTCACGCCGATGCCGCTGCCGCTCGTACCCGCGTCGTCGAACTGGGCGGATCCGCAGCGGTCAACCTGTCCGCCAGTGTCACCGACGTCGTCCTCCTCGCCGACGGCGACAAGGACCGCCGCATGCACCGCATCACCGCCCTCGAACTGCCCGTGCACGACGCGGACTGGCTCAGTTCGCCGACCGTCACCGCCACCGCCCCGGGCACGGCGGCCGTCCGGCCGAAGGAGCCGCACGTGCTGCCCAGGGGCGGCGTCATCGACCTGCCCGTGCCACCCGGCACGCCCGCCCCCGGGTGGTACGTCACCGCCTGCTGGGCTCCGCGGTCCGACTGCGAGATCGACGTCGTGGCCTTCATCCTCGACGAGGACGAACAGGTCACCTTCGACGAGGACTTCATCTTCTACGGCGCGCCGGAAAGCCCCGCCGGCACCGTACGACTCCTCACCGGCGGTCCCGCCGAACAGAGCATCGCCCTCGATCTCGCGGCCCTGCCGCCCGCGACCCGCAAGGTCGTCGTCGCCGCGGCCATCGACGGTCCGGCCACCTTCGGCACGGTCGGCGCGATCCAGATCGGTGCGGCTCCCGGCACCAGCGGATCGCCCCTCGCCCGGGCCACTCTGGACGCCGCGACAACCGAACGCACCATGCTCCTCGCGGAGATCTACCGCAGAGGTCCGCTCTGGCGCCTGCGCGCCGTCGGTCAGGGCTACGACCACGGCCTCGATGCCCTCGCACGCGGTTACGGGGTCGATGTCGCCGACTGAGCGAGGGTGCCGGCCGGCACGTTGCGCGGCTGTGCCGGGCGGCAGCTCACGCGCTCGTGAGCAGGCCTCGGCCCAGCCAGTCGGCGGAGTCACGGACGCCGGGCAGGGCGAAGAAGTAGCCGCCGCCGGTCGGGGAGATGTAGTCGACGAGGGGTTCGTCGATCAGACGGGTCTGCGTGGCCTCGAACTGGCGCCGTACGTCCTGCTGGTAGCAGCAGAAGGCCAGGCCCATGTCGAGGTTGCCGACCTGGTCGATGCCCCGGTCGTAGTTGTAACCCCGCCGCAGGATGCGGGAGTTGTCGGTCGTGGTGGTGCGCGGGTTGGCGAGGCGGATGTGGGCGTCGAGGGGGATCGCGGTGCCGTGCGGGTCCTTGGCGTACTGCGGGATGTCGGTCTCCCTGGCCCCGTCGAGCGGGGCGCCGGTGTCCTTGCGGCGGCCGAACATCAGCTCCTGCTCGCTCAGGGAGACCCGGTCCCAGAACTCGACGAGCATGCGGATGACCCGGATGACCTGGTAGCTGCCGCCGTGTGCCCAGGCCGGCTCGCCCTGCGCGTCGCCCACCCAGACGAGCCGGCTCATCTCACGGGCCGACGCCACGTCCGGGTTGGCGATGCCGTCCTTGAAGCCGAGGAGGTTGCGCTGGGCACCGGTCGGGCGCGGGCCGTTCTGGAAGCCGTCGATGCGCCACTTGATCTGCATCGCGCCCCGGGTGTGCTTGGCGATGTCGCGCAGCGCGTGCAGCACCACGTCCTGGCGGGCGGCGCAGATCTGCAGGGACAGGTCACCGTGGCACTCGGCCGGGTTCAGGTTGTCGTTCGGGAAGGTGCGCATGGGCGTGAGTTGTCGCGGTTTCGCCTTCGCGAGCCCATAGCGGTCGTCGAACAGCGAGGCTCCGATGCCCACGGTGACGGTGAGCGCGTCGGCGGGGACGTCCGGGCCGAGGATGCCGTTGTCGGAGGGCGGGGCGCCGACACCGAGGTCGCCGGGGGTGCCGCCGGTGGTGAGGAAGCGGGCCCGGGCGGTGATCGTCCGTAGCAGCTCGGCCAGTTGGGCCCGGTCGTCGGCGATGACGTCGAAGGAGACGAAGGTGGCCGCGGCCGGCGCCGGGGTGAGGATGCCTGCCTGGTGGGTGCCGTGGAAGGGGACCTTCGCCGTGTCGGTGGCGTCCGCGGCCTGCGCCTGGGCCGTGCCGCCGCTCTCGGCGAGGGCGAAGGCACCGCCCGCCAGGGCCGCTCCGGCGGCGCCCGCGCCCAGGGCCCTCTTCACGAAGGAGCGGCGGCCGGCGCCGGCGGGGCAGCCGTGTGCTTCGGTGGACGGCATGGGGTGGTTCCCTTCCGGGCGCTCGTGGTCTTCGTTCTGCAGGCGCCCGTGGTCTTCGATTTGCAGGCGCCCGTGGTCTTCGTTCGTCACGCCGACTTCCTGATCTCGAGCAGGTCCGGTACGGGTGCGAGGTCTTCCAGGAGCTGTCCGGTGGCGCCGTTCAGCCGGGCCCGGGCGGTCGCGTCCAGACGGTCGACCGGGGTCCAGCGGCCACCGTGGTGCGCGGAGTCGAGGAGCTTCTGCAGCCGGGCGATGTCGGCGTCGACGGTGGGCAGCAGATGCGGGGCGCGGCTGGTCAGCAACGGCCGCAGTACGGTGAGCAGTTCGCGGGTGCCGGTGAGGTTGGCGTCGGCAGTGGCCAGTTCGGTGCCGCTGCCCTGGTCCGCGTCACCGGTCAGTTCGAACTGGAACGTGTTCTCCAGGATCTCGTGGGCGCGCAGCGGCAGGTCGCCGGGGTCGAAGTCCTGGGTGGGGAACGCCTTGCGCAGTCCCGCGGTGTCGGTTGCGAGCTGTCGGGCGGGCGCGGTCAGCTCCTTCGCGGACTGGCCGTGCCACAGCCCGTACTCGATCCGGTGGAAGCCCGTGAAGTCCTTGTCGTGCACACCGCCCGGGAGCCCGTCGGGCCTGCCGTTGATCTTCTGGTCGTAGTCCTGGAAGGTGCCGTAGGCGGCGCCGAGCGAGGCGTAGGTGCGGTGTGCGGTCAGCCAGTCCGTGCGGGCCGCGCCCAGCCGGCCGCCGGCGATGTCGTCGCCGAGCCGCCGGGTCTGGGTGACGAGGGTGGCCAGGCCCCGTTCGACGTATGTCTTGTACGACGTGAGCGGCGCCGCGAGATCGGCGGCGGAGACCGGCACGACCGCCGTGCTCGCGCCGCCGGTGCCGGCGACCCGGACCGCGCGGGAGGTGACCGCCTTGCCGCTGCTCGGGACGCAGCGCCACGCGTACGTGCCGCCGCCGACGGTCGCCACCAGGGCTCGGGTGGTGCCGGGGGCGAGGCCCTCGACCTCGCCGTAGACCGCGCCGGTGGCCGGGGCGACGAGGTAGACCTCGGAGGTCTTGTCGCCGGTGTTGTGCATCTGGAACGTCTGCCGTCCGGGCTTCGGCGCGGTGAAGCCCTTGCCGCAGTCCGTCTCCGACACGGTGACGGTCTGTGCTGCGGCAGGCGGGGAGTCGCCGAGGGTGACGGCGAGTCCCGCCAGGACCGCGGGCCCGGCGACCAGTGCGACGGGCACCACCCAGGGCGGCCGACGGCGGCCGGGAGCCAGGGGCCTCGCCCGCTGCGCCTTCGCGGCGGGCTCGGCTGTCCGGGGCGCGGCGCCGCGCAGGAAGAGGGTCAGCACCACGGCGAGATAGCCGACGTATCCGACCACCTGCAGCCAGGTCATCGTCGGCGTCAGGTTGAACACGCCCTGCACGAGGGTGCTGTACCAGGAGCCCGCGTCGATGCTGCCGCCGAGATCGACGGCGTACGACGTCCCGCCGGGCAGTACTCCGCCCTCCTGCAGGTCGCGCAGGCCGTACCCGAGCACGCCTGCCGCGATCACGATGAGGACGGCGCCGGTGGCGGTGAAGAACTTCGTCAGGTTGATGTGCAGGACTCGGCGGTACAGGCCCCAGCACAGCCCCGCGGCGAGGACCAGGCCGACGCCGGCGCCGGTCAGCGGTCCGGCGGACTCGCCCGCCGCGCGGGCCGTCGTCCACAGGAACAGGGCGGTCTCCAGGCCCTCGCGGCCCACCGCCAGGAACGACGTGGCGATCAGCATGCCCGCGCCCATGCCCAGCGCTCCGGTGATCTTCTCCCGGATCTCGCCGGAGAGGGTGCGCGCCGAACGGCGCATCCAGAACACCATCGCGGTGACGAACCCGACCGCGACCACGCTCAGTGCGCCGCCGAACGCCTCCTGGGCGGTGGCGGACAGGGACGCGGCGGTGAAGGTCAGCACCGCACCGAAACTCAGGGCGAGCGATATCGCGGCCAGGACGCCCGTCCACACCTGCGGCAGTCGGGAGCGGGCCCCGGCCCGCACCAGGGTGGCAACAAGGACGGAGACGATGAGCCCGGCCTCGAGACCCTCCCGCAGCCCGATCAGGAAGCTCGGAAACGCGTCGTCCCACATGTGCTGCGGCCTCCCAGCCTGCTCTGCCGTACCGGGCCGCCGTCGCCACTGGTTAGCGAAGGCACGCCTTACTTACGCCGACCATCATGAGTGCATGTCTGCAGCCATCCGGTCATGCATCGGCACTTATCCGGTCATGAGCGCGCAAGGGAGCGGCAAAGATCGCTGCGCAAAGGGGCCGACGCGGTGTGCGGGCAGCGCGCGCGTCCTCACAGACCCCCGGGATCGCCGGCTTCCCGCCCGCCTGTCCCACCCGGTCGATGCCGGCGTCGTCCAGGCGGAGTCGGAGCTTGAGGCCCGAGGTCACCGATCGTGCTGCGGAGCCACTTCGGCACGGTGTCCGGCCTCGGCGCGAACCCGGCGATCCACCACAGGGATGCAGGTCCCGCACCTCCTCCGCGCACCCCTGCCGCCCCGGCGGTGACGTGGACGGACAGGTAGCGGCTCCTCTTGGACTTGCATATGAAAACCGATCAGTTTACGGTGGTGGAAACCGATCAGTTTCTCAGGAGTTCAGGAGTCCGTGATGACGACGAATCGGCCGGTGGCACTCGTGACGGGTGCGTCCTCCGGTATCGGCAGGGAAGCCGCGCTCGCACTGGTCGCCGCGGGTTTTGACGTGGCCGGCACAAGTCGCGACGCCTCACGCGTCACGCCGGTCGGCGGCGTGACGTTCTTCGACCTGGACGTGACCAGTGACGCGTCGGTCACCACCGCGGTCCAGCAGGTGATCGAGCGGTTCGGGCAGATCGACGTCCTGGTCAACAACGCGGGCGTCGGCTCCATGGGCGCGGCCGAGGAGATCTCCGTCGCGCAGGCGCAGGACGTCTTCGACACCAACGTCTTCGGCGTCATGCGCATGGTGAAGGAAGTGCTGCCGCACATGCGCGCACAGCGACGCGGGCGCATCATCAACCTCTCGTCCGTGGTCGGGTTCATCCCCTCGCCGTACATGGCCGTCTACGCCGCCTCCAAGCACGCGATCGAGGGCTACTCCGAGTCCTTGGACCACGAGATCCGCGAGCACGGCGTCCGGGCACTTCTCGTCGAACCCGCCTACACCAGCACGGGCTTCGAGGCCAACAGCGCGCGGCCCGACGCACCCCTGCAGGTCTACGCGAAGCAGCGTGACACCTTCGACCGTCTGATGGTGGAGGCGATCAAGGACGGCGACGCCCCCTCCGTCGTCGCCGACGTGATCGTCGCGGCGGCGACCGACGCGCGGCCGAAGCTGCGCTACACCGCCGGTTCCGTGGCCGGACGCGTGAGCACCCTGCGCCGTCTCGCTCCCGCCCGGGCGTTCGACAAGCAGATCCGCAAGCTCAACCAGCTGGCCGGCTGACGCCCACGCGCCCTGCGGCCCGAGCGACCCCGGCAATCAGGCAATCAGGCAATCAGGCAGCCCTGGACGCCATCGGCCACATCCCGGGTTCTCGGACAGCCACCCCACCCCCACCACACAGAGGACATATCGATGCCGGAGCGCAATCCCCTTCTGATCACCGGTGCAGGCGGAGCCATCGGTGGCGTGAGCCGCATGATGGTCGACATGCTGCTCGAACAAGGGCACCCGGTGCGTGCGTTCGTACGGCAGGACGACGAACGCGCGCACGCCCTCCGCGAGGCCGGAGCCGAGGTCTTCGTCGGTGACCTGCTCACCATCGCCGACGTGAACGCCGCGCTGAAGGGCGTCCGGCGCATCTACTTCAGCATGGGCCTGTCGCCGTACTACACCGACGCCGTCAGCCTGATGGCCGCGGCGGCGCGGGCCAAGGGCGACATCGAGGTGCTCGTCAACATCTCCGAGTACGAGCAGTCGTTCATGACCTTCGACGACATGACCGCACCGGAGGAGGAGCGGCGCGCGAAGCTCGGCGGACTCGTCGCGAACTGGTCGCCGCAGCAACGGGCCCACTGGGTCGCCGAGCAGGTGCTGGAGTGGTCCGGCGTGCCGACCGTCAACATCCAGGCGGCCTTCTTCGTCGAGAATCCCATCCTGACCTGGCTGGCCATGGGCGCACTGGCCGACGGTGAACTGCGCCTGCCCTTCGGGGACCACCGGCTCGCGCCCATCGCCGGTTACGACGTCGCGGAACTGTGCGCGAAGATCCTCGCCGACCCGGCGCCGCACATCGCCAAGTCCTACGCGCTCACCGGACCGGAGCTCAAGGACATGCACGGGATCGCGGAGGACTTCGCGGCCGTGCTGGGCAGCCCGGTCACCTATGTTCCCGAAGACATCGAAACCTGGAACAAGACCTACGTGGACACCAACATGTCCGCGTACCCGCACATCGCGGAGCACCTGAAGACCCTGAACCGGATCATCGGCCGCGGAGGATACGGCGGCAAGACCGACGAGTTGGAGACCCTGCTCGGGCGCCCGCCGAAGACCGTGCGGTGGGCGCTGGAGAACCACCCGCGCATCCAGGGGCTGGCAGCCGCTCTGAGCAACTGAGCGACATATATAGCGACCTATATGGAGAGACCCTATGCAGGACGGTCGGTCGGGACCTGGCCCCGGTCCCGCACCACGTCCATCACCGTCCCGGCCACCGCACGCATGCGGCGCCTGCGAAGGTCGAGTACCGGGCCGGGGTTCGAGAGGCCGTGCGAGGCCAGCAGGTTCATCAGGGGCCACAGCGCGTCGGAGCGGGCGGGCAGCGGGAACTCCCGGCCGTCCGGCGCGATGACCTTGGCCGTACCGACCCCCGCGAGAAGGTTGGTGCGGTTCCAGTCGACCACGAACGACCTGCCGTTCGGGCCGACCTGGAGCACCAGCTCCTTGGTGTGGTGCAGGACCGCCAGATAGTTCATCGGTACCGTCAGCCGCCGGGCGGCGTCGAACGCGGGTGTGCCGTCCGCAGGCCGGATGCGCAGCACCGTGTCGAGCACCGGGCCGTGGTCCTGGAACGTGGTCGTGCCGCGCATCTCCAGGAACCGGGCGCGCACCAGATGGCCGCCGCGACGCGACCAGCTTCGGCCGACGGTGCCGAACTCCCCTTGCTCACCGGGGAGATGGTCCACGAGCAGGCGGTTCTCCTCCCCCGGTTCGGTCACCGGCGCCAGGTCCTCGGGTACAGCGCGGGCCCGGTCCGCCAACGCGCTGTACCGGCCCGCCGTCTCGGCGTCCAGGCGCCGGAGGTCGATCGTGTCTCCGGCCATCACGACGCCTCCGACCGACCTCGAGATCCGCATCTGTTCCAGCTGGCGGACGGGACGCCGGGTCACCTCGGTCAGCCGGCCTTCGAGGTCGATCACCCGGCAGGTTCTCGTGCCGGCCAGCAGGACGCTGCGTGGCCACAGGACCGTGACCTCGCCCGGGCCCGCGGGGCCGGGCGGCTCCACCAGGACGACCAGGCGGCCCGCCGTGATCGCCGACAGACACAGAGGCGGTACCCGCCACTCGCCGGTGGTCTCGAACTCCCCGTGCCCTGCGGCCCCTTCGGACTCCGACGCCACGTGCACCCGCAACCTGAGCCGGATCACCGGCATGAACTCGGTGGGCGCGTAGTTACCGTGGTACGTCGTGAACGTCGCCTCCCCGTCGGGGCTGTACCGCACGAACGACGCCTCCAGGACGTCCGCCCGCACCAGCCGCGCGTCCGCCGTGCCCTGTGGGGACCGTGGCGCCGACATCACGAAGGTGTGGTCGCCGTAGGAGACGGCACTGTCCTTCGCCCGGTCCCTGCGCGTGATCCGGGGGAACTCCTTGCGCGTGAAAATGGCGGCCGTGACAGGGATCATGACGGTGCCGACCGCGCCGAGCCCGGCGGCCACCCACCCTGGGCCCGTGTCGTCATGCCTGGTGCTGTACCCCATGACGAGGAAGATCGGCGCTGCCGACATGCAGACCGCGGCGAACACCAGGTTGCCGACGAACACCCCGGATCTGCTGCGCATTGTTCCTCCTTCAACTCACCATGGCCGTACGGGACATGACCGTGCATCAGATGTTCACCCGGAACAGCGCGGCAGTCGGGTCGACGACGGCCGGGAGCCGTAGGCCCACGCGGAGCGCGGGATGCTGCGAGCGGCTCCAGGTCGTCTCGAAGGTCCTGAACCCCGGCCCGCTGACCCGCAGTTCGACCTCCGCGCCGGATTCCTCGCCGTTCCGGTCGACGTCCGTCAGGTCGGTGATCTCCGCGGTCGCCGGTACCCCTACTGCGTCGAGCCGCCGGTTCTGCTCCCGCTCGGCGGAGGTCTGGAACCAGAGCCCCAGGCCCAGCGGGACGAAGACCACCGTGAACACGATGCCGATGACCATGAGGTCCGCGCCGGCGAACAGGGCTGAGCCCAGCATGACCGGCCCGGACAGGCACATCAGGGCGGCCACTTCGTACTGCCCGAACCCGGTCCTCGATGTCCGCGTCCACCGGATCCCGGCCCCATCTCCGGCCTCGTCCCCGCCCCCGCCCCCGCCCCCGGCCATTCAGTGCTCCGGGGTCTCGGCCAGGCTCCGCGCCAGTTGTTCCGCCAGGGACTGGAGGCCGGGGAGCAGGTGGGCGTCGTACGGGATCGAATGGCGTCTGCCGTGCCTGGTGACGATCGCCAGTCCCTGACGGCGGCCGGGGCCGAATTCCAGGCGCGGCCGCTCCCAGAGGTGGTACCGGGCGTCGTCGACGTAGCCGAACACCTCCAGCACCCGGCCGTCGAAGGAGACCAGGACGTGCTCGTTCGCCGGTGCCTCGTACAGCGGGGGCAGCGGTGGCGAGGTCACGGGGTCACGCCGTCCCCGGCGTAGAGGTAGCCGCCCGGCCGGGCGGGGTCGGCGATCAGCAGGACCTGGTCGCCGGCGCGGGGGATGCGCAGCTTGGAGACGATGGTCTGCAGGGTGATCCGGTCAGTGGTCGCGTCCGGTTGGAGGACCAGGTCGACGACGGGGTCGAAGTTGACCAGGCGGCCGGTGTCGCTGATCGACACGACGACGGCGGGCGTCGTCGGCACTCCCGCTGCGAGCAACTGCTGGACGTCGTGGCCCGACTGGTACGCGCCGATCGACTGCTGGACCTTGGCGAAGTCCTCCGCGCCGAGGAACGCGCGCGTGGCCCGGCCGTAGAAGCCCTTGCCGCTCGCGACCTTGCCGGCGATCTCGGCGGCCCGCTCCTCGCGGTTGCCGCCACGCTTTCCGAAGATTCCCATGACCGCTTCTCCTTGTGGTGTTCACCGGTGTCCGGTGCGGTGCATGGACGGGACGCTAGGCGGCCCCGCTCGCCTACCGATCCCAGGTTCGACCGCCTGTTCGTGGACGACGTACCCTCCCCCCATGCCGCCGCCGAGCCAGCAGACCGACGAGCGCCGACCTCGCGCCCTGGTCATCGACCAGGCCTGGCGCGGCCTCGGGCCGGGGCTGGAGTCGCTCAGCGGCCCGGACGGAGCGCCGTTGACCCGGACGGTCAAGCTGATCGTGCTGCCGCTGATCGTCCGGCCCGCGCTGCGTCCCGAACTCGCGGCGGACTTCCTCGAACCGGCCGGGGCGGCGCGCCTGGACGCGCTGATCCGGGAGTCCGGTGCGCGTCTCGCGGCGACGGCACGGTGGTTCACACTCGTCAAGAAGACCCGCAGGGCGCTGGGTGTCGTGGCGGGCAACCCCCAGGACCTGTACTTCCAGCGCTGCTTCGAGCTGGCCACCGAGCACGGGGAGCCCGCGGCCGGTGCGGACGCGCTGGCCAGGACCGTGGTCGAGGACGTGGCGGACGCGGGCGGCGGACGCACGGTGGAGGCGTTGAAGGACTGCCTCACGGACGCGGCCCTGCGTGCCCGGCTGGACGCGCAGCTGGCCGTCGGATGGGAAGGCCGTCGACCGGCCACGGCCACGGCCACGGACGCGACCGCGACCGAGTCCCCGGCCCCGGCGGCCGAGGCGGTGGCACTGGCGGCCGACGCTCTGGAGGCGTGCGGCGCACCGGGCCCGGCGGAGCGCTCGTCGGCGTACGCGTCCATGGTCGAGGCGGGGCACGGAGCGCTGTTCGGCCGCGTCCTGTGGGCGCACACCAGCGGGGTCTGGGGCGGCGTGGACCCGCCGGCGCATCTGGGACTGACGGCGCGGCCGGTGCCGTCGCAGCCCGAGGTCGGCCGGAGCGCCTCGACTGCCACGCTGCCCGCGCCGCTGGACCGCTCACTGTTCGAGCGGCTCTTCGTCGTGCTGCAGTCATCGGCCCGGCGCGAGGAACTGCCGACGGCGCGGGAGCTCGTCGAGCGGGAGGCCGGCCGCAGTTGCGCCCCGCTCGGCCTGTACGACGAGAGCCTGCGCGTCACCGTCGTCCTCGGCGGACGGCTCGCGGTCGGCCTCGACCCGCTGGGCACCGGGGATGCGGCGGCGGGGCGAACCGCGGCGCACCGGGCCGTCAACAGCCGCTGGCGGCGCGAGGCTTCGGTGCTGCGCGCCCGCAGGATGACCGTTTCCCCCCACGCCGACCCGGAGGGCGGAACCCTGGACGCCCTCGCCCAGGACCTCCGCACCCCGTGGGCCGCCTACATGCGGCGGCTCTGGGTGCGGCTGCACGGCCGGGACGTCCGCGACGCACCGCTGGAGGACCTCGCGTCGGCCTGGGCGGTGCTCGACGGCGTCGCCCGCTCGGTCATCATGGACCACCGCACCAGGGTCCGGGCGGCGCTGCGCGCACTGCCGACCACGCCGGCGACCGCCGTGGAAGCGGCCGAGCCGAGGAGCGCCTGATGCCGGGGACCGGGGCGGAGATCCACGTCACGCCGGGCGCAAACGGCACGGTCCGGGTGGCACCCGCGCCTCTTCTCGCCCACGACGGTCTCGCCCACGAAGGTCTCGCCTACGACGGTCTGGCCTACGACAGTACGGTCGCCGCGGGCCCGGACTCCACCCGGTCCGTACTCGACGTCGCGGGAGCGGTGCTGATCCGCCCCGTTCTCGGGGACCCGGGGCTGCCCGTGGCGGAGATCCACGACGTGGGGCGGGCGCAGCAGTGGCTGTGGGCGGTCTACGGCCCCCGCGTCGCCGCCGCTGTGCACGCGTGCGCGGCGGGGGCGCAGGAACCCCGGGTCGTCGGCGAGCCGGCGGATCACCCGACCGCTCTCGCGAACGCCGCCGCCCGGCTCGGCTTCGGCCACTGGGCCGCCCGCTGGTGGCCGGCGTCGTACACGGACGGCATTCCCGCCCTCGAACAGGGCGTGCTGGGGCTTGAGTTGGCGGCACTCACCCACCGATGCCAGCAACTCTTCGGCGACTTGAGCGAACCGGCCGACCCTGCCGACTCGGGCGGCCCCGGGGTCGAACTCGACGACTGCGCGGCCGACCTGATCGAGGAGCACCGGGCCGCCCTCGACCCGCTGATCCAGTGGTGGCGCGCCGAGCCGCAACCGGCCTCAACCGCACGGCAGTTGGAGAGCGTCCTGCGCCTGGTGGACGACGCGGCGGACTGCGCCGGACTGGACGGACCGGACCTGCGCCGCCTCCGCGCGTCCCTCGATGCGGAGCGGGAGCCCGGCCGTACCGTCTCCGCGGGTGCACCGGTCGGCCCCGGCGCCCTGTTCGCGCGGGGGTCCGGCTACGCCCTCGCGGCGGGCGATCCACTGCTCGCGGGCGGACGGGTGATCGCGCGGGGCCACGGGACCAACGACTGGCGCCGCTGTCCGCCGGGGTTCGTCGACGCCGCGGAGGACGCGGTGTCCTGGACCGCCCGTGCGCTCGGTGCCCGCCGCCGGCTCGAGGTCGAGGTGGTCGCGCACGTCACGGCACCCGTGGTCGGTGTGCCGCTGGTCGCGGAGGTGCGGGTGAACGGCGGCCGCGCGCACCGCGTGCCCCTCGCCCGGCGGGACGACGTGTGGACGGGCCGGACGGATCTGGATCAGGACACGGGCGCGGCCCTGTCGTCCGCCACGGTGCCGCCGCGCATCGAGGTGGGTGTCCTGATGCCCGGCTTCGACCCCGGCCCCGGCCCCGGGCCCGACGGCCGTGCCGACCGGGACGCGATCCGTGCGCTGGCCCGGCGGCGGCTGACCGACGCGACACGGCCCCGGACGAACGACGCGGACGGCACGGGACCGTTTCTCGCCGAGACCCTCGCCGCCGCCGCGACCGATGAGGACTACTGACGATGCAGGACGAGAACACCGGCGGACCCGTCGCCCCGGAGACCGGGAGGTCCGTCGACCCGGAGACCGGCAGCCCCGTCCACCCCAGGGCCGCCGCGGACGACGCACCGGAGCCGGTACCGCTCTACGGGGACCCCTTCGACAGCGGCCTCGCCCTGGCCCACGAGCACCACATGGCCGCCGACTTCGAGGCCGCGTGCGCCGTCTACGACGAGTTGCTCACCATTGCCGAGTCCCTGGAGGACTCCCCCGACGTACGGTTCCTGCGCGCGCACCTGCTGGCCGACCTCGGGAGCGTCCTGCTGAGCGCTTCGGACCTGCCCGGCGCCGAGGACGCCGTAGGCCGGGCCCGTGCCCTCCTCGACGACATCGCGTCGGCGCCCATGGGGCCACGCGGCCGTCAGCTGTGGCTGGAAACGGTGCTGAAGACGCTGATCGCCAGGTCCGACCTGCTGCGCAGAACAGGGCGTCCGGACGAGGCGCTGGCCTGTCTCGACGAGGCGGCGGCCAAACTGTCCGAGTTCGACGATCCCGACGGACTGCGCGGCTCCGAAGTCGGTCTGAACCGGGTGCTCCTGCTGATGGACCGGGGCGAGTGGGGAACGGCCGAGGAACAGGCCACGCTGCTGCTGGCCACCACCACGGCGAGCACGGCGGAGATGGTGCCGCGACTGCTGTCCGCGCTCGGTGTGATCTGTTCCTCCACCGGACGGTTCGACGCGGCCGAGGACCACTTCGCCCGCGCGGAGGAAGCGTTCCGGGCGTTGGGGGACACCGGCGAGCAGCAGACGATGCTCGCGCACCGGGCGTCCCTCGCGATGCAGCGGGGTGAACTCGACCTGGCGGAGCGGCTGTTCACCGAGGCGTCCGCCTTCTTCGAGCAGCAGCGGCGGTTCGGCGAACTCGCCGTCTGCGAGCAGGCCCGGAGCTTCCTCGCCGACCGGCGCGGCGACGCCCCGGGCGCGCACGGTCTCCTGGCGGCGAGCCTGGACCGGTTCGCACAGCTCGGCGCCACGGTCGCCGCCGCCGACAGCATGCTGATGGGTGCCCAACAGGCGTACGACCGGGGCGACATCGAGGAGATGAAGCGGCTGGCGCAGGGGGCCCGTGACGTCTACCAGGAGCGGGGGATCCTGGAGCGGTGCGCGCAGGTCGACCTCATGCTCGCGCGAACCCTCGAGGACACCCTGAACCGGACGGACCACGGCGACCACGAGACGCGGTCCATCGACACCGCGCTCTCCCTCGCCGTCCCGGCCGCCCTGGCACTGGCGGCCGCGCGCCACGACTTCGTCACCGCCCACGCGCGCAGCCAGTGGCTGCAACTGGCCGACGACGCCATGCGGTTGGCGTTCCGGCTCGCCGTGCGCCGCCAGGACCAGGGGCTCCTGTTCGAGCTGGTGGAACACCACTGCGCGGGCGCTGCGGTGCTCCTGGGAGGGGCACCAGGGTCCATGACGCCGTCCGGGGCCAGTACGCCGGTCTTCCCGGACGCGGGCATGAAGAAGACGTACGGCGACGCCGACGACGGGACGACCGCGCTCGGGGGCGTGGCGACGGAGGCCGCCGCCTCCGCCGGGCTGCGCGTCGCGCCGCCGCCGAAGGTGCGGATGTCGGCGGAGTCCGGCCGGGTCGCGCTCCAGGAGTTCATCGCGGGGGCCGAGTTCCGCTACCGGCGGCGGATCGTGGACGACGAGGAGGTCCCGTTCTGGTTCACCGACGACCTGACGAACCGCCCGGTGGTCCAGGTCCGACTGGCCGACGCGGGCGACCTGTTCATGACCTGGACGTGGGCCGGCGGTGCCCGGGGGTTCGGCACCGGCCACGGTCCCGCCGCCGAAGTCGACCGGGCGGTGGGCGAGTTGGCCGCCGCGCTGCCCGGGGCGGGTGAGGGAGCGGCGGGGATGCGGAGGGCGTTCGAGTCGGGCGCGCTGGCGGATCCCCCTGCCGAGCGCCGACTCGCCCGGACACTCGCGGAAGCCCTCTGGCCGGAGGGGCTGACGGATCAGATACGTCAGGTGTCGGCACAGGCTGGCCGCCCGCTGGTACGGATCCAGCCGTCGCCCCGGGTGGCCCAGGTCCCCTGGGAACTACTGGCCGTCAACGACGACGATGTCCGGCTGATCGAACTCGCGGACGTGGTGACCACCACGCCGACGTCGCTGCGACGGCACCCGGCCCCTGAACGTCCGGTGCGGGACACCGACCCGATCGTCCTGGTCCTCGACCCCCGGGTGCCGGGATTCCGGGCCGACTCCCCGCTCGGCTCGGTACTCGGGCCGCCCGGCTCGGATCCGGAGCTGCTGGAGCTGGTCGGGACCCTCCTGGACGCGGGTGCCGTCGAACCGCCCCTGGACACCCCGGCGGAGGCGTTCCGCCGTACCGACCTGGACCGGGACTGGCTGAGCGGCGTACTCCGCAAGGGGGCACGCAGGCTGATGTACGTCGGTCACGTCAGCGGCGCGCCCGTCGAGGGCGGACAGAGCGAGGACGGCACCCTCCACCTGTGCTGCGGTCCGGAAACCACCGGTCTGACCGAGGCGGTCCGTACCCATCGGCCGCTGTCCGCCAAGGACCTGCTGCTGGGAACGCTGCCCCTGCGGGCCGACGGGGAGCCTGGCGCGCGGATCTGGCCGGCACCACCACGGGTCGCGCTGATCGGCTGCGAGAGCGGTGGCGATCTGCGGTTCGCCGAGTCGTTCGGCCTGGCCACGGCGATGATCCACAACGGTGCCGAGCTGGTCACCGCCACCCGCTGGGTCCTGCCGACCAGTTTCGCGTTCCACCGGCTCGCCGGTCTGCCGGAGTCCGTACGCCCGCTGTCGGAGGCGGTCCTCGCCGTGGACACCGCCCACGAGCACCCCGACCCGGTGCACCGGCTGGGCCGCTGGCAGCGCGAGCAGTTGGACCGCTGGCGCGCTGACGGGCGGATCGAGCACTCGCCCCTGGTGTGGGCGGCCATGACCTGCATCGTGGTGTGAACGCGGTCGGCATGGTGTGACCGTGATCGGGCCGGTGTGCCCGCGGTCCATGTGGTGTGAACACGGCCGGCCCGGTGCCCGCGGGCATCTCCATGTGCCCGCGGTCCATGTGGTGTGATCACGGCCATCAATGCTTACGCCCAGGGCCACAGGTTCGTTCGATCGCGGCGGGCAGGCTCCCACGCGGCCGCACTCGGCAGCCGTTGATCGCCTATCTTGGCGCGTATGCAGTCCTACACGATCGGCCAGGCCGCCCGGCTGCTGGGCGTGAGCCCCGACACCGCGCGGCGGTGGGCGGACGCCGGGCGGATGCCCACGCACCGTGACGAGAGCGGCCGACGCCTCATCGACGGCAAGGACCTGGCCGCGTTCTCGGTGGAGCTGGCCAAGGGCGACGGCGGCGAGGAGGAGCCCTCCCACACCTCCGTCCGCAACGCCTTTCCCGGCATCGTCACCGCCGTGAAGCTCGGCGACGTCGCGGCCCAGGTGGAGATCCAGGCGGGCCCGCACCGTCTGGTGTCACTGCTGACGCGGGAGGCCGTGGAGGAACTCGGCCTCGAGGTCGGGGTGGAGGCCACCGCCCGCGTGAAGTCGACGAACGTACACATCGACCGCACCTGAACGTAGACCCCGAGCAGGGCGGGCGCGCGGCCGAACTCGGGGTCGGTCTCCGCCCAGGAGAGCAGGACGCGGTGGCCGTCCGCCCGGGAGACCGCGATGAGGAGGCGCAGGCGGTCCTCGCGGCGGCCTGGGTCGAACCCGGGGCCCGCCGCCGACAGGACGTCATGCAGAAGCGGGCCGGTGAAGCGGTGGCACCGGACACCGCTGGTGGCGCACTCGAAGCTGACGTCGGCCGCGTGCTGCGGCCAGGCGAGCAGATCGGGCACCGACAGCCGGGCCGGACGGGTCGGATCACCGATGAGGACGAGTTCCGCCCCCGGCGCGGCGGGCGTACCGGCGGCGGTGAGGGGCCGGCTCACGGCCTACCGCCTCCCGGACGACCGTACCCGGCCCGGCGCCCCGTACAAACGCACATACCAACCTGACCGATCAGGATCACGGCTCATGCGAAGCGACAGGAGACTTTCGCCTCGCATCTGCGCCAGTATCATTCAGCACCGTAGGCGAGTGGGTCCATCTGGACCGCAGATGATCGTGTCCGTGAGGACCAGAGGGAGTGGACCCGTCATGACCCGTACCACGCGCCGGAACCGCCGGACCCTGTTGGCGGTCGGGGGCGCCGCCGCGCTGCTGGCCCTGAGCGCCTGCTCGTCGTCCGACTCGGACTCCTCGTCCACGGGTTCGGGCTCCGCCGCGTCCGCCTCCTCCTCGGACAAGCTCTCCGGCACGGTGACCGTCTTCGCCGCCGCCTCCCTCCAGGAGAGCTTCACGACGCTGGGCAAGGAGTTCGAGAAGGCCCACCCCGGCACGAAGGTCACCTTCAGTTTCGGCGGCAGCGACTCGCTCGCCGCGAGCATCACCGGCGGCGCCCCGGCGGACGTGTTCGCCTCGGCCAGCCCCAAGACGATGAAGATCGTCACGGACGCGGGGGACGCCACCGGCACACCCGCCACCTTCGTACGCAACCAGCTGGAGATCGCGACTCTGCCCGGCAACCCGGGCAAGGTCACATCGCTGAAGGACCTCACGAACAAGGCCCTGAAGGTCGTGCTGTGCGACAAGGAGGTGCCGTGCGGCGCCGCCGCACAGAAGGCCCTGGACGCGAGCAGGCTGACACTCACTCCGGTCTCCTACGAGCAGGACGTCAAGGCCGCGCTGACGAAGGTGGAGCTGAAGGAGGCCGACGCGGCCGTCGTCTACAAGACCGATGTGCACGCGGCGGGTGACAAGGTGGAGGGCGTGGAGTTCCCCGAGTCCGCCGACGCGATCAACGACTACCCCATCACCCTGCTCAAGGCCACCCGGAACACGGAGGCCGCCAAGGCGTTCATCGCGCTCGTGCGGTCCGCCGAAGGGCAGAAGGTCCTGACCGAGGCCGGGTTCCTCAAGCCGTGACCCCGACCGGCAGAGCCGACGCCGCGACCGAGGCCCTCCGGGGCGGGCCGCTGCGCAGGCGTGCCCGGGCGGGCGGTGGCGGCGGCGGTGGCCGCCGTGGCGTACCACCGCTGCCGCTGCTCGTGCCCGCGCTGATCGGCCTGGCGTTCCTGATCGTGCCCCTGGTCGCATTGCTCCTACGGGCCCCCTGGCGCAGCATGCCCGAGCAGCTGACCAGCCCGGGCGTATGGCAGGCGCTCCGGTTGTCCCTGCTCTGTGCCACGGCCGCGACCGCGGTGAGTCTGGTCATCGGGGTGCCGCTGGCCTGGCTGCTGGCCCGCGTCGAGTTCCCCGGCCGCGGCCTGGTCCGCGCCCTGGTGACCCTGCCGCTCGTGCTGCCGCCGGTCGTCGGCGGTGTCGCCCTGCTCATGGCGCTGGGCCGCAACGGAGTCGTGGGCAAGTGGCTGGACACCTGGTTCGGGATCACGCTCCCCTTCACCACCACCGGCGTCGTGATCGCCGAGGCGTTCGTCGCCATGCCCTTCCTGGTGATCAGCGTCGAGGGCACCCTGCGGGCCGCCGACCCGCGCTACGAGGAGGCGGCCGCGACCCTCGGCGCCTCCCGTTTCACCGCGTTCCGCCGGGTCACGCTGCCGCTGATCGCGCCGGGCATCGCGGCGGGCGCGGTACTGGCCTGGGCGCGGGCGCTCGGGGAGTTCGGCGCGACGATCACCTTCGCCGGCAACTTCCCCGGCCGCACCCAGACCATGCCGCTCGCCGTCTACCTCGCCCTGCAGAGCGACCCGGAAGCGGCCATCGCCCTCAGCCTGGTCCTGCTGGCCGTGTCCGTGGCGGTGCTGGCGGGACTGCGCGACCGTTGGATGACAGCGGGATGACCGAGAGCGACGGGGGCGGGATGGCCGGGGCAGGGAACGCCGGGGGCGGGACGCCCGGGACGAACACCGGTGGCAGGACCGCAGACAACGGCGTGCGTTCCGACGCCACCCCCGACGCGCACTCCGGCATCCGCCCCGATACCACCCCCGACGGCCTCGACGCCCGTCTGATCGTGGACCGCGGCGCCTTCCGTCTCGACGTCTCCCTGTCCGTCGCTCCCGGCGAGGTCGTCGCCCTGCTGGGACCGAACGGTGCCGGAAAGACCACCGCCCTGCGCGCCCTCGCCGGTCTGACCCCGCTCACCGACGGCCGTCTACGGCTTGACGGCGCCTCGTTGGAGCGTACGCCGCCGGAGTCCCGTCCGGTCGGCGTGGTCTTCCAGGACTATCTGCTCTTCCCGCACCTCACCGCCCTGGACAACGTCGCCTTCGGCCCGCGCTGCCAGGGCGCGACCAAGACGGAGGCCCGGGCGCAGGCCACCGAGTGGCTGGACCGCATGGGTCTCGCCGCCCACGCAGGCGTCAGGCCCCGCAGGTTGTCCGGTGGTCAGGCCCAACGCGTCGCCCTGGCACGTGCGTTGGCCACCCGCCCTCGGCTGCTGCTCCTCGACGAGCCCCTGGCCGCCCTGGACGCCCGCACCCGCCTGGAGGTCCGCGCCCAACTCCGGCGCCACCTGGCCGAGTTCGAGGCCGTGGCCGTACTCGTCACCCACGACCCGCTGGACGCCATGGTCCTCGCCGACCGGCTCGTGGTCGTCGAACACGGCGAGGTCGTCCAGGAAGGTGCTCCCTCCCACATCGCCCGTCACCCCCGCACCGACTACATCGCCCAGTTGGTCGGTCTGAACCTCTACCGGGGCGAGGCCGACGGCCACACCGTCCGCCTCGAGACGGGGCCCGCCGTCACCACCACGGAGGACCTCTCGGGGCCCGTATTCGTGGCGTTCCCACCGAGCGCCGTGACCCTCTACCGCGAACCTCCCGCGGGCTCCAGCGCCCGCAACCACTGGCGCTGCGAGGTGGCCGGCCTGGAGACCCACGGCGACCAGATCCGAGCCGACCTCACGGGCGAACTCCCCCTGGCGGCGGACCTGACGACGGTGGCAGCGGCCGAACTGGACCTGCACCCGGGCGCGGAGGTCTGGGCCACGGTGAAGGCGACGCAGACGCACGCGTATCCCGTCTGACCCCCACCGCCGACCACTCCCCCGAGCCGACGGCCCCCGGCAGTCTGCCGCACCGCGTTCACCCGAGCGGCCGGAGCGCCCACCCGATCCGGCCTCACCCGGACGGCCCCCCGGACAGGCCGTCCGGCCTGCCCGTTCCTAGCGTGAAGGCATGCACGGCCCGCCCGCCCGGCCCACTCCGGACCACCGCACCACCGCACCACCGCACCACCGCACCACCGCAGCGAAGGAGGAGACCATGCCCCTGGCCAACCTCGAACAGACCTCCGACGTGAAGGCGGGCACCCGGTGACGGCCGCGGACACCACGCCCGCACTGCGGTGCGCGAGCCGGCAGTCGGGACCGCGGGACGGGGAGGAGTGCGGCGCCCGCGCCCGCTTCGAGATCTCCTGCCACGCCCGGCCCCCGCTGATCGTGTGCCCTCAACACCTGGGCCCCGCCCTGCTGTTGGCCGACGGTGTGCTGTGGCCACCGGAGATCAGACTGGTGCGGTGAACGACCGGCGGGAGCGGGCTCCGGCCCCGCGGGCACTGAACGACCGGCGTCCTCCGCGCCGGGCTCAGCCCTCCGTCAGCGTGATGTCCTGCTGCTGGGCCGCATGGAAGCGGGGCAGCGGCAGGCCGCCCTGGGGGCTGAGTTCCATGAGGGTGGCCTCGACATGGGCCCCGCCCGGCTCCAGGGCACCAGGGGTGGGCTTGCCGGTGTTCTCCCAGACGTGCTCGGCGCCGTCGCACACCGCGCGGGTCCCGCCGATGCCCTGCCGGACCGACGGGGAGCGCTGGCCCACGGAGGAGCTCACGAACACCGGCCCCGTGCCGCCGGTGCAGCGGTAGGTGCCGGAGAGCGTGACGGTGCCGTCCTCGGCGATACGGCCGACGGGGTCGACGGTGACCGTCTCGTAGGCGTCGGCGCTCGCGGGCAGCGCGGGGGCGGCGAGCAGGAACAGCGCGACGCCGGCAGCGGCGGCGAGGGCGGGTCGTACGGACACGGGGATACCTCCCGGATCGGTGGAGTGAGAGCCTCCACTGCTACCGGGAACGCGTGCCGACAGCCGTGATCGTCACTCCTTCGGTGGCGAGTCCGCACCGAGCGTTGTGGAACCGTCCGAGAGTTGTCCGCGTGTTGTCACGCTTCATGTCGGGCCGTTCCGATGAGTTCGCGACGAGAGCATGGTCTACACATACGGATACGGACCCCATAGGGACGGTCCTACCAATGTGGAGGTGCGCCATGTGTTCTCACCGGTCTTCGAGCGCTTCGTCCGACGGCACCGCCCCGCACGTCGTCGCCGCCCACCCCGAGCAGGGCTGGAACCTGCTGTGCAACGGTGCGATCGTCTTCGACGACACCGGCGAGCTGCTGCCCGACGGCCGGATCGTCGCACCGCACCGGGAGCCGGTCGGCCGACTGGCCGTCGCCGCCTGACCAACCGCCCCACCTGACCACCGCTAGGGAAGCACGGCGATACCGTCGAGTTCCACCGCCGCCTGGTCGTCCCACAGCCGTACGACCTCCACGACCGCCATGGCCGGATAGTCCCGGCCCGCCAACTCTCGCCAGATACGGCCGAGTTCGCGGACGTTGGCGCGGTAGTCGGCGATGTCGGTGGCGTACACCGTGACGCGGGCGAGGTCGGACGGGGTACCACCGGCGGCCGCGAGGGCCGTGAGGAGGTTGGTGAGGGCCTTCTCGAACTGCTCCGGCAGGGAGGAGCCGCCCACCACCTTGCCGTCGGTGTCGAGGGCCGTCTGCCCGGCAAGGAAGACCGTGCGGGACCCGGCGGTGACGACCGCGTGCGAGAAGCCGGTGGGCGGGGACAGTTCAGCCGGATTGATGCGCTCGACGCTCATGAGACCTCCCTCTTCTCCGCGACATCCCCGGCCTTCTCCCTGACATCCCCGGCCTTCCCCGTGACGTCCCCGGCCCCGAGGTCCGCGTACAACTCCTTGGCGATGATGCCCCGTTGCACCTCGCTCGCCCCTTCGTAGATGCGCGGGGCGCGGACCTCCCGGTACAGGTGCTCCAGCAGATGGCCTCGCTGAAGGGCCCGTGCGCCGTGCAGTTGGACGGCGGCGTCGACGACGTACTGCGCGGTCTCGGTCGCGAGCAGCTTCGCCATCGCCGCCCGCTTGGGTACATCCGGGGCGCCTTCGTCGTACGCCGTCGCCGCCGCGTACACCATGAGGCGGGCCGCGTCCGTGCGCAGGGCCATCTCGGCGACCGTGTGGGCGACGCTCTGCAGATCCCTCAACTTGCCGCCGAAGGCGTCCCGTCGGGCGGTGTGCGCGAGGGTCGCGTCGAGCGCCGCCTGTGCCATACCGACCGCGAAGGCGCCGACGCTGGGCCGGAACAGGTTGAGGGTGCCCATGGCGACCCGGAAGCCGCGGTCGACGTCACCGAGGACGTCGTCCGCGCTCACCGGCACGGCGTCGAAGGCGAGGGCGCCGATGGGGTGCGGGGAGAGCATGTCGAGCGCGGTGCCGGTGAGTCCGGGACGGTCGGCGGGGACGAGGAAGGCCGTCACTCCACGGGCTCCGGCGCCGGGAGTGGTCCGGGCGAAGACGGTGCAGAAGTCGGCCTCGGGGGCGTTGGAGATCCAGCGTTTCTCCCCGGTGAGCCGCCAGCGTGCGGGACCGTCGGGAGTCGCGGACAGTGACAGCGCGGCCGCATCCGACCCCGCGCCCGGCTCGCTCAGCGCGAACGCGGCCACCGCACCGCCCTCGCTCACCGCGGGCAGCCAGCGCTCCCGCTGGGCCGGGGTGCCGTAGGCGTGGACGGGATGCGCGCCCAGGCCCTGGAGGGCGAGGGCCGTCTCCGCCTCCGTGCAGGCGTACGCGAGGGACTCCCGCATCAGGCAGAGGTCCAGGGCGCCCGAGGTGAACAGGCGCTCCAGCAGGCCCAGCCGGCCGAGTTCGGCGACCAGCGGGCGGTTCACCCGGCCCGGCTCGCCCTTCTCCGCCAGCGGGCGCAGCCGTTCCGCGGTGAGGGTGCGCAGCTGAGCACACCAGGCGGTTTGCGACGGTTCGAGTGAGAATGCGGGCATCGCCGGTCCCCTCTCGGCAGGTCCCTACGCCAGGACCCCACGACAGTATCGCGTGCCGTTGACTGTCGTCACCAACACGATACGCTCCATGTGCGAGCCCACCATCGACGCCCACAAGGCGGCCACAAGGCAGGGGGCGACCCGCCATGAACGTCTCGGCCCACGTCGACACCTTCGCGCGCGACCACCTCCCGCCCCCCGACCAGTGGCCGGAGCTCCGCTTCGACCTGCCGGAGCTCCGGTACCCCGATCGGATGAACTGTGCCGTCGAGCTGCTGACGGGCCCGCCCGACGACCGCCCGGTGTTCCACACCCCCTCCGGGGACACATGGACGTACGGCACACTGCGTGCCCGTGTCGACCGGCTCGCGCACCTCCTCACCGACGACCTCGGGGTCGTCCCCGGCAACCGCGTCCTGCTGCGCGGCCCGACCACGCCATGGCTCGCGGCCTGCTGGCTGGCGGTGCTGAAGGCGGGTGCCGTCGCCGTGACCGTGCTGGCCCAGCAGCGGCCGCACGAACTTGCCACGATGTGCGAGATCGCGCGCATAGAGCACGCTCTCTGCGACATACGCGCCGTCGACGACCTCGCCAAGGCCGAGATACCGGGCCTCAGGATCACGACGTACGGCGGCGACGGCCCCGACGACCTCCTGAACCGCGAGGCGACCGGAACGCCGTACACCGCCGTGGAGACCGCGGCCGACGACGTGGCGCTGATCGCCTTCACCTCGGGGACCACCGGGCGCCCCAAGGGCTGTATGCACTTCCACCGGGATGTGCTCGCCATAGCGGACACCTTCTCGAAGCATGTGCTCAAGCCACATGTGGACGATGTGTTCGCCGGCAGTCCCCCGCTCGGTTTCACCTTCGGACTCGGCGGTCTGGTGATCTTCCCGATGCGCGCGGGCGCCAGTTCCCTGCTCCTCGAACAGGCCCATCCCAAGCAACTGGTGCCGGCCATCGCCGAGCACCGGGTCTCGGTGCTGTTCACCGCCCCCACCGCCTACCGGGCGATGCTCGACGAACTCGACGGGTACGACGTCTCGTCCCTGCGCCGCTGCGTCTCCGCGGGTGAGAACCTGCCCGCGGCCACCTGGCGGGCCTGGCAGGAGCGGACCGGGCTGCGGATCGTCAACGGCATCGGCGCCACCGAACTGCTGCACATCTTCATCTCCGCGGCCGACGAGCACATCCGGCCCGGGACGACCGGGGTGGCGGTGCCCGGGTGGCACGCGCGCGTGCAGGACGCCGACGGCGAGCCGGTGCCCGACGGCGAGCCAGGCCTGCTCGCCGTACGCGGCCCCGTCGGCTGCCGCTACCTCGCCGACCCCCGGCAGCACGAATACGTGCGGCACGGCTGGAACATCACCGGCGACACATACATCCGGGAGAGCGATGGGTACTTCCGCTATGTGGCCCGCGCGGACGACATGATCATCTCCGCCGGGTACAACATCGCCGGACCGGAGGTCGAGGACGCCCTGTTGCGGCACCCGGACGTGCTCGAGGCGGCCGTCGTGGGCCGCCCCGACGAGGCGCGCGGGCAGGTGGTCGTGGCCTACGCCGTCCTCAAGGAGGGCGCCGAGCGGGACGCCGAGTCCCTGCGCGCCTTCGTCAAGTCCGAACTGGCGCCCTACAAATGCCCGCGCGAGATCGTCTTCCTCGACGCGCTGCCGCGGACGGCGACCGGCAAACTGCAGCGGTTCAAGCTGCGCACCGATGGTGACCAGCAGTGATCCACACGACCTAAGATGATCAACGTGTCCGACCAGCATGCACCACGGTCTCTCATCGTCACGCTCTACGGAGCCTACGGCCGCTTCATGCCGGGCCCCGTGCCCGTCGCCGAGCTGATCCGGCTGCTGGCCGCGGTCGGCGTGGACGCCCCCTCCGTACGCTCGTCGGTGTCCCGGCTCAAGCGGCGCGGGCTGCTGCTCCCGGCCCGTACGGCACAGGGCTCGGCGGGCTACGAACTGTCGCCGGACGCCCGCCAGTTGCTCGACGACGGCGACCGGCGCATCTACGCGGCGAGACCGCCCGAGGACGAGGGCTGGGTGCTCGCCGTGTTCTCGGTGCCGGAGTCGGAGCGGCAGAAGCGGCACGTGCTGCGTTCACGGCTGGCCGGACTCGGCTTCGGCACGGCGGCCCCCGGGGTGTGGATCGCCCCGGCGCGACTGTACGAGGAGGCCCGGCACACGCTTCGGCGGCTGCGGCTCGACCCGTACGTCGACTTCTTCCGCGGTGAGCACCTCGGCTTCGCGGCGACCGTCGAGGCGGTGGCCCGATGGTGGGACCTGGCCGCGATCGCCAAGGAGCACGAGGCGTTCCTCGACCGCCACGCGCGCGTACTGCACGACTGGGAGGACCGCGCCGACACTCCACCGGAGGTGGCCTACCGCGACTACCTCCTCGCCCTCGACTCCTGGCGCCACCTCCCCTACGCCGACCCCGGCCTGCCCGCCCCGCTGCTCCCAAAGGACTGGCCGGGCGAGCGGGCGGCGGCGGTGTTCCGGGGGCTGCACGAGCGGCTGCGGGACGCGGGGGCCGCGTTCGCCGGCCTGTGACCCCCGACACAGAGGACCGTCGCGCATGACCACCACGGCAAGAGCTCAGGGAGCCACCGTCTGGCTGACGGAACTGCCGAGCGCGGGCAAGACGGCCGTCGCCCGCCTGCTCGGTGACCGTCTGAAGGCCGAGGGACGTCGCGTGGAGGTCCTCGACGGCGACGAGGTGCGCCGCTTCCTGTCCACCGGGCTCGGCTTCTCCCGGGAGGACCGCAACACCGACGTCCCGGTCGAGGTGTGCAGCGAGCGGGACGTAAGGGTCTCTACGCCCGGCAGGCCGCGGGTCGGCTGACCGGACCGACCGGCGTAGACGATCCGTACGAGCCGCCGGAGGACCCCTCGCTGGTGCTCAGGACCCAGGACCCGGCCCTTCAGGGCAGGGCAGTCGACGTCCCCAGGGTGAGCCGGGGCTTGGGGGCGTCCGTGCGTCCGGTCTGCGGGCGGCGGCTGCCCGCGCGGTACGGGTCGGGCCAGACGACGCCGGGACCGTCGTAGCCCTGCTCGGCGGCCGCGTGCAGAGTCCAGTGCGGGTCGTAGAGGTGCGGGCGGGCCAGTGCGCACAGGTCCGTACGTCCGGCCAGGAGCAGCGAGTTGACGTCGTCCCACGAGGAGATCGCACCGACCGCGATCACCGGGACGCCGGTCTCGTGACGGATCCGGTCGGCGTACGGCGTCTGGTACGACCGTCCGTACTCCGGGTGCTCCTCGGCCACCACCTGCCCGGTCGACACGTCGATCGCGTCGGCGCCGTGCCCGGCGAAGGCGCGGGCGATCTCCACCGCGTCCTCGGCCGTGTTGCCGCCCTCGGCCCAGTCGGTGGCGGAGACACGGACGGTCATGGGCCTCTCCTGGGGCCACACTTCCCTTATGGCGTCGAAGACTTCGAGGGGGAACCGGAGTCGGCCGGCGAGCGAGCCGCCGTAGGAGTCCGTGCGCCGGTTGGTCAGCGGGGAGAGGAAGCCGGACAGCAGATAGCCGTGGGCGCAGTGCAGTTCGAGAAGGTCGAAGCCGGCGCGGGCGGCACGCCGGGCGGCCGACGTGAACTGCTCGCGGATGTCGGTGAGTTGGGCCGTGTCCAGCTCGCGGGGAGTCTGACTGAAGGGCTTGTACGGGATCGGGGAGGGCGCCACCACGGGCCAGTTGCCGTTCGGCAGCGGTTCGTCGATGCCCTCCCACATCAGCTTGGTCGAGCCCTTGCGGCCGCTGTGGCCGAGCTGCGCGCCGATCGCGGTGCCCGGCGCCCGCGCGTGCACGAAGTCGGTGATCCGCTTCCAGGCCTCGGCCTGCTCCGCGTTGTAGAGGCCGGTGCAGCCGGGCGTGATCCGGCCCTCGGGAGAGACGCACACCATCTCGGTCATCACCAGTCCGGCACCGCCGAGCGCCCGGGCGCCCAGGTGGACCAGGTGGAAGTCGCCGGGGAGGCCGTCGGTGGCGGAGTACATGTCCATCGGCGACACGACGACCCGGTTGCGCAGGGTCAGCCCGCGCAGCCGGAACGGGGTGAACATCGGGGGCGTCCCGGGCTCGCAGCCGAACTCGCGCTCCACGGCGCCGGTGAAGCGGGAGTCGCGCAGGCGCAGGTTGTCGTGGGTGACGCGGCGGCTTCGGGTGAGCAGGTTGAAGGCGAACTGGCGGGGCGGCTGGTCGAGGTACAGACCGAGGTTCTCGAACCACTCGAGGCTGGCGCGTGCGGCGCGTTGTGTGGAGGCGACGACGGGTTTCCGCTCCGCTTCGTAGGCCGCCAACGCGCTTTCCAGTGAAGGCTGTTCCTCCAGGCAGGCGGCCAGGGCGAGGGCGTCCTCGACGGCGAGCTTGGTGCCGGAGCCGATGGAGAAGTGGGCGGTGTGGGCGGCGTCGCCGAGCAGCACGGTGTTGCCGTGCGACCAGTGTTCGTTGACCACCGTGCGGAAGGTGGTCCAGGCGGACTTGTTGGAGCGCAGGGGACGGTCGTGGAGTGCTTCCGCGAAGATCTTGGCGCAGCTCTCCGTCGACTCCTGCGGGGTGACGTCGTCGAACCCGGCCGCTCTCCACACCTCCTCGCGCATCTCGATGATCACGGTGGAGGCGTCGGGGGCGTAGGGGTAGCCGTGGAGTTGCATGACGCCGTGTTCGGTCTCGGCGATCTCGAACCGGAAGGCGTCGAAGGGGAAGTCGGCGGCGAGCCAGATATAGCGGCAGTGGTGGGTGGCCACATGGGGCCGGAACACATCTTGGTGCGCCTGACGGGTGGTGCTGTTGACTCCGTCGGCGGCGATGACCAGGTCGTGGGTCCGGGCCAGGTCGGGTGGGGCCATGGTGCGGAAACGGAGGTGTACTCCGAGCTCCCGGCAGCGGTCGTGGAGGATCTCCAGGAGCCGTTTCCTGCCCAGGGCGGCGAACCCGTGGCCCCCGGAGGTGTAGCGGGTGCCTCTGTGGACGATGTCTATGTCGTCCCAGCGGGTGAAGTGGTGCTGTAGGGCCTCGTAGACCTGGGGGTCCGCGTGTTCGATGCCGCCGAGGGTCTCGTCGGAGAGGACCACGCCGAAGCCGAAGGTGTCGTCGGGGGCGTTGCGTTCCCAGACGGTGACGTCTCTGCGAGGGTCGAGGCGTTTGAGCAGGGCGGCTGCGTAGAGGCCGCCTGGGCCGCCGCCGATGATCGCGACCCGTAGGGGGTGGCTGGTCCCGTGTGGCGGCTGCGGGTTCGTCGTGGCTGGTCGCGCCCGCGCGGCGGCAGCCGCGAATTCAACACGGCCCCGCGCCTCTGTAGGTGGAGACACTCAACGCCCCTTCCATTGCGGAGGGCGCTTCTCCGTGAAGGCCTGGTGGAACTCCGTGTAGTCCTCGCCGTGCATCAGGAGGGCCTGAGTCGAGGCATCCAGTTCCACCGCGGCCGCCAGCGGCATGTCCAGCTCCGCCGTGAGCAACGCCTTTGTCTGGGCGTACGCCAGTGCCGGGCCCTCGGCCAGACGGCGGGCAAGGGCTGAAGCGGCCTTGTCCGCACCACCTTCCTCCGTCAACTCGCTGACCAGGCCGATCCGTTCGGCCTCCGGTGCCCGTACCGGCTCGCCCAGCATCAGGAGCCGGGTCGCGTGTCCCAGTCCGACCACCCTGGGCAGCAGATAGGCCGCGCCCATGTCGCCGCCGGACAGGCCGACCCTGGTGAACAGGAACGCGAAGCGGGCCGAGGGGTCGGCCACCCGGAAGTCGGCGGCCAGCGCCAGCACCGCTCCGGCCCCCGCCGCCACCCCGTGCACGGCCGCGATCACGGGGAACGGACACTCCCGTACGGCCCGCACGACCTGGCCCGTCATCCGGTTGAAGTCGAGAAGCTGGGCGGTGTCCATGGCGAGGGTCGCGCCGATGATCTCGTCGACGTCGCCGCCGGAGCAGAAGCCGCGGCCCTCGCCGGCCAGGACAAGGGCCCGCACGGAACGCTCACGGGACAGCTCGGCGAGCAGGTCGCGCAGGTCGGCGTAGGCGCCGAAGGTGAGCGCGTTGAGCTTCTCGGGGCGGGCGAGGGTGACCGTGGCGACGCCGGCGGTGAGGTCGACGCGCAGGTGCCGCCAGTCGGGGGTGCGGGCGGCGGAGCCGGTGAAGGGGCTCATGATCGTGCGGCCTCCTCGTGCTCAGGCGAGGTGCGAGATGCGAGGTGCGAGGTGCGCTCTCCTTAGAAGTTATCACCCAAGTTTGACTGTCGTCACGAGTGCGCGATAGAGGCAGGTGGATGTGACCTGGACCCGTCACAGCCGTCACGGCTCGTCCACAGATGGGCAACGACGGGATCAGCGGCGGGAGGCAAGCCGTTGCTACGGGTAAGCCGCCTGCCAACGGGGCCGACGGTCCCGTACGGCCCGCCGGATGCCTCTGCCGACGGCGCCGTACCATTCATACGGTTGAAAGCAGGACAGCCTGCTCATGAACGGAACCGCCTTGCAAGATCGCCCCTCAGCCTCCGCCTCCTGGCGCATCGCGCTGCCGCACTCCGCCGCGGCCGTGCCCGTGGCGCGCACTCTGGTCCGCACCGCGCTGGCCGAGCTGGAGCACGGGGCGGACAGCGACACCGCGGAGCTGCTGACGGCCGAGCTGGTGGCGAACGCCGTGGAGCACACGGCGGGCGACACCCCCATAGAGCTCGTGGTCGAGCTGCTCCCCACCGGCTGTCAGGTCGAGGTGCACGACCCGGACCCGGCACCCCCGGGCCATCTCACCCAGCCGGACACCCAGGACCCGGACCCCTGGCAGGAACACGGCCGCGGCCTCCTGCTGATCCGCGCCCTCAGCTCGTCCTGCGGCCACCGGCCCACAGAAACGGGCAAGGCGGTGTGGTTCAGGCTGCCATCAGTACCTCAGCAATGGCGCCCGGCATGACCCAACCCACCCAGGGGCGCGGGGCTGTGTTGAATGTGCGGCTACCGTCGCGCGGGCGCGACCAGCCCCCACCGGCCCGCGCCCGACAGTGAACCGACTACGCCAGTGTCGCGACCAGCACGGCCTTGATCGTGTGCAGCCGGTTCTCCGCCTCGTCGAACACCACCGAGTGCGCCGACTCGAACACCTCGTCCGTGACCTCCAGGGACTCCAGGCCGTGGGTCTCGAAGATCTCCTGCCCCACCTTCGTACCGAGGTCGTGGAAGGCCGGCAGACAGTGCAGGAACCTGACGTCCGCGTTGCCGGTCGCCCGCAGCACGTCCATGGTCACGGCGTACGGCGACAGGGCGGCGATCCGCTCGTCCCAGACCGCCTTCGGCTCCCCCATGGACACCCAGACGTCCGTGGCGACGAAGTCGGCCCCCCGCACCCCCTCCTCCAGTGACTCCGTGAGGGTGACGCGGGCCCCGCTGTCCGCGGCGAGCGCGCGGGCCCGCTCCACGACGTCCTGCGCGGGCCAGTAGGTCTTCGGGGCGACGATCCGCACATCCATGCCGAGCAGCGCGCCGGTGATCAGGTAGGAGTTGCCCATGTTGAACCGGGCGTCACCGAGGTAGGCGAAGGCGATCTCCCGGACCGGCTTGGCGGTGTGCTCGGTCATCGTCAGCACGTCGGCCAGCATCTGCGTGGGGTGCCAGTCGTCGGTGAGCCCGTTGTACACCGGGACGCCGGCGTACGCGGCGAGCTCCTCCACCTTGTGCTGGCTGTCCCCGCGGTACTCGATCCCGTCGTACATCCGGCCGAGCACGCGCGCGGTGTCCCGTACGGACTCCTTGTGCCCTATCTGCGAGCCGGACGGGTCCAGGTAGGTCGTCGAGGCCCCCTGGTCCGCCGCCGCGACCTCGAACGCGCAGCGCGTGCGCGTCGAGGTCTTCTCGAAGATCAGCGCGATGTTCTTCCCGCTCAGGTAGCGCGTCTCGGCGCCTGCCTTCTTGGCGGCCTTCAGCTCGGCCGCCAGTTCGATCAGGCCGAGGAACTCCTGCTCGTTGAAGTCGAGTTCCTTGAGGAAGTGGCGCCCGGCGAGGGCGGTCGGGACAGTCGCCATGGGGGCGCTCCAGAGGTACGTGAACAGACTGACCCTTGGAAGTCTATACGACGTTCAGCATTTATATACAGCCCGCTGTACGACTATGCGTTCACGTGTTCCCTACGGCGGCTCACATCCCCTCCCCCTATACGGCCTCCCGCTCCACCGGACAGCTCATGCAGCGCGGCCCGCCCCTGCCCCGCCCCAGCTCGCTACCCGGGATCTCGATGACCTCGATGCCCTGCTTGCGCAGATGGGTGTTGGTGGTGGCGTTGCGCTCGTAGGCGACGACGACACCCGGCTCGACGGCGAGGACGTTGCAGCCGTCGTCCCACTGCTCGCGCTCGGCCGCGTGCACGTCCTGGGTGGCGGTCAGCACACGGACCGCGTCGAGCCCGAGCGCGGCGGCGATCGCGCGGTGCATGTGCTCCGGCGGGTGGTCGGTGACCTTGAGCTCCTTGTCGTCGACACCCGGCTCGATGGTGTAGGAGCGGAGCATGCCGAGCCCGGCGTACTGGGTGAAGGTGTCGCCGTCGACCATCGTCATCACGGTGTCGAGGTGCATGAAGGCCCGCCGCTTGGGCATGTCCAGGGCCACGATCGTCTGCGCGGACCCCTCGGCGAAGAGCTTGTGCGCGAGCATCTCGACGGCCTGGGGCGTGGTCCGCTCGCTCATGCCGATAAGGACGGCACCGTTGCCGATGACGAGGACGTCCCCGCCCTCGATGGTGGACGGGTAGTCGGCCTGCCCTTCCGACCAGATGTGGAACGTCTCGTCCCGGAAGAGCGGATGGTGCCGGTAGATCGCCTCGAAGTGGACCGTCTCGCGCTGCCTGGCCGGCCAGCGCATGGCGTTGACGGAGACGCCGTCGTAGATCCAGGCCGAGGTGTCACGGGTGAAGAGGTGGTTGGGGAGCGGGGCGAGCAGGAAGTCGTCGAGGTCCATGACATGGAAGCGCACGGAGGTCGGCTCCGGATGCGCGTCCAGGAACTCCCGCTTGGTCATGCCGCCGACCAGGGCCTCCGCGAGTTCCCCGGCGGGCAGCGTCTCGAAGGAGGCCCGGAGATGGTCGGTGGCCAGCGGACCGTACTCCTTCTCGTCGAAGACGCGGTCCAGGACGAGGGACCGGGCCGCCGGTACCTCCAGGGCCTCGGTGAGCAGGTCGCCGAAGAGATGGACGGCCACGCCGCGGTCGCGCAGTACGTCCGCGAAACCGTCGTGCTCGGCGCGCGCCCGGCGCACCCACAGCACGTCGTCGAAGAGCAGTGCGTCCTTGTTGCTCGGGGTGAGCCTTTTGAGCTCGAGATCCGGCCGGTGAAGGATGACGCGGCGCAGCCGCCCGGCCTCGGAGTCGACATGGAATCCCATGCCCCCATCCTGACCAACCGAAGGCGTCTTGACCCCTCCGTTCGGCCGGATTCCTCATTGTCGTCCTCTTGACGATAAACGGGGCGGCCGGTTATCGTCTTCGAGACGAAAAGAGGACGTTCGATGGCCGACATCACCCGGCGCCTCGGCTGGCGCCATCTGCGCGGCGCACCCACGGCGCACATCCGGCACCACCGCGGCGGCACACTGCTGCACGACGGCCCCGGACTCAGCTTCTGGTACCGCGCACTGACCGCCGCACTCTCCGAAGTGCCGGTCGACGACCGCGAGTTGGCCATGACGTTCCACGCCCGTACGTCCGACTTCCAGGACGTCGCGGTGCAGGCCACGGTGACCTACCGGATCGACGACCCGGCACTGGCCGCCGCCCGGCTGGACTTCTCGATCGACCCCGACACCGGAGTGTGGCGGGGCGCCCCGCTGGAGCAGCTCGGCTCACTGCTGACGGAGACGGCCCAGCAGCACGCGCTGGACGTCCTGGCCCGTACGCCGTTGTCGTCGACCCTGGTCGACGGTGTGGCGGCGGTGCGCGAGCGGATCACGGCAGGGCTTGGCACCGAGCCCCGGCTGCCGGCCACCGGCATCGAGGTGGTCGCCGTACGCGTGATGGCCCTGCGCCCCGAACCGGAGGTCGAGCGGGCCCTGCGCACCCCGGCCCGCGAACAGATCCAGCAGGAGGCCGACCGGGCGACGTACGAACGCCGTGCCGTGGCCGTCGAGCGGGAACGGGCCATCGCCGAGAACGAACTGGACAGCCAGATCGAACTCGCCCGCCGGGAAGAGCAGTTGGTGGACCAGCGCGGCACCAACACCCGCCGGGAGGCCGAGGAGCACGCGGCCGCGGACGCGGTACGGGCGGAGGCGGAGGCGACCCGGTCGGTACGGCTCGCCCGCGCGGAGGCCGAAGGAGTGCGCACGGTGGGTGACGCCAAGGCCCAGGCACAGGCCGCCTGGCTGCGGGTGCACGCCGACGTCGACGTCGCCACGCTGCACGCCCTCACCGGCACCCGGTTCGCGGAGAACCTGCCGCACATCGACAGCGTGACGATCTCACCTGACGTGCTGACGGGACTGCTGGCCAAGCTGGGCGCGCGGGAGCCGGAATGAGTCTCGCGCCGCGGGCCGTCCTGGTCCACCGCACCACGGAGTACGAGGAGTTGGTGGCCCACCACGGCACCCACGGCCAGGCCGCCTTCTTCCTCGCCACCCGGGGCCGGGACATCGAGGAGGTCGCCGAACGCCACCACCGCACCCGGCGCGCGCTCGCCGAGGTGACCGCGGCGATCCCTCTGACGTGGCGTCAGGCACGGGTGGAACGCACGGACCTGGACCGCTTCCTGTTCGCGCCCGAGGACGTCGTGGTGGTGGTCGGGCAGGACGGTCTGGTGGCGAACGTGGCCAAGTACCTCTCCGGGCAGCCGGTGTTGGGCATCGACACGGAACCCGGCCGGAACCCGGGTGTGCTGGTACGGCACCGCTCGCGGGACACGGCGGAGTTGCTGGCGGTGGCCGGTGCGAGCGTCGACGAGTTGACGATGGTCGAGGCCGTCGCGGACGACACCCAGCGGCTCGTCGCGCTGAACGAGATCTACCTGGGCGCCGCCGGTCATCAGACCGCCAGATACCGCCTGGGCCTGGAGGGCGACGGGGGTGTCGTCGAGGCCCAGGCTTCTTCCGGGGTGCTGGTGGGGACGGGGACCGGAGCCACCGGCTGGCTCCGGTCGGTGTGGCAGGAACGGGGCGGCGGCCTGCCGCTGCCCCGTCCGACGGAGGAACGCCTGCTCTGGTTCGTCCGGGAGGCGTGGCCGTCCCCGGCCACCGGCACGACCCTGACCGCCGGCGAACTCCCCGCCCCCACCCGCCTCCGCCTCACCGTCGAATCCGAACGCCTCATCGCCTTCGGCGACGGGATGGAGGCGGACGCGGTGGAACTGACGTGGGGGCAGACGGTGGAGGTGGGGGTGTGTGGGGAGCGGTTGCGGCTGGTGGGGTGAGGGGTGACCTGCCCGTCACTCCTCCCCCTCGCACCCGTGGCTACAGCCGCGGGTCCACCGGCTCCGACTCCAGCGCCAGCACCCCGAACACCGCCTCGTGCACCCGCCACAGGGGCTCGCCCTCGGCCAGCCGGTCCAGGGCCTCCAGGCCGAGCGCGTACTCGCGGATCGCGAGCGAGCGCTTGTGGTTGAGGAACCTCCTGCGGAGGCGGCCGAGATTCTCCGGGCGGGTGTACTCGGGACCGTAGATGATCCGCAGGTACTCCCTGCCCCGGCACTTGATGCCGGGCTGGACCAGACGGCCCTCCGTGCTGCGGACCATCGCGCCGAGCGGTTTGACGACCATGCCCTCGCCGCCTCGGCCGGTCATCTCCAGCCACCAGTCGACGCCCGCCCGGACGGACTCCGGGTCACCGGTGTCGACGTACAGGCGCCGGGTGGTCTGCAGCAGGCCGGTGCCGTCGTGCTCCACCAGCCTGTCCAGCAGGGCCAGTTGCTCGTCGTGCGGGAGCGCGGCGAGGCTGCGGCCCTGGACCGCGAGGATCTGGAACGGTGCCAGGCGGACACCGTCGAGACCGTCCGTGCTCCAGCAGTAGCGGCGGTACGCGTCGGTGAACGCGCCTGCCGCGTCGGCCCGTTCACGCTGGCGGGCCAGCAGGTCGCTCACGTCGACACCCCGGTCCGCCGCACCCCGGAGCGCGGCCAGCGCACCCGGGAACACCGCGCCGGACGCGGCGCCGACGGCGGCGTACTGCGACCGCAGCAGGCCGAAGGCCTTCAGCGACCACGGCATCAGCTCCGCGTCCAACAGCAGCCAGTCCGTGTCGAGTTCGTCCCACAGACCGGCCTCGCCGACCGCCGTCCGCAGCCGGTCCAGGATCGTCTCCGTCACCGACGCGTCGTCGAAGAACGGACGGCCGGTGCGCGTGTACAGCGAGCCGGTCGGACCGTCCACGCCGAAGTGCTTGCCAGCCGCCTCCGCGTCCCTGCACACCAGGGCCACCGCCCGCGAGCCCATGTGCTTCTCCTCGCACACGACCCGCGCGACACCGTCCTCGGCGTACTGCGCGAACGCCTCGGCCGGGTGCTCCAGATAGCCCTCGACGTGGCTGGTGGCCGTCGGCGCCATCGTCGGCGGAAGGTACGGCAGCAGCCGCGGGTCCACCGCGAAGCGGCTCATGACCTCCAGGGCCGCCGCCGCGTTCTCCTCGCGGACCGCGACCCGGCCCGCCTGCCGGGTCTCCACGGCCCTGCGGCCGTGCACGTCGGCCAGGTCGAGCGGCCGGCCGTCGTGCCCGCCGGGGGCCTCCGACCTCAGCGGCTTGACCGGCTCGTACCAGACCCGCTCCGCCGGTACTTCGACCAGCTCACGCTCGGGCCAGCGCAGCGCGGTGAGTTTGCCGCCGAAGACGGCGCCGGTGTCGAGGCAGATGGTGTTGTTGAGCCAGGTCGCCTCCGGGACCGGGGTGTGGCCGTAGACGACCGCGGCCCTGCCCCGGTACTCCTCCGCCCACGGGTAGCGCACCGGCAGCCCGAACTCGTCGGTCTCACCGGTGGTGTCGCCGTACAGCGCGTGCGAGCGGACCCGCCCCGAGGTGCGGCCGTGGTACTTCTCCGGCAGACCCGCGTGGCAGACGACCAGGCGGCCGCCGTCGAGGACGTAGTGGCTGACGAGCCCGTCGATGAACTCCCGTACCTCGGCCCAGAACTCGTCCGGGACGCTCTCCATCTGCTCGATGGTCTCCGCGAGGCCGTGGGTGTGCTGGACCTTGCGGCCCTTGAGGTAACGGCCGTACTTGTTCTCGTGGTTGCCCGGTACGCACAGCGCGTCGCCCGACTTGACCATCGACATCACCCGGCGCAGTACGCCCGGGCTGTCCGGGCCCCGGTCGACGAGGTCGCCGACGAAGACCGCGGTACGACCCTCGGGGTGGACGCCGTCGGCGTAGCCCAACTTGCCGAGCAGGGTCTCCAGTTCGGCGGCGCAGCCGTGGATGTCGCCGACGATGTCGAAGGGGCCGGTGAGGTGGGTCAGGTCGTTGAAACGCTTCTCGGTGACGACGGTGGCGTGCTCGATGGCCTCCGTCCCGCGCAGGACGTGCACCTTGCGGAAGCCCTCGCGCTCCAAGTGGCGGATGGAGCGCCGCAGTTCGCGGATGTGCCGCTTGATGACCCGGATCGGCATGTCGGCCCGGTCGGTGCGGCCCGCGTTGCGCTCGGCGCACACCTCCTCGGGCACGTCGAGCACGATGGCGATCGGCAGGACGTCGTACTGCTTCGCCAGGTCGATCAACTGCCGCCGGGAGTCCGACTGCACGCTGGTCGCGTCGACGACCGTGCGGCGGCCGGCGGCCAGGCGTTTGCCCGCGATGTAGTGCAGGACGTCGAAGGCGTCCTTCGTGGCGCCCTGGTCGTTCTCGTCGTCGGAGACCAGGCCCCGGCAGAAGTCCGAGGAGATGACCTCGGTCGGCTTGAAGTGCCGCCGGGCGAAGGTGGACTTGCCCGAGCCGGAGGCACCCACGAGGACGACGAGGGAGAGGTCGGTGACGGGGAGAGTACGTCCCGTGTGCTGGATCTCGGTCATGCCGCCTTCGCCTCCTTCTCGGTCCTGATCACGGCTGTGCTCAATTCAAAAACGGCCATCTGGGTGGGCGGCCCCACCTCGGGGTCGTCCGGTCCCACGGGCACGAACTCCACGTCGTACCCGTGCCGTTCGGCCACCGACCCCGCCCAGGCGCGGAACTCCTCTCGGGTCCACTCGAACCGGTGGTCGCCGTGCCGGACATGCCCGGCCGGGAGCGATTCCCAGCGGACGTTGTACTCGACGTTCGGGGTGGTCACAAGGACGGTCCGGGGGCGGGCCGCGCCGAACACGGCGTACTCCAGGGCGGGCAGCCAGGGCAGGTCGAGGTGCTCGATCACCTCGCTGAGCACGGCGGCGTCGTACCCCTTGAGCCGTTTGTCGGTGTACGCGAGCGAGCCCTGGAAGAGCTGGACGCGGGAGGCCATCCGCTCCCCCATGCGGTCCAGCTTGAGCCGACGGGAGGCGATGGTGAGCGCCCGCACCGACACGTCGACGCCGACGATCTCGGTGAACTTCGGGTCCTTGAGCAGTGCCTGCACCAACTGGCCCTGTCCGCACCCGAGATCGAGGACGCGCGCGGCACCGGCGGCGCGCAGGGCGTCGATGATCGCGTCCCGTCGCTGCACGGCGAGCGGGCTGGGCTTCTCCTCGGTCTCGGTCTCCGCCTCGACGGCGTTGTCGATGTCCTCGACCTCGCTGTCGTCGGTCTCGGCCAGCCGCACCAGTTCGAGGCGTTCCATGGCCTCGCGCGTTAGCGACCAGCGGCGGGACAGGTAACGGCTGGTGATCAGCTTCTGCTCCGGGTGCTCGGGCAGCCAGCCCTCACCGGCCCTGAGCAGCTTGTCGACCTCGTCGGAGGCCACCCAGTAGTGCTTGGCGTCGTCGAGGACGGGGAGGAGGACGTACAGATGACGCAGCGCCTCGGCGACGGTGAGCTGTGTGGACTCCAGTTCGAGACGGACGTAGCGCGAGTCGCCCCACTCCGAGAACTCGGTGTCGAGCGCGACCGGTTCGGCGGTCACCGTCCAGCCGAGCGGCTCGAAGAGCTGACGTACCAGTTCCGGACCACCGCGGGCCGGGAGCGCCGGCACCTCGATGCGCAATGGCCGTGCCTGCCCCGGGAGTTCGGGCCTGGCGCTGCACACCCCGCGCATCGCGCTGGAGAACACCGCGCTCAGCGCCACCGCGAGCAGCGAAGAGGCCGCGTACGGGCGGTCGTTGACGTACTGCGCGAGCGCCGCGTCGGGGGCGCCGCCGCGACCCTTGCCCTTGCCGCGCCTGACCAGCGCCACGGCGTCGACCTCCAGCAACAGCGCAGCCGTGCACCGCTGATCGTCCGCCTCGGGATACAGCACATGCGCCTTGCCGTAGGACGTGGAGAACGCCTGCGCCTTCCCGGGGTGCTTGTGCAGCAGGAAGCCGAGATCGGTGGCGGGACGCTCGGGAGTACCGGTGGTGGTGAGGGTCAGGAACACGGTTGACTGGCCTCGAAAATGGTCGGAGTACTGGTCTGAACTGCGAATACGCACACCGTACAGACCGGACATCGCCAGCACTCGGGAATTTTCACCAGGAGAGGCCTCACGTGACGGACACCGGCTCGGGCGCGCATCACATCGACACCGGCAAGCCGCATTCGGCGCGCATGTACGACTACTTCCTCGGCGGGAAGGACAACTACCCGGTCGACGCGGCGGCGGCCGACCAGGTGATCTCCCTCTTCCCCGCCGTGCGGGACATGGCCCGCACCAATCGCGCGTTCATGCAGCGCGCGTCCCGGCTGTCCCTCGTGGCGCTTCTGCATCTGGTGGCCGACGCGGACGAACCCCGCCGGATCGTGCGCGAGCTCCTCGAACCGCTGCCGCCGGGAAGCCACGTGATCCTCTCCCACGCGACCGGTGACTTCGATCCGGACACGTGGGAGCGCGTGGTCGAGGTGTACCGCCGGGGCGGTACGGCCGCGCAGGTGCGCTCGCGCGCGGAGTTCACCGGGTTCTTCGAGGGTCTCGAACCGGTGGATCCCGGCGTGGTGTTGGCCGCCGAGTGGCATCCCGGACTCGGTGAACCGCAGGGCGGCGCGGAGATACCGCTGTACGTGGGGGTGGGCCGCAAGCCGTGACGGCCGGTCCGGCGGATCGCCCCGCGCGTGGCTCGATCCGCCGGACGGTCGACCGGCCACCGTCGTGGGAACGTACGGCCGGGTCACGGTCGTACGGCGTTACGAGAGCTGTGACTGAACCTGGGCGCTGATGAGTTCCAGGTGGTCCAGGTCGTCGAGGTCGAGGACCTGGAGGTAGACCCGGCGCGAGCCCACGGCGGCATAGCGGCCGATCTTGTCCACGACCTCGGCCGGGGTGCCGGCCAGGCCGTTGGCCTTGAGCTCGTCGACCTCGCGGCCGATCACCGCGGCGCGGCGGGCGACCTCCTGGTCGTCCTTGCCGACGCAGACGACGAGGGCGTTGGAGAAGGTGATCGCGTCGGCCCCGCGGCCCGCTTCCTCGGCGGCGGCACGGACCCGGCCGAACTGGGCCTCGCTGTCCTCGACCGAGCCGAACGGCATGTTGAACTCGTCGGCGTAGCGCGCGGCGAGGCGGGGGGTGCGGGTGGCGCCGTGGCCGCCGATCAGCACGGGGATCTTGGCTTGGGCGGGCTTGGGAAGCGCGGGTGACTTGCTGAGGTCGTAGTGCTTGCCGTGGAAGTCGAAGGTCTCGCCGGGCTCGGTGGCCCACAGGCCGGTGACGATCTCCAGCTGTTCCTCCAGGCGGGGGAACTTCTCCTTCGGGAACGGGATGCCGTACGCCGCGTGCTCCTCCTCGAACCAGCCCGCACCCAGGCCCAGTTCGACCCGGCCGCCGGACATCTGGTCGACCTGGGCGACCTGGATGGCGAGGACGCCGGGCAGCCGGAAGGTGGCGGCGGTCATCAGGGTGCCGAGGCGTATGCGCTTGGTCTCACGGGCCAGGCCGGCCAGGGTGATCCAGGCGTCGGTGGGGCCGGGGAGGCCGTCGGCGTCACCCATCTTCAGATAGTGGTCGGAGCGGAAGAAGGCGTCGAAACCGAGGTCCTCGGTGGCCTTCGCGACGGTGAGGAGGGTGTCGTAGCTTGCGCCCTGCTGGGGCTCGGTGAAGATGCGGAGATCCATGTCTCCATCCTGCACGCAGGGGTGAACTGTGGCCACAGCGGTCCCTGTGGCCTCCCTGGCCCCTGGTCCCCGGGCGGGTGAAAATTCGCCGACGGGGCGCGGGAGGGGTGACCGTGCCAGTGACCGGGCCCTTTGGTGATCGTTGCTCGGGCGGAGCCGGCTTGTCGTCGCCGGTGCGTCATCCGTTACCCGCGCCGGCCCCTTCGTCGGGGCCTTGGGCCGAGGAGGCCGTCATGTCCGAAGAAACCGTGCCGCTGTCCGGGCAGCCGAAGGGATTGCTGCAGCAGATGGAGGAGTTGATGGCGTCGCTGAACGCGGATCTGTCGGCGTTGGACGCGGATCTGCAGTCGGCCGGGGGTTCGGCGGGGCGGGAGGTTGTCGAGGAGGAAGCCGTCTGAGGGTTCGGTCACCTGAGGGTCTGGGCCGCGGGTGGGTTCCGCTCACCCGGCGCCGGGTGGGTGCGGGTCCGGTGGGGGGCTCGTCGCGCAGTTCCCCGCGCCCCTGAGTGGGTGACGTCGGAGCGGGCCGGATGTCGGGTGGGTGCGGGCCCGGTGGGGGGCTGGCCGCGCAGTTCCCCGCGCCCCTGAGTCGGTGACCTCGAAACGGGCCGGATGTCGGGTGGGTGCGGGCCCGGTGGGGGGCTGGTCGCGCAGTTCCCCGCGCCCCTGAGTGGGTGACGTCGGAGCGGGACGGACGCCGGCTGGGTGCGGGCCCGGCGGGGGCTGGCCGCGCAGTTCCCCGCGCCCCTCAGACACCGGCTGGGTGCGGGCCCGGTGGGGGCTGGCCGCGCAGTTCCCCGCGCCCCTGAGTGGGTGACGTCGGAGCGGGCTCAGCTGGGCCCGGCCGGGGGTGCGGGGTTGTGACATGAGCGGCTCCACCGCGGGACGCAGCCGGCCCCCACCGAGCCCGCGGCCGAACACTCACCCCGCTTCCTGCTCCACCGCCACCTCCCCCCGGTCCGCCAGTCTTCGCAGCATCTCCAGCACCCGGTCCCGCGACTCGTCCGCCGCGTCGATCGCCTCCATGCACTGCCAGTACGTCGCTTCGTCGTCCGCCGCGCAGGCGAGACCGACCAGGGCTATGCCCACCTCGCCGAGGAGCCCACCGAGGCAGAGCAGGGCCTGGCGGGCATCGCCCAGGTCGGTGAGCTGGGCGGCCCGCAACTCCGCCAGGGCGATGTCGGGGCGGTCCAGGACACCGCAGCCACGGCCCGCGAGCTCGGTCAACCCGAGGGCCTCGCCCCGGAGTTCGGGTGGCCCGGCGACCGCGAGGCGACTCCCTATCGCCTGGGCCAGGGCCTGCGCCTGCCACACCTCGGCCATGACCTCGGGCGCCTCGCCGCCTCCGGCCAGGGCACGCCTGCTCGTCACGATGAGCCGCATCGCGTCCATCGGCTGCCCCCGTCTGTCGCGAACTCCCTTGTCCACTACCCAGAGTGAGGTCGCTCGGAACGAAAAGCCAGAGGTAGACGGAAATTTGTGGACAACGAATCGATTTCAGACCACCTTTCCCTCACGGAGAGTGAAAGAGGACTGAACCACTCCTCACGACACCGGAAACCTCCGCTCGTTCCGGTCGATCTTCGCGGCCAGCGCGGCCAGCGGATCGACTCCGAGCACCTCGCAGAACTGGAGCAGATACGCGAGCACGTCGGCGACCTCATCGGTGACGCGGTGCGCGGTGTCGGGGTCGTCCATGACCCGCGCCGACTCCTCGGGCGTCAACCACTGGAAGATCTCGACCAGTTCGGAAGCCTCCACGCTGAGGGCGGCGACGAGGTTCTTGGGGATGTGGTAGCGCTGCCAGTTGCGGGCCGCCGCGAACTCGACCAGCCGACGCTGCAGTTTCGCCACGTCGAGGGGTTGTTCTGCAAGGCCGTTCGGTTCTGCCACGCCGTTCCGGTCTGTCACGCCGTTCGCTTCTGTCGCGTCGAGGGGTTCTGTCACGTCGAGAGGTTCTGTCACGGCTCCAGGTGTACCACCGTGACGCCATCCGTCCCGGCCGCCCACGAGGCGTCGCTCACCGCGCCGACGAGCCGGATGTGCCCGCGCTCGCACATCCGCACGGCCAGCCCCAGCAGTTCGGCCCGCTGCCGTACGTCCAGCCCGCGGTCGAGGTTGTCGGCGAGCACGGTGAGCGTCTGCATCGCCGCGGGCACCTCGCCGGCCGGGTCGACCTCCAGCACACCGGGTCCGGTGAGCAGCACCAGCGCGAGGGCGAGGTACCGCAACTCGCCGTCGCCGAGCCGCTTCAGCTCCGTACGGCTGCCGTCGCCGCGGTCGAGCAGCGCCCTGACCGTGCCGGCGAGCAGGGGTTCGGCGAGGACGTCGGCGACGGGCCCCGCGCACCCGGCGCGCACTGCCGCGACGAGCTGCGCGTGCCGTCGGGCGCACTCCGCGCGGGTGCGCCACAGGACGTCGGCGAGGTTGTCGCAGCCGCCGAGCAGCCGTCCCGAGCCGGTCGGGACGGGCAGGCGCATGCGGCCGGGCCGCGGATCGCAGCCGAAGACGGAGCGCAGGGCGACGACCATCTGTTCGGCGGCGGCGAGGACGCGCCGCTGCCCGTCCGTCTTGCCGGCCACGCGCAGCGGCAGGAGTGCGGTGCCGAGTCGGTCGTCCGGGAGCGGGGCCCGGGTGACCGGCGCGGCCCCCGCGGTGTGCCAGGCGGCCTGCACGGTGCGACGGGAGGGGTCGCGCAGAGCGGTCTCCAGGAGCACGAGCCCGCCGGAGGTCAACCGCTCGCCCACGATGCGCAGTTCGGGCTCGGCCTGGATGGCGACGTCGAGCCGTACCGGCCCCTCGGGTCCGTCGGCCGTGCAGCCGATCCGGAAGCCGCGGCGGCGCTGCGCGTCGGGGCGGGCGCGGTCCGGGACGCAGGCGAGGGGGTCGAGGAACACCTCGGCGAGGCTCGCGCCGCCGCCGAGCCGCGCGAGAGCCTCGTACGCCCTGAGCGCGCTCGTCTTGCCGCCGCCGCTCGGTCCGGCGAACAGGGTCAGTGGCCCGAGCGGTAACCCGGCCCGCCGGTGCGAGGCGTACGCGGACAGCCGGAGTTCGGTGAGGCAGGGCCGGCCGGGACGGTGTTCACCGCCCGGTGACGACTCCGTGAGCGGAGGAGCCGGCTGGGCAGGCACCACGGAGGACGTGGAGGATGTGGGGGGTACACGCATATCCGGACCGTAGGACTCCGCAGGCAGGCGAACCGTTCCTGCCTCACGGCCTTCCTACGATCGAGCGAACCGCCCGGGGCTCAGGACCCCGGCATCCCCGCTCCCTCCATCAGCCCCGTCACCTCGGTCCCTGCCGGTGTCAGCAGGAACACGTTGCGGTCCACCCGGTGCATCCCGCTGGCCAGCCCGAACACGACGCCCGTACTGAAGTCGAGGACCCGCTTGGCGACGTCCGTCTCGGCGGCGGTGAGGTCGAGCAGGACCGGGATCCCCGCCATGAGCGTTTCGGCGACCTCGCGGGCGTCCGCGAAGACGCTGATCCGCAGCACGACGAAACGACGCCGGGCCTCGGTCTCGGCCTCCGGTACGGACCGGTGGTCGACCGCCGAGGGCCACGCGTCCCGCCCTCGCAACGGAACGACCTGGGCGAGCCCTTCCCACTGTTCATCGGTGACGTCGTACCTGTTCACCGGCTCCCCCGCTCCGACTCGCTTTCCATGCCTGCACCAGCCATTCTTACGCCAAGTCACCCGTTCGGCCCAACAGCGACACGGTGCGCGACGTCTCGGCGGCGCATCGAGCCGCCACCCATCATGACGAAAGGGTCTTACCGGGCTCACACCGGACTCTAGGCCTCCGGCGACACGCGCCTCACCGGGCCCCATTAGCGTCCGATGCCGTGCTCCTGACAGATACCCAGCTGTCGGAACCCGGCCGGCGGACCCAGCCGGCGGTGACCGCCGCCCCGGAACCCCCCGCCCAGTGGCATCGCGTCCTGACGCTGCTCGCGGACGTCAGCCTGCTCATCGGCACCCGCGAGGTGTGGACGCAGGCGGCCACGCACCGCCCTCTCGTGGCCATGGTGATCTCCGCCTGCTACGCCTCGATCCTCGTCTGCGGCGTACTGGCCCTGGTGGTGCGCGGCCGGCGGTCCCTGGCGCGCGTGGACCTGTGCGTGCTGGTGACCGGGCTGACGCTCGCCCTGTGCACGTTCGTCCTGTTCCACCGCGGCTCCGACGAGTCCGTCCTCACCGCCCAGGCGGCGCGCGAGCTGGTCGCCGGACACGGCGTCTACGGCAACCCCTGGCCGTGGCTCTTCGGCGGCCACGGCATCGCGCTGACCCCGACCGTGACGGGCGGCTACGACTACACGTACGGCTATCCCCCGCTCGCCCCGCTGCTGACCGCCCCCCTGCTGTGGCTCGGGCACGGCGGCCTGCCCGCCATAGCGATGAGCACCGGCGCGCTGCTCGTCGGCACGGTCGTGCTGTGGCGACTGCTGCCCGTGCCGTGGCGGTCGGCGGCGACCATGGTGTGCCTGGGATTCTCGATGATTCCCATGTACGGCAGGCTCGGCTACCCGGCGATCCTGGCGCTGGCCCTGCTGGTCCCGGTGGTGGTGCGCTGGCCGCGGATCGGGCGGGGCGGGCGACTGGGTGCGGCCGGGGTGGCACAGGCCGCCTGTCTGGGCGCCGCGTGCGCGGCGCAGCAACTGCCGTGGTTCCTGGCGCCGTTCCTGCTGGCCGGGATCTACGCCGTACGGCGCGGGGAGCTGGGGGCGCGGGCGGCGGCCCTGGTGGTGCTGCGGCTCGCCGGGGTCGCCGTCACCGTATGGCTGCTGATCAACACGTACTTCGTCGTGAGTCAGCCGGTCGCGTGGTTCAAGGGGATCGCGCTGCCGCTGATCCAGGGCGCGGTGCTGCACGGCCAGGGCCTGGTGGGCGTGTCGTTGTACCTCACGAACGGCAGCGACCGGCTCGACTGGTACGGCTACGCGAGCCTGCTGCTGCTCGCCGGTCTGCTGGTGCTGTCCGTGCTGTTCGTGCGCCGGCTGGGGCCGGCGGCGACCGTGCTGCCGTGGCTGGCGTTCTGGCTGGCGACCCGTTCGCAGGACGGGTACTACCTGTTGATGACCCCGCTGTGGCTCGCGGCGGCGGTCACCGCGCCCGCGTCGGAGTTCGCCGGGGCCTGGCAGCCGTTCGAGGGCCGGCTCGGTGGCCCGGACCGGCGCCCCGCGCGGATCGCCGCGGCCGCCTTGCTGTTGAGTCCGGCCCTGGTGAGCGCGGCGCTGGCGGCCACCGGCTCACCGCCGCTGCGCATGGAGGTCACCGCGCTGCACCGTGACGCCCGCACCCTGTCCGGGCTGACCCTGCGCATCACCAACACCGACGACGACGCCCTCACCCCGCACTTCACGCTGACGCGGGGCCAGGGCATGTACCCGTACTTCGCAGTCCTGCGTGGGCCGGCGACCCTGCCCGCCCACGCGACGGCGACCTATGAACTGCGGCCGCCCGGCGGGACGTACGCCCTGCCGAAGCCGGGTCAGCGGATCCGGCTCCGGGTGTTCACGTCCTCGCCGCAGACACTGTCGAGCGCCTGGATCACGTTGCCGACGACGTGACGGGTCAGGCTGCCGACCGCTTGAAGCGGAGCGCGGCGGTGACCGTGGTCAGGCCGCGGATCATGCCCATCTGGTTCCAGCCCAGGCCGAAGTGGTCGCGGTCCACCGAGAACTGGGCGTTCAGCGTGACCGCGTCGGCGCTCACGTCGGTGAGCTGGGCGGTGAGGGACTGGGGGCGGCTGATGCCGCGCACGGTCAGCTGACCGATCACCTGCACCTGGTCGCCGTCCCGCAGTTCGGCGCTGCGCACCGCGAAGGTGATCTCGGGGTGGTTGGCGATGTCGAAGAAGTCGGCCCCGCGCAGGTGCTCGTCGCGCTTGGCGTTCTTGGTGTCGAGGGAGGCGGCGTCGATGGTCAGGGTGCCGAGGGCGGATCCGTCGGACCGGACCTCGCCCTGACCGTCCACGGTGGTGAAGGCGCCCTTCACCGTGACCAGACCCCACATCGTCTTGTGCTTCAGGGCGACGGTGGTGGCGGTCCGGTCGAGCTGCCAGGTTCCGGTTTCGACGGCGACGGTCATGATCTCTCGCTCCTGGGGGTGTCCGGACATGTCCGGGGACGTTCATGGACCTCTATAGTCCAAATTTGGATGACACCACGCTAGCCGATGCTCCAAATTTGAACAACAGATACACTGGAATCCATGGCCGACCAGTCCGAATGCCCCTCCCTGTCCGACGGGCTCCTCCCACCCGAGCTGCACGCCTGGATGCTGCTGCTGGCCGCGACGGGAGCCGTGGAACAGGAACTGCGCTCCGCCGTCAAGGAGGGGCTCGATGTCTCGCACGACGAGTTCCTGGTCCTGTGCCTGCTGGGCGCGCGCCCCGCGGAAGGGGTGCGCATGACGAAGATCGCGGAGCTCCTCGGCCGCCCCAAGACCCGGCTCACCTACCAGATCGCCTGCCTCCAGCACGCCGGTCTCGTCACCCGGAAGTCGGTGTGCGGCGACAAGCGGGGCGTCGAGGTGACCCTCACCGAGAAGGGCCGGCGCCTGCTGGCGGAGGCCTCGGGGAGCCTCGCGGCGACGGTCAAGGAGTCGCTGAACCGCTTCATGGGCGCCGACCAGCGCGAGGCCCTGCGCTCGCTCCTCCCCGATCTCGCCGTGGAGGCGCAGCCGGAGTAGGCAGGGCCAGGGCACTGGCCCTGACCGGAGCGGGCTTGGCAGGCCTGACTGCGGCAGCCGCGACAGCCCGGTACCTCCAGAACGAACGATGACTGGATCCCACCAGGGGCGCGGGGAACTGCGCGACCAGCCACGACGCCGCCGCACCCGCTGGACGACAAACCGAGGCCCCCCCTGCGCGCCCTCACACCACCAGTTCCAGCAGCGCCGCCCTGGCCCGTGCCACCCGGGACCGAACCGTCCCCACCGGACACCCACTCACCACAGCCGCCTCCTCGTACGACAACCCCAGCATCTGTGTGAGCACAAACGCCTCCCGCCGCTCGTCGGACAACGCTCCCAGCAGATCAAGCAGCGCTATCCCGTCGTCGAAGCCGGGCACGCCCCGCGGCTGCGCACGCTCGACCGCGTCCTGCCAGTCCGAACCGTCATACCGGCGGGGCCGAGCGGCGGCGTGCCGGAAACCGTCGGTCACCGCCCGGCGGGCGATGGCCAGCAGCCAGACCCGCGCCGAGGACCGGCCCTCGAACCGGTGCAGGCTGCCGAGCGCCCGCAGAAACGTGTCCTGGACGAGGTCGTCCACGGCCTGAGGGTCGGCGCACAGATAGGAGACGACACGCAGGACGTCACGGTGCAGGGCACGTACGAAGTGGTCGACGGCATCCGCGTCACCGGCGCGGGCGGCGAGTGCCCAGGCTGTCGCGGAGGCGTCGGCGGCCTCCCGTTCACGTCGGAGGTCGGCCGGGGCGGGCAGGGTGGAAGTGATCACCAGGTGTCCTTCTCGGGTCAGCCGTGATCCGGACCGCCGCCGTGAAGTCAGGTGCACACAGCTGCGCGGCGGTCCGGTGAAAGGGGTACGGCCGTGCGGCGACCACATGTGCGCGGAGCACATACGTGGGCGTACGGCCGGGCCGAGGCGCACAAGGGCGGCCTCGGAATGCCGGCTGTCGTCAGGCGACAGCCGTCCCCAGGGGCGGACCGCGATGGGTGATCGCGTGAACGAGAAGGAGAAGCCGCGGCCCCCGCGTCGAACGGGCGCGGCGCACCCGCAGACGCGGGCGGTGCGGGGTGGCGGGCAGGGCGAGCAGCAGCCGCAGCGGGGCGGCCAGCCGTCCGGCGACGGCCCGCAGGATGCGGAACGCGGCCCGTTCGCCGTACGCCAGCCAGAAACCCGTGAGGAGCGCGGCGAGCAGGTGGGCGGCGTACATGCCGAAGGGCAGCCAGTACGAGAGCGCGCCGACACCCGACGAGGCGCCCAACTGGGCGGCGTCCATGGAGTCCATGCCGCTCGTGTGCATGGACTCCATGTGCATCGCGCCCATGTCCTGCGCCGCCGGCGTGGGCTGGGCGAGGGAGAACGCCGAGTGGAGGGCCGTCTGGGCGGCGACGACGACGGCCACGATCAGCGGCAGCCCGCGTTCACGGCCGGCCAGACACCAACCCGCGCACCCGGTCACGACCAGGCCCGCGGCCAGTGTCCAGCCGGGCACATGGGTGCCGGACATCAGGACGTGGCCCAGGGCGGCGAGCAGCACACAGACGGCCGCGAACACCGCGGCCCGCACCGTGCGCGAACCCCACCCTGCTGTCATGGCGCCTCATCCTTCCATCCGGGCACCGGAAGTCACCTGTGGGTACGGAAATCCACAGCTACTTCCTCACTGCGTACGGCGGCTCCGTACGACGGCGAAGGCCCCGGCCGCGAGGCCGAGCACGCCGACGACCAGTCCGGCGATGCCGAGGCCGCGCGCGGTGGAGTCGCTCGCCGACGCCTTCGTGGTGGTGACCGAGGTCTTCGACGCCGTCTCGGAGGTGGTGGCGGACGTGGTGTCGGCCGCCGTCAGCTTGAGGACCGGAGCCGGGTTCTCCGGCTCGTCGTCGCCCTTGGCTGCCTCCTCGATCCAGCGCACGACCTTGCCGTCGGAGTAGGTCTGGAGGGTCTTGAAGGTCAGTTGGGCGGTGTCGTCGGGCAGTTGGCCGAAGGCGACGTCGAAGTCCTCGTAGTGGCCGGGGGCGATCTTCCCGCCGGTCCAGGTGATCTCGGAGACCGCGTCGGTGATCGTGCCGTCGTCGGTCTTGACCGGCGTCTTGAGCTTGGTGTCGGTGACCTTGGCGGTCCAGTCGTCGTGCGGGGAGACGAGCGCGCCGAGCAGGGGGTGGTCGGTGGGCAGGAACAGCTGGACCTTCGTGGTGCTCGCGGTGTCGCTCTCGTTGGGCACGCGGAAGGTCAGCACGCCGTCGGTGGCGCCCTTGGCGTAGCTGTCGGGGTGGACGGTGACGTGGGCGGAGGCGACGCCGGCGGCGGTGAGGACGGTGGCGGCGGCGAGCGCGCTGCCGAGGCCGGCGCGGCGCAGGAGGGTGTGTGCTGAGGACATGGGTGAGGGATCTCCGTACCGAGGAAAAGGGGGTGTAGGGGTCAGGTCGGGTACGGGATCCAGGTGGGCGGTCCGCGTCGGTGGACCGAGTGCCGCAGCAGGAGACGGCGCAGTGTCTGGGGGCTCTGCTCGGTGACCGGCCGCACGAAGCCCGGTGCGAGGGGTTCGCCGTACCCGCGCCACCAGGCCGCGAGTCCGGGGACGAGGGCGCCGGTCCGGCGCAGGAGCGACCACAGGGCGGCCTCGCCGCGCCGCAGCCACCAGGTCAGCAGGACGGCGGCGAAGACGTGGGCCGCGGTGGCGTGCGGAGTCAGGGCGTGCACGTGCGAGTGGGACATGCGCATGCCGTGCATGACCATCACCGTGTGCGGTCGTGCCGCGCCGAAGGCCAGGTGCAGTCCGCCCTGGGAGGTGAGGGTCGCCCCGCCGATGGCACCGAGCGACCGCTCCCGGCCGCCGAGCAGCCAGCCGGCCGCGAACACCGGCACGAATCCGGCGGCCTGCGCCCACACCGGCGGCGCCATCCCGGTCGCCAGTGTGTGTCCCCCTGCGGCCAGCAGCACGCAGAGCGCGGCGAACAGCGCCGCGCGCAGGCTCCGGACCGCAGAGGACGCCCTCATGGCGACAGATACTCCCACGTGTGGGTGGGACCCCGCCCACCGGTTCGGTCAGTAGATGTCACGCACATAGCGCTTCTCGGTGGCGAGTTGCTTCACATAGGCCGCCGCACCCGCCTGGTCCATGCCGCCGTGCAGGGCCGCGATGTCCCTGAGCACCTGGTCGACGTCCTTCGCCATACGGGAGGCGTCGCCGCACACGTAGAAATGCGCGCCGTCCTGGAGCCACGACCACAGCAGCGGGCCGTGTTCCCGCATCCGGTCCTGGACGTAGACCTTGGCGCGCTGGTCGCGGGAGAACGCGGTGTCCAGACGGGCGAGAGTGCCGTCGGCGAGGAAGCCGGTCAGCTCGTCCTCGTAGTAGAAGTCGGTCGCCCTGTGCTGTTCGCCGAAGAACAGCCAGTTCGGGCCGCGGTGACCGAGGGCGCGGCGCTGCTCCAGGAAACCGACGAAGGGGGCGACCCCTGTGCCGGGGCCGACCATGATCATGGGCGTGGCGGAGTCGGCGGGCGGGCGGAAGTGCGGGGAGCGCTGGACGTGGACCGGTACCGGGGTGTCCGCGGCGGCGTCGGCGAGGAAGGGCGAGCAGACCCCGTGGCGGGGCCTGCCGTGCAGGTTCTCGTAGCGCACGACGGACACGGTCAGGGAGACGAGGTGCGGGTCGGTGAGCGGGCTGGACGATATGGAGTAGAGCCGCGGCTGCAGGCGCCCGAGGGTCTTCGCCCAGTCCTGCGGGGCGGCCGTCACGCCGTACTCCGTGATCACGTCCACGGCCTGCCTGCCCCAGCCCCACTTGGCGAGCTCGTCCTTGTTGTCCGGGCGCAGGAGTTTCTTCAACTCCCGCGGGTCACGGGTGTGTTCGGCGACGAAGCGGAGCAGGCCCGGGGTGATTCTGGTGAGGTCGAGGTGGCGCAGGAACGCCTCGGCGACGGGGACCTCGCCGACGCCGTTCACGTCGACCACGGCCCCGGCGTCCAGGCCGGTGACCGCCAGCCACTCCTCGACCAGGGCCGCGGAGTTGAGCGGCCGGATGCCGAGGGCGTCGCCCGCCTCGTACAGCAGGGGGGTCTCGCTGTCCCGGGTGTCGAAGGTGAACCTGCGGACCTCCTTGCCGGCGCCCGGCAGGCTCAGGAGGCGGTTGCCGGTGAGGCGGGCGAGGACGGGGGCGGGCTTCTTCGCACGGGGGGCCGCGACGGGGGCTGCCTGGATCGCGGTGGGGGCCGGGGCCGGGGTCGCCTGGAGCAGGGCCGGGGTCACGGCGTCGGCGTCGGCGTCGGCGGCCGGAGTACCGGACAGCGCCGTCAGGACCTCGTCCAGCCACCCGTGTGCCGCGTCCTCGAAGTCCGGCTCGCAGTCGGTGCGGGGGGCCAGCCGCAGCGCGCCCAGCTCGTCGAGCCGCTGGTCGAGACGTCGGCCGTGCCCGCAGAAGTCGCCGTACGACGAGTCGCCGAAGGCCAGTACCGCGTACCGCCGTCCCTCCAGGCGGGGTGTGCCGGGGTCGGCCAGGGTGTCCCAGAAGCCGCTGCCGTTGTCGGGGGCGTCGCCGTCCCCGAAGGTGCTGGTGATCAGCAGCAGGTCGGCGCCGGGCGGCAGCGCGCCGAGGTCGGCCTGGTCCATGCCGACCAGGGACGTGCTGTGGCCGACGGTGCTGAGCCGATCCGCGGTGGCGGCGGCGAACTCCTCGGCGTTGCCGGTCTGCGAGGCCCACAGGATGACGACCTCACGACGCAGAACGCTGACCGCGGACTGTGCGACCGACGGCTGTGTGGCGGGGGCCTGTGTGGCGGCCGCCCGTGAGTACATCCCGGCGAGTGTGCCGTTCACCCACAGGGCGTGTTCGGGGCTGAACGGGGCGTCGGGAGGCAGTACCGGCACTCCGGGCGCACCGGCCGGGACCCCGGCGAGGAAACCGACCAGGTACTGGCGCTCCTGCGCGCTGAGGACGGGCGGTGGGGCGGGCGCGAGCCCGAACACGCCCGCGGCGGCAGAGGCGACAGAGGCAGCCGAATCGGCGACCGGAGGCGGCACCACAGAGGCCGCCCCGCCCACCGCCGCAGTGGCCACCGCCGGTGCCGTCACCGGCGTCCGTACCGTCACCGGCGTCGGCACCTTCGTCAGCGACACCGCGCACACCTTGAACTCCGGCTGGAACGACAGCGGATCCACCGCGTCGTTCGTCACCGCGTTGACGCTCAGGTACTCCCCGAAGAGGTCGTTCCAGTGGAAGGGCGCGAAGCAGCACCCCGGCCGCACCCGGTCCGTCACGACGGCGGGCAGCACGGCCCGTCCGCGCCGGGACGCCACCTCCACGGAGTCCCCCTCCGCGATCCCCAGCCGGTCGGCGTCCTGCGGATGCAGTTCCACGAAGGGCCCGGGGTTCAGCTTGTTGAGCTTCGCCACCTTCGCCGTCTTGGTCAGCGTGTGCCACTGGTGCTGGAGCCGCCCGGTGTTCAGGACGAAGGGATAGTCGTCGTCCGGCATCTCGGCCGGCGGGATGTGCGGCCGGGCGTAGAAGACGCCCCGCCCGCTCGCGGTGGGGAACCTGAGCGAACCGTCCTCCCCCACGTACCGGATCGGGTTGCGGTCGGGCCCGTCCTCGCTCGCGGCCGGCCACTGCACCGGCGTCGCGCGGAGCCGGTCGTACGAGATCCCGCGCAGGTCCCAGCCCGTCTTCGGGTTCCAGGCCTGCTTGATCTCCTCGAACACGTCCTCGGCGCTGTCGTACGAGAACCCCTTCTCGTACCCCATCTCGCGGGCGACGGCCGCGATGATCCGCCAGTCCGCCATCGCCTCGCCGGGCGGGTCGGCCACCGCCTGGGTCAGCGTGAGGTTGCGTTCGCTGTTGACGAAGACGCCCTCGCCCTCCGTCCACAGCGCGCCGGGCAGCACGACGTCGGCGTACGCGTTGGTCTCGGTGTCGGCGAAGACGTCCTGGGTGACGACGAACTCGGCGGCCTCCAGGCCCTCGATGACGGTGCGGCGGCCCGCCACGGAGGCGACCGGGTTGGTGCAGACGATCCAGCAGGCCTTGATCTCGCCGTCGGCCATCTTCCGGAACATCTCGACGGTGCCCTTGCCGACGCCGTCGGCGCGCAGGGTGTCCGGCGGCAGCTCCCACAGGTCCTCTACGAAGGCCCGCTCGTCGTCGACGAGGACGGACCGCTGGCCGGGCAGGCCCGGGCCCATGTAGCCCATCTCGCGGCCGCCCATGGCGTTGGGCTGACCGGTGAGGGAGAACGGGCCGCTGCCGGGGCGGCAGATGGTGCCGGTGGCGAGGTGCAGGTTGACCAGGGCGTTGGTGTTCCAGGTGCCGTGCGTGGACTGGTTGAGCCCCATGGTCCACAGGCTCATCCACTCACTGGCTGATCCAATGAGCCGCGCGGCCTCCCGGATGTCGTCCTCGGCCAGGCCCGTCATCTCGGCCACGGCGGCGGGCGTGTAGTCGGCGAGGAACTCGGGCATCGCCTCCCAGCCCTCGGTGTGGGCGGCGATGAACTCGGGGTCGATGCGGCCGTCCGCGTGCAGCAGGTGCAGCAGCCCGTTCAGCAGCGCGAGATCGGCCCCCGGCTTGATCTGCAGGAACAGATCGGCCTTGGCCGCGGTGGCGGTGCGCCGCGGGTCCACGACGATCACCTTGGCGCCCGCCGACTTCACCCGTTCCATCATCCGCAGGAAGAGGATGGGGTGGCAGTCGGCCATGTTGGAGCCGATGACGAAGAAGAGGTCGGCCTTGTCGAAGTCCTGGTAGGAGCCGGGCGGACCGTCCGCGCCGAGCGACAGCTTGTAGCCGGTGCCGGCGCTGGCCATGCACAGCCGGGAGTTCGACTCGATCTGGTTGGTGCGCACGAACCCCTTGGCGAGCTTGTTCGCCAGGTACTGGGCTTCGAGGCTCATCTGCCCGGAGACGTAGAAGGCGACCGCGTCGGGACCGTGCTCGTCGATGATCGCGCGCAGCCGCCGGGCCGTCCCGGTGATCGCGGTGCCGACGGCCTCAGGCACCGGTTCCTCGCCGCGCTCGGGCCGCACCAGGGCCGTAGTGAGGCGGCCGGGTGCGGAGAGCATGTCGGCGGTGGTCGCGCCCTTGGTGCACAGCTTGCCGAAGTTGGCGGGGTGCTCCTTGTCGCCGGACGCCTTGAGGACCGTACGCCGCCCGTCCGGGCCCATGCCGATGTCGAGGACCATGCCGCAGCCCACACCGCAGTACGAGCACACCGTCCGCACCACCGGCACGCCTCCTGTACCTCGACAGTTCGATCTCCGTCGACGGTACGAACTGCCCATTACACGGAGGTCTCCCAAGCCGTTCATCAGGAGTTACACCGCCCGCACACGGAACAGGAGACGGTTGTGAGCGTATCCGGGCCCCTCGCTGCCCCAGGTCACGCCCGATCCGACCCGACACAGACTTGGAACAGTTCCATTTCTTGAACCATTCGTGTTTGTGGGGGTAGGTTGGGCGCATGACCGCTCCCCAGCCTCCGAACACCGCAGACGAGCTGCGCGGTGCCGGCCTGCGGGTGACGGCCGCGCGCGTCGCACTGCTCGAGACCGTTCGGGCCGGTGACCACCTCCCGGCCGACGCGATCGCCACGGGAGTGCGCGACCGTCTCGGCCACATATCCCTCCAGGCCGTGTACGAGGCCCTGCACTCGCTCACCGCGGCGAATCTCGTCCGCCGTATCGAGCCGCCGGGCAGCCCGGCCCGGTTCGAGGGGCGGGTCGGTGACAACCACCATCACCTGGTCTGCCGGTCGTGCGGGGCCGTCGTCGACGTCGACTGTGCCGTCGGTCACGCGCCCTGTCTCACAGCTTCGGACGACCGCGGCTTCTCCATCGACGAGGCCGAGGTCATCTACTGGGGCCTGTGCCCCGACTGCACCCCGCAAGCCCTTACGTCAGCACCCTGATCCACCCCGTTCGGAAGGACCCCCATGTCTGAGAACCCCGACGCAATCGTCACCGACGCCAAGACCGACGGCACCGGTGGCTGCCCGGTCGCGCACACGCGCGCCGCGCACCCCACCCAGGGCGGGGGCAACCGCCAGTGGTGGCCGGAGCGCCTGAACCTGAAGATCCTCGCCAAGGACCCGGTCGTCGCGAACCCGCTCGGTGAGTCCTTCGACTACGCCGAGGCGTTCCAGAACCTCGACCTGGCGGCCGTGAAGCTGGACATCGCCGAGGTGCTGACCACCTCGCAGGACTGGTGGCCCGCGGACTTCGGCAACTACGGCCCGCTGATGGTCCGGATGGCCTGGCACAGCGCCGGCACCTACCGCATCAGCGACGGCCGCGGCGGTGGCGGCCGTGGCCAGCAGCGCTTCGCGCCGCTGAACAGCTGGCCGGACAACGGCAACCTGGACAAGGCCCGCCGTCTGCTGTGGCCGGTCAAGAAGAAGTACGGCCAGTCCATCTCCTGGGCCGACCTCATGATCCTCACGGGCAACGTGGCCCTGGAGACGATGGGCTTTACGACCTTCGGCTTCGCCGGCGGCCGTGCCGACGTCTGGGAGGCCGACGAGGACGTGTACTGGGGTCCCGAGACCACCTGGCTCGACGACCAGCGCTACACCGGCGACCGTGAGCTGGAGAACCCGCTCGGTGCCGTGCAGATGGGCCTCATCTACGTCAACCCGGAGGGCCCCAACGGCAACCCGGACCCGCTGGCCGCGGCCCGCGACATCCGCGAGACGTTCCGCCGTATGGCGATGAACGACGAGGAGACCGTCGCCCTCATCGCCGGTGGCCACACCTTCGGCAAGACCCACGGCGCCGGCCCGGCCGACGCGGTCGGCAACGACCCCGAGGCCGCCTCGATCGAGGACCAGGGCCTGGGCTGGAAGTCCACCTACGGCACCGGCAAGGGCGGCGACGCCATCACCTCCGGTCTCGAGGTCACCTGGACCACCAAGCCCACCCAGTGGAGCAACGACTTCTTCGACATCCTCTTCGGCTACGAGTGGGAGCTCACCCAGAGCCCCGCCGGCGCCAACCAGTGGGTGGCCAAGGACGCCGAGGCGATCATCCCCGACGCCCACAGCGACTCCAAGAAGCTGCCCACGATGCTCACCACCGACCTCTCGCTGCGCTTCGACCCGATCTACGGCGAGATCTCCAAGCGCTTCCACGAGAACCCGGCCGAGTTCGCGGACGCCTTCGCCCGCGCCTGGTACAAGCTGACCCACCGTGACCTGGGCCCGAAGTCCCTGTACCTCGGCCCGGAGGTCCCGGCGGAGACGCTGCTGTGGCAGGACCCGCTGCCGCAGGCGGAGGGCGAGACCATCGACGCCGCCGACGTCACGGCCCTCAAGGCCAAGCTCCTCGCCACCGGCCTGACCGTCTCGCAGCTGGTGTCCACCGCGTGGGCGTCGGCGTCCACCTTCCGTGGCAGCGACAAGCGCGGCGGTGCCAACGGCGCCCGTATCCGCCTCGAGCCGCAGCGCGGCTGGGAGGCCAACGACCCCGAGCAGCTCTCGCAGGTCCTGCGGGTCCTGGAGGGCGTCCAGTCGGAGTTCAACTCCGGCGCCAAGAAGGTCTCCCTGGCCGACCTGATCGTCCTCGGCGGTGCCGCCGCGGTCGAGAAGGCCGCCAAGGACGCCGGCTACGACGTGGACGTCCCCTTCACGCCGGGCCGTGTGGACGCGACCGAGGAGCACACCGACCCGGAGTCGTTCGCCGCGCTGGAGCCGGTCGCCGACGGCTTCCGCAACTACCTGGGCAAGGGCAACCGCCTGCCGGCCGAGTACCTGCTGCTCGACCGCGCCAACCTGCTCACCCTGAGCGCCCCCGAGCTGACCGTCCTCGTCGGCGGCCTGCGTGTCCTGGGCGCCAACCAGGGCGGCTCGGCGCACGGCGTCTTCACCGCCACCCCGGGCGCGCTGACCAACGACTTCTTCGTCAACCTGCTCGACCTGGGCACGGAGTGGAAGTCGACCTCCGAGGACCAGACCACCTTCGAGGGCCGCGACGCGGACACCGGCAAGCTGAAGTGGACCGGCACCCGGGCCGACCTGGTCTTCGGCTCCAACTCCGAACTGCGCGCCATCGCGGAGGTCTACGCGAGCGACGACGCCAAGGAGAAGTTCGTGAAGGACTTCGTCGACGCGTGGGTCAAGGTCTCGAACCTGGACCGCTTCGACCTGGTCTGATCGCCTGAACGACACAGGGGCCGGCCCATCTGGACCGGCCCCTGTGTCATGTCCGGGCGAGCGTGTCGACGAACTTCCCGAGCCGCGCGATCCCCTCGCGCAGCTCGTCGGCGGAGGCCGCGTACGACAGCCGTACATGCGTGTCGGCGGTACTCACCCCGAAGTCCCGCCCCGGGGTGAGCGCGACATGCGCCTCCCGCAGCGCCCGCCCGCAGAACTCCCACGAGGTGAGCCCGGTGCCGCTGACGTCGAAGTAGACGTAGAACGCCCCGTCGGGCGGCACGGGCACCGGCAGTCCGATCTGTGCGAGCCCGTCGAGGACCAGCGCCCGCCGCCGCCCGAACTCGGCCCGCCGCTCCTCGCACACGGCCAGCGATTCGGGCGTGAAACACGCGAGCGCGGCGTACTGGGCGGGAGTCGAGGCACAGATCATGTAGTTCTGGGCGAGCCGCTCCATCGGCGGCACCAGCACCTCGGGCACCACACACCAGCCGAGCCGCCAGCCGGTCATCCCGAAGTACTTCGAGAAGCTGTTGATGACGACGGCGTCCTCGTCGTACGACAGCACACTGCGCGGCGGCCGCCCGTGCTCGTCGTGGTCGCCGAGGTCGAGGTAGATCTCGTCGACGATCCGCCAGGCGTCCCGCTCCCGGGCGAGGCCGCAGATCGCCGCGAGCTCGTCGGCCGGCACCGAGGTGCCGGTCGGGTTCGACGGACTGGCGACCATGATCCCGCGGGTGCGGTCCGTCCAGTACGACCGCACGGAACCGGCGTCCAACTGGTACCGGGACGCGGCCGACGTGGGCACGAGCGTGACCCGCGCGCCGAAGCTCTCGGCGATCTGCCGGTTGCAGGGATACGAGGGGTCGGCGATGAGCACCTCGTCGCCGGGATCCACCAGGGCGGCGGCGCCCAGCACCAGCGCGGCCGAGGCCCCGGCGGTCACGACGACCCGGCCGGGATCCATGTCGACGCCGTGCTGCTCACCGTAGAACCGCGTGATCGCCTGCCGCAGCTCGGGCAGGCCGAGCGCCCCGGTGTAGCTCATCGGCCTGCTGCCCACGACGTCCCGCATCGCGTCCAGCACCGCCGGCGGCGCCCCGAAGTCCGGTTCCCCGAGACTGAGCTTGACGACATGCCGCCCCTCGGCCTCCAGCGCCGCGGCGTGCTTGCCGAACTCCATGGCGTAGAACGGCGCGACGGACTGGGCGCGCTGCGAAATCCTCATGCGGCCGGCCTCCCGGGGGCTGCTCGCTGGACGGCTCCGGAGATTGGACGGCTCCAGAATCGTCACGCACTCCACGTCGTGCGCCAGGGCAAAGATGTCATGGGGAGGCCCGACGGCGTTCGTGAGGCGGTTCGTGCCGTTCCGGGCTGTACGCAGAACGCGGGCGGTGGATCGGCATCCGCGTCATTGATGGTCAGCAAGAGTTTTCGACCTCTGTGCGCTGGGCTTCTGGGCCGCGACCTGACTGTCACAACAGCTGTGCGATCGCGCGGGCGGCGTCACGGGCCTCGCGACGTCGCCCTGTCTCTCGCCCGCCGGCCGCGCACCTTCGGGGTGTACGGCGAGGACGTGCTGGAGCGCCTGACCAAGCAGCACCACGTAGGCCGGGCCCGTGCACATCGCTCCGTCGCCGACCCACTCGGGCGAGGCCACGGAGTCATGTGTGGGTCCTCGGGTGCCGAGCGGTACCGCGGACTGAGCGCCAAATGAGCGTCACACGATGATGGCGGGACTGCGACGCTCGACCACGTCCGCGGACGCGTCCCGCTCGCCCCCCTCCCTCTGTCCCCCGGTCGTCAGGCGGCGGCCGGCAGGGTCAGCAGCTTGCCCATCGCCGCGAGCACCGACGGCTCGACCCGGTAGTACACCCAGGTGCCGCGCCGCTCGGAGCTCAGCAGCCCGGCCTCCTTCAGCTTCTTCAGGTGATGGGAGACGGTCGGCTGGGACACACCGACATCGGAGATGTCGCACACGCACGCCTCCCCGCCCTCGTGCGAGGCCACGGCGGAGAACAGCCGCAGGCGGACCGGGTCGCCAAGCGCCTTGAACATCCGCGCGGCCGTCTCGGCCTCCGCGGCGGTCATCGGACGCTCGGCCAGCGGCGGGCAGCACGGCGCCACACCCTGGCCGTCGGCTTCGAGCAGCGGCAGCACGTTCGCATTCGACATGCGTCTATGTTGACACACGTCGAAGCAGCGCGGGGAGGGCCCGTCACCGACCCGCGAGGTGAACGGTCATGCGCCGGGCGATCCGCTCCGCGTCCCGGCCGACCCCGCGCAGCGAGTTCGACGACAAGCTGCGCCGCCACTGCAGTCCGACCAACGCCGGCCCCGGCACATCGGTGGCCAGGCCCTCGCGGTGCAATCCATCAACAGACCCCCCTTCTCGACTTTGATATTCATCTATGTTGACGTCTATCAATACAGATGCCATGCTGGGCCGCGCAAGCCATCGACGGATGTCGAAACATGCAAGGAGTCGCCGTGAACGCGCCCGCCACCAAGCTGCCCGTCGTCGTGATCGGGGCCGGTCCTGCCGGTCTGGCAGCCGCCGCCCACCTGATCGACCAGGGCATTGAGCCCCTGGTCCTGGAAACCGGCCAGAGTGCCGGCGCCGCGGTGCGTGAGTGGTCGCACGTGCGCCTGTTCTCCACCTGGGGTGAGGTCGTCGACCCGGCCGCCGAGAAGCTCCTGGCTCCCACCGGCTGGACGCGGCCGGACCCGGCCGCCTACCTGTCCGGCGGTGACTGGACCGAGCTGTACCTGCGGCCGCTCGCCGACGTCTTGGGCGACCGCGTCCACACCGGCGCCACCGTCACCGGCGTCTCCCGGGCCGGCCGCGACCGCATCGTGGACGCCGACCGCGAGCAGCAGCCGTTCGTCGTTCACGTCGCCCACGCCGACGGCCGTGAGGAGCGGCTCTTCGCCCGCGCGGTCATCGACGCCTCCGGCACCTGGACCACACCGAGCCCTGCAGGCGGCAGCGGACTGCCCGCGCTCGGCGAAAAGGCCGCCGCGGACCGGGTCACCTACCGCGTCCCGGATCTCAAGGACCCGGCCGTCCGCGCCCGGTATGCCGGCAAGCGCACTGCCGTCATCGGCTCCGGCGCCTCCGCGTTCACCGCCCTCGCCTACCTGGCCGACCTCGCCGAATCCGGCGACGGCGCCGGGACGAAGGGCGTATGGATCGTGCGCCGGGGCATCTCGGGCTCGACCTTCGGTGGCGGGGAGGCAGACCAGCTGCCGGCACGCGGGGCCCTGGGACTGGCGGCGAAGGCCGCCGTCGACGCCGGTCACGCGGACGCGGTCACCGGCTTCCGCACCGAGGCCATCGAGCGCGACACCGACGGCCGCCTGATTCTGGTCGGCGAGGACGGCCGCCGCCTGGACGCGGTCGACGAGGTGATCGTCCTGACCGGCTTCCGCCCCGACCTGTCCTTCCTGGACGAGTTGCGCCTGGGCCTCGACGAGCGTCTCCAGGCGCCGGTCGCGCTGGCTCCGCTGATCGACCCCAACCAGCACTCCTGCGGCACCGTCTACCCGCACGGCCACCGCGAACTCTCCCACCCGGAGCAGGGCGTGTACCTGGTCGGGATGAAGTCCTACGGCCGTGCCCCCACCTTCCTGGCCATGACCGGCTACGAGCAGGTCCGCTCCGTCGCCGCGGCGATCGCCGGCGACCTCGACGCGGCCGACCGCGTGGAACTCACCCTGCCCGAGACCGGAGTCTGCGGCGGCGCCGGCCTGTTCGACACCCCTGACGCCCAGGAGGGCGACGTCGGCGGTTGCTGCGCGCCCGCGCAGCAGCTCGTCCAGCTCGCCGCCCCCGCCGTGGCCGGGGCGGTTGCCGAGGAGGCTCCCGCGGGCGGCTGCTGCGGCTCGTGACCGACCTGGGCACCCCCACACGCGGGGCCGCGACCGGCACAGGGGACCGGTCGCGGCCCCGCGCCGCCCTGCCCGCCCTCTGCGTCACGCAGATCGTGAGCTGGGGCGTCGTCTACTACGCCTTCCCCGTCCTCAACCCGCAGATCACCGCCGCGACCGGCTGGCCGGCCGGGACAACCACCGCGGCGTTCTCTCTCGGTCTCGTCGTCTCCGCCCTCCCCGGGATCCGCGTCGGACAGCTACCGGGGCCGTACGCGGCCGACCCGGGCGACGGCCCCGCAGTCGTCGACTCACGACTGGTCGTTGGTGATCGTCCCCTCCGAGAACCGCGCGGGCGCAGTCCGGCAGGCGGTCATGGAGGTACGCGAGGAAGGGGCGGTCCGGACGCTGAATGCAGGAGCGAGGAGACGAACCGCGCATCGACCACGACGCCCCGGGTCGGCCGAAAGCATTTCGTCAGTCGGAGCGGAAGCGAGAACCGTCAGTCATCCCCGGCGGGGTCAGCCCAGCGGCAGTGCCTCTTGGTCGGGGGCCACCGACCAGGCCGGCCCACGTGCAGCGCCACGGGCTCACGGGCGGGCCGCGGGGACGTTCTGCTCCAGGCGGGCGCCCAGGGTGGCGGCGAAGTCCTCGGCGCGGGTCAGCTGGACACGTAGCTTCTCCACCTGCTCCGTCGCAGCCTGCTCGTATACCCGGACGCGACCGAGCAGGGTTTCGCGCTCGTCGTTGTCGAGGGCCTCGCCGCGGTCGAGACGGTCGGTGGCGTCCAGGAGATCGCGCATCTGGTCGAGGGTGAAGCCCAGTGGCTTCATACGGCGGATGACCATGAGCCGGGCGACGTCGGTCTCCGTGTAGAGGCGGAACCCGCCCTGGGAACGGGCGGAGGGGATGACCAGGCCGGTTTCTTCGTAGTGCCGGATGGTACGCAGCGACAGCTCCGTCCGTGCGGCGACTTCCCCGATCTGCATGTGTCGGTCGTCCACGTCCGTCTCCCCGCTCTCTCCGTCACGGTGGGCCACGTCCCGTGCGACCCCACCAACCTCTACTCTAACGTTAGGGTAGAGTTGAAGCTGGCGAGGGCAGTCCGTCTGCCTCACCACTGCCGTTCCGGGGCCGATGGTGCCCCCGGCGAAGATCCCGATTCCTGCAGGAGAGAGCGTGCGCGAGCCCACGACGCCGATCGCCGCCGCCTGCCCGCCGTGACCCTTCGCCTCTGATGTGAGCCGGCTGCGCTTCGCGCCAGGCCCCGGCTTCGACCATCCCCTTGACGTCCGGCCCTCCGCGGGCCGTCCGCGGGGTGCCGTCCGGCCCCTGCGTGTCCGTCCTGCACGCCCCGGCCTGCCGGGGGGGTGTGCCCGAGCACGACAGGTACGCAACTCTTGTCTTCTGCTGCTGTGACTCCCACCGCGCGCCTGCGCGGCCTGCGCCCCGATTGGCTGAACGATCCGAGGGTCTGGCGCACCGAGGTGTTGGCCGGCTTGGTCGTCGCCCTGGCCCTGATTCCCGAGGCGATCTCGTTCTCGATCATCGCCGGCGTCGACCCGGCGGTCGGTCTGTTCGCATCGTTCACCATGGCCGTGGTCATCTCGATCGTGGGCGGCCGCCGCGCGATGATCTCCGCGGCGACCGGCGCCGTGGCGCTCGTGATCGCACCGCTCAACCGCGAGCACGGCTTCGGCTACCTCGTCGCCACCGTCATCCTCGCCGGGATCATCCAGGTCGCCCTTGGTGCGCTCGGGGTCGCGAAGCTGATGCGGTTCGTTCCCCGCTCGGTGATGGTCGGCTTCGTCAACGCCCTCGCGATCCTGATCTTCATGGCGCAGGTGCCGGAGATGCACGACGTTCCCTGGGCCGTGTACCCGCTGATCACCGGCGGGCTGGCGCTCATGGTGTTCTTCCCGAAGATCACCAAGGTGATCCCGGCGCCGCTCGTCTCCATCGTCATCCTCACCGTCATCACGGTCGCGGCCGGGATCGCGGTACCGACCGTCGGCGACAAGGGCGAGCTGCCGTCCTCGCTGCCGGTGCCCGGTCTGCCGGACGTACCGCACACGATGGACACGCTGACGACGATCGCGCCGTACGCGTTCGCGATGGCTCTGGTCGGCCTCATGGAGTCGCTGATGACCGCCAAGCTCGTCGATGACATCACGGACACGCACTCCTCCAAGACCCGCGAGTCCATCGGTCAGGGCATCGCCAACATTGTCACCGGCTTCTTCGGCGGCATGGGCGGCTGCGCCATGATCGGCCAGACCATGATCAACGTGAAGGTCTCCGGCGCCCGTACCCGCCTGTCCACCTTCCTCGCCGGCTCATTCCTGATGGTGCTGTGCATCGTCTTCGGCCCGGTCGTCTCCGACATCCCCATGGCCGCCCTCGTCGCCGTCATGGTCATGGTGTCCTTCGCCACCTTCGACTGGCACTCCATCGCCCCCAAGACCCTCAAGCGCATGCCCGCAGGGGAGATCGCCGTCATGGTGATCACGGTGATCTGCGTGGTCGCCACCTCCAACCTCGCCATCGGCGTCGTCGTCGGCTCTGTCACCGCGATGGTCATCTTCGCCAAGCGCGTCGCCCACCTCGCCCGCGTCAACGCCGTCACGGACCCGGACGGCACCAGCGTGGTCTACTCCGTGACCGGCGAGCTGTTCTTCGCCTCCTCCAACGACCTCGTCGGCCAGTTCGACTACGCCGGAGACCCGGACAAGGTCATCATCGACCTCTCCCAAGCCCATATCTGGGACGCCTCCTCCGTCGCCGCACTCGACGCCATCGAGACCAAGTACAAGCAGCGAGGCAAGACGGTGAAGATCATCGGCCTGAACGACCTCAGTGCCGGCCTCCACGGCAAGCTCACCGGCGAACTCACCAGCCACTGACCCCGAGCCCCCACCGCATCCCGAGGACCCCGGCCGAGCCGGGGTCCTCCGCATTTCCACCGCCCTTGCTGTGGGCAGTTACCGGAGCAGGGAGCCGGCCATGCCCGGCCGAGGACGGCTGCTCCCAGGCCGGCGGAAACGCTGACGACGGCCTTGGCCGGCGGAGTACTTCGCGTCGGCCTCGGCCAGGCGCAGGCTCTCGAAGGAGAAGGTGGAGTAGGTGCTGAGCATCGCGCGCAAGCCGGGTCGATGAGGTGCTGAAGTGTGTGGAGGACGGTCGTGGCGCCGGCGAGGAAGCCAAGGCCGGCGCAGGCAAAGACGCTGACGCTGAAGGCCCCCCACGGGACGACGGAGTCGTGGCGGGCCCGGATGGCACGGCCGGTGAGACACGCAGCGGGGCACCAGCGACCGAGCACAGGCCCGAGGAAGGTCCATCCGGCGACAGGTGATCGCCACCTTCCGCCTCACAATCGACCCGGAATCCCGTCATGACGCCCCGTCAGGACGAGCGTCGCCGGAGCGTCAAGAATGCTCCACGCCCCCTTCAGGCACCCTGACAGACGGGCGCCATCCTCCTCACCATGGAGGGAAACCACAGGTCAGGACCGTCGGCTCAGCAAGCGACTCGGCCCACGTCGTGCGCAGGCCGAAACAGGTCGAACGGACGGAGCAGACCCGGTAAACCCCAGGTCGGAAGCCCTATCGGGTGGGCTCCAGAATCGCCACGCACTCCATGTGATGCGTCATCGGAAACAGATCGAACACCCTGAGCGTCCGCACCCGGTACCCCCCGTCCCGGAAGTACCCCAGGTCCCGAGCCAGCGCGGCCGGATCGCAGGCGACGTACGCGATCTTGCGCGCGCCCAGCGACGCCATGTGCTCGACCGTCTTGCGGCCGGCGCCCGCCCGAGGCGGATCAAGGACGATCAGGTCGACCTCGGTGATGCCGGTGCGCGGCAGGACGGACTCGACCTTGCCCTGCTCGATGCGGACGCGGTCGAAGGCGGCGAGGTTGTGCCGGGCGTCCTCGACCGCGCGCTTGCCGGACTCGATGCCGAGCACCGCGCCCTGGTCGCCGATGCGGTCGGCCAGCGCCCCCGCGAACAGTCCCACGCCGCAGTACAGGTCGAGCGCCATGTCGCCCTTGCGGGGCAGCAGGCCCTGCATGACCGCCTTCACCAGGGTGTCGGCCGCCTGCGGGTGGACCTGCCAGAAGCCGCCGCTGCCCACCCGGTGGGTACGGCCGTCGGCCCGCTCGCGCACGAAGGCGCGGCCGTGGACGCGGTGGATGCCGCCGTCATGCTCCTCGACCCGCATGACGGAGACCGGCTTGTCGAGTTCGACGAGGGGCAGGCGGGCGCCGGGGCGGGGCTCCAGGATGACCATGCGGTCCTGCGAGCCCGTCGCGGCGATCGCCTCCACCGACGCCATCCCGGACCAGTCGCGTTCCTCGATGCCCAGCTCGCTCACGCCCGGCGCGGCGATCATGCAGTGCTCGATCGGCTCGACGTCGTGCGAACGGTGGCGGCGCAGTCCGGCGTTGCCGTCGGCGTCCACCGCGTACTGCACGCGCGTGCGCCAGCCGGGCACTTCGCCCGCGGGCAGCTTGTCGCCCTCGGCCGGCATCACGGTGCCGTCCCATCCGGCTTCCTCGGGGGTGAGGCCCGCGAGCCGCTTCAGCTGCTCGGCGACCACCTCGCCCTTGAGGCGCCGCTGCGCGCCCGGCTTGGCGTGCTGCCAGTCGCAGCCGCCGCAGCGGCCGGGTCCGGCGTAGGGGCAAGGCGCCTGGATCCGGTCCTTGGAGGCCTCCAGGATCTCCACGGCGTCGGCACGCAGGAACCGCGCGCCCTCCTCGCCCTCCGTCACCCGGGCCACGATCCGCTCACCGGGCAGCGCGTGCCGGACGAACAGCACCTGACCGTCGGCCGTACGGGCGATGCAGTGCCCGCCGTGGGCGACGGGCCCCACCTCGACCTCGTAGTCGACCCCCACCAGCGATTTCTTCGGTTCTGCCTGCATGGCGGGGTGACTCCACAACGTCAAAGGGGAAAAAGGGCCGGACACGAAAGGACAGCGGCCGGGACGACAGCCAACCAGTCTACTTCGGCGCCGACGTCTCCTTCGCCCTGTGCACGGCGGGACCGCGCCGCACCGCTCCCGGCGCGTTCCAGTCCTGCCGCCTGCGGGCCCGGTTCCTTGCCGCCTCCGAGGACTGGAGCTGGTAGGGCACCGAGGTCACCATGACGCCCGGCGTGAACAGCAGCCGGCCCTTGAGCCTGAGCGCGCTCTGGTTGTGCAGCAGGTGCTCGTACCAGTGGCCGACCACGTACTCGGGGATGATCACGGACACCACGTCACGCGGCGACTCCTTCCGCAGTCCCTTCACGTAGTCGATGATCGGCCGCGTGATCTCGCGGTACGGCGAGTCGAGCACCTTCAGCGGCACGGTGATCCCGCGCCGTTCCCACTCCTCGCGCAGCGCCTTGGTCTCGGCCGGGTCCACGTTGACGCTGAGCGCCTCCAGGCTGTCGGAGCGCATCAGTTTGGCGTAGGCGAGGGCACGCAGCGCCGGCCGGTGGATCTTGGAGATCAGCACGACGGAGTGGACCCGGGACGGCCGCAGGCTGTCGTCGCCCGGCTCATCGGGAGCGGCGATCTCGTCGGCGACCCGGTCGTAGTGCTTACGGATCGCCGTCATCGTCGCGTAGAAGATGCACATGCCGAGCAGCGCGACCCAGGCGCCGTGCGTGAACTTGGTGACGAGGACGACGACGAGGACGAGCCCGGTGAAGAAGGCGCCGAAGGCGTTGATCGCGCGGGAGCGGATCATGTGGCTGCGCTTCGTGGCGTCCTTCTCGGTGGCCAGGTGGCGGTTCCAGTGCCGGACCATGCCGGTCTGGCTCAGCGTGAAGGACACGAACACGCCGACGATGTAGAGCTGGATCAGCCGGGTCGAGTCGGCCCCGTAGATCCACACCAGGAGTCCGGCGGCGCCGGCCAGCAGCACGATGCCGTTGGAGAAGGCGAGGCGGTCGCCGCGGGTGTGCAGCTGGCGCGGGAGGTAGCGGTCCTGGGCGAGGATCGAGCCGAGCAGCGGGAAGCCGTTGTAGGCGGTGTTCGCGGCGAGGAACAGCACCAGCGCGGTGGCCGCGGCCAGCACGATGAACAGGAAGCTGCCCTTGCCGAAGACGGCCTCGGCGACCTGGGAGATCACCGGGTTCTGCACATACCCGGAGCCGATCGCGACGCCGTTGTGGATCAGGTCGACGGCCGGGTTCTCCGCCATGCGGACCTTGGTCACCGTGGCCAGCACGATGATCCCGCAGAACATGGTGACGGCCAGCAGGCCCATCATCGCGAGCGTGGTCGCCGCGTTCTTCGACTTGGGCTTGCGGAAGGCCGGTACGCCGTTGGAGATGGCCTCGACACCGGTGAGCGCGGCGCAGCCGGAGGAGAAGGCGCGCAGCAGCAGGAAGACAAGGGCGAATCCGGCCAGGCCCTGGTGCTCGGCCTTGATGTGGTAGTCCGCCGTCGGTGCCCGCATGGTGTCGCCGAGCACCAGACCGCGGAACGCACCCCACGCGATCATGATGAAGACGCCCGTGACGAACACGTACGTCGGGATCGCGAACAGCGAGCCGGACTCCTTCATGCCGCGCAGGTTCATCAGCGTGAGCAGGAGGATCACGGCGATCGCGCAGAGCACCTTGTGCTGGACGACGAAGGGCACCGCGGAGCCGAGGTTCTCGATGCCGGAGGCGATGGAGACGGCGACCGTGAGGACGTAGTCGACGAGCAGGGCGCTGGCGACCGTGAGGCCGGCCTTGGGGCCGAGGTTGGTGTTGGCCACCTCGTAGTCGCCGCCGCCGCTCGGGTACGCGTGCACGTTCTGCCGGTAGGAGGCGACCACCGTGAACATCAGCACGACGACCGCCACGGCGATCCAGGGGCTGAAGTGGTACGCCGACACACCCGCGATGGACAGGACCAGCAGCACCTCGCCGGGCGCGTACGCCACGGAGGACAACGGGTCGGAGGCGAACACCGGCAGGGCGATGCGCTTCGGCAGGAGCGTTTCCCCAAGCCGGTCACTGCGCAGGGCGCGCCCGATCAGGATGCGTTTGGGCACGTCGGTCAGTTTGGACACAACAGTGAAGCGTAAGCGTTCGAACGGGCGCCCAACCACCCGGCACCCCGCATCTGCTCTCCGAGTGAAAACCGGCGCCGTCCCGGCTACGAATTCCGCAGGTGGCCGGATACGCATGCCTATATGACAAGACCCCGCCCATCGAGCCCCCGGAGGACCCATGCACACGTCCGCAGAGCTGATCGGCGCCGCGGCGGCCCTCGTCGGCCTGGGATTCCTGACCCTCGCGAGCGTCCGCAGCATCAGCCGCCGCTGACCGGCGCCGGGACACGGCAACCGTGCACAGGGGTGCCGTCGTCCTACCGCGCGTGTGTAGCTTGGGCCTCGGTCTGAGACCCTGATGTGGCTGAGCAGTAACTATTGACACCGGAAGGACGGTCGTGCACATCGTCATCATGGGCTGCGGGAGAGTGGGTTCCGCTCTCGCCCAGACCCTGGAGCAACAGGGGCACACGGTCGCCGTGATCGACCAGGACCCCACCGCCTTCCGACGACTGGGCTCCGGTTTCGGTGGTCGTCGTGTCAACGGAGTCGGCTTCGACCAGGACACCCTGCGCGAGGCGGGCATCGAGGAGGCCGGCGCGTTCGCGGCGGTCTCCAGCGGCGACAACTCCAACATCATCGCCGCGCGCGTGGCCCGCGAGATGTTCGGCATCGAGAACGTCGCGGCCCGCATCTACGACCCCCGGCGCGCCGAGGTCTACCAGCGGCTCGGCATCCCCACGGTGGCCACGGTCCGCTGGACCGCGGACCAGATGCTGCGCCGTCTGCTGCCGTCCGGCGCGGAGCCGCTGTGGCGCGATCCCACCGGCGGTGTCCAGCTGGCCGAGGTGCACGCCTCGACCGCCTGGGTCGGCCACAAGATCAGCAGGATGCAGGAGGAGACGGGCGTCCGCGTGGCGTTCCTGACCCGCCTCGGCGAGGCGATCCTGCCCACCTCGCAGACGGTGCTCCAGGAGGGCGACCTGGTCCACGTGATGATGCGTACGGACGACATCGAGAAGGTCGAGGCGTCCTTCGCCGAGGGCCCCGAGGAAGAGGGCGGTCACTGATGAGGGTCGCCATTGCCGGCGCCGGTGCGGTCGGCCGCTCGATCGCGGGCGAACTGCTGGAGAACGGCCACGAGGTCCTTCTCATCGACAAGGCTCCGACCGCCATCTCGGTCGAGCGGGTCCCCCAGGCGGAGTGGCTGCTCGCCGACGCCTGCGAGATCACCTCCCTGGACGAGGCCGCGCTCCAGCGCTGCAACGTGGCGATCGCCGCGACCGGCGACGACAAGGTCAACCTGGTCGTCTCCCTGCTGGCGAAGACGGAGTACGGCGTCCCGCGCGTCGTCGCACGCGTGAACAACCCGAAGAACGAGTGGCTGTTCAACGAGTCCTGGGGCGTGGACGTCGCCGTCTCGACCCCGCGTCTGATGTCGGCCCTGGTCGAGGAGGCGGTGAGCGTCGGCGACCTGGTCCGGCTGCTCCGTTTCAGCCACGGCGACGCGAACCTCGTCGAACTGACCCTCCCGGAGGAGTCGGCCCTGGCCGGCACGCAGGTCGGCGATGTGGAGTGGCCGGAGGACACCTCCCTGGTCACCATCATCCGCGGCACCCGCGTCCTGACCCCGACCCGGGAGGACTCCCTGGAGGCCGGCGACGAACTGCTGTTCGTGGCGGCCCAGGCCCGCGAGGAACAGCTGGAGGACCTGCTGTCGGTGCGCCGGGAGGACACGGCGAGCTGAGGTCTTCGAGGGGTACGACGGCGAAGGGCGCCCTGCGTGTGCAGGGCGCCCTTCGCCGTCGTCACGGAGGCAACGGCAGGCTGGAGCGGCGGGGCCTACGCCTCGCGCCGGTGCCGCCCGGCCGCGGCCTCGGCGTCCCCATGCTCCGCGGACTGCGCCGCCTTGCGCTCCTCTTCGGCCTTCTCGGCGGCTTCCATCTCCGCGAACACGTCGATCGGGGCCGGCGCCTTCGCGAGGAAGACCCAGGTCAGCCACACGGCCAGCAGGAACGGCGGGATCTTCAGGGCGATCAGGACCCAGCCGAGCTGCGCGGTGTTGGCCCACCAGTACAGCGGGAAGAGGATCGCGCACTTGGCGAGCAGGATCGCGCCCCAGGCGTAACTGGCCTTGGCGTACGCCTTCTTGCGGCCCGGGTTGCGGGTGCGCCAGGAAAGGTTCTCCTTGAAGACCGGGCCGAGGATGAGACCGATCAGCGGGACTCCGGCCAGGGTCGTGATGATGTACGCCAGGCCGAGGCCCAGGGTGTACAGCATGCCGGGGAGGTAGAAGTCCTTGGCGTTGCCCGTCATCATCGCGAAGACGACACCGAAGGCGACGCCGAAGACACCGCTGAACGCGTGCTTGACGGTGTCCCTCATCGCCAGGCGGACCACGACGAGCAGCAGGGACACCGCGAGGGCGGCGATCGCCGACAGGTGCAGGTCCTTGTTGATCGTGAAGATCGTGACGAAGAGGAGGCCTGGCAGAACCGTCTCGACCATGCCCCGGACGCCGCCGAAGGCCTCGAACAGGGCGGCCTCGGTCACCGCCCGTGCGTCGTCGGCCTGAGTGTCTTGGGTCGGCTTGTCGAGAGACGTCACCGGCTACTCCCGTCCGAGGGGTCTGAGTTCGTATTTCGGATTGAACAGCACCCGGCGGCCCCGGCTCATCGAGACCCGCCCCGATGCGATCAGCTTGCGCCCCGGTTCTATGCCCACGATGGAGCGTCTGCCGAGCCACACCACGTCCAGGGCGGCGGAGCCGTCGAACAGCTCGGCCTCCAGGGCCGGGACGCCCGCACGCGGCCGCAGGGTGACCGTGCGCAAGGTACCAGTAACGGTCACGATCTGACGGTCGTGGCAGTCGCCGATCCGGGTACAGCCGGTGGTCTCGGCGTCCTCACGCAGCTCCTCGGACTCCAGGTCCTCCTGCGACGAGGAGAGCCGGTCGAGCATGCGCCGGAACCGGCCCACCGGCTTCTCGGAACGAGGGACAGCACTCATATCCGAAAGCGTACCGGGGTGCGCCGACAGCGTTGTACCCACAGCACTGGCGTTCGAACCGATATCCCGCCGCCAACGCTCACCTCTCGGTGATGCCCCACCCTCCGGGGGACGACCCCCGGCCCCCCAGCCGACCCCACAGCTCACCTCTCGAACCGATACCCCATGCCCGGCTCCGTGATGAAGTGCTTCGGATGGGACGGGTCCGCCTCCAGCTTCCTCCTCAGCTGGGCCATGTAGACCCGCAGGTAGTTGGTCTCCGTCCCGTAGGAGGGCCCCCACACCTCCTGGAGGAGCTGCTTCTGGCCGACCAGCCGGCCGGTGTTGCGGACCAGCACCTCCAGCAGGTGCCACTCGGTGGGCGTGAGCCGTACGTCCCTGCCGTGCCGCTGGACCTTCTTCGCGGCCAGGTCGACCGTGAACTCGTCGGTCTCCACCAGGACGTCGTCCTCCTCGCCGGCCCCGGTGGGCTCGGCGCGGCGCACGGCGGCCCGGAGCCGGGCCAGCAGCTCGTCCATGCCGAAGGGCTTGGTGACGTAGTCGTCGGCGCCCGCGTCCAGCGCCTCGACCTTCTCGTCGGAGGAATGCCGGGCGGACAGCACGAGGATCGGCACCCGGGTCCAGCCGCGCAGCCCCCTGATCACCTCGACGCCGTCCATGTCGGGCAGGCCCAGGTCGAGGACGACCACGTCGGGGTGGCGGGCGGCGGCGAGCCGCAGGGCCGTGGCACCGTCGTGCGCCGCGTCGACCTCGTACTTGCGCGCCTTGAGGTTGATCACGAGGGCGCGCACGATCTGCGGCTCGTCGTCGATGACCAGCACTCTGGTCATGTGGCCTGCCTTTCGGGTTCTGCGTGAAGTTCGTCGGACGGCTCGGCACTCGCCGCCCGCAGCGTCAGCACCATGGTGAGGCCACCGCCGGGTGTGTCCTCGGCATTGAGGGTGCCGTTCATGGCCTCGGCGAAACCCCGGGCCACCGCGAGCCCGAGCCCGACCCCGGCACCGCGCGGGGCGTCGCCGTAGCGCTGGAAGGGCTCGAAGATGCGTTCCTTCGCCTCGTCGGGGACGCCGGGGCCGCGGTCGACGACCCGCACCTCGACCCGGTCGGCGATGGCACTGGCGGACACCCAGACGGGGGTGCCGGGCGGGCTGTACTTGACGGCGTTCTCGACCAGGTTGGCCACCGAGCGCTCCAGGAGCCCAGGGTCGACGGCGACCATCGGCAGGGTCTCCGGAACGTCCAGCTCCACGCTTCCGTCGGGCACCCCGCCGAGCGCCATCGGCACCACCTCGTCGAGGTCGATCTCGCGGATGAGCGCGGTGACGGTGCCGGTCTGGAGGCGGGACATGTCGAGCAGGTTGCCCACCAGGTGGTCGAGCCGGTCGGCGCCCTCCTCGATCCCCTCCAGGAGCTCCGCCTGATCCTCCTCGGACCACGCCACGTCGTCGGACCTCAGGGACGACACGGCCGCCTTGATCCCGGCCAGGGGTGTGCGCAGGTCATGGCTCACGGCGGCCAGGAGCGCCGTACGGATCCGGTTGCCCTCGGCCAGCGTGCGGGCCTGGTCGGCCTCCTCCTGGAGCCTGTGCCGGTCCAGGACGACGGCGGCCTGGGCGGCGAAGGCGGCCAGCACCCGGCGGTCCTCGGCGGGCAGCACCCGGCCGGTGAGCGCGAGCGCCATGTGGTCCCCCACCGGCATGTCGACGTCGGCGTCCTCCGGCCGCTCCACGGGCGGCCCGAGACCGACGCGGCCGGCACATGTCCAGGGCTCCACGTCACCCGCCCGCTCCAGCAGGGCCGCCGACTCCATGCCGAAGGTCTCCCGAACGCGTTCCAGGAGCTCCTCCAGACCGGTCTCGCCGCGCAGCACGTTCCCGGCGAGGAAGGACAGGATCTCCGACTCGGCGCGCAGCCGGGCGGCCTGGTGGGTGCGGCGGGCGGCGAGGTCGACCACGGAGGCCACCGAGATGCCGACGCCTACGAAGATCACGATGGCGACGATGTTCTTCGGGTCGGCGATGGTCCAGCGGTGCAGGGGCGGTGTGTAGAAGTAGTTCAGCAGCAGCGAGCCGACCGCGGCCGAGGCCAGTGCCGGGAACAGTCCGCCGAGCAGGGCGGCGGCCACCACGACCGCCAGGAACAGCAGCATGTCGTTGGCGAGGCCGAGGTCGACGGTGTTGAGGAGGACCGCCAGGAACGCCGGGCCGGTCATGCCGACCAGCCATCCCCACAGGATCCTGGCCCGCCCGAGCCGTGCGCCCCGGGCGACGGGCAGTCCACGTCCCTTGGCGACCTCGTCGTGGGTGACGATGTGCACGTCCAGGTCGGGTCCCGACTCCCGGGCCACCGTGGCGCCGACGCCGGGTCCGAAGACGTACTGCCAGGTCTTGCGGCGGGAGGAGCCGAGGACGATCTGGGTGGCGTTGACCCCGCGCGCGAAGTCGAGCAGCGCGGCCGGTATGTCGTCGCCGACCACGTGGTGGAAGGTGCCACCGAGGTCCTCGGCCAGGGTGCGCTGGACGGCGAGTTCCTTGGGCGAGGCGGAGGTCAGCCCGTCGCTGCGGGATATGTAGACGGCGAGCACCTCACCGCCGGCGCCCTTCTCGGCCAGCCTCGCGGCCCGCCGGATCAGCGTCCGGCCCTCCGGCCCGCCGGTCAGCCCGACCACGATCCGCTCTCTGGACCCCCAGATCTTCGAGACGCGGTGCTCGCTGCGGTACTGCTTGAGGTACTCGTCGACCCGGTCGGCCACCCACAGCAGCGCGAGTTCGCGCAGCGCGGTGAGGTTGCCGGGGCGGAAGTAGTTGGAGAGGGCCGCGTCGACCTTGTCCGGCTGGTAGACGTTGCCGTGCGCCATCCGCCGCCGTAGCGCCTGGGGCGACATGTCGACAAGCTCGATCTGGTCGGCGCGCCGCACGAACTCGTCGGGCACGGTCTCCTGCTGCCGCACCCCGGTGATCGACTCGACCACGTCGCCGAGTGACTCCAGATGCTGGATGTTGACGGTCGAGACCACGTCGATTCCGGCCGCGAGCAGTTCCTCCACGTCCTGCCAGCGCTTGGCGTTGCGGGAGCCCGGGATATTGGTGTGGGCGAGTTCGTCCACCAGGGCGACGGCGGGGGCGCGGCGCAGGACGGCATCGACGTCCATCTCGGTGAAGACCGAGTCGCGGTACTCCAGCTCCCTGCGCGGGATCTCCTCGAGACCGTGCAGCATCACCTCGGTGCGCGGCCGCCCGTGGTGCTCCACGAAGCCCACGGCACAGTCGGTGCCCCGCTCGGTTCTGCGATGCGCCTCCGACAGCATCGCGTACGTCTTGCCGACGCCCGGTGCCGCACCGAGGTATATCCGAAGCCTGCCGCGTCCCATGGATCCATTGTCTTCCGGTCACTACTGCCTACGCAGCGTCGACCCTACGGCCAAGAATCCCGGCCGACGGTCCCGGGACCGCCCCGGAGACCGTCTTTGACGCAACCCTGACGGCCCGGCCTGCCACCCCCTTCCAGTACGCCCCAGCGGTCTCAGTTCGGGTTGTCCCCGTGCGTGAGGGTCTCCCACGCCACGAAGAGGTTGTTGCTCCCCGCCGGCCGGTTCCGCTCGGTCAGCGTCTGCGTGTTAGTCATGCCCATGCCAATCCTGTTGTGCAGCGCGTTGTACCCGACCTCGGTGACCGGCCCGAGCCCGAGCTTCAGCGACCCGCCGCACAGCCAGCCGGGTACGGCCGTCCCCAGCTCGTACTTCGCCTGGAACCCCAGCGCCTGCCGAAGCCGCTCGCCCACGTCGGTGCCGTAGAGGTCCTGCTTCTGGATCCGGCCGGTCTCGGCGACGTGCGAGATCGCGGAGATGCCGTATCCGGTGTGCGTGAGGTCCCGGCAGGTCTCCTGAGTGAGCCCGGTGACGAAGGTCGACTGTCCCTGCCAGTAACCGACGATCTTGTCCCGGGTGTTGAGGTTCTGGCTCGGCACGGTCCTCGGCAGCTCACCGTCGGAGTCGAGGTACACATAGGCGGCGGTACGGGTGCGGAACTTCGCCATGGCCTTGTCGTACGACGTCTTGTCCTCGAGGAAGACGGAGATGCCGACGGCCGCCTCCGTCATCGACAGCTCCCAGTTGCCGTTGGAGTTCGAGCCGTTGATGACCTCCGGCAGATAGACGGTGCGCAACATGGTCGCGAAGCGCCCGGAGTTCGCCCAGCTCCCGCTGTACGTGTACTTGATGATCTCGGCGGCCCTGGGCCACGAGGAGCCCGCCCAGCCGGTCTGCAGGGGCGCGTTGCTGTTGGTGTGGTCCGCGATGACAGCCGACCAGGCGTCCATGAGCTGGATGGCCTTCTTGGCGTACCGCTCGTCCCGGGTGATGTACCAGGCGAGGGCGTCGGTGTAGGCGGCGATCGCGTCCTCGCGCTCGTCGGTGCAGCCGTAGTTGGGGTTCGAGTACGACCCGCACTCGACGACCGCGCGCGGCTTGGGCGTGCGGTTCAGATCGGCGTACCGGCTCGCCAGCATCGCATCGAAGGCGCCCTTCCAGGGCTGGGCGCCGGCGTCGACCTTGCCGCGGACGAAGTCCAACTGCCCCTGGGAGACAGTGACTCCGGGATGGACGAAGGTGGCGGGAGCGGCGTCGGCGGGCCGGGCGAGGACACCCAGGGCGAACGCGGTGACGACCACCAGCCGTACGGAATGGTGCATAGCGGCTCCGTTCTCGTATGTGAACGTGAAGCGCCCCTATGAACATAGGCGTTGGCGGATGACCGTAGGTACAGACCAATACACCGTCAAGACCCCGCGCACGAAAAAGGGCCGCACCCCTGGCGGGGTACGGCCCTCGACGTCGTACGGCTAGCGGACCTCGGTGATCTCCGGGCCGCGCTGCAACTGGCCCATGCCTCCGGAGAAGCGCGAGCCCTCGTCCTGCTGCTGGACTCCCTCGGGGACCATCTGGGCGTCGTTCGGCAGCTTCAGGACGATCGGGTCGCGGGGCGCCATCGGGCCCTCACCGCGCACCACGACGGTGTCCCGGAAGATCTGCTCCAGAAGCCCGGCCGCCTGCGGCTGCACCGCGCCCTGACCCGAGATCACACCGCGCAGGAACCAGCGCGGGCCGTCCACACCCACGAACCGCACGACCTGGAAGCCGCCCGTGCCGTCCGGCAGCTGCACCGGCACCTGGGCACGCAACTCCCAGCCCAGCGGCCCCTCGACCTCGTCGATGATGCCGCCCTGCTGGGTGATCCCGGAGCCGATCTCCTCGCGCACCTCGCCCCAGATGCCCTCGCGCTTGGGAGCGGCGAAGGCCTGGAGCTGGATGGCGCTGTCGCGCAGCACGACGGTGGCCGCGACGATCGCGTCGCCCGCGACCTCGACCCGCAGCTCCATGCCCTCGACACCCGGCACGAACAGACCGCCCAGGTCCACCCGGCCCTCGGCAGGGTCACGGACCTCGGTGTCGTCCCAGGGCCCGTCGGGGCGCGGTTCCGGCTCCAGCCGTACGCGCTCGCGCTCGCCCTCTACGTCGTCCGCCTCAGTGTCGACACTGTCGACGACCTGCTCGGCCTCGCCGGCCGCGTCCTCGGCGGCACCCTTCTTCTTGCGACGTCCGAACACGTCACTGTCCTTCCCGGTCGGATACGACCGATGCGTATCGATTCCCACCCGTTGTGCCGCCCACGGCGGCCTCTGCGCTTGTATCGCCCCCGTCGCCCACGGCGGCGTGACCGCCGGTGGACCCGAAGCCCCCCTCGGCCCGCGCCGATCCGGGAAGCTCCGCGACCTCCTGGAAGCGGACCCGTTCGACCTGCTGGACCACGAGTTGGGCAATCCGGTCGAAGCGCTCGAACCGCACCGACTCGTGCGGGTCGAGATTCACCACGATCACCTTGATCTCCCCACGGTACCCGGCATCAACCGTCCCCGGGGCATTCACGAGAGCGACACCGCAGCGGGCGGCGAGCCCAGATCGGGGATGCACGAAGGCCGCGTACCCCTCCGGCAGCGCCACAGACACCCCCGTGGGCAGCACGGCCCGCTCGCCCGGCTTCAGTTCACGGCTCTCGGTGGTCCGCAGATCGGCCCCCGCGTCACCGGGGTGCGCGTACGCCGGAAGCGGTACGTCCGGGTCGACGCGCCGGATCAGCACGTTCAGGGGGGCACGGCTCACGGGTTCACCTCGAAGGCACGGGCACGGCGGACCTGGTCCGGGTCGTCCATGGCGGCCCGGATCTCCTCCGGGCGGCCGTTGTCGATGAAGTGGTCCACCTTGACCTCGATGAACAGGGCGTCGGCCCGGACCGCGACGGGCCCCTCGGGGCCGCCGATCCGGCCGGTCGCGGTCGAGTAGATCTTCCGCCCGGCCACCGCGGTCACCTCGGCCTCCAGGTGCAGCACCGTGTCCACGGGCACCGGACGCACGAAGTCGGTCTCCAGACGGCCGGTCACGGCGATCGTGCGCAGCAGCCAGTTGAGCGAGCCCAGGGTCTCGTCGAGGGCGGTCGCGAGCACCCCGCCGTGCGCGAGTCCGGGAGCTCCCTGATGGGCGGGGCGCACGGTGAACTCGGCGGTGACCGAGACCCCCTCGCCGGCCCGCGCCTCCAGGTGCAGCCCATGGGGCTGGTCGCCGCCACAGCCGAAACACCGGCCGTAGTGCGCACCGAGCAGCTCACCGGGCGCGGGGGCGTCCGGGTGCCGCACCGGGTGCGCCGCGTCGGCGGGAGGCTCGAGAGCCGGGGAAGTACCACTCACAGGCGCAGACCTTACCCGCCCGCCCGTCACCCACCGCCACCCTGCCTGACAGCACTTCGCGCCGACTCCCCCTGACAGTGGCTCTGTCCGCACACCGTGCCAAGCTTGGCTCATGCAGCCCTCCGCCGCCCCGTACGACGAACGCCTCACCGCCCCCCGCTCCTGGTGGCTGATCTCCTTCCTGGTCGGGGTGGCCTTCGCGCTGATCCTGCTCCCGTTCGGGACGCTTCCCCTGCTCGGCGGCCTGGTCGGCGGCACCGCCGTGGCGGCGGTCCTCGCGAGTTCCTACGGCTCGCTGCGCATCCGCATCGTGGGGGACTCCCTGATCGCGGGCGAGGCGAAGATCCCGGTGTCGGCGCTGGGCGACGCGGAGGTCCTGGATCCGGAGGAGACCCGGGCCTGGCGGACCTACAAGGCCGACACCCGCGCCTTCCTGTTGCTGCGCGCCTACATCCCCACCGCGCTGAAGGTGGAGGTCACGGATCCGGACGACCCGACGCCGTACCTGTACCTGTCGACCCGGGAGCCGGAGCGGCTGGCCGAGGCACTGAAGGCGGCCCGGACGGCCGCCTCCTAGAAAGTTCGTGCAGGGTTTCACCCGGCGGTGGGGCCCGGGGCCGCCGGTGGAGCCGGGAGTCTCACGGAAGTCTTACCGGGCGGTGGTCCTGTCCCGCTTCAGCGGCCGAGCTCCTTGGCGATGTCGCCGATCTCCAGCGGGTTCGCCGGTGCCTCCAGGGCCGGCAGGCCGGGGAGCTCGTCCCAGGGCACCTGGACCCTGCGCAGGTCCTTGCGGATCCGCTCGGCGAGCTTTCTGGTGTCCCGGCGGTTCATGACCGCTCCTACGGCCGCGCCGACCAGGAACGGCATCAGGTTCGGCAGGTCGCGGACCATCCGCTTCATGATCTGCTGCCGCAGCTGCTGCTTCATCTGGCTGTTGAGCGCGCCGCCCACACTCGACGGCTTCTTCACGTCGATCCCGCGCTCCCCCGACCAGGAGTTGAGGTACGCGGTGCTGCGCTCCTTGAGGTTGCCGGGCGGCCGCACTCCGTAGACCTCGTGGAGTTCGGCGATCAGCTTCAGCTCGATCGCGGCCACGCCGGTGATCTCGGCGGCCAGTTCGGCCGGCATCGCCGGCGGCACGGGAAGCATCGCCGCCGCACCGACCCCCGCTCCGACCGTCGCCGTGGCGCTCGCGGCGCCCGTGACGAGTTTGTCCGCGAGCTCCTCCGGTCCGAGACCGGGGAACTGGCGGCGGAGGGTCGCGAGGTCCCGTACGGGGACACGCGGGGCGTTCTCGATGATCCGGTCGGCGAGGTACGCCAGGCCCGCCCTGGCCCGGCTGCCGCCCTTGCGGACCCCTTCCCGGGCCCTGTCCCGGATCGCCGCCACCCGTCGTTTCGCGACGGGCGCGGGCGTCCCGGTCTGCCCGGTCGGCGCCGGGAGGTCAGCCCGGTCGACCGCCGGTTCGAGCGAGGCTCCCGGATCGGAAGAGCCCCGCTCGTCGTCACGCGCGCCATGAGGACCGTCGGACGGCCCCTGGTCCGCTCCCTGCAGGGGGGAGCGGCGCTTCCAAGGTGGGGTCGAGCCAGTCATGCCCGACCCGCCCTCAGTCGCAGTCGCGGCAGATCGGCTGGCCGTTCTTCTCTCGGGCCAGCTGACTGCGGTGGTGCACCAGGAAGCAGCTCATGCAGGTGAACTCGTCCTGCTGCTTGGGCAGTACCCGGACGGCCAGCTCTTCGTTCGAGAGGTCCGCTCCGGGCAGTTCCAGGCCTTCTGCGGCCTCGAACTCGTCGACGTCCACGGCGGACGTGGACTTGTCGTTCCGACGGGCCTTGAGCTCTTCAAGGCTGTCCGAGTCAACGTCGTCGTCGGTCTTGCGTGGGGTGTCGTAATCCGTTGCCATGTCGCTCTCCCCCTCTGGGTTTCTGCGGTGTCTCCAGCGCACGTAACGCGTGAGAGGCCGGACTTGTGCCCGACCTGAGGCGGAGATTTTGCCTCACATCAAGGTCTGTTACTCAATCGACACCCAACCGGACCCCTCTTGAGTGATCGGGTTGGATGGCGATCGGGACCGTACACGGTCCGAATCCCGCACTTCAAAGGCGTCTCACCGTGTACTTCCCGTGATCAGGAGCCCTGAAAACCAGGATGTTCCCGGCTTTCCGACAGGGTGCATGATCACCGAGAGTAGATGGCGGGAAAATCTCCCTTGTGATCGATCACACACGAAACTGTCCGTTCCTTGCCCAGAAAATTCCGCGCAAAGCGAACATCCCTGTGTGTCGGTCTCAGTGCGGGGGCCATGATCTCAGACAGGCAGGGTGACTCGCATCACGAGCCCACCCCCTTCGCGCGGCTGAGCCGTGATGTGCCCGCCGTGTGCCCGTGCGACGGACCGCACGATGGACAGACCGAGCCCGACGCCCTTGTCGCTGCCGGTGCGGTCGGCCCCGCGCAGCCGCTTGAACGGCTCGAAGAGATTGTCGACCTCGTACGCCGGCACGACCGGGCCCGTGTTGGACACCGTGAGCACCGCGTGGCCGTGCTGGACCTCCGTGGTCACCTCGACCCAGCCGTCCTCGGACACGTTGTACCGCACGGCGTTCTGCACCAGGTTGAGGGCGATCCGCTCCAGCAGGACGCCGTTGCCCTGGACCACCGCCGACTTCTGCTCGCCGCGGATCGCCACACCTTTGGCCTCCGCCTCGCCGTGCACCTGGTCGACCGCCTGCTCGGCCACCTCGGCGAGGTCCACCGGCTTGCGCTCGACGATCTGGTTGTCGCTGCGGGCGAGCAGCAGCAGCCCCTCCACGAGCTGCTCGCTGCGTTCGTTGGTGGCCAGCAGCGTCTTGCCGAGCTGCTGGAGCTCCACCGGTGCCCCCGGATCCGACAGATGCACCTCCAGGAGCGTGCGGTTGATCGCCAGCGGTGTCCGCAGCTCGTGCGAGGCGTTGCCGACGAAGCGCTGCTGGGCCGTGAAGGCCCGCTCCAGACGCTCCAGCATGTCGTCGAAGGTGTCGGCCAGTTCCTTGAGCTCGTCGTCCGGGCCGTCCAGCTCGATACGGCGCGAGAGGTCCGAGCCCGCCACCGCGCGCGCGGTGCGCAGGATCCGGCCGAGCGGCGACAGGACGCGTCCCGCCATCGCATAGCCGAAGGCGAAGGCGATGATCGCGAGACCGAGCAGGGCCAGCAGCGAGCGGCTGAGCAGGTTGTCCAGGGCGTGCTGGCGCTGCACGTTGACGCAGTCGGCCATCGCCTTGTTCATGACGTCGGGCGACGCGTTCGACGGCAGGTTGCAGGTGTCACTGGCGAGACTGCCTGCGGTGATCTTGAAGGGCAGGTCACTACCGACGTTCAGCGCCTGGGCGGCGATCAAGTAGATGATCGACAGCAGCAGAATGCCCGCGATCAGGAACATGCCGCCGTAGAGCAGGGTGAGCCTTATGCGGATCGTCGGGCGCAGCCAGGGCAGCTGCGGCGCCGGTCGCCTGGGGTCCCAGGTGGGCTTCGGAGGTGCCTGGGGAGGAGCGGGATTCGAGGCCACGGGCTATCAGATCCGGTAACCGGAGCCGGGGACGGTGACGATCACCGGGGGTTCGCCGAGCTTGCGGCGCAGGGTCATGACGGTCACGCGCACGACGTTGGTGAACGGGTCGGTGTTCTCGTCCCAGGCCTTCTCCAGGAGCTGCTCCGCGGAGACGACGGCGCCCTCGGAGCGCATCAGCACCTCCAGGACGGCGAACTCCTTGGGGGCGAGCTGGACCTCCTTGCCGTCGCGGAAGACCTCGCGGCGGTTGGGGTCGAGCTTGATCCCGGCACGCTCCAGGACCGGCGGCAGCGGCACGCTGGTGCGCCGGCCGAGGGCACGCACGCGTGCCGTCAGCTCGCTGAACGCGAACGGCTTGGGCAGGTAGTCGTCGGCGCCGATCTCCAGGCCCTCGACGCGGTCGCTGACGTCGCCGGACGCGGTGAGCATCAACACGCGTGTGGGCATGCCGAGTTCGACGATCTTGCGGCAGACGTCGTCGCCGTGGACGAGGGGGAGGTCACGGTCGAGGACGACGACGTCGTAGTCGTTGACGCCGATGCGCTCGAGGGCGGCCGCACCGTCGTACACGACGTCGACGGCCATGGCCTCCCGGCGCAGTCCGGTGGCCACCGCATCGGCGAGCAGTTGCTCGTCCTCGACGACGAGTACGCGCACGTCGCTTGTCCTTCCTGTGTCCACCCGCGTAGCGCGCTGTGAGCACACGCGGGCAGGGGGTCGGGTGAGTGTCGGCCTCCATCCTGCCCTTTTCGGCCATAAGTCGGCTGTAAGCCGGGTGAGGGGCGGCTGAAAGACGGGTGTGAGAGCGGGAATGCGGGATTTTCTCGCGAGGTTGAGGTTTCCGTCGGAAGGAGCGGGGGGAGGACGGCTTTACACCCCGCGATCACACTCTGCATGTGCCGTACCACCATGCGGCACGACGCGATCCGCTTTTGCCGAGTGGGCGTGGGTGTCCGGCACCGTCGCCGCCCGGCAGGGCAGCGCTGGGCACCTACAGGAGACGTGATCGCCCCTTTCGAACGGCACACCCCCGTGCCACCGACCCACGACCCAGGACGAGGGGGCGCAGCATGGACGCATTCACCGCAGGACTTCTGCAGCGCATAAGGGCGACCGAGACGGACCTGACGCGGGCTCGCAACGACGGCGACGACTTCCTCGTCGAGGTCGAGCAGGGCGAACTCGACGATCTGCGCCGCCTCGCCGCCGAGCACGGTGTGGAGGTCGGCGCCTAGCGTCTGATCGGCTTCGCGGCACGACAGCGGACCCCCGGCGAATCCAGCGCCGGGGGTCCGCTGCGTCGCCGTACGGGCGCGTTCACCTGGCGTTCGTACGGAGTCGGCCCGTCAGTCGTGCCAGGCCCCGAAGTCCTCCAGGAGCCGCTGGAGGGGCTCGAAGACGCCCGGGGTACCGGCGACGGTGAGGGCGGGGTTGGGGCGCTCTCCGGGGCGGCCACCGGTCAGGGCGCCCGCTTCCCGGGCGATGAGGTCGCCCGCTCCGTAGTCCCATGCGTTCAGGCCGCGCTCGTAGTAGCCGTCGAGGCGGCCTGCGGCCAGGTCGCACAGATCGACCGCCGCCGAGCCCGCGCGCCGGATGTCGCGGACGAGCGGGATCAGTTTCCGGGCCACCTCGGCCTGGTGGACGCGGACGTCGGTCACGTAGTTGAAGCCCGTCGAGACCAGCGCCTGTTCCAGGGGCGGGGCCGGACGGCAGGTCAGCCTGCGCTCGCCCGCCCAGGCACCCTCGCCGCGGACCGCGTGGTACGTCTCCCCGCGCATCGGCGCCGCGACGACCCCGACGACGGTCTCGCCGTCCTGCTCGGCCGCGATGGAGACGGCCCAAGTCGGCAGTCCATAGAGGTAGTTGACGGTGCCGTCGAGGGGATCGATCACCCAGCGGACACCGCTGGTGCCCTCGGTGGCGGCACCCTCCTCGCCGAGGATGCCGTCGTCAGGGCGGTGCTGCGAGAGAAGGTCCGTGATCAGCTTCTCGGCTGCGATGTCCATCTCGGTCACCACGTCGATGGGGCTGGACTTGGTCCTGGCGACCGCGAGGTCGGCCGGGCGGCCGTCCCGCAGCAGGGCGCCGGCTCGCCGGGCCGCCTCCTGGGCCAGCTGCAGCAGTTCGGCGTGCAGGGGGTCGGTCACGGCGCTCCTCACGCGTACGGGCTGTCGACGCCCGCGGCGGCGGGCTTGGCCGCGCGGGCCGGGCAGCAGCCGATCGGGCAGACGTTGTGGTCGGCCCCGAGCGCGCCCAGGGCACAGGGCGTGACCTCCTGGCCGCGCTCGACCGCGGCGCGCTCCAGGACCAGGTCGCGGATCGCCGCGGCGAATCGCGGGTCGTCGCCGACGGTGGCCGAGCGGCGCATCGGCAGGCCCAGTTCCCGCGCCTTGTCCTTGGCCTCGGTGTCGAGGTCGTAGAGGACCTCCATGTGGTCGGAGACGAAGCCGATGGGCGCGATCACCACGGCCGGGGCGCCGGACGCGTGGCGCTCCTCGAGGTGGTCGCAGATGTCGGGCTCCAGCCACGGGATGTGCGGGGCGCCTGAACGCGACTGGTAGACGAGCTGCCAGGGGTGGTCGACACCGGTGCGCTCACGGACGGCGTCGGCGATCAGCCGCGAGACCTCCAGGTGCTGCGCGACGTACGCGCCGCCCTCGCCGTGGCCTTCGACCGGCCCCGAGGTGTCCGCGGACGCGGTCGGGATCGAGTGGGTCGAGAAGGCGATGTGGGCGCCGTCGCGGACGTCCTCCGCAAGCTCCGCGAGGGACTCCAGCACACCGTCGACCATCGGCTCCAGGAAGCCGGGGTGGTTGAAGTAGTGCCGGAGCTTGTCGATCCTCGGCAGCTCCAGGCCCTCGGCTTCAAGGACCGCCAGCGACTCGGCGAGGTTCTCGCGGTACTGGCGGCAGCCCGAGTAGGAGGCGTAGGCGCTGGTGGCGAGGACCAGGACGCGGCGGTGGCCGTCGGCGACCATCTCGCGCAGGGTGTCCGTGAGGTAGGGCGCCCAGTTGCGGTTGCCCCAGTAGATCGGCAGGTCCAGGCCGTGCTCCGCGAAGTCCTTGCGGAGGGCGTCCAGCAGGGCACGGTTCTGGTCGTTGATGGGGCTGACCCCGCCGAACAGGAAGTAGTGCTGACCGACTTCCTTCAGGCGTTCCTTGGGGATGCCTCGCCCCCGCGTCACGTTCTCCAGGAACGGGACCACGTCGTCGGGGCCCTCGGGGCCTCCGAACGAGAGCAGGAGCAGGGCGTCGTAGGGGGTGGCGTCGAGCGCGTCTGGCATGGGTCGATCCTGTCATCCGGTACTGACAGCCGGGAAACGGCGGGGTGGGCACCCGGGTTCCCGGGCCGTCCGGCCAGGTGCGTTAGGGTCACCTCACTCGTAAGCTGTATGGGCCGCGTTGACGCCTTACCTGGTCGTCGGCCCGCTCACCTGTCCCTGCCCGACCGGAGACCCCCGTGCCCAGCCCGTACAGCGCCCTGTTCGCCGCCCCCGGTTCCAGGGGCTTCTCCGCCGCGGGGTTCCTCGGCCGGATGCCGCTGTCGATGATGGGCATTGGCGTGGTGACGATGGTCTCCCAGCTCACCGGGCGCTACGGCCTGGCAGGCGCGCTCTCGGCGACCATCGCGCTGGCCGCCGCGGTGGCGGGCCCGCAGGTCTCCCGGATGGTGGACCGGTACGGGCAGCGGCGGGTACTGCGCCCCGCGACGCTGATCTCGCTCGTCGCGGCGGCCGGGCTGCTGTTCGCCGCGCACTACGGCTGGCCGGACTGGACGCTGTTCGTCTTCAGCGTCGGTATCGGGTGCGTGCCCAGCATCGGCGCGATGATCCGCGCGCGGTGGGCGGCCCTGTACCGGGACACCCCGCAGCTGCACACCGCGTACTCCTTCGAGTCCGTCGTCGACGAGGTCTGCTTCATCTTCGGGCCGATCATCTCCATCGGCCTGTCCACGGCCTGGTTCCCGGAGGCGGGCCCGCTGCTCGCCGCCTGTTTCCTCGCGGTCGGCGTCTTCTGGCTGACCGCCCAGCGGGCGACCGAGCCCGCCCCGCACCCGCGCGAGCAGAACGACAGCGGTACGGCACTGCGCGCACCGGGCCTGCAGGTCCTGGTGGCCACCTTCGTGGCGACCGGGGCGATCTTCGGAGCGGTGGACGTGGTCACCGTGGCCTTCGCCGACGAACAGGGCCACAAGGGCGCCGCGAGCCTCGTGCTGGCGCTCTACGCTGCGGGCTCCTGTGTCGCGGGCCTGGTCTTCGGGCTGTTGCGCTTCGGGGGAGCGCCCGAACGTCGCTGGCTGCTGGGCGTATGCGCGATGGCCGTGAGTATGATCCCCCTCCTACTGGTCGGAAACTTGCCGTTTCTGGCCGTGGCGCTGTTCGTTGCGGGTCTGTCCATCGCTCCGACGATGATCACGACGATGTCCCTGATCGAACAGCACGTACCACGCGCGCAACTGACCGAGGGCATGACCTGGATCAGCACCGGGCTGGCGGTCGGGGTCGCGTTCGGCTCCTCCATCGCCGGCTGGGTCATCGACGCGGCCGGTGCGCGGGCCGGGTACGGGGTTCCGGCGGTGTCCGGGGCCGTCGCGGTCGCGGTCGGGTTCCTGGGGTATCGCCGGCTCAGCAGACCGGCACCGGGTCGGGGAGGGACCGTTGAGCAGCACAGCGAGCGGGAAGAACGGAACGTGGCGTAACTGGGGAGGCAATGTCGCCGCCCGTCCCGCGCGGGAGGTCACGCCCGCCTCGGTGGAGGAGCTGACGGCTGCCGTGCGCAGGGCCGCCGAGGACGGTCTGACGGTGAAGGCCGTCGGCACCGGGCACTCCTTCACGTCGATCGCCGCGACCGACGGCGTGTTGATCCGCCCTCAACTGTTGACCGGTATCCGCAACATCGACCGGGACGCCATGACCGTCACGGTCGAGGCCGGTACCCCGCTCAAGAGGCTCAACATGGCCCTCGCGCGCGAGGGACTGTCGCTCACCAACATGGGCGACATCATGGAGCAGACGGTGTCCGGGGCCACCAGCACCGGCACCCACGGCACGGGCCGCGAGTCCGGTTCGATCGCCGCCCAGATCAAGGGGCTCGAGCTCGTCACCGCCGACGGCTCGGTCCTCTCGTGCTCCGAGAAGGAGAACCCCGAGGTCTTCGCGGCCGCCCGGATCGGCCTGGGCGCGCTCGGCATCGTCACGGCGATCACGTTCGCCGTCGAGCCGGTCTTCCTGCTCACGGCCCGCGAGGAGCCGATGAGCTTCGACAAGGTCACCAGCACGTTCGACGAACTGTGGGCCGAGAACGAACACTTCGAGTTCTACTGGTTCCCGCACACCGGCAGCACCAACACCAAGCGCAACAACCGCAGCGCGGGCCCCGAGAAGCCGGTGCCGCAGCTCCAGGGCTGGATCGAGGACGAGTTCCTCTCCAACGGCGTGTTCCAGGTGGCCCAGTGGGTCGGCCGCGCGGCGCCGGGCACGATCCCCTCGATCGCCCGGATCTCCAGCAAGGCGCTGTCCGCGCGGACCTACACCGACATCCCGTACAAGGTCTTCACATCGCCCCGCCGGGTGCGGTTCGTGGAGATGGAGTACGCCGTCCCGCGCGAGGCCGTCGTCGAGACGTTGCGTGAACTCAGGACGATGATGGACCGCTCCGCCCTCCGGATCAGCTTCCCCGTCGAGGTGCGCACCGCGCCCGCCGACGACATCACGCTGTCCACCGCGTCCGGCCGCGACAGCGCGTACATCGCCGTCCACATGGTCAAGGGGACGCCGTACCAGGCGTACTTCACCGCCGCGGAGCGGATCTTCACGGCGCACGAGGGGCGCCCGCACTGGGGCAAGGTGCACACGCGCGACGCCGGGTACTTCGACAAGGTCTATCCGCGCTTCGGCGAGTTCACCGCGCTCCGGGACCGTCTCGACCCCGATCGCCGCTTCCAGAACGACTACCTGCGCAGGGTGTTGGGGGCGTAGCCGTCGCATCCGCGGCCCCATGGTTGCGTTTCTGGTGATTCCGTGAAGCACGCCACGTCCAAGATCCCCAAAACCGCTCAACGGACGGTCGGACACCGTTTCTTGGAAGAAGTCGAGTGGCGCGCCAATCCACGCACGTGGCCCAAATGGAGTACTGTTGCGAGCCCTGGGTTCGGTCTCCCGCCAGGGCGTCCGCGGCCTTCAAGGGGCGTCAGGAGGGGGGCAGTTGCACAGGGTTACGGAGTTGGTCACTTAGCGTTGCGAATTGATAACCGTGCCATAACGGCGATCCCGGGCCCGTGCCCGACACGCCGGGCAACTCGGCAAGGTTGTGGCAGGCTGCACCCGGGCAGGCCACACTCGACTAGCGGAAGCAGCGACGCACGTGACGTCGGCAGGCACCACCCGGGAGGTCCCCATGCCCGAACTGCGTGTCGTGGCCGTCTCGAATGACGGCACACGGCTGGTGCTGAAGGCTGCCGACTCAACGGAGTACACGCTTCCGATCGACGAGCGACTGCGCGCAGCTGTGCGCGGCGACCGTCCCCGCCTCGGTCAGATCGAGATCGAGGTCGAAAGCCATCTCCGTCCCCGCGACATCCAGGCGCGTATACGTGCCGGTGCCACCGCGGAAGAGGTAGCCCAGCTCGCAGGTATCCCCGTAGACCGTGTAAGGCGCTTCGAGGGCCCTGTGCTCGCCGAGCGCGCCTTCATGGCCGAACGAGCCCGTAAGACCCCGGTCCGCCGGCCCGGTGAGAACGCCGGTCCGCAGCTCGGCGAGGCCGTGCAGGAGCGGCTGTTGCTGCGCGGCGCCGAGAAGGACACCGTCCAGTGGGACTCGTGGCGCCGTGACGACGGCACCTGGGAGGTCCTGCTGGTCTACTGCGTCGCCGGCGAACCGCACTCGGCGAGCTGGACCTACGACCCGCCCCGGCGGCTCGTCCAGGCCGTCGACGAGGAGGCTCGCTCGCTCATCGGCGAGTCCGAGGACCTCGGCGCGCCGGAGCCCAGCTTTCCGTTCGTGCCGCGTATCGCACGGCTGCCGCGCGACCGGCCGCTGGACCGCGCCCTCGACCGGCCGAGCCTGCCCGCGCCCGAGCCGATCGAGGAGGGCGCGGCCGAACGGGACTCGCTGACCAGCCTGTTGGAGGCGGTGCCGAGCTTCCGGGGCGACATGGTCGTACCGGAGCGGCCGTCCGAGACGGCGACGATCGAGGAGCCCGACCCGGAGGAGCCCGAGGCGGAGGAGCCGCCCGCTCCCGCGGCCTCGGCCGGTTCCGCCTACGCGGACGTCCTCATGCCGCGCTCGGTGGCCAGCCACCGTGACCGCCTCATCGGCGCGACCGACCGCCAGGCCGAGGCCGACGGTGTCCGCCCGGGCCGCAGAGCGGCGGTCCCGAGCTGGGACGAGATCGTGTTCGGGACGCGCAGGAAGAAGCAGGAGTAGTCAGTCGTACGACGGAAGAGGGCCGCACTCGGCGAGTGCGGCCCTTTCCCTTTGAACGGCGCGGGGTTACTGGGGGTCGGGGCCGACGGCGACCGGTCGCTCCGGGTCCGAGGACCACTCCGACCAGGAACCGACGTACAGGCCCGCCGGAATGCCCGCCACCGCCAGGGCCAGCACCTCGTGGGCGCCGGAGACGCCGGACCCGCAGTAGACGCCGACCTCGGTGCCGTCACCCGCGCCGAGGGCCTTGAAACGGGCGGTCAACTCCTCCGCGGGCAGGAAGCGGCCGTCCGGGCCGACGTTGTCCGTGGTGGGCGCGGAACGGGCGCCCGGGATGTGGCCGCCGACCCGGTCGATCGGCTCCACCTCACCTCGGTACCGCTCCCCCGCGCGCGCGTCCAGCAGGACCCCCGCGCGGGCCAGCGCCGCGGCCCCGTCGGCGTCGAGGAGACCGGTCGCTCCGGGCACCGGCTCGAAGTCGCCCTCGGAGAGGGCCGTACCCGGCACGGAGGACTGGAGCGGTCCCTTCCAGGACGGCAACCCGCCGTCGAGGACTCGCACGTCCGGGTGACCCGTCCAGCGCAGCAGCCACCACGCGCGGGCCGCCGCCCAGCCCTGTCCGCCGTCGTACACGACCACGGGCGTCCCGGAGGAGACACCCGCCCGGCGCATCGCCGCGCCGAACTCCGTGAGGTCGGGCAGCGGGTGCCGCCCGCCGGTGCCGGCCCGGCCGGCCAGCTCCCGGTCCAGGTCGACGTAGGCCGCGCCCGGGATGTGCCCGGCCGCGTACTCGGCCCGGCCGTCGAAGGGCGGCACGCCGGTGGCCTTGGCCGTACTCAGCTGCCAGCGGACGTCGAGCAGGACGGGCGGGTTCGGGCCCGCGAGGTCCTTCGCCAGATCGGATGCGGAGATGATGGCGTTCATGGCCCCATCCTTGCGCACGAGGTGGCCGCGTCGTCGATGTCCGGCTACTCTGCTCGACCGGACAGGCCCGATCACGAGGCGTACGGGAACGGGCACATGCTGTACTGCCGATCGGCATCCGTCGGCCACGGCGCGGCAACGGACGGACAGCCGCGCGGCGGGCGCTCCCGGGTCCTGGGAGGGCCGGGCGGCGGCGCGCCCGGAGCGCGCGGCACCACGGGTGGTGCGAGCATCGGCACGGAGATCCAGCTGACGCGACACGGCCACCGCGAGGGGCCGAGGAGAGAGTGACGATGACCGAGGCAAGGGGATCGGCCGCCCCGCCCGCTCGGCCCACGCCCGGCACACCCTGCTGGGTGAGCCTGATGGTGCACGGCATGTCCGCGACCCAGGAGTTCTACGGATCACTGTTCGGCTGGGAGTTCGTACCGGGACCGCAGCAGCTCGGGCCCTACGTCCGGGCCCTGCTCGACGGCCAGGAGGTCGCCGGGATCGGCCAGTTGCCGCCCGACCGCCATCTTCCGGTCGCCTGGACGCCCTACCTCGCCTCGGACGACATCGATCTGACGGCCGAGACGGTCAGGCTGTGCGGCGGCACGGTGGGAGTGGGCCCGCTGGACGCGGGAGAGGCGGGCCGGCTGGTGATCGGCTCGGACCCGTCCGGCGCCGTCTTCGGTGTGTGGCAGACGGCGGCGCACTTCGGCACGTCCGTCGCGGGCGTGCCGGGCACCCCCGCCTGGCACGAACTGCTCACCGTCGAGACGGTCGGTGTCGCCAAGTTCTACGAGACGGTGTTCGGCTACGAGGAGGAGCCGGTGGAGTCCGCCGACCTCGACTACGTCACGCTGCACGCCGACGGCCGCCCGGTGGCCGGTCTCCACGGTGTCGGCAACGCCCTCCCGCGCGACCGGGGCCCGCACTGGATGACGTACTTCGAGGCGGCGGATGTGGACGCGGCCACCCACCTCCTCGTCGATCTCGGCGGGCACGTCCTGCGCCCGGCCCACGACAGCCCGCACGGCCGGGTGGCCACGGTGGCGGATCCGGAGGGGGCGCGGTTCTCGCTGATCGAGAACCCGCACTGAGGCTCCTCGGGTCGCCTACGGGGCCTTACCGGCGACTCAACCAGGAGCCGTCGGTTGCTCCGGGCCCCGGGAGCGTCTTACCGCGCTCGCAGTAGACGCAAGTATCTGCGCACGGCTGACGACGCGACAGCGGAGTCCTGGAGCGTGAGCGGCGCCGGGATCGTTCCTCGTCCCGCCGACCTTCCCTCATCTAGCGGTGGAGGTCGTCGCGGAGGCGTCCAACGGCCACGAAGCCGTACGGCTGGCCCGGTCCGAGCGGGCCGATGTCGTGGTGATGGACATCCGCATGCCGGAGCTCGACGGCATCGAGGCCACCCGTCTCATCGGCCGGGACGAGGACATGGCCGGAGTGAAGGTGCTCGTCCTCACCACCTTCGAGGTCGACGAGTTCGTCGTGGAGGCGCTCCGGGCGGGTGCGAGCGGCTTCCTCGGCAAGGGCATCGAACCCGCTCAACTCCTCCACGCCATCCGGCTCGTCGCGGCGGACGAGGCGCTGCTCTCTCCTGTGGCGACGAAGAAACTGATCGTCCGGTTCCTCGCCCGGCCGTCCCCCGGCGGGCTCTCGGATCCCGGCCGCCTCGCCGCTCTCACACCGCGGGAGCGCGAGGTGATGACCCTCGTGGCCACCGGCCTGTCCGACTCCGAGATCGCCGAACGCCTCTTCGTGACCCCGGTCACCGTCAAGACCCACGCCAACCGGGCCGTGGCCAACCTGGTCCGCGCCGGGGAGACACAGCCCTGAGAACAGCCTCAGTCGGAGCCCACCGGCAGCACGTCCGGCGAGAGCACTCCGGCATGGGCGGACGCGCTCGTCATACGGCGACGATGATGCCGTCGGCACAACACCTCGTAGCCGACGTCCTCGGGGAAGCCGCTCACGTCACCGACGACGACCTGCTCGCCCTCGACCACCATCTCGCCGCCCAGCGTGCGGGCGTTGTGCGTGGCACGGGCTCCGCACCAGCACATCGCCTCCACCTGGAGCGTCTCGAGACGGTCCGCCAGCTCGATCAGCCGCCGCGAGCCCGGGAAGAGCTTCGTGCGGAAGTCCGTGGTGATACCGAAGGCGAAGACATCGAGGTCCAAGTCGTCCACGACGCGCGCGAGTTGATCGATCTGCGCCGACTCCAGGAACTGTGCCTCGTCCACGATCAGGTAGTCGACCTTACCGCCGTGGGACACCAGGTCGACGACATGGACGTACAGGTCCATGCCCGGCAGCGCCTCGACCGCGTCGGTCACCAGCCCGAGCCGTGAGGAGAGCTTCCCCTCCCCCGCGCGGTCGTCCCGGGTGAAGATCAGACCCTGCAGACCCCTCGCCGACCGGTTGTGCGCAATCTGCAACGCCAGAGTGGACTTCCCGCAGTCCATCGTTCCGGAGAAGAACACCAGCTCGGGCATGGCGAGTCGAGCACCTTTCGGCGAAGGGGACACAGGGGTCAGGAGCGTACTTCGAGCAACGGGACCAGCTGTTCGGCAGGGGTCATCGAACCGTGGTTGCCGACCATCGCCGACTCCTTCGGCTCCCGCTCGGAGGCGACGATGAGGACGTCGTCGTGAGCGGCGGCGACCACGTCGCCGATCCGGTCGTACACCCGCTCGTCGAAGCGGTCGGGCGGCCCGAACCAGCCCGCCGCGATCGCCTCGTCCCGCGAGGCGATCCAGAACTGCTCACCGAGGACCTCGCGCCAGCAGGTCAGGACGTCGCCCGAGGCGCCCGGCACCGCGTAGACATGGCGGGCCCGGCCCTCGCCGCCCAACAGGGCAACCCCCGCGCGCAGTTCCCAGTCCTCGTCGAAGTCGATGCGGTGCTGTTCGTCGAAGGGGATGTCGACCATGCCGTGGTCGGCGGTGACGTAGAGCGCGCTGTTCGGCGGCAGTTGCTCGGCGAGGCGCTGGACCAGGCGGTCGACGTACATCAACTGGCCGCGCCAGGTGTCGGAGTCGACGCCGAAACGGTGGCCGGCGCCGTCGACCTCGGAGTAGTAGGTGTAGACGAGAGAGCGGTCACCGGCGGCCAGTTGCTGGGCCGCGAGGTCCATGCGCTCCTCGCCCGACGCCCGTCCGTGGAACGTTCCGCCGCTGAGCGCGACCTTGGTCAGCGGGGTGTTCTGGAAGGTGGGCGAGGAGACCTGGGCCGCGTGCACGCCCGCCTGGTCGGCGAGTTGGAAGACGGTGGGGTACGGCTGCCAGACCTGCGGCTTGGTCCACGGCTGCCAGCGCAGCTGGTTCATCAGCTCGCCGGTGGCCGGGTTGCGCACGGTGTACCCGGGCAGACCGTGGGCGCCGGGCGGGCGGCCGGTGCCGACCGAGGCGAGGGAGGTCGCGGTGGTCGCCGGGTAGCCGGTGGTCAGGGGGCGGCCGGTGCCGCCGCGCGAGCTGCCCAGCAGGGAGGTCATGAAGGGCGCCTCGTCCGGATGCGCCTTCAGCTGCTCCCAGCCGAGCCCGTCGATCAGGAACACGCAGTTCCGGTCGGCGGGGGTGAGCTCGGAGATCGCGGCGGTCGTGCCCGGTACGGCCATACCGGCGGCGAGGGTGGGCAGCAGGTCGGCGAGGGAGCCGGTGCCGTACTCGGGGACAGGCGCGGTGTCGAGGGCGAGCGGTTCCGGGTGGTCCCAGGCGGAGGCGGGCTGCGCCGCCATCAGCGGGTGACGTCCGCGGTCGCCTCGGAGATGGCCTGCGCGAAGACAAGTGCCTGACGCACGGTGTCCGGGCCGTCCCCGGCTTCGCTGACGCGCAGGCTGAGGTCGTCCGCCGTGGAGCTGCCGGTGTAGCCGTGGTCCGCCTCGCAGTTGGGATCGCCGCAGGCGGCGGGCTCCAGGTCGATGCGGGAGACGGCACCCCAGCCGATCGTCAGCACGACCTCGCGGGGCAGCGTGCCCGGCTGGTACGACTCCGGGTTGGCGACGACACGGCTGACCACGACCGACGAGATCCGGCCGATCTTCACGGACTCCGTGGACGTCGTGGCGTACGGCGTCGGGGAGGTGGTGTCCTCGTTCTGCTCGTCGGTGTGGCTGACGATGAAGCGGTTGCCGGTGAGGACGAGCACGGTCACATGCCGCCGCACCTCGTTCTGGTCGAACGTCGTCTCCTGGTGGACCAGGTACGACCGGATGGGCTCGCCGCCCAGGGCAGCCTCCACCGCCTCGGCCACGAGGGCCGGGTAGTAGCCGCTGCGCTCGATCGCCGCACGCAGCCCCTGGGTCGTCGTACTGGTCTTGGCCATGACGTCCATCCTACGGGGGCGCGCCGACTGCGAGGCACCGCTCGCCGCAGCTCAGTAGGCGGGGAGTGTCCGCGGGCCGAGGTCGTCGCGGGCGGGCGGCGGCGCGAGCCGTACGGAGGCGCCGAGGACGCTCAGGCCGCGCGGGGCGACAACGACCGGCTCCAGGGTGACCGCGACGACCTCGGGATGGTCGTCGACCAGCCGGGACACCCGCAGCAGGAGCTCCTCCAGGGCAGGTGTGTCGACCGGCGTGGACCCGCGCCAGCCGAAGAGGAGCGGCGCGGTCCGGATCGAGCGGACCAGGGTCGCCGCCTCCCGGTCGGTGACCGGAATCAGCCGGTGCGCGGTGTCGCCGAGCAGCTGCGAGGCGGCTCCGGCGAGCCCGAAGGACAGTACGGCGCCGGCGGCGGGGTCGATGACGGCCCGGATCACCGTGTCCACCCCGCGCGGGGCCATGCCCTGCACCACGGGCCGCAGTTCGTCGGGCGTGCCGAACAGCTCGGTCAACTCGGCGTACGCCCGCCGCAGCTGCTCCTCGTCCGTGAGATCGAGGCGTACGCCGCCGAGGTCGGCGCGGTGGCGCAGGTGCGGGGCGGTGGCCTTGAGGGCGACCGGGTAGCCGAGGGTGCGGGCGGACTCGGCGGCGGCGTCGGAGGTCTGGGCGGGCAGGGCGCGGTGGACCTGGACGCCGTACTTGCCGAGCAGGTCGCAGGTCTCCTCGGTGCCGAGGGTGAGGCCCTGCCCGCGCGTGAGCAGGCCGTCGATGAGGGCGGCGGCGCCCTTCTCGTCGATGTTCTCGTAGTCGGGCACCTTGCCGGGCTCGGCGGCCTCCCGGCGCCACTGGGCGTACTGCACGGCGTCGGCGAGGGCGCGCACCGCACGTTCGGCGGCGGGGTAGGCGGGGATGAGGCGGGGAGCGGTGGCGGACCGGGGGTCGGGGAGCTCCGTTGCCGAGGTGGCCGGGGCCCGCAGGCGGTCCAGGGCGCGGAAGGGGTGGTCGGCGCGGATCGCTCCGGTTGCCGGGGTGGGGGAAGGTGTCGCACCCCCGCCGCCGCTCCGTGGCGTGGCGCCGGCCGCCGTCGACGGTGCTGTGCTCGCCGCCGCCGACAGCGCCTCCGCGAGCCCGCCCAGTTCGACGTGCACCACCAGCACCGGCTTGCCCGGAACCCGCTCGGCCGCCGAGCGCAGCGCCTCCGCCAGCGCCGCGTCCCCGGCGGGTCCCGCGGTGCCGAAGGCCCCGGCGATGCCCTCCCCCACTGCCGGAATCGCCGTCACGATCACCGCGTCGCAGGCGTCGTCGGCCAGCGCGCGAGCGAGGGCCGCGTGGAAGTCGTCCGGGGCGGCGGCCGTGGTCAGGTCCAGAGGGTGCGTCGGCCGGAGCCCTTCGGCCACGCACGCGTCGTAGGTCAGCAGCCCCAGCGACTCGGAGTTGCCGAGGATCGCCACCCTGGGTCCGGTGGGCAGCGGCTGGCGGGCGAGCAGCAGGCCGGTGTCCACCAGTTCGGTGATGGTGTCGACCCGGATCACTCCGGCCTGCCTGAGCAGAGCGGACACCGTGGTGTGCGGCAGCCGCGTGGCCCGGACCGCGTGTCCCTGCGGGGTGGTCCCCGAGCCCTGCACGACGACCAGGGGTTTCGCCGCCGCGGTGCGCCTGGCGAGACGGGTGAACTTGCGGGGGTTGCCGATGGACTCCAGGTACATGAGGGCGACGTCGGTGTGCGGGTCGTCGTACCAGTACTGAAGGACGTCGTTGCCGGACACGTCCGCGCGGTTGCCGGAGGAGACGAAGGTGGAGACGCCGGTCACCCCGGTGACGCCGCCGCCGCGCCGGTGCAACCGCGAGAGCAGGGCGATGCCGATGGCGCCGGACTGGGCGAACAGGCCGATCCGTCCGGGGCGGGGGGCCTCGGGGGCCAGCGAGGCGTTCAGCCGGACGTCCGGGGAGGTGTTGATGATCCCGAAGGCGTTCGGACCGATGATGCGCATGCCGTACGCGCGTGCGTGCCGTACGAGTTCGCGCTGGCGCTCGCGCCCGTCGGGGCCGCTCTCGGCATACCCGGCGGAGAGCACGACAAGGCCCTGCACGCCGTGCGCCCCGCACTCGGCGACGACCTCGGGGACGTGCTCGGCGGGAACGGCGACGACCGCGAGGTCGACGGGGCCGTCGATGTCACGCACCGAACGGTGTGCGGGGACCCCGTCGAGTTCCTTGCACTCCTCGGGGAACGCCTTGTTCACGGCGTACAGGCGGCCGGTGAACCCCGCGTCCCTGATGTTGCCGAGCACGCTGCGGCCCACGCCGCCGGGGGCGCGGCCGACGCCGACGACGGCGACGGAGCCGGGGGTGAGCAGGCGCTGCACGGACCGCGCCTCGGCACGGTGTTCGCGCGCGTACTGCACGGCGAGCGAGCGGTCGGTGGGCTCCAGGTCGAACTCCAGGCGTACGACGCCGTCCTCGAAGCTGCGCTTCTGGGTGTAGCCGGCGTCCGTGAACACCTTGATCATCTTGGCGTTGGCGGGCAGCACCTCGGCGGCGAAGCGCCGGATGTCCCGCTCGCGCGCGACGGCCCCGATGTGTTCGAGGAGGGCGGAGGCCACGCCGCGCCCCTGGTGGGCGTCCTGGACGAGGAAGGCGACCTCGGCCTCGTCGGCGGGGGCGGGTGCGGGCATCCCGTCGGCGCCGATGCGGTCGTAGCGTACGGTGGCGATGAACTCGCCGCCGACGGTGGCGGCGAGACCCACCCGGTCCACAAAGTCGTGGTGCGTGAAGCGGTGGACGTCCTTGGCGGACAGGCGAGGGTAGGGCGCGAAGAACCGGTAGTACTTCGACTCGTCCGAGACCTGTTCGTAGAAGCTGACCAGGCGATCGGCGTCGTCGACGGTGATGGGCCTGATGCGCGCGGTGCCGCCGTCGCGCAGCACCACGTCGGCCTCCCAGTGGGCGGGGTACTCATGCCGGTCCGACGCGCTCTGCATGGGCCCCAGAGTACGGCTCGCGTACGACAACGGCGCGAGGCGGTCCACGGAGAACCGGGCGTGAGCGCACGAGGATTCGCCAGGACGGAAGTCGGACCGAGGCCGCGGTCCGACCGCCCACCCCGGAGGGGACGAACGCCCCCTCCGGAGACGCTTCACGTGTGGGAAACTGGTCTAGACAACCCTGAACACCGAAGGGCAGCATCACATGGCTGAGCGCCGCGTCAACGTCGGCTGGGCCGAGGGTCTCCACGCCCGCCCCGCTTCCATCTTCGTCCGGGCCACCACGGCCGCAGGTATCCCGGTGACGATCGCCAAGGCCGACGGCAACCCCGTCAACGCGGCCTCCATGCTGGCCGTGCTCGGCCTGGGCGCCCAGGGTGGCGAGGAGATCGTCCTCGCCTCCGACGCCGAGGGCGCGGACGCGGCCCTCGACCGGTTGGCGAAGCTGGTCGCCGAGGGGCTCGAAGAGCTTCCCGAGACCGTCTGAGCTTTCCGCGGCACAGTGCCGTAAAACACCACCGAAGGGCTCGTCCGAATTATCGGGCGGGCCCTTCGCATTTCCATTTCACGGGCAGCATGAATAGTCTCCCGCGAATTACTCTCTCTTTGTATACGGTGCCCGTGTTAATGCCGCAGGCCCGTCACGTTTACAGGATGTTGCGAGGTCCTCACACGGTCCGCGCGCTCACCGTTGGAGGTGAACCGCAGCCGGTGCACCACGCTCGAGCGCTCGGTGTGCAGTGCCGTGATCGCCCGCGCCCGCTCACCGTCCCCGCGCGCCACCGCATCCACGATCGCACCGTGCTCCGCCCACGACTCCACCGGGTTGGCGGGCGCCTCCACCACGTACATCCAGGCGATCTTGTGCCGCAGCTGGGTCAGCATCGAGGTCATGGCCGGGCTGCCGGAGGCCTGGGCGAGCGTCTCGTGGAACCAGCCCCCCAGGGAGCGCAGATCCTCGCTGTTGCCCCTCCTGGCCCGCTCCTGGCCCAGCCGGACCAGGCCGCGCAGCACCTTCAGATGGGCCTCGGTGCGCCGCTGGGCGGCCCGGGAGGCGCCGAGCGGCTCCAGCAGCATGCGCATCTCCAGGAGGTCGGCGCCCTCCTGCTCGGTCGGTTCGGCCACGCACGCGCCCGCGTGCCTGCGCGTCACCACGAAGCCCTCGGCCTCCAGCGTGCGCAGGGCCTCCCGGACGGGGACGCGGGAGACGCCGTAGCGGCGGGCGAGCAGTTCCTCGGTGAGCCGGCCGCCGCGCTCGTAGACACCGGCGACGATGTCGTCCCGGATAGCAGTGCATACCGAGTGCGCCGGAATACGCATGCCCGACCTCCGTCTTAATCCCCGTGAAACGTCTCCGATTGACGTGTGTTCAGTGACTCTATTGCAATGAGCGGGAATTTCCGACGGCGGGCCGGAATCCAGGGATATTTTTTGGACAGCGGGCCACTGCAAACGACGAAACCCCGGCTCACAGGAGCCGGGGCCGAAGAAGATCTCGCGGTACGTCGTCAGACACTCACGCCGTGCGAGCGGAGGTAGGAGACGGGATCGATGTCCGAACCGTACTCGGCGGTGGTGCGGGCCTCGAAGTGCAGGTGCGGCCCGGTGGTGTTGCCGGTCGCGCCGGACAGGCCGATCTGCTGGCCGGGGGTGACCGACTGGCCGACCGAGACGCCGATGGACGACAGGTGGCCGTACTGGGTGTACGTGCCGTCGGCCATCCTGATCACGATCTCGTTGCCGTACGCCCCGCCCCAGCCGGTCTCCACCACGGTGCCGCGGCCGACCGCGTGGACGGAGGTACCGCTCGCGGCGTGGAAGTCGACACCGGTGTGGCTGCCGGAGGACCACAGGGAACCGCCGGTCTTGTAGCCGGTGGAGATGTAGGAGCCGGAGATCGGGGTGACGAACCTGTTGAGGCGCTCGCGCTCGGCGGCGCGGGCGGCGCGCTCCTTGGCCTCGCGCTCCTCCTTGGCCCGCGCCTCGGCCTTCCTCTTGGCCTCGGCCGCGGCCTTCTTCTCCTCGGCGGCCTGCTGCTGGGCGGCGGCCTGGGCGTCGAGCTGGGCGGAGAGGGACTCGCCGACGCTGACGACGGGCATGAGCCCGGTCTGCTCGACGGAGTTCTCGGCGGCGAGCGCCGGGGCGGCGATGGTGCCGATGACGCCGGTGGTGGCGAGGGCCGCGACGCCCGCCGCACGGGCGGTGGTGCGCTTCATCCGGCTGGGCCGACGGTGCTTCCCGGCGGCGCAGGTGAACGCCATGTGGTGGCTGGTCCTTTCCTTCCTTCTCGCCTACCGGGTTAGCTGACGGGTTCGGAGCAGGAAGGTCTCCTACGGGCCCCTCGCGAGCTCGCGCGGGCGTCCGATTCACCCCAGGGACAACACATGTGGGTCCCCGGCTCCCCTGGCTCGCGCCATGCGGGGACTCGGCGATGACTGTCCGGTGCCACGGACGCGGCGCACTGCCTGACGAACAGCCGGGATGACGCTAAGCGGGCCGACTTTCAATCCCCAAACCGATCACGGTTTTTGAGGCGCATCCCACAGGCCAGACAGGCAACCTCCTGCCCAATTCGGACATCTAAGAAGCCTGGACATCCAAAGGGCCCTGGTGGCGCTTCCGTCACCAGGGCCCCTGTGGCGCCTTTGCTGCCGGTCCCTCTACTCGGCCGACACGACCTTGACCTCGCCGATGCCGAGGGCCTCGACGGGCTCCTTGATGGCGGCCGCGTCACCGACCAGGATCGTCACCAGCCGGTCCACCGGGAAGGCGTTCACCACGGCCGCTGTGGCCTCGACGGTGCCGGTCGCGGCGAGCTGCTGGTACAGGGTCGCCTGGAAGTCGTCGGGCAGGTGCTGCTCTACCTGGTCGGCCAGGGTGCCCGCCACGGCCGCCGCCGTCTCGAACTTGAGCGGCGCCACGCCGACGAGGTTCTGTACGGCGACGTCCCGCTCGGCGTCGGTGAGGCCGCCCTCCGCGAGGGTGCGCAGTACCTTCCAGAGGTCGTCCAGAGCGGGACCGGTGTTCGGGGTGTCGATGGAGCCGCTGATGGCGAGCATCGCGGCGCCCGAGCCGTCCGGGGCGGACCTGAGGACCTGCCCGAACGCGCGCACGCCGTAGGTGTAGCCCTTCTCCTCGCGCAGGACACGGTCCAGGCGGGAAGTGAGGGTGCCGCCGAGGCAGTACGTGCCGAGCACCTGCGCGGGCCACACGCGCGCGTGCCGGTCGGCGCCGACGCGGCCGATCAGCAGCTGGGTCTGGACGGCGCCGGGGCGGTCCACGATGACGACCCGGCCGGTGTCGTCGGCGGTCACCGGCGGCACGGGCCGCGGCCGGGCCGTGGAGCCGGTCCAGGAACCGAGGGTGTCGCCGAGCAGCGCGTCCAGGTCGATGCCGTCGAGGTCGCCGACGACCACGGCGGTCGCGGTGGCGGGGCGCACGTGCTTCTCGTAGAAGCCGCGCACGGCCGCGGAGTCGATGTTCTCGACCGTCTCCTCGGTGCCCTGGCGCGGGCGCGACATGCGCGAGTCCGCAGGGAACAGCTCCCTGGAGAGCTCCTTGGCGGCACGGCGGGAGGGGTTGGCGAGCTCGTGCGGGATCTCGTCCAGCCGGTTGTTGACGAGCCGTTCGATCTCGCTGTCCGCGAAGGCGGGCGCCCTGAGGGCGTCGGCCAGCAGACCGAGCGCCTTGGCGAGGCGGGAGGCCGGCACCTCGAGGCTCAGCCGGACGCCCGGGTGGTCGGCGTGCGCGTCGAGGGTGGCGCCGCAGCGCTCCAGTTCGGCGGCGAACTCCTCGGCGGAGTGCTTGTCGGTGCCCTCCGAGAAGGCGCGCGCCATGATCGTGCCGACACCGTCCAGGCCGGCCGGCTCGGCCTCCAGGGGGGCGTCCAGGAGCACCTCGACGGCGACTACCTGCTGGCCGGGGCGGTGGCAGCGCAGGACGGTGAGACCGTTGTCGAGCGTCCCGCGCTCAGGAGCGGGGAAGGCCCAGACCTTGGGCTCGCCCGCCTGCGGCTGAGGGTGGAATTCCATCGCGGCGAGCTCGGTCACTTGGCCGCCTCCTCGTTCTCGTCCTGGTCGGCGGGGGCTTCGGCGACGGTCGGCTCGTAGACGAGCACCGCGCGGTTGTCGGGGCGCAGCTTGGCCTTGGCGACCTTCTGGACGTCCTCGGCGCTCACCTCCAGGACGCGCTGCACGGCGGTCAGGGCGAGCTGCGGGTCGCCGAACAGGACGGCGTAGCGGCACAGTTCGTCGGCGCGGCCCGCGACGGTGCCGAGCCGGTCCAGCCACTCGCGCTCCAACTGGGCCTGGGCGCGCTCCATCTCCTCGGCGGTCGGGCCCTCCTCGGCGAACCGGGCGAGCTCCTCGTCGATGGCGGCCTCGATGACCGGCACCTCGACGTCACCGGAGGTCTTCACGTCGAGCCAGCCCAGGGAGGGCGCACCGGCCAGCCGCAGCAGTCCGAAGCCTGCAGCGACGGCCGTACGGTCGCGTCGTACGAGCCGGTTGTACAGGCGGGAGGACTCGCCGCCGCCCAGGACGGTGAGCGCCAGGTCGGCCGCGTCCGCCTCGCGGGTGCCGTCGTGCGGCAGCCGGTAGGCGGCCATCAACGCGCGCGCGGGGACCTCCTCCTCGACGACCTCGCGCAACTGCTCGCCGATGACGTCGGGGAGCGAGCCGTCACGCGGGGCGGACTTGCCGTCGTGCGAGGGGATGGAGCCGAAGTACTTCTCGACCCAGGCGAGCGTCCGCTCCGGGTCGATGTCGCCGACGACCGACAGGACGGCGTTGTTGGGGGCGTAGTACGTGCGGAAGAACGCGCGCGCGTCCTCCAGGGTGGCCGCGTCCAGGTCGGCCATCGAGCCGATCGGGGTGTGGTGGTAGGGGTGGCCCTCCGGGTAGGCGAGCGCGGTGAGCTTCTCGAACGCGGTGCCGTAGGGGACGTTGTCGTAGCGCTGCCGGCGCTCGTTCTTGACGACGTCGCGCTGGTTCTCCATCGACTCGTCGTCGAGGGCGGCCAGCAGCGAGCCCATGCGGTCGGCCTCCAGCCAGAGGGCGAGCTCCAGCTGGTGGGTCGGCATGGTCTCGAAGTAGTTGGTGCGCTCGAAGCTGGTGGTGCCGTTGAGCGAGCCGCCGGCGCCCTGGACGAGCTCGAAGTGCCCGTTGCCGTGCACCTGCTTGGAGCCCTGGAACATCAGGTGCTCGAAGAGGTGAGCCAGGCCGGTACGCCCCTTGACCTCGTGGCGCGAACCGACGTCGTACCAGAGGCACACCGCCGCGACCGGGGTCAGGTGGTCCTCGGAGAGCACCACGCGCAGCCCGTTGGCCAGGCGGTGCTCGGTCGCTGTCAGGCCCCCGGTGCCTGCCTGGTCTGTGGCCGTGTGACCCATGGGCATGTACGTCCCTTCGATCGCTGTCGCGGTCCTTGAAACCGCGGTTTTCCTGCCGGTCCTGCCACTGTATGCAAGCGTGCGGACCCTCGGTGAAGTTCCCGCAGCGCGTACGCCCACAGCGGATCGCGTAGCCTGCGGGCAACCGTGAGCAGGACGCTGTGCGGTCCCCGGGCCGTGCGGCTCAGCCGGGTCCTGGCCCGGACTGTCAGTGCCGCGGTCCACAATGGTCCGCGTCAGAACCTGTTCACGCTTCAGCAAGAGTGAGCCAAAGGGCCGACGTGAGCGACCCGTAGGCGAGCGACCAGAAAAGAGGAGCCGGCAGCGATGGCCCGCCGCAGCACGAAGACCCCGCCGCCCGACGACTCGTACGAGGAGCGGATCCTCGACATCGACGTCGTGGACGAGATGAAGGGCTCGTACCTCGAGTACGCGTACTCGGTCATCTACTCCCGCGCGCTCCCCGACGCCCGCGACGGCCTCAAGCCGGTGCACCGCCGCATCGTCTACCAGATGAACGAGATGGGCCTGCGCCCCGACCGCGGCTACGTGAAGTGCGCCCGCGTGATCGGCGAGGTCATGGGCAAGCTGCACCCGCACGGCGACGCGTCGATCTACGACGCCCTGGTGCGCATGGCCCAGCCCTTCTCGATGAGCGTCCCGCTGGTCGACGGCCACGGCAACTTCGGTTCGCTGGGCAACGACGACCCGCCGGCCGCCATGCGGTACACCGAGTGCCGCGCCGCCGAGGCCGCGAGCCTGATGACGGAGTCCATCGACGAGGACACCGTCGACTTCGCGCCCAACTACGACGGCCAGGAGCAGGAGCCGGGCGCGCTGCCCGCCGCCTTCCCCAACCTCCTGGTGAACGGCTCCTCGGGCATCGCGGTCGGCATGGCCACCAACATGGCGCCGCACAACCTCGCCGAGGTCATCTCGGCCGCCCGCCACCTGATCCGCTACCCGAACGCGGATCTGGACGCCCTGATGCGGCACATCCCGGGCCCCGACCTGCCCACCGGTGGCCGGATCGTGGGCCTCGCCGGCATCCGGGACGCCTACGAGACGGGCCGCGGCACCTTCAAGATCCGTGCGACGGTCGCGGTGGAGACGGTGACCGCGCGCCGCAAGGGCCTCGTCGTCACCGAACTGCCCTTCACGGTCGGTCCCGAGAAGGTGATCGCCAAGATCAAGGACCTGGTCGGTTCGAAGAAGCTCCAGGGCATCGCCGACGTCAAGGACCTCACCGACCGCGCGCACGGCCTGCGTCTGGTCATCGAGATCAAGAACGGCTTCGTGCCGGAGGCGGTCCTGGAGCAGCTCTACAAGCTGACGCCGATGGAGGAGTCCTTCGGCGTCAACAACGTGGCGCTGGTCGACGGGCAGCCCCTCACCCTCGGCCTCAAGGAGCTCCTGGAGGTCTACCTCGACCACCGCTTCGAAGTGGTGCGCCGCCGCAGCGAGTTCCGGCGCACCAAGCGCCGCGACCGCCTGCACCTGGTCGAGGGCCTGCTCACCGCCCTGGTCGACATCGACGAGGTCATCCGCATCATCCGCTCCAGCGACAACTCCGCGCAGGCGAAGGAACGCCTGATCGAGCGGTTCTCGCTGAGCGAGATCCAGACGCAGTACATCCTGGACACGCCCCTGAGGCGGCTCACCAGGTTCGACCGTATCGAGCTGGAGTCGGAGCAGGACCGGCTCAACGCGGAGATCGCGGAGCTGACCCGGATCCTGGAGTCGGACGCCGAGCTGCGCAAGCTGGTCTCCACCGAACTGGCCGCGGTGGCCAAGAAGTTCGGCACCGAGCGGCGTACGGTCCTGCTGGAGTCGGGGGCGAACGCTCCCGTGGCCGCGGTTCCCCTCCAGGTCGCGGACGACCCGTGCCGGGTGCTGCTGTCCTCGACGGGCCTGCTGGCCCGCACGTCGAACGGCGAGCCGTTCCCGGAGGACGCCGACGGCAGGCGTACCAAGCACGACGTGATCGTCTCGGCGGTGCCGGCCACCGCGCGGGGCGAGATCGGAGCGGTCACCTCGTCCGGCCGTCTGCTGCGGCTGAACGTCATCGACCTGCCGCAGCTCCCGGACACCGCGTCGGCCCCCAACCTCGCGGGCGGTGCCCCGCTGTCGGAGTTCCTCTCCCTGGAGGACGGCGAGACGCTGGTCTGCCTGATGACGCTGGACGAGTCCTCCCCAGGGCTGGCGCTCGGCACCGAACAGGGCGTCGTCAAGCGTGTGGTCCCCGACTACCCGTCAAACAAGGACGAGTTGGAGGTAATCACGCTCAAGGAGGGTGACCGGATCGTCGGCGCGATCGAACTGCGTACCGGCGAGGAGGACCTCGTCTTCATCACGGACGACGCACAACTGCTGCGTTACCAGGCCTCGCAGGTCCGTCCGCAGGGCCGTCCGGCGGGCGGCATGGCGGGCATCAAGCTCGTCGAGGGCGCGAAGGTCATCTCCTTCACCGCGGTGGACCCGGCCGTGGAAGCAGTCGTCTTCACCGTCGCGGGCTCGCGGGGCACGCTCGACGACTCCGTCCAGACGACGGCCAAGCTGACCCCGTTCGACCAGTACCCGCGCAAGGGCCGCGCGACAGGCGGCGTCCGCTGCCAGCGGTTCCTGAAGGGCGAGGACTGCCTGTCGCTGGCCTGGGCGGGTGCCGTCCCGGCGCGCGCCGCGCAGAAGAACGGCACCCCGGCCGACCTTCCGGAGATGGACCCGCGCCGCGACGGCTCGGGCGTGTCACTGGCGAAGACGGTTTCGGTGGTGGCAGGTCCGGTCTGAGCCGGGCCGGCCCTCAGGCCGGTTCCTCCGGGTCCCCCTCGGTGCCCGGTACATAGCGCAGGACGCCCCACATGCCGGCCTCGTCGGTGTGCGGGGCGTCCGTGTCCGCCTTGCACGACTCCAGTTCCCTGCCGAGCGCCGGGACGTCGATGCCCGAGCCGATGAGGACGAGCTGGGTGAGACGGGCCTCACCGGGCGCCCAGGCCTCCGGGTAGAAGCGCAGAAACCGCCCGACGGCATGTACGGCGTAACGGTTGCGCACGTCGTACGGCCCGAAGTCGACGTACCCCTTGATCCGGTACAGCCCTTCGGGCCTGCCGTCGAGGAACCGCATCAGCCGGCGGGGGTCGAGGGGGACGTCACAGGTGAGGGAGAGGGTGTCGTAGCCGGAGTGCAGATGCCCGGCGTGATCGTCGTCGTCGACGTGATCGTGCAGGTCGTCGAAGGTGAGCTGGCCGATGCGTTCCTCGCCGGGACGGCAGTCGAAGAGGAACTCGGGGTCGATGCGGCCGTAGGTGGCGGGAACGACGGCGGCGTGGTCGACAAGTCGACGGACCAGGTCGAGGACGCGCTCGGTCTCGGTCGCCCGGTCGAGTTTGTTGACCACGACCAGGTCGGCGAGGGCGAGATGCCGGTCGATCTCGGGGTGCCGCGCGCGGGTGTCGTCGAACTCGGCGGCGTCGACGACCTCGACGAGGCCGCCGTAGACGATGCCGGGCAGTTCGCTGGCGAGCACCATGCGTACGAGTTCCTGCGGCTCGGCGAGCCCGCTGGCCTCGATGACGATGACATCGAGGCCGGTGTCGGGGTGGGCGAGCTTCGCCAGATACCCGTCGAGTTCGCTGACGTCGACGGCACAGCACAGGCAACCGTTCCCGAGGGAGACGGTGGAGTCACCGAGCGCTCCGGCGACGGCCATGGCGTCGATCTCGATGGCACCGAAGTCGTTGACGACGGCTCCGATACGGCTGCCGCCGCTGCGGTGGAGGAGATGATTGAGAAGGGTGGTCTTGCCGGAACCCAGGAATCCGGCGAGGACGACGACCGGGATCTGCCGGGGGGTCCCGCTCGGCTGACTCAACGTGCGACCTCTTTCGCGCTGCCGCGTGCACCGGATCGCAGTCCCGGCGCACGTACGAGGTTTCCATGCCGGACCAGGATACGAGCCGGAACAATCACCGCGAAGTGAACGATTGTTAGCAGCACTTGCGGGGCAGACGTTGGGCAAGGCGCCGGTTCGTGCGACCCTCACTTCCCTCCGTGCGCCTCCTCTCCGCCTCCCCCGCCGATCAGAGCCGCTCGGCACCCTGGGAGACGGCAAGCGCCGCCCACCGCTCGCCGGTCCCCATCAGTCGACCCGCACCCCGACGACCGGCGGAACGGCCGCCTGAATCGGGGGTTGACATGGTCACACAGAGCTTTTGGGTACGAGGACTGGGTACGGCAGTCGCGGTCGGCGTCGGCGCGTTGGCAGGTGCCGTCGCCTCCGTCACCGTGCAGCACCGCACGATGCAGTCCCTCCACGCGCGTCTGGACCAGCTGGAACTGAACGCCCGTTCCCACCAGCACTCCGACCTGGCCAGTCAGCAACACCAGCACTGGGAACTGCTGAGCAAGGCCATAGACGATCCCGAGCTCGCCGAGGTCCTGGATCTCTACGAGACGCCGGTCTCCCCCAAACAGCGCCGCCAGTACCTGTTCGCCAACGCCCTGTACACGAACCTGCTCTTCTACTACCGCATCGGCAACCTGTCCAAGGAGGAGTACTTCAAGCACGTCCGCGGCATCTTCCAGAACCCGATCGTCAGGGAGTACTGGTATGCCACCCAGCAGCAGCGTGCGAGCCTCGCGGACACCGACGAGGCGGAACTGGGAAAGCTGGTCGACGATCTGCTCCAGCAGCTGGAGGACGCGGACACCGAGCAGTGGTGGGTGGTCGGCGAACCACCGAGCGCGTAGCAGAACGTCTGCGCCGCCGCCTGCGGAAATCACACCCCCGGCCCATAACAAACGAGTTAAGTATCCCGTTGTCCCAGGCGCCGCTGCTGTTGACTCAGCCGCCGGGGTTGACTCACACGTGATCGCGTACGGCAGCCCCACTCCGCCATCGCTCACGTCGCAGGAATGACGCGTGCACCCCACAGGGCCGCCTCGCCTCGTAACCGTCGTGTGCGTGCTCGTCATCCGTGAGACCAGAGGGAAACCAACAGTGAGTCAGATCATTCGCCGCCTCGGCGCATCGCCACGCGAAAGAGGCAGCACCTCCGGCGCGACCTGCCCGGACATCTTCGAGCTGGCCGACGGGAACTTCGCCGTCATCGGTACGGACGCGACCGGCTCTCTGGACTCCCAGCTTCCCGCGGACGCGGCACGGGCCGACTACGAACGCATCGTGGTCATCACGCGCGAGACACTCCTGCGCGCCAAAGCCGATATTCCGGACGTCTAGGCGATGTCATGGCACAAATCGAGCAGATAGCCACACTCATCGTTTCGGTTGCTGCCCTTCTCACCGCTGCCGCAAGGCTGGTTGAGGCGATCAAGTTCCACCCGTGTCAGCAACACTCGAGTACCGACACGGTGCCCCCACCTTCAGGATCGACTCCGGAAGTACGACCCGCGTCTCGCCGGCCGGGGCCGTTGTCCCGGATCCTGCGACGCATCCGCAGAACCGACGACCCACGCTGATCGAGGGCCCGTCAGGTCCGGCACCGCTGTCGGTGCCGGACCTTCCGCATGTCTCAGGCCCCTTGAGGCACCGCCACCGGCGCCTCCGTCCCCACATACCGCGCCACCGGCCGAATGATCTTCGAGTCCGCCGCCTGTTCCAGGATGTTGGCGCTCCACCCCACCATCCGAGCCGCCGCGAACGTAGGGGTGAACATCTCCCGGGGCAGACCGCACAGCTCCATGACCACGCCCGCGTAGAACTCCACGTTGGTGTGCAGTTCCCGCCCCGGCTTCAGTTCGGCGAGGATCGCCTCGACGTGGCGTTCGACCTCGACGGCGAAGGCCACACGCGGGCCGCCGAACCGCTGGGCGACCTCCCGGAGCATCCGGGAACGGGGGTCCTCCGTGCGGTAGATCGCGTGGCCGAAGCCCATGATCCGCTCGCCGGCCAGCACACGTTCACGGATCCAGGGGTCGATACGGTCAGGCGTACCGATCGCATCCAGGGTGTCCAGCGCGCGACTGGGCGCGCCACCGTGCAGCGGCCCGGACAACGCACCCACGGCTCCCACGAGGCACGCCGCCACATCCGCCCCCGTCGACGCGATGACCCGCGCCGTGAAGGTTGATGCATTGAAGCCGTGATCAATGGTTGAGATCAGGTACTGCTCGACCGCCCGGGCCCGCTGGGGATCCGGCTCCGAACCCGTCAACATGTAGAGGTAGTTCGCCGCGTACGAAAGGTCCTCGCGCGGCTCCACCGGATCGAGCCCCTTGCCCAGCCGGTGCAACGCGGTGAGCAGCGTGGGTACGGCCGCGGTCGCCACGAGCGTGTCCCGCCGCCGCTGGTCGGGGTCGATGTCGTACACCGGCCGGAACTCCTCGGCCGCACCGAGCAGCGACAACGCGGAACGCATGCCGGCCAGCGGCCCGGACCGCCCGCTCGCCTCCGCGATCACGGGCAGCGCCGCCCGCACCTCGTCGGGCAGCCTGCGCAGCGCCGCGGTCTCGGCACGGAAGGCCACGGCCTGTCCGGGGTCCGGCAGTTCGCCGTGGACCAGGAGATGCCATACGTCCTCGAAGCCGCGGGTCTGCGCGAGCTCGACCGCGGAGTACTGGCGGTAGTGATAGAACCCCTCCCGCCCCCGGACGTCCCCGACCTCCGTGTCGGTGACGACGACTCCGGCGAGTCCTCGCGGTACGTCGACGAGCGTGGTTGCGGACCTGTTGACCGACATGATTCCTCCCTGGACTTGATTCGACTGTCCATGGTTGACTCAAGCGCTGTCAATATTGATTGAATCAATACACACCGATCAATCCACCCGGCTGCGGATACGGTGACGTCTTATGCGCGATCAAGACCCCCTCCCCGCGTCCTCCGAACGCCGGCTCAGCACCAGGGAGGCCGCCGAACTGCTGGGCGTGAAGCCCGAGACCGTCTACGCCTACGTGAGCCGCGGCCAGCTCAGCAGTCGACGCGTCCCCGGCGGCCGGGGCAGCACCTTCGACGCCAGGGAGGTGGAAGCCCTCTCCCGGCGCAACCGCAGGGACAGCGGCGGGAGTCCGGGGTCCGGCGGTGACCTGTCCGTACGGACCCGCATCACGTTCATCGATCAGGACCGCTACTACTTCCGAGGCGTCGACGCGACCGAACTCGCCGCGCGCCACTCCTACGAAGAGATCGCGGAGTGGCTCTGGACCGGACACCTGCGCCCCGGCGTCACCTTCACCGCACCCGACGCCGCCGTCGACGTGGCCCGCCGCGCGGTGAATGCGCTGCCCGAACACACCGGCCCCACCGACCGGTTGCGGGTCGCGGCGATCGCCGCCGCAGCGGCCGACCCACTGCGTTTCGACCTGTCCGAGGAGGCGGTGCTCGGCACCGCGCGCACCCTGATCCCCACCCTCGTCGCCGCGCTGCCCCCCGTACTGCCCGACCGCCGCCGCGACGACGGTCCCGTGGCCCACCGGCTGTGGACCCGCCTGAGCGGACGCAAGCCCGACGAGGCGTCCCTGCGCGCCCTGGACACCGCGCTCGGGCTGCTCGTGGACCACGACCTCGCCGCCTCGACCCTCGCGGTCCGCGTCGCCGCGTCGGCCCACGCGCACGCGTACGCGGCCGTCTCCGCCGGACTCGGCGTTCTGGAGGGCCCCTTGCACGGCGCGGCCAGCGGGCTCGCCCACCGGCTGCTGCTCGACGTACTCGACCGGGGCGACGCGGCCCCGGTGATCGCGGAGGAGTTGCGGGCCGGCCGCCGCATCCCCGGCCTCGGCCACAGGCTCTACCCGGGCGAAGACCCACGCGCGCGTGCCCTGTTCGCCCTCCTGGAGGAGATCCCGCGCGCCGAACCCGCCCTCCTCGCGGCCCGCGACATCGTGGCCACGACCGCCCGCCACACCTCCCTGCACGCCAATGTGGACCTGGCCCTCGCCGTGCTCACCGCCTCCGCCGGCATGCCCTCCACAGCGGGCGAGACGGTCTTCGCCGTCGCTCGAACGGCGGGCTGGATCGCCCACGCGCTGGAGGAGTACGGGGAACGCCCGTTGCGCATGCGCCCGAGCGGCATCTACGTGGGCCCGAAGCCGCCGCAGCCGCTGCCGTGACACGACCTCGCCGGGACTCTCCGGGAAGAGGGCACCGCGCGTGCGGAGCACTGACAGGTCACGGCCGGAAGTCGCCATGCTCCAAGTCAGGTTAGGCTCACCTGTGTGAGTACCTGCTCAACGGTCTCGCACGACCTCGACGAGCCCGTTTCCGGCACCGCGGCCACCGCGCGGACCTGGCTGCTGCTCGAACAGCCCGGCCCCTGGGGCGCCAGTGCGCTCACTTCGAGCCATCTGGATCCCGTACTGGGCCGCGCCCTGGAGGCCGCCGCGCAGGACACGGGCGTGCGTGTGGCGCTCATCCGCCGCCCCGGACGGCACGCCGACAGCGGCACGCCCACCACCCGGCAGATCTACGCGGCCCACGGTCTGCCCGGCAACGTGTGGCTGCGCAGTGCGACGACCCGCGAACCGCAGGACCTGCTCGGCCTGGACTTCGCCGCCCTCGGCAAGGGCGACCCCACCGGGTTCGACACGGTGCTCGGGGGGCGCCCCCACACCGGCAGTCCGCTCGCGCTCGTCTGCACCAACGGCAAGCGGGACCGCTGCTGCGCTCTCCTGGGCCGCCCACTGGCCGCCGAGCTGGCCGCCTCGGGCGTCGAGGGCGCCTGGGAGGTCACTCATCTGGGTGGCCACCGGTTCTCCCCCACGCTGCTCGTCCTGCCGTACGGCTACGCCTACGGCCGCGCCGAGGCCCACACCGTCAAGCAGGTCCTCCACAGCGTCCAGGAGGGCCGGATCGTGGTCGAGGGGTGCCGTGGGAACTCCGCGTGGGAGCGACCCGCTCAGGCGGCCGAGCTGGCGGTGCGCACAACGGCGGGCGAATACACGGCGGACGCGCTGACGGTCGTCCGCACGGACGGGGCGGCCCCGCAGTGGGAGGTGACCGTCGCGCACACCGACGGTCGGCACTGGCGCGTGCTGGTCGCCCAGAGCGCGTCGCTGCCGCCCCGCCCGGAGAGCTGCGGGGTGTCGCTGCTCGGCTCGCCCGCGCGGCTGGACGTGGTGGCGGTGCGCGAGCTGGGCGCGTCGACGGCGTCGGCGAGCTGACCCGGCCGACAGGCTCATCAATGCGTTGATCAAGAGATCCATGCCACACCGCCTGCGGCGGATCCGGCGTGTCCACGTACCGTCATGGGTATGAGCCGCACTCCCCCCGCCCGTCGTCTGCGTCTCGGACTGCCCCGCCGGGTGTTCTCGCAGGTGCTCCTGATGCAGTTGGCGATCGCCGCGGGCGTAGCGGTGCTCGCGACCGGTCTGTTCCTCGCGCCTCTGAGCAACCAGCTCGACGACCAGGCGATGCGCCGGGCGCTCGCCATCGCCCAGACCACCGCCGCCGAGTCGCAGATCGCCGAGCAGGTCAAGGACACGCCCCCGCTGCCCACCGGCCCCGTCCAGCAGGAGGCCGAGAGGATCCGCAGGTCGACCGGGGCCGAGTACGTCGTGGTGCTGGACCGGCGGGGCGTGCGCTGGTCGCACCCCACTCGCAGCGAGGTCGGCAGGGTCGTCTCGACCGACCCGGATCAGGCCCTGGCCGGCCACGAGGTCATGCAGATCGACAGCGGCACCCTCGGTCGCACCGCCCGCGGCAAGGTGCCGCTGTACGACAGCGAGCACAGGATCGTCGGGGCGGTCTCCGTCGGCATCGCCTACGACAGCGTGCGCGCCCGGCTGATCCATGCGATCCCGGGGCTGTTCGCCTACGCCGGCGGGGCCCTTGCCGTCGGCGCGCTGGCAGCATGGATCATCTCCCGGAGAGTTCACCGGCAGACCCGTGACCTGGCCTTCTCCGACATCTCGGCCCTCCTCTCCGAGCGCGAGGCCATGCTGCACGGGATCCGGGAGGGCGTCGTCGCCCTGGACCGCGACGGACACATCCGCCTGCTCAACGACGAGGCCCGGCGACTGCTGGGTATCGGCGACGAGGCCGTCGGCCGCTCACCCGACGAGGCGCTCGGAGACGGACGTACGGCCGATGTCCTGGCCGGCCGGGTCACGGGCACCGACCTGGTCACCGTGCGCGGCCAGCGGGTGCTGGTCGCCAACCGGATGCCCACCGACGACGGCGGTGCCGTCTCCACCCTGCGCGACCGCACCGAACTGGAACAGCTCGGCCGGGAGCTCGACTCCACCCACGGTCTGATCGACGCGCTGCGGGCGCAGGACCACGAGCACGCCAACCGTATGCACACGCTCCTCGGGCTGCTGGAACTGGAGATGTACGACGACGCCGTGGAGTTCGTCGGCGAGGTCGTCGGCGATCACCGGGCCACCGCGGAGCAGGTCACCGAGAAGATCGAGGACCCGCTGCTCGCCGCGTTGCTGGTGGGCAAGGCGACCGTCGCGGCCGAACGCGGGGTCGCCCTGTGGGTCTCGGACCGGACCCGGCTGCCTGACCGGCTGGTCGACCCCAGCGGACTGGTCACGATCGTCGGCAACCTCGTGGACAACGCCCTGGACGCCGTCGCCGGCGCACCGCACGCGCGCGTGGAGGTCGAACTGCTCACAGAAGGCCGTACAGCCGTCCTCAGGGTGCGGGACACCGGACCCGGAATCCCGGTGGAACAGCGGGAACTGGTCTTCACCGAGGGCTGGTCGACCAAGGAGCCCCCGGCGCACCGGGGACGGGGCATCGGGCTCTCCCTGGTGCGCAAGCTCGCCGAGCGTCAGGGCGGCAGGGCGACCGTCGGGGAGGCCGGCGGCGGTGGCGCGGAGTTCACCGTCGTACTGCCCGACGCGCTGGCCGAGACGCAACCTGCTCTGACCGCACCTGCCGCCCTGCAGGCCCCCACCGAGGAGGAGTCGTGATGATCGACGTCCTGGTCGTGGACGACGACATCCGCGTGGCACGCGTCAACGCCGCCTACGTCGAGAAGGTCCCCGGCTTCCGCGTGGCCGGCGAGGCGCACAGCGCCGCGGACGCCCTGCGTCAGCTGGAGACGCTGCCCCATGTCGACCTGGTCCTCATGGACCACTACCTGCCCGACGAGACAGGGCTGGCGGTCGTCCAGGAGATGCGCCGTCGCGGCCACCAGACCGACGTGATCATGGTGACGGCGGCGCGGGACGTGACGACCGTACAGGCCGCGATGCGGCAGGGCGCGCTGCAGTACCTGGTCAAGCCGTTCGCGTTCGCGGGACTGCGCGCCAGGCTGGAGGCGTACGCCGAACTGCGCCGGGCCTTGGAAGGGGGCGGCGAGGCCGAACAGGCGGAGGTCGACCGTATCTTCGGCGCCCTGTCCTCGCCGGTGGAGCCCGATCTGCCCAAGGGCCACTCGCCCACCACGGCGGAGCTCGTGCGCAGGTCCCTGATGAATGCCGAAGGGCCCCTGTCGGCCCAGGAGATCGCCGAGCGGACAGGGGTGAGCAGACAGACCGCCCAGCGCTACCTGAAGCTCCTGGAACGCACGGGACGGGCCAGGCTCACTCTCAAGTACGGCGACGCGGGCCGCCCGGAACACCGTTACGTGTGGGCGACCCGCGCGTGAGGAGGCTCAGCCGGCGTTCTGCGCGGCCTTCTCGACGAATTGCGTCGTGTACGTCCTGTCGAGGTCGACGTCCGCGTTCTGGATGTTGGGGTTGAACGCCTTGAGGACCTTCTCGACGGTCTCGGGGCCGTTCTCGGGCATCACACCGTCCTTGGTGAACATGGGCAGCGTGTTCTTGATGGCCACCGCGTACAGCAGGCCGTTGCCCTGCGAGTAGTCGGCGGGCATCTTGTCGGCGATCTGGGTCGCGCTGTGGGTGGACATCCACTTGAGCGTCTTGACGAATGCATTGGCCAACTTCTGCACGGTGTCCTTGTGACCGTTGACCCAGTCCGTCTGCATGTACAGGCTTGACGAGGGATACGGCCCGCCGAGTGCCTCGTCCGAGCCCTGAGGCGTGCGCATGTCCAGAAGGATCTTGCCGGCCTTCTTGTCCAGGATCGTCGCGACGGTCGGGTCGGTCGTCATACCGCCGTCGATCGAGCCCTGCTGGAGTGCCGAGATGAAGGTCGGTCCCGCGCCGACGGCGACCGGTGTGAAGTCGCTGACCTTCACACCGTTCTTCACGGCGAGGTACTTGGTGAGGAAGTCGGTCGAGGAGCCGAGTCCCGTGACACCGAGCTTCCTGCCCTTGAAGTCCTTCGGCGAAGTGATGTCGCCCGCCGCCTTCGTGGAGACGATCTCCACCTCGCCTGGCGCGTGCGAGAACTGTACGACCGACTCCACGTCCTTGCCCTTCACCTGTAGGTCGAGGGTGTGGTCGTAGAAGCCGACGGCACCCTGGACCTGACCGGAGACGAGCGCGGTCTCGGCCTGGACGCCTGCGGGCTCGCTCAGCAGTTCCACGTCGAGCCCCTCGGAGTCGAAGTAGCCGAGTCGCTGGGTCAGCATCGCCGGGAGGTAGATGACCTTGTCGAGGCCACCGACCATGATCTTGACCTTGGTTCCCTTGCCGTCACCCTTGCTGCCGGAGCCGGCCGACTCGGTACTAGCGGCGTCGTTGGCACAGGCGGTGAGCGAGGAGAGGGCCAACAGGCCGGCGGCTGCCAGGGAGGTGTATCTGGCGGTCTTGCGCATGGAGTTCACGTCCTTGTGAGGGGCGGTGCGGGGATGGGGAGGGCTGCCGGGTCAGGGCCGGGCCGGAGGAAGGGGCCGCCGACTGCCGGGGAGGTGGTCAGCTGTCGGAACCCGTCGGCTTCCAGCGGAAGATGCGGCGCTCGGCGAAGGTGAGCAGCCCTTCGGCGAGGAGTGCGACGACGGCGAGGATGACCATCGCGGCATACACACCGGCCGCGTTGAAGGTGCCCTGCGACTGGGCGACGAGCAGGCCGATGCCCTTGGTCGCGCCGATGTACTCGCCGACGATGGCGCCGATGAGGGCGAAGCCGAAGCTGACGTGCAGGCTGGTGAAGATCCAGGAGGTCGCGGACGGGATCACGACCTGAAGCGTCACCCTGCGGTCGCTCGCGCCGAGGATGCGGGCGTTGGCGACCAGGTTGCGGTCGACTTCGCGGGCGCCCTGGAAGGCGTTGAAGAACACGGGAAAGAAGACCAGGACGACGGCCGAGGCGACCTTGGAGGCCGGTCCGAGACCGAACCAGATCACGAAGATCGGGGCGAGGACGATCCTGGGTATCGAGTTGAGCACCTTGATGTATGGACCAAGTACGTCGGCGAGCAAGGTGATCCGCCCCAGCGCAATACCGAAGACCACCCCGGCAATTACGCCCACGACCCAGCCCAACAGCGCCTCGTAGAGCGTGTACCAGATCTGTTCGCCCAGCGAGCCGAGGGCGGTCCCGTGCGTCACCCAGGTCCAGATCTGGTTCCAGATCTTCGAGGGCATGGAGAAGTTGAAGGGATCGATGACCTTGGCCCTGGCGAGCACCTCCCACAGACCGAGAACGACCACCAGGAGCAGCACGCGGGAGACGGCGACAACGATCCTGCGTCTGCGGGCGACACGCGCGCGTGAGTGTGCGCGGTCCGTCTTGTTGCCGGGCTCGGTCATGGTCGGCGCGACCCGGGCCTCGGGGATGACGTCAGGCGACATGGGCGGCACCCCTCTCGCGGGTGATGCGGACCTCTTCGCCGAGGGACTCCCAGATCTCGCGGTAGATCTCGATGAACCGCGGCTCCAGGCGCACCGACTCGACCTTGCGGGGCCGGGGCAGGTCGATGTCGAAGACCTGCTTGACGGTGGCGGGCCCGGCCGTCATCACGACGACCCTGTCGGCCAGGGCGATGGACTCCTCCAGGTCATGGGTGACGAAGACGACGGACGCTCCCGTCCCCTCCCACAGTTCGAGGAGTTCGTCGGACATCAGCGCCCGGGTCTGCACGTCGAGTGCGGAGAACGGCTCGTCCATGAGCAGGATCTCGGGGTCGTTCACGAAGGTCGAAGCGAGCGCCACGCGCTTGCGCTGGCCCCCGGAGAGCTGATGGGGGTAGCGGTCCTCGAAGGCCGTGAGCCCGACCCGGGCCAGCCATTCCCGTGCCTTCCGCCTCGCCTCCGCCTTGGGCACACCGCGGAACCGGGGACCGGCCATGACGTTGGACAGGACTGTGCGCCAGGGGAAGGTGGCGTCCTGCTGGAAGACGAAACCGACCTTGTTCCCGACTCCGCGAACCGGCTCCCCGACAACCAGAACCTCACCCTCGGAGGGCTCCTCCAACCCGCTGACCAGGGTCAGCGTGGTCGACTTGCCACAGCCCGTGGGCCCGACGACGGCCACGAACTCCCCACGCCCCACCGTGAGGTCAAGTCCACTGACAGCCGTGTGCAGACCCCCCGACGGGGTCCGGAATGTCTTGCTCGCGCCCCGCAGCTCGATGGCGGGGCTGATGTCTGCGCTCATGGCCGGGGACGGTAGGTGTGGCCCGCGCCACAGCATCAGTCTTCTGAGCGCATGCCGTTCTTTTGCTTGCAACGGCCTGTTGTGCCTGTTTTGCTCGCGCTACAACAGCGGAGCCGAAACATGGGCTTCACGCCCACAAAGGCCTTGAGGGAAAGAGGCCCGATGATTGACGTCCTGGTCGTGGACGACGACTTCCGTGTCGCCGAGATCAACGCCAAGTACGTGGGAAAGGTTCCCGGCTTCCGGGTGGCCGCCCGCGCGCACAGCGCCGCCCAGGCGCTGGCCAGCGTGCAGCGCGGGACCATCGACCTGGTCCTGCTCGACCACTACCTGCCCGACCAGACCGGCCTCGAACTCATCCACCGCATGCGGGAACAGGGCCATGGCACCGACGTCATCATGATCACGGCGGCCGGAGACGTGGCCACCATCCAGGCCGCGATGCGCCTTGGCGCCCTCCACTACCTGGTCAAACCCTTCACCTTCGCGGCCCTGCGCACCCGCCTGGACTCCTACGCCGCGCTGCGCCGCACCGTCGACCGGGTCGGCGGCCGCGGCATCGCCGGCCAGGAACAGGTCGACCGGATCTTCAGCGCCCTGCGCACCACCTCGGTTCCCACTTCCCCCGGCCTCCCGAGCGGCCACTCGGAGCCGACGACGGACCTCATCTGCCGAGTCCTGCACCACGCCGAGCACCCGCTCTCCGCCCACGAGGTCGCCGCCGAGACGGGCCTGAGCCGCTCCACCGCCCAGCGCTACCTCCGCCACCTCGAACAGGCCGGCCGCCTCCGCCTCTCCCTCAGATACGGCGACACGGGGCGCCCGGAGCACCGGTACGCATGGGTGGCCCCATAGTCCGTACGCCGCAAACACGCCTGGCCCCTGGACGCCGTACGACGACAACCGGTGCCGTACGACGACGAACGCGCCGCTCGCCTCAGGAGTACCCCCCTTACACAGCCCCTGCCCCCGTCAGTGACCGCACCTCGGTCTCCGCGTGTTTGGCCTCGTCGGCGACCTCGGCCGAGGTGACCGTGCCGAGCCAGCCCGCGACAAAGCCCAGCGGGATGGAGACGAGGCCGGGGTTCTGCAGCGGGAAGTACTGGAAGTCGACGCCGGGGAAGAGCGATTCGGGGCTGCCGGACACCACCGGCGACAGCAGCACCAGGGCTATGGCCGGAATCAGCCCTCCGTAGACGGACCAGACGGCACCCCGGGTGGTGAACCCGCGCCAGAACAGCGAGTAGAGCAGCACCGGCAGATTCGCGGATGCGGCGACGGCGAAGGCGAGGCCCACCAGGAAGGCGACGTTGAGGTCCCGGACCAGCAGACCGAGGGCGATCGCGATCACGCCGATCCCCACGGCGGCGGTCCTCGCCACAGCCACCTCACTGTGAGGCTTGGCCCGCCGGCGCCGCAGTGAGGCATACAGGTCGTGGGCCACGGAGGCCGAGGAGGCGAGCGTGATGCCTGCGACCACGGCGAGGATCGTAGCGAAGGCGACGGCCGCGACGATCGCGAACAGAACCGTTCCTCCCGTGGAGTCGGCACCGCCGCCCAGGTCGAGGGCGAGAAGCGGGACCGCGGTGTTCCCCGCCGCGTTCGATCCTCGTACCGCCTCGGGCCCCACGATCGCGGCGGCACCGAACCCGAGGACGATCGTCATCAGGTAGAAGCCGCCGATCAGCCCGATCGACCAGACCACCGAACGCCGTGCGGCGCGTGCGGTGGGCACGGTGTAGAAGCGGGACAGGATGTGTGGCAGCCCCGCCGTGCCGAGCACGAGGGCGAGCCCCAGGCTGATGAAGTCGAGGCGGGCGGTCCAGTCCCCGCCGTACTTCAGACCGGGTGCCAGGAACGACTCGCCATGTCCACTGCGGTCCGCCGCCGTGAGCAGCAACTGGTCGAAGTCACCATGGAACCGCACCAGCACGAGGACGGTCATCACCACGGTCCCGCCGAGCAGCAGGACCGCCTTGACGATCTGGATCCAGGTGGTCGCCCGCATCCCTCCCAGGGACACATAGATCACCATGAGCGCCCCGACGGCGATGACGGTCCAGGACTGCGCTGCCTCGCTGGTGCCTCCCAGCAGCAGCGCGACCAGGCTGCCCGCGCCCACCATCTGCGCCACCAGATACAGAATGGACACGGTGACCGAGGAAGTTCCCGCCGCGATCCGCACCGGCCGCTCACTCATCCGCGCGGCGACCACGTCCGCGAGCGTGAACCGCCCGCAGTTGCGCACCAGTTCGGCCACCAGGAACAGCACCACCAGCCAGGCCACGAGGAAACCCACCGAGTAGAGCATCCCGTCGTACCCGAAGAGCGCGATGAGCCCGGAGATACCGAGGAAGGACGCGGCCGACATGTAGTCGCCCGCGATGGCAAAACCATTCTCCATCGGCGAGAACAGCCTGCCGCCCGCATAGAACTCCTCCGCCGAACCGTGCCGGTGACGGCTCACCCACGTCGTGATCCCCAGCGTGACTGCGACGAAAACGCTGAAGAGCAGCAACGCCAGCGTCTGGTGGTCACCCGTCATGACGACGCACCGCCCCGGGCCGTACGCGTCAGTTCCTGGGTGTCCCACCGCAGCTCGAGCGCGGCCCGGTCCCGGCGCAGCCTCGCATGCCGGGCGTAGGCCCAGGTCAGCAGGAACGTGGTGAGGAACTGACCGAGTCCCGCGAGCATCGCCACATTCACCGCACCCACCACGGGCCGCGCCATCAGTCCGGGCGCGCTCGTCGCTGCCACGACGTAGGCCACGTACCAGACGAAGAACCCGATGCCCGCGGGCACCACGAACCTCCGGTACCGGCTGCGCACCTCCTGGAAGGCCGCGCTGCGCTGCACTTCGAGGTAGACGTCGGCTGCTGCGGCCGCCCTGTCCTCACGCACCGACCTTGCCGTCGCAACCGGGGTCACGGATGTGCCGCCACCGCCTGTCTCTCCCCAGCCGGAGGCAAGCGCGTCATACCAGGGGTCGTCGTACCGCACCCCGGCGGACGCCTCGGGACGGGACAGATCGTGCCCGTGGTGGTTCTCGGCCGAACTCTCGGCATCACCCCCGCTTCCGCGGGGACGAGCGTTGCTTGACTGCATGCCCAAGGATGGACAGAACGGGAAGATCCCCGACTCTTCTTCCCCACGCTCTTCACCCCATCAGGTGATTCCTCCCGTCGGTGGCCGCACAAGTCCCTTCGCATAGGCGTAACGCACCGCCTGCGCACGGTCCTTGAGACCCGTCTTGGCGAAGAGGTTGTTGATGTGCGTCTTCACCGTGGCGGTGGAGACATGCAGCCGTCGGGCGATCTCCTGGTTGCTGAGTCCGTCCGCGATCAGCGCCAGCACCTCGACCTCCCGGGTGGTGAGCCCGTCGGGCGCCTCCGCGGACACCTGCTGCTGCGGCTCCGGGTCCGACAGCCGCTCCAGAAGCCGCCGCTGAATGCTCGGCGACAGTCCCGCGTCCCCGGAGAGCACACTGTGCACGGCCCGCACGATCTCGTCGCCTCCCGCGTCCTTGGTGAGATAGCCGCGTGCGCCTGCCTTGAGGGCGGGGAACAGCGAATCGTCGTCCGCGTACGTCGTCAGCACCACGACCTGCGTCGCGGAGTACTCGGTCCGGATCCGCCGGGTGGCCTCCACCCCGTCGCAGCGAGGCATACGCAGGTCCATCAGCACGACGTCCGGAGCGAGTTCCGCGACAAGCTTCACCGCCTCCTCCCCGTCCCTCGCGGCACCGACGACCTCGATCCCGGGCAGGAGACCGAGCAGCATCACGATGCCTTCGCGGACCACGGTCTGGTCGTCAGCGACCACCACCCGGGCGTGCTTCGTCTCCGCCTCCTCCGTCATACGGGCACCTTCAACGTCACCATGAACCCCTCGCCGTCCGGCCCCACCTCCAGCGAACCGCCCAGCAGTTCGGCCCGCTCCCTCATCCCCAGGAGACCGTACCCGCCTCCGGTGGCGCTGAGTTCACCCGGCGAACCGCCAGAGTCCCGCACGACCAGCGTCACGTGGTCCTCGCCGTACTCGAACCGCATCCGGACCTTGGCCCCCGGCGCGTGCTTGTGCACGTTGGTCAGGGCCTCCTGAGCGACTCTGCGGACGGCCTGCGACGTCTCGGCCGGCAACGGCCTGCGCTGACCCGAAATGGTGGCTTCGGCCCCGTCGACCCCACCCACGAGCTGACTCAGGAAGTCCTCCAGCGGAGTCATGTCGCCACGTAGGGCCGACAGCGCCTGCCGGGTCTCGGCGAGTCCGTCGCGGGCCATGCCTCGTGCGGCCACCACCCTTTCGAGGACCTGGTCCCGGTCCGCGCCCCCCTCGATCAGCAGCCGGGCCGCCTCCAGGTGCACGAGCTGTGCCGAGAGGCTGTGCGCCAGCACATCGTGGATCTCGCGCGCGATACGGGCACGCTCCCCGAGCGCAGCGGACTCCGCCTCGGCCGCCCGCGCCGCCCGCTCCTGGGTGAGCAGTCGTTGGGCACTGCCCCGGGCCTCGGCGTCCAGTCTCAGGACATAGCCGGCCAGCGCGAGGCCTCCCGTCGTGGCCAGGGTGGTCAGCCACACGTCGTCGTTGACCACGACGTACAGGGCCAGAGCGACCACGGTCACCGGCAGCGCGGCAGCGATGGGCAGTCGTTCCAGAGCCGTGACGGCGCAACCGCACCACAGGACGAGGGCGATCACCCTGAAGTCGGTAACCTGGGCGGCAGCCGCGATCGCCAAAAGGACGCCGTAGAGCGACAGCGAGGGCCATAGCCGGTGCGCCAGGGTGGTGCGGAAGAGTGCCCAGGCTCCGACCGCGGCCAAGAGGATCCCGGCCACTGCCCCGACCACACCCCAACCGTGGACGTGCCTGCCGCTGAAGGCGCCCCAGAGGAGCATGGCGAGCACCGACGACCGCACGACCCAGCCCAGCAGGCGCCGAGGACGCGTGGTCGTCTCCCGCCCGAGCGCCTCCCTGGAGGGCCAGCGGGTCCAGGCGTTCTCCGTCACGCACGTTCCTTCCCCATGGACCGGAACATGGGCTCACCGTACGCCGGAGCCGGTGCGGCGGCAGGGCACAGGGAACGCGCACGCCAGGTCAGGACGCCGGAGCGGACCAGCAGCGTGGCCGCCAGGGCGAGCAGAAGGGCGGAGGAGTCCTGATGGACACCGAGCGCAGCCCCGAGCGCGAAGAGACCGACGCGTATTCCGATACCGACGCCCCAGACGGACCCGCTCGCCTTGGTGCTCCTGCTCCACACCGCACCGTCCTGCTCCGTCCATATCCGGCTCGTCCAGGCCCATCCGGCTCCGATGGCAAGGCCGGTGACCAGCTCGGCGGTGAGCAGGGCGAGCGATGCCGTGCGGTGGTGGGCGTCCACCAGTCCCGGCTCGCGGAGCGCCACGACGGCCAGAATCACGGGCAGCAACCACCAGCGCCGCCCTGTGTCGATCCGGCTGGCGCGGAACTGCCGGGCGATCACCACGACCACCGCGACCACGATCAGCAACGCGTCGACGAGCCCGGACATCACAAGCCTCCGTGAGCGAGGAAGGGTCTGCCGGCAGCGGACGCCGCCGACACCTTCGAAGCTACGCAAATCCGCAGGCCGGGAGATCGGAGCCGGGGTGGATCACGGGTGGATTCTCATGCGCTGGGTCTCTCCACCCGTGGGTGGAGAGACCCAGCCGACGACCACCGAACCGCAGGAACGGCGAGGGTGCGAAAATCAGCCCGGCCGAAGCGGGGCCGCGGTCGGCCGGGGGACCGGCCCCGGCGCTAGGCGTCGATGCGCGAGCGATCCAGTGTGGCGGCCGATCCGGAGATGAACTCCTTGCGCGGCGCCACGTCATTGCCCATCAGCAGATCGAAGACCTGCTCGGCAGCCTCGAGATCGGCGAGGTTGATCCGTCGCAGGGTCCGGTGCCGCGGATCCATCGTCGTCTCGGCCAGCTGGTCGGCGTCCATCTCGCCCAGGCCCTTGTACCGCTGGATGGAGTCCTTGTACCGGACCCCCTTGCTCTGGAATTCCAGCAGCTTCTCGCGTAGCTCACGGTCCGAGTACGTGTAGACGTACTTGTCCTGGCCCTTCTTCGGCTGGACGAGCTCGATCCGGTGCAACGGCGGCACCGCGGCGAACACCCGTCCGGCCTCGACCATGGGGCGCATGTAGCGCTGGAACAGCGTCAGCAGCAGGCATCGGATGTGCGAACCGTCGACGTCGGCGTCGGTCATCATGATGATCTTGCCGTAGCGGGCCGCGTCGATGTCGAAGGTCCGGCCCGACCCCGCTCCTATGACCTGGATGATCGCCCCGCACTCGACGTTCTTCAGCATGTCCGTGACGGACGACTTCTGGACGTTGAGGATCTTGCCCCGGATGGGCAGCAGCGCCTGGAACTCGGAGTTCCGGGCGAGCTTCGCGGTACCGAGCGCGGAGTCGCCCTCGACGATGAACAGCTCGCTGCGGTCGACGTCGTCGCTGCGGCAGTCGGCGAGCTTGGCGGGCAGCGAGGAGGACTCCAGAGCCGTCTTGCGGCGCTGTGCGTCCTTGTGCTGGCGGGCCGCGATACGCGTGCGTGCCGCGGCGACCGCCTTCTCCATGACGACCCGGGCCTGGGCCGCGGCATCCCGCCTCGTGGACGTCAGGAACGCCTTGAGCTCCTTGGCGATCACGGTGTTCACGATGCGGCGGGCCGCCGAGGTACCGAGGACTTCCTTGGTCTGACCCTCGAACTGCGGCTCCGCCAGACGGACGGTGACGACCGCGGTGAGTCCCTCGAGGGCGTCGTCCTTGACGATGTCGTCCTCGGCCACGCGCAGCATCTTCTTGGCGCGCAGTACCTCGTTCATCGTCTTGACGACGGCTTGCTCGTAACCGGCGACGTGGGTGCCGCCCTTGGGGGTGGCGATGATGTTGACGAACGACTTCAGGGTCGTGTCGTAGCCGGTGCCCCAGCGCATCGCCACGTCCACGCCGAGCTCACGGGTGACCTCTGTGGGCGTCATCTGGCCATGGTCGTCGAGGACTGGGACGGTCTCCTTGAAGATGCCCTGCCCGGAGAAACGGAGGACGTCGTTGACGGGCTTGTCCGTGGCCAGGTACTCGCAGAACTCGCTGATCCCGCCGTCGAAGCGGAAGGACTCCTCACCCTTGCTGCCGCCCTCACCCAGACCGAACTCGTCACGGACGACGATGGTCAGGCCGGGCACCAGGAACGCGGTCTGGCGGGCGCGCTGGTGGAGGCCCTCCAGGGAGAGCTTGGCGTCCTTGAGGAAGATCTGACGGTCGGCCCAATACCGCACGCGCGTGCCGGTCCGGGTCCTGGGGATCTTCTTGGCTTTGCGCAGGCCGCTCGTGGCATCGAATTCGGCGTCGGGGCCGTCGGCCGCGAAGGCGCCCGGCACGCCACGCCGGAAGCTGATCGCATGGGTGTGGCCGCTACGGTCCACCTCGACGTCCAGCCGCGCCGACAGGGCGTTCACCACGGAGGCACCCACGCCGTGCAGACCGCCGGAGGCGGCGTACGAGCCGCCACCGAACTTGCCGCCGGCGTGCAGCTTGGTCATCACGACCTCGACACCGGACAGGCCGGTCTTGGGCTCGACGTCGACCGGAATGCCCCGGCCGTTGTCCCGGACCTCCACGGAGGCGTCGTCGTGGAGGATCACTTCGATGTGGTCGCAGTACCCGCCCAGGGCTTCATCGACGGAGTTGTCGATGATTTCCCACAGGCAGTGCATCAGCCCCCGACTGTCGGTCGAGCCGATGTACATACCCGGGCGCTTGCGGACGGCCTCGAGCCCCTCGAGGACGAGCAGGTGCCGCGCGGTGTAGTTGGACCCGTCGCGGTCTGCTCCTGCCAGCAGAGCTGTGGACGGCACGGACGTCTCGGCGGTCACGCGGTTCGCTCCTCGCTGAATTTCAGGTGGGGCCCTTCTGGGTAAGGGCACGGCATCGGTCGCCGCCACGAGGGTACCGAGGCCTGGTAGAGCCGTTGTAACGCCACCCTCGTGTGAAGCACACAGTAATCCACGGTCGTATACCTGTTCGATCCCTCGATGGGGTGAAGTACATATCACGTTCCCTTCGGGGCATGAACCATTTAGGCTCCGGGCACGTCCTCATGAACAACCGGCAACCCAGCCGGGAGGACCGACCTTCACCGACACAGTGCGACACGTAAGACACACAGACACGCAATACGGCACATTCGCCGCCAAACCGGCAGCAGCCGGCCGCCCGGAGAAATTTCTCTCTGAGTGAAGCCGCAAGCGGGAACGTTTTGGGGCTGGTTGGATGTTGACCCTGGTACGACAGCTCGTCGAGCTAGAGAAGAGGCGACGTGACTACTGTTCTGACCCCCGCGAGCCCGATGACGGCCGCTGACCGCTGCGACCGCTGCGGCGCCCAGGCGTACGTACGCGTCGTCCTGCTCAGCGGTGGAGAACTGCTCTTCTGCGCCCACCACGGTCGCAAGTTCGAGCCGGAACTCAAGAAGATCGCCGCTGAGATACAGGACGAGACGGAGCGGCTCACGACCGTTCCGGTATCCGCCTCCGAAGAAGAGCGCTGACACCTCGCGTCCACGACGAGCCGGCGCCGACACAGGTCGGCATGAGGGCGGCTGTCCCCGATCCCCGGGGGCAACCGCCCTTTGCTCATGGCCTTCGGCGACGTCGCTCAGCGCCCTGGAGACACTCCGACCTGGCCCTGCGGCACCGAGTCGGCCGTCTCTGAGCGGTCCCAGTCCAGCGTCCGCATGACGTCGGACACCCGGGCATAGACGCCGGGCCAGCCGGCTCGCCCACAGCCGTTCCCCCAGGACACGAGCCCGATCAGCTTCCCGCGGGCGACCAGCGGCCCTCCGCTGTCTCCCTGGCAGGCATCACGGCCGCCCCGCTCCTCCCCTGCGCACAGCATGCTGTCGGCAAGGTAGGTGCCGTCGGCGCCGGCCGGGTAAGCCTTCCGGCAGGCTGTGTCCGACATCACATGCACGCGTGCCGCCCGCAGACTGCGCGCGTAGTCACCGCCACCCGTGACGTCGCCCCACCCGTACACCGTGGCGGGTGTTCCCGGCTCGTACGCGGGATCACCGGCGCCCGCCATGGCGACGACCGCGTCCTGGGGCAGCGGCTCGGTAAGCGTGAGGACTGCGAAATCCCCCGCGTTGCTCTGGGGGTCGTACCCCGGATTCACCCAGACCTCTCGCACGGCGATCTCCGCTCCCTGCTCCGAGAGCAGGTCCGTACGACCCGCGATGACCCTGAAATCGCGCACCTGCTCTGGCGGTGCCCCCAGGACGTCCTCGCCCATGCAGTGGGCAGCGGTGAGCACCGTGGTCCGGCCGACGGCGACACCGCCGCAGAACTGCCCGGCGCGCGTACCTCCGAACCGGTCACGGCTGGACAGGGCCACCGTCCAGGGCGCCTGGGAGACATCGACCGGGAAGCCCCCGACGACGATGCTGTCGGCCGCCACAGGGGCAGCCGACACCAGCGGTATGGCCGCTGCCACGGCCGCCAGAATCAGCGGCCGGGCAAGCGCCCGGGCAATGGGACGACGCATACGTGCTCCTCACTCCGGGTGGTGATCGGAAACCCAGAGTCACGCAGGGCGCCTGTGCGCGCAGCACGAAGGCCCGGCTCCCTGCAGGAAACCGGGCCTCGGCGTCGTACGGCTACGGCCTAGTCGAGGTAGTCGCGCAGCACCTGCGAGCGCGACGGGTGGCGCAGCTTCGACATCGTCTTCGACTCGATCTGGCGGATGCGCTCGCGCGTGACGCCGTACACCTTGCCGATCTCGTCGAGGGTCTTCGGCTGACCGTCGGTGAGACCGAAGCGCATCGAGACGACGCCCGCCTCGCGCTCGGACAGGGTGTCCAGGACGGAGTGCAGCTGCTCCTGGAGGAGCGTGAAGCTGACCGCGTCGGCCGGGACGACGGCCTCGGAGTCCTCGATGAGGTCACCGAACTCGCTGTCGCCGTCCTCGCCCAGGGGGGTGTGAAGCGAGATGGGCTCGCGGCCGTACTTCTGGACCTCGATGACCTTCTCGGGGGTCATGTCGAGTTCCTTGGCCAGCTCCTCCGGGGTGGGCTCGCGGCCCAGGTCCTGGAGCATCTGGCGCTGCACGCGCGCGAGCTTGTTGATGACCTCGACCATGTGCACCGGGATACGGATGGTGCGGGCCTGGTCGGCCATGGCGCGGGTGATGGCCTGACGAATCCACCAGGTGGCGTACGTGGAGAACTTGTAGCCCTTGGTGTAGTCGAACTTCTCGACCGCGCGGATCAGACCGAGGTTGCCCTCCTGGATGAGGTCCAGGAAGAGCATGCCGCGGCCGGTGTAGCGCTTGGCCAGGGAGACCACCAGGCGGAGGTTGGCCTCCAGGAGGTGGTTCTTGGCGCGGCGGCCGTCCTCGGCGATGATCTCCAGCTCGCGCTTGAGCTTCGGCGCGAGCTTGTCGGCGTTGGCCAGCTTGTCCTCGGCGAACAGACCGGCCTCGATGCGCTTGGCGAGCTCGACCTCCTGCTCGGCGTTGAGCAGCGGGACCTTGCCGATCTGCTTGAGGTAGTCCTTGACCGGGTCGGCGGTGGCACCGGCCACGGCGACCTGCTGGGCAGGCGCGTCGTCCTCGTCGTCGTCGGAGAGGACGAAGCCCTTGTTCTCGGCCCCCTCCTCCTCCTCTTCACCGGGCTTGACGTCCTCGATGACCTCGTCCTCGGAGGCCTCGGCGTCGTCCTTGCCTGCGGTCGTCTTCTTGGCCGCCGTCTTCTTGGTGGGGACGGCCTTCTTCGCAGCCGCCTTCTTGGCGGGCGTCGTCTTCTTTGCTGCTGTCTTCTTGGCGGGCGTCTCGTCCTCAATGGCGGGCTCGGCGGCGGGAGCCGCCGGGGTGGCGGTGGCGGTGGCCTTCTTCGTGGTCACCGTCTTCGCCGCGACCGTCTTGGTGGCGGTGCGCTTGGCCGGACTCTTCGCTGCGACGCTCTTTCGGGTGCGCTTGGGCTCCGCGGCACTGACCATCAGCGTCACACCCTCTTCCTCGAGGATCTGGTTGAGGCTGCGCAGTACGTTCTTCCACTGAGTGGCCGGAATCTGGTCAGCTTCGAAGGCCCGACGCACGTCATCGCCGGCGATCTGCCCCTCAGCCTTTCCCCGCTCAATGAGAGCCATGACAGAGACGGACTCGGCGATCTCCGGCGGGAGCGTACGGGATGTGCTGGCCGACACGAACAACCTCTCGGAACGTTGAAAAACGGCTTACGGCCCCGTCCACGGCGGACAGGAGCCGACCACCGACCCGTGAAGGGCCGACGGCGCGGGCGGGGGCCGGGAAGATGCACAGCGCCTGAAACGGCGTCCGTATTCCCTCCGCGGCTGTCACCTCTTAGGTCATCGTGCTGTTCGCACGAGCGTTACGCCCAATCTGCGTGGCCCGAGTCACACCCCGTAAGCGGCTAAAAACGGTCAGAAGCGGTCAGACAAGGTCAGTCATCCATTCTGACCCCCTGCGCCGGGAGGGTGCCGCCAGCGCGCCGAGCCGTCGAGCCGTCGAGCCCCGCAGGATTCTCGGAGATCCTGCGGGGTCCGACGGAGTGGCTCGACGGCCGAACGATGCCGCAGAAGAGGAGGGGCACCCTCGGCCGCGCCGCCCGCGGTGCGCGGTCAGTGCTCGCGCGGCGCGGGCACCACGCGCTCCACCTCGGGGTGGACGGTGAGCAGTTGACGCACGGCGGCCTCCGCCGCCATGCCGTCACCGGCGGCGAGGGCGTCGACGATCCGGGCGTGGTGCGCCAGCGACGACTCGTTCGGCCGGTCACAGCCGGTCGCCGGGCCTCCGGAGACCTGCAGGGCGGCCGAGACGATCCCGGAAAGGTGCTCCAGCATGCGGTTGCCCGCCACCTGGACAAGCAGGGAATGGAACTCGGCGTCGGCCCGGGAGAAGGTGAGCGCGTCGCCCTGGTTCATGGCATGCCCCATGATCTCGACCATGTCACCGAGGCGCTGCTGGACGTCCTCGCGGCCGTGTCCGGCAGCCAGGCGCGCGGCGAGCGGTTCGATCGTCCAGCGCAGTTCGCTCAGCTCGCGGCGCTGGTCGTCGCGCTGCGGCCCGAAGGCGCGCCACTCGATGATGTCCGGGTCCAGGAGGTTCCAGTCGCTGACGGGGCGCACGCGCGTGCCGACGTTCGGGCGGGCGCTGACCAGGCCCTTCGCCTCCAGGACACGGAGCGACTCCCGGACGACGGTGCGGGAGACCTCGAAACGCTGGCCGATCTCCTCAGGGACCAGCGGCCGGTCGGCTCCCAGATCACCGGAGACGATCATCTGGCCGAGCTGCTGGACGAGTTGGCCGTGCAGTCCGCGCCCGCGGTTGCCCGCGGCCCGTCGGCCCACGCGGCCCAGCTCCGGCTCCTGGCTGTCCCAGATGGAGGCTCCGACGCGGTTGGCGGCGGGGGCTTCGGCGAAGGGGTAGCGGTCGAGTTCGCCCGGGCCGGCCAGACCGGAGTCGGCGGAGCGGGCGGCGGTCATCATGGTGTGCGCAAGGGTACTCACGGAACCTTTGTCGGCGTTGCCTCCAACTCCCTTGAGGTCTTTGGTGAAAAGCACACGAAAGGGTGATCGCTCACCCCGTCGCAATTGACGCCTTATCGGAAAGAAATGCGCTTTCGTCGGGAAGTTGTGCGCGAGTCGAGACCGGAAGCGTACGGACGGTCGTCATCGAACCCTGCTGCGCAGGGTCGTGAGCAGATATGCGCACAGCAGGGCGGTCAGCGACAACGTCAGCGCGCCGCCCACAGGTTGGGCGATCACCCGTACCGCTCCGGCCAGATAGCGCTCCCCGCCGAAGGGCCACTGGAGCAGGAGAACCTCGCGCAACCGCGCGGGAAGCCCGGCCGCCGCTCGCACGGACGTCCCCTCCAGCACTTTCTGTACGAGGGGTACGACGACGACGGGGACGGCGACCACCGCGGCGAGCCCGGCTGTGGTGGACCGGAAGATGCCGGCGGCCAGTACGCCGGCCCACGCGCACCCGACCACGAGCCCGAACCAACTCGCGCTCAGCGAGAACCAGTCGGCGGGAACATCCGCGAGTTCCCGTCCGTAGACGAGGTAGAGCACTTCCGCGTCGCAGCCCACCGTGAGAAACGCCAGCGTGAGCGCGGTGGCTGCGGCTACGACGAGTTTCGCGGTGAGCAGTCCCAGCCTGCGGGGGACACTGCCGCGGTCCGCTGCCAGGGCGGGGTGGCGGAACTCGTCGCCGAACGCGAGCGCGCCCAGCAGCCCGGCCCCGAGTGCCGCCGGTGGCAGTGGAAGCTCCCTGGGCCATGCGGCCAGCAGACGCGCCTGCGGAGTATGACCGACTCGTGCGAGGAGCACGGCGGTGAGGGCGGATGCGACGAGTACCGCGACGCCGGTGACGAACCCGGTGCCGATTCCTGCCGCGCGGCGCAGTTCGTAGCGCAGAGGACGCAAGGGGCTGGGGGCGGACCTGACGGAAATGGGGGGCGGGAGGGCGGACAGGGGGGCAAGGGCTTCGGAGGCCGTGGCGAAGGGTGAAGCGGCGCGACCGCTCTCTGCCGTGAGGCCGCTGTGCTCTTTCCGGCTCATGAGTGCCGACTGGCCACCATGCCCCTCTCGGTCGGCATGCACCGTCCGGTCATCGCATGTTTCCGGGCCACTTTGCGATGCGGGTCCGTGATCTACTCCCTGGCCGCCCCCTGTCTCCGTCCTGGCAGCCCTGGCCTCCCCGGCTCCGAGCAGCTCGCCGGATTCCGGCCCTGCGACGGCCGACTGCTTGTCCTGAGCCGCCTGCTTGTCCTGAGGCACGCGCGCGGCCTCGCCGGGGAGCAGCTCCGCTCCCGGGCCCATGTCCCCCGTTTCGTCAGCGAGTTGGTGCATGAGGATGCCGTGACGGAACGCGGTCTCGCCCACGTCGGCACACGTACTGCCGTACACGGAAAGACGGTTGCCGTCCTCCCGGACGACCTCGACGGAGCGGTGTGCCGCGCGGGCCTCCTTGGCAAGCAGCGCGGCGAGGCGGGCGGCATGGGGGGTACGGACGGCGACACGGGAGCGCAGCCTCGTACGGGCGAACGTCTCGGCCTCCTGGTCGGAGACGAGTCTGCCCTGTTCGAGCGTGATGACGTGATCTGCGGCGCGCGCGGCTTCCTTGGGCTCGGGCGTGGTGAACAGGACCGTGCCCCCCTGGGCGGCGTGCGCTCGCAGCATTCCGTGCAGCCAGCGGCTCTCCCGCGTGGAAAGCCCGGCGGCGGGATCGTCCAGCACAAGGGTGTGCGGGTCCGACAACAACGCGCAGGCCAGGCCCAGGCGTCGGTCCATGCCGCGGGACAGGGTGCCGAGCCGCTCATCACGCAGACTGACGAGACCCACCACTTCGAGCACCTCGTCGGCACGACGGACCGGCACACCGGCCGCCGCGCACAGCATCCGCAGGTGGCCGCGGACCGTGCGCGCGGGATGGCCCGGCACATCGCCCATGAGGACACCGACCTCGCGCGAGGGGTGGGCGATGCGGTGCAGCGGGCGGCCTCTGAAGTAGGTGATGCCACGGCCGTGTTGCAGTTCGAGCATCAGTCTGAGCACCGTCGTCTTGCCCGCACCAGGCGCTCCGAGGAGCGTGGTGACATGGCCTGCACGCGCTTCGAATGACACGTCGTCGACCGTGGACGGGAGGCTCTTGCGGGAGTTGCTGGTCAGTCCGAAGGCCTGGATCACCCACAGCAAGATAGCGCGTTATGTCCGTTTTCTATGGCGTCACACTTCGGGGCGCAGCATCGGCGGGTTGAGCAGAGTGGCGCCGCCGGCCCGGAAGAGCTGGGCCGGACGGCCGCCCTGCCGTGTGGTCGTACCGCCAGTGGGCACCAGGAAGCCCGGGGTACCCGTCACCTTGCGATGGAAGTTGCGCGGATCGAGTGCCACACCCCATACCGCCTCGTAGACGCGGCGCAGCTCGCCGACGGTGAACTCGGGCGGACAGAACGCGGTGGCCAGCGACGAGTACTCGATCTTCGAGCGGGCGCGCTCCACGCCGTCCGACAGGATCTGCGCATGGTCGAAGGCGAGGGGCGCGACCGGCTCCCCGTCTCGGCCGTAACCACCGTGCTGCAACAACTCCTCGACAGGCGCCCAGCGCGCGTTGCTGGCATCACCGCCTGCCCGCGGGGCGGGCAGATCGGGGGCGAGAGCCAGGTGGGCGACGCTCACCACCCGCATCCTGGGATCGCGCTTGGGATCGCCGTAGGTCGCCAACTGTTCCAGGTGTGCTCCGTTGGCCTGGACGGGGACTTCAGGGTCGTGGGCGTGCAGGCCGGTCTCCTCGGCCAGCTCACGGGCTGCGGCCTGCGCCAGGTCCTCGTCGGCCCGCACAAAGCCGCCCGGCAGTGCCCATCGTCCCTGGAACGGTGACTCGCCCCTGCGCACCGCGAGCGCGCACAGAGCGTGGCGGCGCACGGTCAGTACGACCAGATCCACAGTGACGGCGAAGGGCGGAAAGGCTGACGGGTCGTAGGCCATGCGGTGATCATAGTCGTCTGCCTGACGATAAACAGTCCCTTCGCCGACCGCACCACTGACTGATCCACGGAGGTCCGGGACAGGACGGTGCACCTCTCCCTTGCTGCTGAGTGCCGTGTCGTTCGAGGTCACGACCCCAGTTGCAGTCCCTCGGCGGCTTCCTCGACCATGGCGAGGCCGAGTCTGCTGACGCGCACCGAGAACGGGGCACCCGCGATCCTCAGGCCGGTCAGACCGATCTCGCCGAGGGGCGCACTGCGCATGGGGCGCAGTGTGACCGTCCCTGCCGGGGCGTCGGGCCGGATCCCCACGAGGGTGCTCAGCAGCAGGACTCCCGCGGCAGCCGCCGTGGCCGCGGGACGGCAGGCCGCTGGATGAGGGAGGGGCGCGCTTCCCTCAGTGCGCTGCTCTCCGGCGAACATCTCGGGGAGCCGGTGACCGAAGCTCTCAGCCGCCGCGAGCTGGCCCCGCAAGAGCGAGCCGGCCTCCTTCTCGTACCCGGCGGCGGCCAGTCCCGCGACGGCGACCGCCGTCTCGTGAACCCTTACCGCCCCGGTACGGTGGCCGAAAGGGTTGTATCCCGCCTCCTTCGTGCCCAGTCCGCGCAATCCCCACCCCGAGTCCATGGCCGGGCTGCCGAGCAGCCGGGCGAGCTGCTCGGTCTGCACTCTGTCGAGCAGCCCGGGTGCTGGTTCACCCCCGCCGAGCAGGCCGGTGTCCAGGAGATGGACGGCCGTGGCCCCGAGCTGGGGTACGAGGCGTCCGTCCGAAGCGCGCGCTGCCGCCGGGCGACCACCGCGACGATCATCGATCCAGAAATCCTCACGGAAGGCTGTCTGCAGTCGGCGGGCCCACTGACGCAATGCCGTGCCTCCCGGCCTGTCGAACGCGTCGAGCAGATCGGCGCCCAGGACGGCCGCGCGGTGCGCATGGGCCTGTGTCTCGCAGCGAACCGGGCCACCGGGCTGCGGGTCGCACAGATACGTCCCCTCCCCCGCCGCCGCCCGCAGCCACCCCAGACAACGTTCGGCTGCCGGGAGCAGTTCTTCCGTCTCCTGCCTCGAGAGCCCCCACCGAAAAGCCTCAGCGAGGAGTACGGGGAACAGCAGGGTGGCCTCGGTGCCCGTACACGCGGCCGGCAGGTGCGCCCCCGCGTCGCGGCGTGGCCCGGGGATCATGCCGGACTGCGCTGCCTGCCCCCGGAGTTGGGTGCGCGCCAGGGTGCGGAGCGTCCCGACGGCGAGTCGGGTGCCGAGCGCCAGTGTCATCCGGGCTGCGACCAGGGCGTCGGCCGGGGCCAGGCCGCAGCGCCAGGGGGCTCCGGCCGCAACATGGGTGTCGATGGGGCGTGCCGGGTCCCGCAGCAGTAAGGACTGGAGGTCGTCGATGCTCGTGCGCAGGAGATGCTCGATCGCGGGAACGTCTCCCGTTGCGCGCGCGGGAGCCAGGGGGCTGGTGGCCGCGCGCCCCGCCGCCCGGACGGGGCCCGCGCCGTCCAGGCGAACCCGCAGCTCCAGACCGGCCGTGCCGCCGGGGAGCAGGTCGAACTCCCAGCGCAGCAGGCCTGCCGACGCCAGCGCGTCAGCCGGTGGCGGATCGGCCGTGACCGACGCGGAGCCGGCCGCACAGGACCAGCGAAGGCCGGAGTCGTTGACGCTCGCGGGCAGTTCCGGGCCCGCTCGGCCCGACGCGATCGCGCCCAGGTCCGCGAGGTCCGTGCCGAGTGCCACCTCCACCGGCAGCCTCAGTGGCCGGGTGGCGGCGCTGTGCAGCGTGATGCGTTCCGTCCCGTCCGCGTGACGTGTGCGTTCGACAACGACATCGGGGTCCGGACCTCCGCCCGGCGAGACGCGCACGGTGGCCACGAAGCGTGCGCGATCCGCCGCCGTCGCCCGCGCCTGGACCGCAAGCGGCTCACGGCCGGCGATACGTACCTGACACCGGGAAAGTACGCGCCGGCCCGCGCGGTAGAAGCCTTCCAGCCCCTGACCGGTCAACTGCCCCTGATCCGTCGAGATGGCGAGGCCGGGAAGCGCCACGCAGATGATGGCCGAGTGCACCGCAGGCAGGTCGGCGGGGCCTCGGGATCCTGAGGAGCCGCTCTGTGAAGGCGGGCCGGCCGCGCCGGTCGAAGGCGGGCGAGAAGGACGACTCACAGGCGGACGCGAAGTCCGGCTCTGCGCCGCCGGTGTCGATGCACGCTGTACGGGCTCTGCCGATGGAGTCGGCCCGTCATCCCATGGCGCAGAGGGCGACGGCTCGCCGTCCCACGATGCAGAGAGGAGCAACTCGCGGTCCCAGGACGCCGGGCGGACGGGGCCCGCCCGGTCCGCCGCCGAAGCCGTGCTCCGGCGGTGCTCTGCCGTCACCGGGGTGCGCTGGACTCCAGTCGGGAACCCTGGCCCGGGCATGCCGGTATCCGTGGCCCGTGGCGGCGGACCGGCGCTTCCACTCCAAACCGTCGTCGGCGTGCCGAGGGCGGGACTGCCGCTGTCTGCGAAGGGAGGAGTCGACTGATGCAAGGGGCGCTTCCTCTGCGCTCTGCGCGGTTGGGGCGTGTTCGGCGCCCGGTGCGGGGCTCCTGATGGACATGGGCAGGACGACGGCACGGCCCGGCCAGACGTTCCGCCACTCAGGTGAACGGGGCGGGCCTGGTCAGGGTCACGCCCACGGGCCCGGCATGCGACCGAATGGCGGCGGGCCGGAGTCGCCACCCACCTGCACAGGTGGGACCACCACCCGCGTGCAACACGTCGCCGGCGGTCGCTCATCCCTCCTCCTCGGTGGCACTGACACCGGGCCGTGCGCCCTCGGGTCCGCGCGCGTCGGCCTGGCCTGCGGCGCGCCGGCGGACACCGGGGCGCGTACTGCCGACCGGCCGAGAGCGCCGACGGGTTTCCTCCGCACCCGAGGCCCGTCCCTCCCCATCCGCCGGGTTCGAACAGGCTTCGGTGCGAACACTGGGACGTACCCGCTTGCGTCGACGGGCTGCCGTCGCGGACGGCGGTGCCGGAAGGATCTCGTCGGAACCGAGCCGGGGCGCCGGAACGGCCCCATCGATTTCAGCCGGACACGGCGGCGGTGTCCCGTCGGCACAGGACGGCGACGCTGGTGGCATCCCGTCGGAGTCAGGCGAGAACGCCGCCTGGCTCCCGCCAGACCGGGGAGTGGTCGGCGACGCCGGCGCGTCGGTCCTCATCATGTCGCCGGATTGCGCGGACTCCGCCCGCACAAGTACGTCACGCCCCTCTCGTTCCGCGCGCAGGCAGCGGCGGATCGACTCCGGGTCCAGTCCCTCGTTGCAGGCCTGGTGCAGGAGCCGGGCGAAGAGGTAGCTGGGATCCGCGCCCAGGGCCATGGCCAGTGCTTCCCTGGCTTCGATCTCGTCACCCGCGGACCACGCGACCCACCCGGCGAGCGTCAGCGGGGCCGCCGCATGTTCGCCGTAGGGCCCGACGCACCGGCGGGCCAGCGCGCGCCACAGCCGCAGGGCCGGCCCGGCTTCCTCGGCCTCCATCCACTCGGCCGCGTGGTCCCGTGTCGTGCGGTCCTGGAGGCCGAGGATGAGTTGTGCCGCTTCCTGGTGCCCCAGCAGTGCGTCGTCGCGCAGGTCCGCCTGGAGAGTGCCCGAGACGGGGGACGCTTCGCCGAAACGGGTCATGGTGCGCCGGGCCAGGCGCACCGTCTCCTCAGCCACTCGGGCCCGGCTCATCACGTCGAGCATCCTCGGGACCAGGTCCATGCCGGCGGCGTCCAGGGCGGCTTCCTGCTCCAGAGCAGCCGCGGTCTCCCAGGGCTGCAGCCTGGCCCGCAACTCGCGCAGTGTGCCACGCACCTGCAGCCCGGCATATGTGGCTGCGGCGGCGAGCACCGACGTACCGGGCAGACCCATGGGGAGTCCCTCCGCGGGGCAGCATTCCTCGCTCGGGCAACAGTACGACCAATAGCGGCCGTCGGAGATGCACAGTGCTTCGATCACAGGAACGTCGAGCCGACCGCACTCGGTGCGCAGCAGCGCGGCGAGCGGGGCGAGCCCTTCCGTGATCTGCCTTCCGGTCTCACCGGCAGTCGGTTCCTGGCAGAGGTAGGCGACCATCTGCTCGGGGCGGGCGCCCCTGCGTTCGCTGCCGGTGATCAGTCCATGGGCCAACTGCCGAGCCACGGCGGCCCAGTCGTCCTTGTTCGCGGGAATGCCGAGCCGGGCACGCCCACCGAACCGGCCGCGACCGCCGCGGTCGTGCAGGGAGACCAGGACGATGCTGTCCTCGGGCCGGTACCCCAGCAGATAGGGCAGGGCGTCTGCCAGTTCGCCCGGGGTCCGCAGAGTGACCTGGTGTTCGGCGCCGTGGGCGTCGATTCCGACGCGGTCACCGACCCCTGAGCCGTCACCGCTCCGCCTTCCACTGCCCCGCCCTCCGTTGCCCTGCCCGCCGTTGTCCCGCTCGCCGTTATTACCGTTTGCAGCGGATCCAGTCGTTTCGCTGTGATTCGTCATGCGCTGACGATCTCGCGGATCGCAGCATTCCGGTTCACCCTGTGGATAAGTCCGATCAGGGCCACGACAATCAACAGTCGTCCGTCCACAGGTCGGCCGCCACGACGCCGCGCTGTCGGAGGCGCCCTGTTGTATGGGGGCATGACGCAACACGAGCAAGACGGAGTTGCGCGAGGCCGCCGACGGGATCCTCGCCCGGCTCGTCGGAGACTGCACCGGATCGTCGCGCCTGCGGGAGGACCGGTGACGGACGATCGAGGCGCCGGTCGCCGACAAGCGCCGTGCCCCGGTCGTGGAGCATGTGGGATGAGGCAGGGCAGGGGTGGCCTTCGGGGTCACGGTCCTGCTGCACAGGTCCGGCGCCGGGCCGATCGTGGTCATCTCTGCGCTGCGCGCGCTCATTCTCGACCAGGTCGACGCCGCCTCTCGATCCGGCATCAACGTCCGGACCGCCAGCGCCTCGAAACGAAGGACGGGACGAACACGTTGCCGCGCGCGCCACACGCGAACTCCACGGTCCAGCCCTGTCACAGGCGGCCACCGCCCGCGACTGTCGAGTAATGCGGTTCCCGTTTCGACCATATCTCGGCATGAGGGAGCCTCCGTTGCCCTCTGCGGGCGGGCCGACCACTGGACCGGCCGACGAGACCGCACGACGGACTGTGGCCATCGCCGATCTGCTCACCGAGCATGGCGCGCCCCCTGCCACCCTCGTCGCGATGACCCCTCCCGCAATGACCGCTGGCTGAGCCCGCTCAGACTTGCCGGCCGCCACACGGAAGCCCCCAGGAGACCCAGGAGTTGAGGTTCGTGAATCCCTATCCGGCCATGGCCAGGACGAGCGGCAGCACCTGGTCGGCTCCGCTCCGGCGCAGGAGGCGTGCACCGACAGCCAGCGTCCAGCCGGAATCGGTGTAGTCGTCGACGAGCAGGACCGGGCCGGGGGTGTCGGCCAGGGCAGCGGCGAGTTCCTCCGGCACGGTGAAGGAGGCGGCCAGGGCGCGCAGCCGCTGAGCGGAGTTGCTGCGGTGCGCCGCATGCTCGTCGGCGAGCGGGGTGTAGGCAAGGCTGCCCAAAAGGGGGAGCCTGCCGACACGGGCCAAACCGTCGGCCAGGGACGAGACCAGTCGCGGGTGACTACGGGATGGCACGGCGACGATCCCCACCGGTCGCGCCATCGCCTCAGGGGCGCCGCTTGCCCAGCCACCCGGCGAACGCGCCCAGTCGGCAACCACCGTCACCACGGCCGCCAGCACGTCGTCCGGGACCGGCCCGTCCGCCGCCTGAGCCGACAGCAGCGGGCGCAGCCGATTGCCCCAGCCGATGTCCGACAGCCTGCCCAGTGCCCGGCCCACGGACGCCTGCTGACCCGCGGGGATGCGGCCCTTGAGGTCGACGCCGACCGCCGCCATGCCCGTGGGCCACATACGGCGTGGGTCGACCTCGACCCCGGGGCGGTCCAGCTCTCCGGCCGCACCGGCGAGGGCGCCGGGGGAAACGACGGGATCGAGCCAGGGCCCGGCGCAGGTGTCGCAACGACCGCAGGGGGCCGCCTTCTCGTCGTCCAGCTGCCTCTGCAAGAACTCCATCCGGCACCCTGTGGTCGCCACGTAGTCCCGCATGGCCTGCTGCTCGGCCTCCCGCTGACGCGCCACCCAGGCATACCGCTCCGCGTCGTACGACCACGGCCGCCCGGTGGCAGTCCAGCCGCCCTTCACCCGCTTGACCGCTCCGTCCACGTCCAGGACCTTCAACATCGTCTCCAGGCGCGAGCGCCGAAGATCCACCAACGGCTCCAGCGCCGGCAGCGACAACGGCCGGCCGGCCTCCTCCAGAACCGCCAGCGTGCGACGGACCTGCTCCTCGGGCGGGAAGCCCACCGAAGCGAAGTAAGCCCAGATCGCCTCGTCCTCCCGCCCGGGCAGCAGCAGCACATCCGCATGGTCCACGCCACGCCCCGCACGTCCGACCTGCTGGTAGTAGGCGATCGGAGACGAGGGTGACCCCATGTGCACGACGAATCCGAGGTCCGGCTTGTCGAAGCCCATCCCCAGTGCCGATGTCGCCACCAGCGCCTTCACCCGGTTCGCCAGCAGATCCTCCTCCGCCTGCAACCGGTCGGCGTTCTCCGTCTTTCCGGTGTAGGAAGCCACCGGGTACCCGCGCTGCCGCAGGAACGCCGCGACCTCGTCCGCCGCCGCCACCGTCAGCGTGTAGATGATCCCTGAACCCGGCAGATCCCCCAGCCGCTCCCCCAGCCACGCCAGCCGATGCGCCGCGTCCGGCAACTGCAGCACTCCCAGGCGCAGGCTCTCCCGGTCCAGCGGACCCCGCAGAACCAGTGCTTCGCCACCCCCGGTGCCCAGTTGCTCAGCCACATCCGCGGTCACCCGCGCGTTCGCGGTCGCCGTCGTGGCCAGCACGGGCACACCCGCGGGCAACTCCACCAGCATCGTGCGCAGCCGCCGGTAGTCGGGCCTGAAGTCGTGCCCCCAGTCCGAGATGCAGTGTGCCTCGTCGACCACCAGCAGGCCGGTCGTCGCCGCCAGCCGCGGCAGCACCGCTTCACGGAAATCAGGCGAGTTCAAGCGCTCCGGACTCACCAGCAGCACATCCACGGTCCCTGCCGCGACCTCGGCCTGGATCGCCTCCCACTCCTCCGGATTGGCCGAATTGATCGTTCGCGCAGCGATCCCCGCCCGTGCCGCCGACTCGACCTGGTTCCGCATGAGCGCCAGCAACGGCGAGATGATCACCGTGGGGCCCGCGCCCCGCCGCCTCAGCAGCGACGTGGCGACGAAATACACCGCAGACTTCCCCCACCCCGTCCGCTGCACCACCAACGCACGCCGATGCCCCACCACCAGCGCCTCGATCGCCTGCCACTGATCCTCACGCAGCCGGGCGCCGTCACTCCCGCCCCCCACCAGACGGGCCAGCACAGCATCAGCCTCGGCACGCAAATCCAAGTCGCTCATGCCCCCCATGCAACCCCACAGCACTGACACTGCGCGAACCCGCAGCCCTCGCCTACGATCCCCAGCCCTCAGCGCCCAAAGCCCGGCAAGAGCGAGAGCACCGCTCCGTCCGCCCCCTTCGCCACCCGCTGTCCGTACGTCAGTGAGCGCCGCGGCCGGCTGAAGCACTCGGTCCGGATGTCCAACTCAGACAGGGCAGGCAACCCGTGTGCCCCCGGCATCCGCGAGGGCCTGCATCGTCCTCTGTCAGAAGCCGGATTCCTGTCCGGCTGGGGCAACCAGCTTCGTCCGCCGCTCGCACCCCGGCCCGGGCTTCCCTCCCGGACAGCGTGGCGAACGCCTCCGTGACGATGCCGGCCGAGTGAGCCAAGTCGCCCGGAGGCTGGGTCTCTGGCGCCTCCGAGGCACCGGCCCGACCCGTCCGGTCGGCCGTCCCGCCCCGCACAGCCGGCCCGGGCCGGTCCAGTGGAGGCGGAACCGGATCTCCACCCTCGCTCGCATCACGCTCCTCGAGTCCCTGGCGTACACGAATGATTCCGCCGAGCACCCTGCCGCACCCCGTCCGACGACGCCGGCGTCTGCGGGCCCTGAACGAGGCTCTCGTCGCGCCTCCGCCCCCGCGGGACGCGCTACGGGCTTCCACTGCTCCCGTACCGCTCGTCGACGACATGCCTGGGACCGGCCGAAGGCCCACGGTCGTCGCCCAACTGCTGTTGCGGTCGGGCATCCAGGGATTGTGGCTTCGGTACTGGTTGGACGAGGCTGAAGAGGCACTGGAGGCAGCACCGCTCCCCGCGCGCATACCGATTCAGGTCCCGAAGAGCCGGGCCCGGAGGCCCCAGGCATCGCCCGGTAAAACACTGGGTAGGGATATAAGCCACCAACTATCCGATTCGGGTCAGCAGGCCCAATTGCTCGTTGCCGCAACCAAGTTCGACAGGAAGAATTGAGGTCCGCTCCCCGCACGGCTCGTCCATGGACCGGTAGGGCTCTGCTGCGGTGCGCGCTCCCCGAATCCGACCCCGCCCGCAGTATGGGCGCGTAGCCGAAGGGAGGACCGTGACCTTCGGACTCGCTCCGTCCTCCGCGGCGTCCACGTCGTCAGCCGACTTGTCCGCCGCGTCCGCCAACCCTCTGGCCCGTCTGCTCGAACCCGCGGAGTGGGCGGAGGCCGGCATCCCGCTTCTGCGCAACCCGCGCGAGGTTGTCAGCGGGCTGCACTCGCGCCACCGCCCCAAGCCGGCGACCGCGATCGTGGCGGTCCTCGACCCGGACGAACGATTGCGGGCGAGCGCCTCGTTCACGCGCCGCCCGGCACCGGCCGACGGCTGGATGTTCCGGAACACACTGCTCGCGCAGCTCCGTCGGGTGATCCCGCACGATCTGCGGCGGCGCACACCCGTGCGGACCGCCGTGCTGCTCTACTGCCGCGAGGGCGACGCACGTTGGACGGAGGAGGACGGCGCGTGGATGTGGGGTCTGCGCGACGCCTGCACCCTGCACGGGCTGCGTTGCGGGGCGTACATCACGCTGACGCGCGACGGCTGGCAGGTCCTCGGCGAGGGACGCGGCGGGCGCCGGCCGAACGCGGACTCCGCGCCGGAGCCCTTCGCGACGTCCGAGTCACCGCCGCTGCTGCCGCGTACCGGTGGTGTCGCCTCTGAGGTCCTGCGCCGAGCAGCAGCTCGCTGAGAACCCAAGACCGTCCCGAATCACCGTTCTACGGCCGTACGTCCTCGACGTACGGCCGACAACCGGAAGGCGCACCAGGCGCACCGGGCGCACGCGTTCCCGGATGGGGAGGCGACAATTGCGAGCCGTTCACCCGGCATGCAAAGCCATGGACACGCTGGAAGCCTCGCCGAGAAGGTGCCGCACATGCGGCACCTTTCGTCACCCCACGTGTCCCCGAACATACGGGGACCAAGTTCAGATGCCGACGCCCAGTGCGGAGTTGACCTGCTGCGGGTCGCCGCAGACGATCAGCAGAGCACCTGCCCGCGCACGAGCCAGAGGCAGTGCGTCGGCGACAGCGGCGGAACCGCCGTTGACGGCGACCACGACCACGGGACGCGACGCGGCACGCGCGGCCGCGGTGGCGTCCGCGTAGAACACGTCGTCACCGGCATCGTGTTGCGCCCAGTAGGCGGCTTCGCCGAAGGACAGTTCGTGGACGGCCCACGGATGGTGCTCGCCGGTGGTGATCACCAGCACGTCACCGGGGGCACGGCCCGACTCCAGCAGAAGGTCGACGGCTTCCTCGGCAGCGTCGAGCGCACCAGCGGCCGAGGCCGGGATGAGCTGGATCTGCGGAGTCGCCGAGGCCGAAGCGGGGAGGGAGGCGGCGGGGACAGTGGGGCCCGGCAGTTCGGGCTCGGCCACGGCCACGTCGTGCGGCGTCCGTTGCACCGGCGGCGCGGGCCGCAGGGGGCCGGGACGACCGGGGCGCGGCGGAGCCACGGGGCGGGGGCCGGGTACGGGACGGGGGGTCGGCGCGGTGCGGCCGCTGGCCGTTGTGGCGCGGGGACCCTGGGCACTCTCGTGAATCTGAGGCTCCTCGGGAATGAGAGGCATGAGCTGATGTCTATCAAACGTTCGTGCGGCTCGCGTCAGCGGGTGGCACATCGAGGCGAGCGGAATCGTCAGAAGTCGAAGCCGAGCTGACCCTCGATCTTCGGAGCGCTTCCGTTCGCCCAACTGCGGGCCTTCTTGAGGTGCTGCCACTGGGGCAGCGCATCAAGATACGCCCACGACAAGCGGTGGTGCGGGGTGGGGCCCCGAACCTCCAGGGCGGCCTTGTGCACGGGTGAGGGATACCCGGCGTTGGCCGCAAAACCGAAGTCTGCATGGTCGATACCCAGTTCGGCCATCATTTTGTCGCGCTGAACCTTGGCGATCACCGAGGCGGCTGCGACCGCCACACAGGACTGGTCACCCTTGATCACGGTCCTGACCTTCCAGGGCGCGCCGAGGTAGTCGTGCTTCCCGTCGAGGATCACCGCGTCGGGACGGACGGGAAGAGTCTCCAGAGCACGCACGGCGGCGATGCGCAGGGCGGCAGTCATCCCCAGGTCGTCGATCTCCTGCGGAGTCGCGTGCCCCAGTGCGTACGACGTCACCCACTTCCGCAGTTCCTCGGCGAGTTCGGTGCGGCGTTTGACGCTGAGCAGCTTGGAGTCGGTGAGGCCATGGGGCGCTCGACGCAGTCCGGTGACCGCCGCGCAGACGGTGACAGGTCCGGCCCAGGCGCCTCGCCCCACCTCGTCGACACCAGCAATGATCTTCGCTCCGGTCGTGGCGCGGAGGGAGCGCTCGACGGTGTGAGTAGGCGGTTCGTACGGCATGGCGCCCTTAGCTTACGCCGCCCGGATCACCGTGCGACACCACGGTTTTCCCTGGCGGTGCCGAGACCCACCCTCAGCGGTCACGGACCGACCGGGCGCAGCAGCGGCAGGACGAACTGGTCGATCATCTCTTCGACGTCCTCGTCACTCCATTCGCTTCCGCGCATCTTGGAGCGATACATCATCATGGCGGGCATGGCGTCGAATACGTAGTCGTTCGCAGCGTCGGGCCGCACCTCGCCCCGCTCTATACCTCGGGTGACGATCTCACGCAGCAGCTTGACGCTCGGCTCGACAACCCCGTTGAAGATCACCGCATGGAAGCGCTCCGCCTGGACCTGATCGCATTCGTGAATGACTGCGCGCAGCGCGAATCCGGGGCGCGAGAACATGGCCTCGCGTGCCTGTCGGCACAGTTCGAGCAGGTCCTCGCGCACGCCGCCGAGGTCGGGGGCCTCCTCGAAACGCGGCAGTCCGGCTCGAAGGGCATCCGCGACGAGGTCCTCCTTGGACGGCCAGCGACGGTAGACCGCAGCCTTGCCCGTCTGGGCTCCAGCCGCGACACCTTCCATCGTGAGGCCGTTCCAGCCGACGGTACTGAGCTGCTCCAGTGCGGCATCGAGAATCGCGCGCTCCAGCACTGCTCCACGCCGGCGAAGGGAGGCCGTCGGAGCGGGGGCGGCCGTCCAGCGCGAGGTAACCATCTGAGTGTCTCCAGCGGACAGGGAAGCGGGGATTCCGGGACGGAAGGGACGCCGCGCGGTGACATAGGGGGATACGCCGCGCGCCGACAAAACTTAAGTGAACGCTTGCGTTCACTACTGGGGACTCACTACCGTCGACACAGCAGTGAACGCGACCGTTCACTAACGCGTTTGTGGGGGACCCATCGTGACAACCTCTCAGTTGAGCAATGATCAGAAACCAGGTGCGGCCCGCCGGGAAGGGCATCCCGGCATCGCGCTCGCTGTCATCGCGGCCTGCCAACTCATGGTGGTCCTCGACGCGACGATTGTGAACATCGCGCTGCCGCACATTCAAGACGCGCTCGAGTTCAGCACCACCGACCTCACATGGGTCGTCAGCGCCTACACACTCACCTTCGGCGGGCTGCTGCTTCTGGGCGGCCGGGCGGGTGACATCCTCGGGCGCCGCCGGGTCTTCATGACCGGCATCCTGCTCTTCACCTTCGCATCGCTGCTCGGCGGGCTCGCCCAGGAACCCTGGCAACTGCTGGCCGCACGCGTCCTCCAGGGCATGGGCGGCGCGATCGCTTCGCCCACCTCGCTGGCCCTGATCACCACCACGTTCCCCGAAGGGCCCGAGCGGAACCGGGCCTTCGGTGTCTTCGCCGCCGTCTCCGCGGGCGGTGGTGCCATCGGCCTGCTGGCGGGAGGCATGCTCACCGAGTGGCTCGACTGGCGATGGGTGCTCTTCGTCAACGTGCCGATCGGTGTACTGATCGCGGTACTGGCGCCGCTGTACATCAGCGAGTCCGAGCGACACACCGGCCGCTTCGACATCGCGGGCGCCCTGACCTCCACCGGAGGCATGGCCCTGCTCGTCTACGGCTTCATCCGGGCCGCCGACGAGGGCTGGCAGGACAGCCTGACCATCGGATCCTTCGGTATCGCCGTGGTGCTCCTGCTCGCCTTCGCGTTCATCGAGTCGCGCGCCAAGGAGCCGATCACCCCCCTGCGGATGTTCGCCGACCGCAATCGCTCGGGCACATACGTGATCATGCTGAGCCTCGCTGCAGCGATGTTCGGCATGTTCTTCTACATCGTGCTCTTCGTGCAGAACGTGCTGGACTACACCCCGATCCAGGCCGGCCTCGCCTTCCTGCCCGTGACCGTCGTGATCGCGCTCGGTGCGGGTCTGTCGCAACGGTTCCTGCCGGTGCTCGGCCCCAAGCCGTTCATGCTCACGGGTTCCGCGCTCGCGATGACCGGGCTCGCCTGGCAGGCACTCATAAGCTCCGACAGCTCCTACGTCGGTGGAGTACTGGGCCCGATGCTGATCTTCGGCTTCGGCATGGGCCTGAACTTCGTGACTCTGACGATCACAGCAGTCTCCGGCGTCGCCCCGCACGAGGCGGGCGCCGCCTCCGGACTGCTCAACGCCACCCAGCAGGTGGGCGGTTCGCTCGGCCTGTCCATCCTGACGACGGTGTTCGGATCGGCCAGCAAGGACGAGGCGGCGAAGCAACTGCCGAAGTTCATGGCGGACGGTTCTGCGGAGCAGAAGGCGGAGTTCGCCAAGACGCACCAGCTCCCTGCCCCCTGGGGGCACGAGGTGCTCACTCAGGGCATCTCGACGGGCTTCGTCGCGGCTGCCGCGATGGCTGTACTCGCCCTGGTCAGCGCCGGGCTGGTGATCAAGGTCCGCAAGAGCGATCTGGAGGCGCTCGCCGGCTCGGCCGGTCCGGGACTCGGCTGATCCAGCCGGGCTCACGATGAGCAGCGAACGGCCGGGCCGGGTCCGCAGGACCGGTCGCAAGAACGACGGTCCGGTCATCCGCACAGAGAACACCGACAGCAGCACAGCGACCACGAACCCCGACCACAACCTCATGACCGCACCTCCCGCCCCTTGTGTGGATCCTGAGCGCTCCACAGCCCATGCGGCGCATGGACAACTGCCACGACAACGAGCGGATGGTCACGCAGAGTTCCCGGCATGCACGGAGAGTTTCGACGATGCGGGCGCCGGGCCTTACTCCGTCGCCCGCAGCCATGCGGGAAAGGCCTCGGTCCGCTCCACCCACTCGGCGGGCGGCGCCCCGGCCTTCCCCGCCGCGATCACACCGCCCACGATGGCGCAGGTCGTGTCCACGTCTCCGCCGACCTGGGCGGTCGTCCAGAACGCCGCTTCATAGTCGCCGAGGGACCGGGCGGCCGACCAGAGTGCGAAAGGCACGGTGTCGTGGGCCGTCGTCCGGCGCCCGCAGCCCAGAACGGCCGCGACGGTGGAGGCATCGCCGTAGTCCAGCATGTCCCGGGCTCGCCGCAGGCCCGCCCCGACGGCACTCTTCGGGACGAGCGCGATGACGCCGTCGAGAAGCGCTCCGGGGCTGGGCGGGCCCTCGGGACCGGCGGCCAGCGCGGCAGCCGCAGCGACAGCCATGGCACCGACGACGGCCTCACGGTGCTGGTGCGTGGGATACGCCGAGATCTCCGCCTGGTGAGTCGCCTGCTCCGGATCGTCGGCGTAGTAGGCCCCGAGAGGCGGGATCCGCATCGCGGCGCCGTTACCCCAGGACCCCTGCCCGTTGAAGAGGGCCGCGGCGAGCTCGCGCCAGTCGCCGCCCTCCCGGACCAGCCGCAGCAGACGGTTCACGGCGGGGCCGTAGCCCCGGTCGAAGTCGTGGTGATGGGCGAACGAGTGGGCCAGCGCGTCCTGGTCGATGCGGTGGTGTGCCCCCAGAACGGCCACGACGGAGCAGGCCATCTCGGTGTCGTCCGTCCACTGCCAGCGGCCGGGCGGCAGCTCTCGGTCCTTCAGCAGGGGGTAGTTCACCGGCACGAAGAACTGCGAGCCCAGCGCGTCGCCGACGGCCAGACCACGCAGACTGGCCAGGGCGCGGTCCAGGCGCCCGTCGGGAGAGGAGTCAGCGGTCATCGGTCTGCCACTCTAGTCGGTCATCCCGTACGGCTCCGGATCCCGCCAGCGTTGGAACGGCCGGTCCATTGCGTACTTGTCGTCGTCCCCGAGAACGAGCATCCGCATCTCCGCGTTCCCCGGGTTCGCCAGCGACTCGAATTCCGCGACCGTCCAGTGGAACCAGCGCATGCAGAACAGCCGCATGGCCAGCCCGTGCGTCACGATCAGGACGTTCGGCGGATGGTCGGGCGCCTCGAAACTGCGGAACAGGCTCTCCAGGAAGCCGCCGACCCGGTCGTACACGTCGGCCCCGGACTCGCCCTGGGCGAACCGGTAGAAGAAGTGCCCGTAGGCGTCCCGGTACGCCTTCTGGAGGCGCACGTCGTCGCGGTCCTGCCAGTTCCCCCAGTCCTGTTCCCGCAGCCGAGGTTCCTCGCGCACTCGTATGAGATCGGAGTCCAGGTGGAAGGCCCGAAGCGTCTCGTGCGTGCGGCGGTACGGGGAGACGTACACGCTGATCTGTTCACGGCCGAAGACCTCGCGCAGCCGCTTGCCAGTCTCCTCGGCCTGCCGCCAGCCCTGCTCCGTCAGGGCCAGGGCGTGATCGGGTTCGCGTTCATACACGGTGTCATCAACATTGCCCGTTGACTCCCCGTGCCGGACAAGGACGATGCGCCGTGGTCGTGCCATGCCAAAACCCTAGATCGAGTGGGCCCGGATCGAGCACTCGTACAGGCTCCATACGGCGTAGGTCACACAGATTCTGGACCACTAGCCACATTTGGAAGCACTTACGCCGAGTTCGGAATTCAAACCGTCCAAGCCGGTTCGAGGTCCAGGATGTCCCCCGTGAGGGCCGCGACGTCGGCTTCCGTCTGAGCCCGCAGGGCGAGCCGTTCCACGCGTTCGGTGCGGTACTTGCCATGCTCTGCGGCCGACCGCCACATGGAGAGCACCAGGAACTCGTGCCCGGGAGCCTCACCGAACAGTCCGCGGATCATGCCGGGCGAACCGGCCATCGCTGGGTTCCAGACCTTCTCCTGCATCAACGCGAAGTGCTCCGCACGCTCCTCATGGACACGGCAGTGAGCGAATCGCACCAGGTCGGTGTCGGTGAAGCGGGGTTCGAAGCCCGTCTTCACGTCGAAGCGGTAGTCGAACAACTTGACCTGGACGTCCTTGAACGTGCCTGACTGCGCCGCCGCGAGCCGGTCGTGGGAACGCGCCATGAAGGAGTCGTAGAAGGAGCGGCTCTCCCAGAAGGAGAAGACGTGCGCCACACCCTGCCGCCCCCGGCTCCAGCCTCCGCCCTGTCCCCGAAACCCCGGCTCCCCCAGAAGCCCCGCCCACTTTCGCTGCCCCCGCTCGAAGCCGCGGCGGTCCACCACGGTGCAGCGAATCCACTTGACCAGCACCGCGCCATCGTAAGGCCACGGAGCGTGGCGGCGGTCACGCTCGGCGGCAGAGCCGACCCACAAGTGACGGACACGCGTGGCAGGATGGACAACCGGTCTTGTCTGACCGGCAGTTCGGCCCGTGGACACAGGGGGAAGGGGACGTCTGGTGAGCGCGATCAACAAGGGGATCCGCAAGGTTGAAGTCGCACTCAAGTGGGATCCGAGTCCGACGGGGCAGCCGGACACCGACCTGGACATCGTTGCCGCGACCTACGTGGCCGGCGATCCGTACGGCGATCCCGCCTATGTGGTGCACTTCGACAGCCGATCCCCCGACGGCACGATCTATCTCAACCGGGACAGCAAGGACGGCAAGGGCTTCGGCTGGGACGAGGTGATGACCCTCGAACTCGAGCGGCTGGACGCCCGGTACGCGCGCGTGGTGGTCGGTGCCGTCATCCAGCAGCGCTCCGCGCACCGCACTTTCGTCGGTGTGGCCAACCCGGCTCTACGCATCCGTGAGGGTTACACGGTGCTGGCCGAGGACGACTTCGGCAGCGTTCTCGGCGCGACAGCTGCGACGATCGGGGAGTTCGTACGTCAGGAAGACGGCACCTGGGACTTCCACCCCGGGATCAACGGCTTCGAGGACGACCCTGCGACCTTCACCCGGAGCATGGGCCGGGCGTGACGAGTCAGCCGGCGGTCCAGCCGGGGACCGTCGGCAGCACCGTCTCGGCGACCCGGAGCAAGGCGAGGTCATCGGGCACGACGTCGTCCTGGCGCCATATGGCGATTTCGTAGAAGCCGCCGCCGTCCTTGGTGTCCTTGGCGACCAGCAGGCTGCGGGCGATGCCGCCGGGGCCGGTGTCGACCTTGCTGTCACCGCCGAAGCTGAATTTCAGAGCGATGGTCCGGTCCGAGTAGAGGACCGCCGGGTGCCCGCCTATCGTCTTGGGCTGCGCGGTGCTCCCGAGGAAGGCGGCCATCTCGGCCACCGGAATGTCGTCGTCCGACGTCGAGAGCTTCACGGAGTAGGTGGCCAGTTGGACCTCGGCCTCGGGTGTGACGTCCTTGGTGCCGTCGGCCCAGGTGCTCGTGCTCTCGTTGCCGCTGGCGTTCATCGCGGACTCGGTCGGCGTGCCGAGAAGAGCGGGCAGGTCCGCACGGTTCAGCGCCGTGCACAACTGGACCCCGGAAACGGGCTTGGACGGCCGGGCGTCATCCGTGGCATCGCACACGGCGGGTTCGGGCTCCTTCTGCTGAAAGGTCCCTGACAACAGAAGAGCTGCGAGCCCCCCGACCACCACGAGCGCCGCGAGGACCTGACCCCATCCGCTGCGGCCCTGCTTCGGTTCCGCCACGCTCTTTGTGGCATCGGCGATCTGCTGCTCGGTCATGGCCCTGTCTCCCCCACTGCTCTTCGCGCCGGTCACGCGCTGGGGGAGCCTAGCCTGTGATCGTCTCGTGGAGAAACGGAAAAGGACGAGGGCGGTGCAGCCGGATGTCCGGCTGCACCGCCCTGCGCGGCTAGTTGAGCTCAGCTGCAACCGCTGGTCGAGCCGCAGCCCTCGCAGATATAGCAGGAACCGGCCCGCTGCATCTTCGTACCGCACGAGAAGCACAGCGGGGCGTCGGCCTGGATGCCCAGCTGCATCTCCACCAGCTCAGCGCTGGTGTGGACCTGCTTCGGGGCGGGCTCGGCCGCCACGACCTCGGCCTTCGGGGTGACGACGGCCTTCAGCTCCTGAGGGGCGCGCGGCGCCGACTGAGCCAGACCCTCGACGTCGACCTCCTCCTCGGTCGGCTCGTAGGAGCCGGTCTCGAGGTGGCGCTGACGCTCTTCGGCGGAGTGGATGCCGAGTGCGGAGCGCGTCTCGAAGGGCAGGAAGTCCAGCGCCAGGCGGCGGAAGATGTAGTCGACGATGGACTGCGCCATCCGCACGTCCGGGTCGTCCGTCATGCCGGCCGGCTCGAAGCGCATGTTGGTGAACTTCGAGACGTACGTCTCCAGCGGCACGCCGTACTGGAGGCCGACCGAGACGGCGATGGAGAAGGCGTCCATCATGCCCGCGAGGGTGGAGCCCTGCTTGGACATCTTCAGGAAGACCTCACCGAGACCGTCGTCCGGGTAGGAGTTGGCCGTCATGTAACCCTCGGCGCCGCCGACCGTGAAGGACGTCGTGATGCCGGGACGCCCCTTGGGCAGGCGCTTGCGGACCGGGCGGTACTCGACGACCTTCTCGACCGCGGTACGGATGGTCTCCTCGGCCTTCGCCGTGACCTCGGTCTTCTCCTTCTCCTTGGTCTTGGCGGAGAGGGGCTGGCCGACCTTGCAGTTGTCACGGTAGATGGCGAGCGCCTTGACGCCCATCTTCCAGGCCTCGAAGTAGACCTCTTCGACGTCCTCGACGGTCGCCGTCTCCGGCAGGTTGACCGTCTTGGACAGGGCGCCGGAGATCCACGGCTGGATGGCGGCCATCATGCGGACGTGGCCCATCGCGGAGATGGAGCGCTCGCCCATGGCGCAGTCGAACACCTCGTAGTGCTCGTGCTTGAGGCCCGGGGCGTCGATCACATTGCCGTTCTCGGCGATGTGGGCGACGATCGCCTCGATCTGCTCCTCCTGGTAGCCCAGGCGGCGCAGGGCCTGCGGGACCGTGCCGTTGACGATCTGCATCGAGCCACCGCCGACCAGCTTCTTGAACTTGACCAGTGCCAGGTCGGGCTCAAGACCGGTGGTGTCGCAGGACATCGCGAGTCCGATGGTGCCGGTCGGGGCGATGACCGACGCCTGCGCGTTGCGGAAGCCGTTCTTCTCTCCGAGGCGGACCACGTCCTGCCAGGCCTCCGTGGCGGCGGCCCAGATCGGCGAGTCCAGGTCGTCCATGCGGACGGCCTTGGTGTTCTCGTCCGCGTGCTGCTTCATGACGCGCAGGTGCGGCTGCGCGTTGCGCGCGTAGCCGTCGTACGCGCCGACGACCGCGGCGAGTTCGGCGGAACGCTTGTACGACGTGCCGGTCATCAGTGACGTGATGGAGCCGGCGAGGGCGCGGCCGCCGTCCGAGTCGTACGCGTGGCCGGTCGCCATCAGCAGGGCGCCGAGGTTGGCGTAGCCGATGCCGAGCTGGCGGAACGCGCGCGTGTTCTCACCGATCTTCTGCGTCGGGAAGTCCGCGAAGCAGATGGAGATGTCCATCGCGGTGATGACGAGCTCGACGACCTTCGCGAAGCGCTCGGCCTCGAAGGACTGGTGCCCCTTGCCGTCGTCCTTGAGGAACTTCATCAGGTTCAGCGAGGCGAGGTTGCACGAGGTGTTGTCCAGGTGCATGTACTCACTGCACGGGTTCGAGCCGTTGATGCGGCCGGACTCCGGGCAGGTGTGCCACTGGTTGATGGTGTCGTCGTACTGGATGCCCGGGTCGGCGCAGGCCCAGGCGGCCTCGGCCATCTTGCGGAACAGGGCCTTGGCCTCGACCTCCTCGATGACCTCGCCGGTCATGCGGGACGTCAGACCGAACTTGCCGCCCGTCTCCACGGCCTTCATGAACGTGTCGTTCACCCGGACCGAGTTGTTGGCGTTCTGGTACTGGACGGACGTGATGTCGTCGCCGCCCAGGTCCATGTCGAAGCCCGCGTCACGCAGGGCGCGGATCTTCTCCTCCTCCTTCACCTTGGTCTCGATGAAGTCCTCGATGTCGGGGTGGTCGACGTCGAGGATGACCATCTTGGCGGCGCGACGCGTGGCGCCACCCGACTTGATCGTTCCTGCGGAGGCGTCGGCACCACGCATGAAGGAGACCGGGCCGGAGGCGTTGCCGCCCGAGGACAGCAGTTCCTTGGAGGAGCGGATGCGGGAGAGGTTCAGGCCGGCGCCGGAGCCGCCCTTGAAGATCATGCCCTCTTCCTTGTACCAGTCGAGGATCGACTCCATGGAGTCGTCGACGGCCAGGATGAAACAGGCCGAGACCTGCTGCGGCTGGGGCGTGCCCACGTTGAACCACACGGGGCTGTTGAAGCTGAAGATCTGGTGCAGGAGGGCGTACGCCAGCTCGTGCTCGAAGATCTCCGCGTCGGCGGGCGAGGTGAAGTACTTGTGGTCCTCGCCGGCCTTCCGGTACGTCTTCACGATCCGGTCGATCAGCTGCCTGAGGCCGGTCTCGCGCTGCGGGGTGCCGACGGCACCCCGGAAGTACTTGCTGGTGACGATGTTGACCGCGTTCACCGACCAGAAGTCGGGGAACTCGACGCCGCGCTGCTCGAAGTTGACCGAGCCGTCGCGCCAGTTGGTCATGACGACGTCACGGCGCTCCCAGGCCACCTCGTCGTACGGGTGCACGCCGGGGGTGGTGTGGATGCGCTCGATACGCAGTCCCTTGGTCGCCCTGGTGCCCTTGGCGCGGGAACTCCGTGCCGGACCGCTCGCCGTCTCTGTCATGCCGCCTCCCTGTACGGGCTAAAACGCCCTGAAGTGCCCTGATGTTCCCGGGCACGGTGTTTTGTCTGGTGTTGCGGGCACCCACTCGCTGCCGCCCGCAACAGGTCTTCGTTCGCCGCCGTCCGGCCGTCCGGGGTCTCCGCCCGTCCGGCCCGCCGATCAGTCGGCGGCGCGGGCGGGCTCGGGAACCCGGTCGGTCCCTCCGGGCCCGCGATCGTCTTCCTGGCTACCCACGACGGCCTCTTCGCCGTCCGTGGCCTCTCCGCGGTCCTCGTCGTCCGCGGCGGGGGGCCCCGTCTCTTCCCTCAGTTCCACGATCGCGGCCTCGAAGTCCTCGAGCGAGTCGAACGCCCGGTAGACGGAGGCGAATCGCAAATACGCGACGAGATCCAGCTCCTGCAACGGGCCGAGTATGGCCAGCCCCACGTCATGGGTGGTCAGTTCGGCGCTCCCGGTGGCCCGCACCGCCTCCTCGACCCGCTGGCCGAGTTGGGCGAGCGCGTCCTCGGTGACAGGTCGCCCCTGGCATGCCTTGCGCACACCGTTGATGACCTTTGTACGACTGAAAGGCTCGGTGACTCCGGACCGCTTGACCACCATCAGCGAGCACGTCTCCACAGTCGTGAAACGACGGGAGCAGTCCGGACACTGGCGGCGCCTGCGGATCGACGTGCCGTCGTCGGTCGTACGACTGTCGACGACACGGCTGTCGGGGTGCCTGCAGAAGGGGCAGTGCATGAACTCCCAACCCTCCTCACAGCAGACTCAATGGCCTCGCTGAGCCCCATGGGCCCCTCGAAGCAGCCCCCAGCATAGGCGATCGCAGCGGGCACGGAGACCCGGGGGACCACAACTTCTGGGCTGCTGCAGCAATCCAAGCACTACATGTAGGGATTGGCACGGCATACACGCCGTACACGCGTGTCGCGCATGTATGGGCCTGTGCCGTACGACCCACCCCGCCCCCGGCGAACACGCGGCGCGGCCGTATCGCTGCGCCGCATGCGGAGATACCGTGGGCGCCACAAGGAGGGGACGTGGGATTCCCGCAGAGATGGGAGCCGGTACCCGGTTGACGGGCCACCGGATGGCAGACTGAGGCAACAACCCGCGAGGTCGCCACCGGCGGTGAAGAGTACAGCAGTGGGCCCTTTCGCTCGGCAGGCGGCGCGTCAGCCATACACCCAGACACATCATCGCGAAAGGCGCTTCGCGATTTTTCACTCGAACGTGTGTTTGGCGCAACCTTTCGAAAGCAACTACCGTTGTCCAGCAGGGAGACCATCGAGAGGGGCCGACGTGACCACGACCGCAGACAGTGCCACCATCACTGCCCAGGACCGTTCCCAGGGCCGACTCGAGCCGGTGCATGCGATGAACGAAGCCGCGAATCCCGAGGGACAAAAGCGCTCCCTGCCGGGGCGGCCTCCAGGCATCCGTGCGGACAGCTCGGGACTGACCGACCGGCAGCGCCGGGTGATCGAGGTCATCAGGGACTCAGTGCAGCGGCGCGGCTACCCGCCGTCCATGCGGGAGATCGGCCAGGCGGTCGGCCTGTCCAGCACCTCCTCCGTCGCACACCAGTTGATGGCACTGGAGCGCAAGGGCTTCCTGCGCCGCGACCCGCATCGCCCACGCGCGTACGAGGTACGCGGCTCCGATCAGGGCACCTCGGCGCAGCCCACGGACACGGCGGGCAAGCCCGCCGCGTCATACGTCCCGCTGGTCGGCCGGATCGCCGCCGGTGGCCCGATCCTCGCCGAGGAATCGGTCGAGGACGTGTTCCCTCTCCCCCGCCAGCTCGTCGGTGACGGTGAGCTGTTCGTCCTCAAGGTCGTCGGCGACTCGATGATCGAAGCTGCGATCTGCGACGGCGACTGGGTCACCGTCCGCCGCCAGCCCGTCGCCGAGAACGGCGACATCGTGGCCGCGATGCTCGACGGTGAGGCCACCGTCAAGCGCTTCAAGCGCGAGGACGGCCATGTCTGGCTGCTCCCCCACAACTCCGCGTACGAGCCGATTCCCGGCGACGACGCGACCATCCTCGGCAAGGTGGTGGCAGTTCTGCGGCGCGTCTGAGCGTCGCAGCCGGCCTCGCCGACTGGACCGGGCCCCGGAACCCCTGCGCCGGTTCCGGGGCCCTGTGCTGTCCGGACCCGCTGACTCATGGACCCGGTAACGGGTGGGTGCATACCGTGGGTTGGCCCGTCCCGGCATCGGGACGGGCCAACCCGTGATCATTCGGCTTCCGCATGCGCCTTCTCGGCTTCGGCCGCGAGCGCCGCCGCCTCGGTAGCCTTCGCCGCGGCGTCGATCGCGGTCAGCGACTTCCTCACCTGGTTACGGTCCGTGGTGTACCAGAAGTCCGGTAGGGACGCCTTCAGATAGCTGCCGTACCGCGCTGTGGCCAGCCGCTGATCCAGTACGGCGACGACACCGCGGTCACCGGAAGCGCGGACCAAACGGCCGGCGCCCTGGGCCATGAGCAGGGCGGCGTGTGTGGCCGCGACCGCCATGAAGCCGTTGCCGCCCGCATCCTCCACCGCTTTCTGGCGGGCGCTCATCAAAGGGTCGTCGGGGCGCGGGAACGGGATCTTGTCCATGACGACCAGCTGACAGCTGGGGCCGGGGACGTCGACGCCCTGCCAGAGGGACAGTGTGCCGAAGAGGCAGGTCTTCGGATCGGCCGCGAAGTTCTTGATCAGCTCACCGAGGGTCTCCTCGCCCTGGAGGAGTATCGGGAACTCGGGGATGCGGGACCGCAGTTCCTCGGCGGCCAACTGGGCAGCTCTCATGGACGAGAACAGGCCCAGGGTTCGGCCGCCGGCCGCCTGGATGAGCTCGGTCAGCTCGTCGAGCATGTCCACGCGGTCGCCGTCGCGCGCGGGGCGCGACAAGTGCTTGGCGACGTACAGGATGCCTTGCCTGGGATAGTCGAAGGGTGAGCCCACGTCGAGGCCCTTCCACTTCGGCAGGTCGTCACCCTCGGTGCCTTCCGGAGCCAGCCCCAGGGACGCGCCCACGCCGTTGAAGTCGCCGCCCAGCTTCAGCGTCGCCGAGGTCAGGACCACTGAGCGGTCCGCGAACAGCTTCTCCCGCAGCAGGCCCGAGACCGACATGGGAGCCACACGCAAGGAGGCTCCGAAACGGTCATGCCGTTCGTACCAGACGACGTCCCACTCCGAGCCGTTCGTGATCCGCTCCGCCACGTCGTGCACCGACTCCACGGAGGCCAGGGCCTGTTTGCGGACCGCGTCCTCGTCCTGGACCGACTTGTCGCGGGTCGCGCCGATCGCGGAGATGACCGTGCGAGCAGCGTCACGCAGCGCCATGAGCGCATATCCGAGGTCCTCCGGGACCTCCTCGATGCGACCCGGCAGGGCGAGCTCCATCAGCCGCTCGAAGCCCTCGGCGGCGGTCTGGAGCTGGTCGGCAGCCTTTTCGTTGACGAGCTTCGCGGCACGGCGGACCGCGCGGTTGACCTGGCCTGCAGTGAGCTCACCGGTGGCGACGCCGGTGACGCGGGAGACCAGCTCGTGCGCCTCGTCGACGATCAGTACCTCATGCTGCGGGAGGACAGGGGCGCCTTCGATGGCGTCGATCGCGAGCAGCGCATGGTTGGTGACGACGACCTCGGCGAGCTTCGCGCGCTCGCGCGCCATCTCGGCGAAGCACTCGGCGCCGTAGGCGCACTTCGTGGCTCCCAGACACTCGCGGGAGGACACGGAGATCTGCGCCCAGGCACGGTCGGAGACGCCCGGAGTGAGGTCGTCGCGGTCACCGGTCTCGGTCTCCTGCGACCAGTCCCGCAGCCGCAGCAGGTCCTGGCCCAGCTTGCTGCTGGGAGCCGCCGCCTCGAACTGGTCGAAGAGGCCCTCCTCCTCGTCCTGAGGCACACCCTCATTGAGTCGGTGCAGACACAGGTAGTTCGACCGGCCCTTGAGCATGGCGAACTCCGGGCGGCGACGAAGCAGCGGGTGCAGCGCCTCGACCGTGCGCGGCAGGTCGCGCTCCACCAGTTGTCTCTGAAGAGCAAGGGTGGCCGTCGCGACGACGACTCGCTCTCCGTGCGCGAGCGCGGGCACGAGATAGCCGAGCGACTTTCCGGTCCCGGTGCCGGCCTGCACCAGCAGGTGGGAACTGTCGTCGATCGCGTCCGCGACGGATTCGGCCATGGTCACCTGGCCGGGGCGCTCCGCACCGCCGACGGCAGTGACGGCAGCATGCAGGAGTTCGGGGAGTGAGGGCTTCGTCATAGCGCGACCACCCTACGGCCCGGCACTGACAATGGGGTGATCACGACGGGGACGACGGGCGGGATCAAGACCTGGAGCTCCTTGGAGGAGTAGCGGGTGAGCGTCGGATCGACTCGACTCGGTTCGCTTTGGACCGGATCTGATCCCGGCGGAGGCGGGTCCGGCCCACGGTTGGCCGGAAGGGACCGAAGAGCCTGGCGGGCGGAATCACAGGATCCGGCGCCGTCGCAAAAATCTTCTCACCGAGATGCGGAACCGACTCGGCACGAGCGGTGTACCAAAAGTGATTGCACGATGACGCAGGGCTACAGCAGATCGCGCAGGGACCGGTCGCGAACCATAAGGGCCGCCCGCTTGTCGGGCAGGTCCATCTCGGCGGAGAAGCGGAAGCCTGCATTCAGAAAGGCGGTGACGGACGGGATGTTGCGAAGGTCGGGTTCCGCGACGACGCGGGCACAGGCCGGTCGCTTGTCGAGCACGAGATCGGCGACCGCTTTCACCAGAGTGCTGCCGAGACCGCGCCCACGGTCGGTGACACCGCCGATGAGCAGGTGGATACCGGTGTCGTGCGGTCTGGCCGGATAGTGGCGGGCCAGCGGGTCGAGGTCTGCCCGGTAGACCTCCCAGTAGCTCATCGGGGTGCCGTCCAGCACTCCGAGGCAGGGAATGCTGCGTCCGTCTCCGGTGAGTTGGGAGCGCAAATGGTCCTTCGTCACGCTCCGTGGCCCGGCCAGCTCCCAGAACGCCGTGACGGCGGGGTCGTTCATCCAGCGGCAGATCAGTGGGAGATCCCGCTCGACGCGTACGGGCACGAGTTGGAACGTCCCTGCCGGAACGGTGACCGGACCCCAGTGGGCGAGGTCGTCGAGCAGGTCACCGTCTGCCGGGTCGAGCGAGCCGGCCAGGGCAGTGCCGACACCCCGGCTCCGACGCCCGCCACCGCCGGCGCCAGGGTTGACGCCACGGCCGACGCCTTCTGTCTCGACAAGTGAGAGGAGTGCCTCGGGCAGGCGCAGCTCCAGCGTGTCCTCGTTGTCCGTGCCACGAGAGATGCCTCGTGCGTCGCTGTCCTCTTCCGTATCCGGACAGCCAGCCGTGCCGATGCCGACGTCGGTGACGGGTACGGAAGTGGCGTGGGCACGCTCGTCGGGGGAAGGCACGGGGCGCTCCTCTCAGGAGATGGGGTGGGTCATGTTCCTCAGGTGTGAAGGGGGTTGGCGATGGTGACGTAGACGGACTGGGTGTCGACCGGGCCGACGAGTTCGTCGAGACCGTGCAGTCGGGTCAGTAGATTGGCCTTGCAACGCAGGACGGGTGAGTCGAGCAGATGGCCGGGGAGGGTGGTGCGCAGTCGGGTGGGCCCGGAGGCCACGCCGTCGAGGAAGCGGCGGAAGGCGGCAAGCAGCAGCCGTTCGTCGGCCAGACGCTGGGAGCCGAAGGCTCCGATGAGGCCGAGGACGTTATTGATCGCCAGGTAGTAGGCGAAGCGCTCGTCGGTGACCTCGTCGGACACGAAGGTGTCGCTGTGCTCGCCGATGCCGGGCAGTCGGGCGTCAAGATCCGAGCGTCGGGACTCGCGGAAGTAGTAGCCCTGATTGTCGCGATAGCGGCCGCCGACGGGCCAGCCGTCGGTGTCCAACAGGACCAGCGTGTTCTGCTGGTGTGCCTCCAGCGCGATGCCCGCCTCCCCGTCGAGCCACAGCACTGGGCGGACGACCTGCTCGAGATAGCGCAGGAACCACTCGGCGGCGACAGCTCCCCGGGGACGGCCGGTCCGGGCGGCGAGGCGGGTGACGACCTCGGAGAGCCGCGACCGCCAGACCGGATGGCCCTGGTTCGGACGGTCTACGTCCTGGCGCCCCATGTCCAGGCGCTCCACGTCCTGGCGGGTCGACTCCGGGCTACCTGCGGTGACACCAGGGCGGGCGGACGGACGGGGAGAGACCAGGCCTGCGATACAGGAGGCGTCAACCGACGGACTGAACGGGTTGTGCCGGATCACCACGTCGAGACCAGGCGCGGGATTGCCGTCAGGCCCGTCGACCGCGATCCAGGCGGGGTCGCGGACGATGTCGAACGCGGGGTGGACCGCCTGCCACTCCGTGGACAGACCCGCACGCAGGAGCCGGTGCACCTCGACGCCGCGGTGGAGTTCCTTGCGGAGGTTTTCACGACGGGAGTTGGTGATGCGCAGGCCCAACGAGAGCTTGAGCATGGCAGGGGCGCCGGAGCGATGGACAGTGCGGACGGAGGAGGTCGGATGCCACCAGGGGCCATGGGCACCCAAGTCCTGGAGCAGCCCGGCATCGAACAGCGGGGCGGTTTCGGGGCGGTGCCGGACCTCACGGAACTGCCAGGGGTGCATCGGCAGGGCCGTGCGGCCGTCGAGCAGTTGCAGATCAGGTCCGGCCAGGCGCCGGGTGAGTTGAGCGGCGGTGACGGGACGACCACCTTCGGTCCAGGCCGAGTCCGTGGCGAGGAGGGAGGGATCGACAGAGAGCCAGTGCAAGGGGAAGGAGCCGCGCAACTCGGGTGAGTAGGAGGTCCCTTCGGCTTCGGAGAGGCCTTCGCGACTCTTCGGCGCCGGGTGCAGTGGGTGGCCGAGGACGAGTGCCTGTTCGGCGGTGAGGAAGAGATCCGGACCGTCGCCGGGGTGCCGGCGGCGTTCGCCGACGAACGTGGCAGTGCGGCGGACCGAGTCGGCTACGCGAGCGGGGAGTTCGGTGCCTGCGGCAGCGGTGTGTGCCGCAGCCGACTCGCGGGTGAGCAACGCCGCGACGGTGACCGCATTGGCCGGAGGGGCCTGCTCCGGTGCCTCGGCGAGACGGGGGAGGCCGAAACGGTGCCACCCCGCCGGGGACCAGTAGCGGACGGGAACAAGAAGGGTGGTGCAGCTGGCGGGGAGGGGGATGCGCAGGGTGCCGCCGTCGGGCGCGGAGAGGCCGGCCTCGCGGACCCAGCAGCGCAGCAGGTTCTCCACGGTCGCGGCTTCAGCCACGGTGTGTGGGTCTGGATGGTCCAGGAGGTCGGCGGTGGTGCCGCGCAGGCGTTCCTGTTCAGGTGGGCCGCCCTGGGACGGGGTGTGGTGGGGGCGAGGGCGCCGCTGCGGAGAGGGGACTGTGCCGGAGGAGTTGTGCGGGTGCGTGGGGGTGCGGTCGTCGGGGGTGGGGGTGGTGTTCAAGTTCGGTGTCCCTCGGGGGTGGTTCTGCCTGAGGATGCTGCTGCCTCGGAAAGGCCGTCTCGTGGGTGTGGGTCGAGGATGCCCCTCGTTCTGCGGTCATCGAGGAGGCCGACCTGTCGGAGGAGTTGGTGATGAATGAGCCGTCGAGTGGAGGTGAGCGGTGTTCGGGATGGATTCGGTGAGTGAGGGGTGTGACTGGTCGCGTTCGGAGGGGCCGGTGCGTGCCACGCGATTGCGGCCGGCCAGTCGACTTCGGTCGGAGCCGCTGCTGGCCATTCGTCTCCTCCCACCACGCCAACTCCGGAAACAGCCTGGGCTTTCGCCTTTGCTCTTGGTACGGGGACTGGTACTGCTGCTGGTCCGAGCACTGGTGCAGGCACCGCCGGCCGGCGCCGCCCGGGAACCACTCCTTCCGTTCCTCCTCGTCGCTCCGGCTCCGGCCCGGACGTCGCTATCGCCTCCCGCCACCGGGGCCACCATCGGGGCGGTGACTGCGGGCCACCGCTGTCACCGCGTCGGCGAGTCGGTCCAGGACTGCGGTCGCCTGCTCGTCGGTGATCGTCAAGGGTGGGAGCAGACGCACGACGCTCGCGTGCCGCCCACCGAGTTCGACGATCAGGCCCCGCCTGAGGCACTCCCGCTGGACAGCGGTGGCAAGGCGTGGAGATGCAGGGCGAGGCGAGGGAGCAGCTCCCGTCATCATCAGCGCGGCTTCCAAGCCACCGGCCCTACTCGGCCCAACCGTGCCCCTCGTCCCGTCAGTTCCCTCGGAGGCACCGGCCCCGTCAGCCCCTCCGTGGTCACCGAACTCACCCTGCCCACCGGACCCGGTACTCCTGGCGGACTCATCACCCCCGGCGTTCCCATCAGTTCTGCCGGCCTCCCACCCCTCCGGCTCCACGAACTCCACGCCGATCATCAGCCCCCGTCCCCGCACGTCACCGATCACGGGGAAGTCCCTGGCCAGTGCCCGCAGTTGGATCAACATGCGCTCGCCGAGCGTGGCCGCGCGTTCGGTGAGGGCGTTCTCACGGACGTAGGCCATGGTGGCCGTGCCGGCGGCCATGGCGAGTTGGTTGCCGCGGAAGGTGCCTGCGTGGGCACCGGGTTCCCAGACGTCGAGGTCGTCGCGATAGACCACGACGGCAAGGGGCAGGCTGCCGCCGATGGCCTTGGAGAGGACCATCACGTCGGGGGTGATACCGCTGTGGTCCACGGCCCAGAAGGCACCGGTGCGGCCGACGCCCGTCTGGACCTCGTCGACGATCAGCGGGACCGAGCGGTCGGCCGTGATCTGCCGCATGCGCCGCATCCATTCGTCCGGGGCCGGCAGGACCCCGCCCTCGCCCTGGACGGGTTCGAGGATCATCCCGGCGGGCAACGGCACCCCGGACTTGGGGTCGTCGAGGACGGATTCGGTCCAGCGGGCAGCGAGTTCGGCGCCGATCGGGCCGCCGACGCCGAAGGGGCAGCGGTAGTCCTGCGGATAGGGCAACCGGGCGACCCGTACGTCGAGGGCGTCACCGGACGCTTCGAGTGCACCGGAGGTCATCCCGTGGTAGGCGCCGGCGAAGGCGAGCAGTCCGCTGCGGCCTGTCGCGGTCCGTACGAGCTTGAACGCGGCTTCCACGGCGTCCGTACCGGCGGGCCCGCAGAACTGCACGCGCGCGTGGTCGGCGAGACCGGGCGGCAGGGTGCGGAACAGTTCGGTGGTGAAGGCGTCCTTGACGGGTGTGGCGAGGTCGAGGACATGCAGGGGCGCGCCCGAGTCGAGGACCTTGCGGATGGCTTCGAGGACGACGGGGTGGTTGTGCCCCAGGGTCAGGGTGCCCGCGCCCGAGAGGCAGTCCAGGTATCGGCGTCCGTCGGCGCCCTCGATGGTCAGGCCGCGTGCGCGTACGGGCACGATCGGGAGGGCGCGGGCGTAGGTGCGCGCAGCCGACTCGCGGGCCGACTGCCGCCGCAGGATCCCGTCATGTGCGGCGCGGGTGGGCGACCGTTCCTCGGCAGCGGTATGTCCCGCCATGGCTTCCCCGGGTGCGGTCTCGGTCACGGCCATGGTTCTCCCGTCGTCGCGCTGTGCAGGGGCAAGCGGTTCCTTCACGGCCTCACCCGCCCCGACATACGGAACCCCGCGAGGCTTTGCTCGACATCTCGGCACGTCGATGCCCAAATGTCTGGAAATCTCCGGGGATTGGGGCGTGGAGGACCGAACCGTCCGTCGGCAGCGAGTCCCCCACCGCTACCAACCCCGGGCCGTTCAACGGGTTACGGGTGGACTGAAGATCTTTGGCGTGACGGAACTGTAGCGATTCCGTCGGAAGTCACCCACAGTGGGCGCATAGTGTGGGATGCCGTTGATGCCGTTTCCAAGGCGCGGTGCCGGAAGGCGAACTCGCGGGACGCCTGCGGGAGTCGCCGGCCCTGGCACCCGGTTCGCCCACACCAGGGGGAGGCAGAGCATGCGATCCGAACCGCTGTCGTTGACCGCTCACGGCGAAGGCGAAAGGGGCGCGCGTCGCAGAACCTCCACCGTGCTGGCCGCCATGGCCCTCGCCTCCGTGCTGGCTCTGACCGCCACCGCCTGTGGGTCGAACGCGGGGGACGCCGACGCGCAGGCCTCCGCCTCCGCCGCATCCGAGGGTGACGGCAAGATCACCATCCCGGACGACATCAGGGACCGGCTCAAGGAGCACGGGATCGATGTCGACAAGTGGAAGGGCGGCGCCTGGAAGGACTGGGACAGGGACGACTGGCTGCGCGAGGCCCAGGACTACATCAACCCGATCATCGAGGGGCTGTGGGACGCGGACCGGATGCGGGGGGCCGAGGATCCCGACCGCGGCGTCCGGGAGAACGACCTCTCGGGCGACCAGGGTGTGACCGACCCGGAGCCGGCACCCGTGAACGCGAAGGCCGTATCGCCTACGTACCACGACAACGTTCCCGAAGCAGGCAAGGTGTTCTTCGACTCCCCCGAGGGCACGATGGTGTGCTCGGCGACGGTCGTGGAGGATCCCGCTCACCCGGGGAAGTCCGACCTGGTCTGGACGGCGGGACACTGCGTGCACGCGGGCAGGAGCGGTGGCTGGTACCGCAACATCGCGTTCGTGCCGTCGTACAACGACCAGGCCCTGTCGGCAGGGCAGTTGGCGGGAGCGACCGCGAAGGAGCTCGCCCCCTACGGTGTCTGGTGGGCCGACTGGGCGCAGACCTCGGAGCAGTGGATCGGGCAGGGGGGTCCGACCGGCGGGGACGGTGCCCCGTACGACTTCGCTGTCATCCATGTGACTCCGGAGGAGGGTGGCACCGGCAAGTCGTTGGAGGAGACGGTCGGTTCGGCCCTGCCGGTGAACTTCAGCGCTCCGGCGGTGCCGCGGACGAGGAGCATCACGGCCTCCGGGTATCCGGCGGCGGCGCCGTTCGACGGGGAGACGCTGTACCAGTGCCAGGACAGGCCGGGACGGCTGTCGATCAACGCCTCGAGTCCGACGATGTACCGCATCGGCTGCACCATGACCGGTGGTTCGTCGGGCGGCGGCTGGGTCGCGGCGGGAGCGGACGGCGAGCGGGCGCTGGTGTCCAACACCTCGATCGGCCCGGTGAGCGCTGGCTGGCTGGCCGGACCACGGCTGGGTGAGGTGGCCGAGGGCGTGTACGACTCGGTCAGTGAGAAGTTCGCGGGCCAGTAACCGCTCCCGGCCCGTTCGCAGCCTCAACCGCCTCCCGAGACGGCACCGGGTGACGACGACCGGTGATCCGTGAACATGCCGGAAGCCCGCCCCTTCTCGGAAAAGGGGCGGGCTTCTCAGCAGTACTGCGGGGCTCAGGCCACCGGTGCCGGCACGTACGGTGCGAGGTCCGCTGCCAGTTCCTCGTGCACCCGCACCTTGAGGAGGGTGCCCTCCGCCGTGTGCTCCTCGGAGATCACCTCGCCCTCGTCGTGGGCGCGGGCGACCAGCTTGCCGTGGGTGTACGGCACGAGCGCCTCGATCTCGACGGACGGCCGGGGCAGTTCGTTGTCGATCAGGGCGAGCAGCTGGTCGATGCCCTGGCCGGTACGGGCCGAGACCGCGATGGAACGCGTCTCCATCCGCATCAGCCGCTGGAGCGTCAGCGGGTCAGCCGCGTCGGCCTTGTTGATCACGACGATCTCGGGCACGCCGGTGGCGCCGACGTCCCTGATCACCTCGCGTACGGCGGCCAGTTGCTCCTCCGGGTTCGGGTGCGAGCCGTCCACCACGTGCAGGATCAGGTCTGACTCGCCGACCTCCTCCATGGTGGAACGGAACGCCTCGACCAGGTGGTGGGGCAAGTGCCGTACAAAACCGACGGTGTCGGCCAGGGTGTACAGGCGGCCGCTCGGGGTCTCCGCCCTGCGGACGGTCGGGTCCAGGGTCGCGAACAGCGCGTTCTCGACCAGGACTCCCGCGCCCGTGAGGCGGTTGAGCAGGGACGACTTGCCGGCGTTGGTGTAGCCCGCGATGGCGACCGAGGGCACCTTGTGGCGCTTGCGTTCCTGGCGCTTGATCTCGCGGCCGGTCTTCATGTCCGCGATCTCCCGGCGCATCTTCGCCATCTTCTCGCGAATCCGACGCCGGTCCGTCTCGATCTTGGTCTCACCGGGACCACGGGTGGCGAGGCCGCCGCCCTTGCCGCCGCCCATCTGACGGGACAGCGACTGACCCCAGCCGCGCAGCCTCGGCAGCATGTACTGCATCTGCGCGAGCGCGACCTGCGCCTTGCCCTCACGGGACTTGGCGTGCTGGGCGAAGATGTCGAGGATCAGGGCCGTACGGTCGATGACCTTGACCTTGACGACGTCCTCGAGGTGGATGAGCTGGCCCGGGCTGAGCTCACCGTCGCAGATGACGGTGTCCGCGCCTGTCTCCAGGACGATGTCCCGCAGTTCGTTCGCCTTGCCGGAACCGATGTAGGTGGCCGCGTCCGGCTTGTCGCGACGCTGTGTCACGCCGTCGAGGACGACAGCGCCCGCGGTCTCCGCGAGGGCGGCGAGCTCCGCGAGGGAGTTGTCCGCGTCCTGCACGGTCCCCGTGGTCCAGACACCGACGAGGACGACCTGCTCCAGGCGGAGCTGGCGGTACTCGACCTCGGTGACGTCCTCGAGCTCGGTGGAGAGGCCGGCGACGCGGCGCAGTGCCGCGCGGTCGGAGCGGTCGAACTGATCGCCGTCCCGCTCTCCGTCGATCTCGTGGCTCCAGGCGACGTCCTCTTCCATCAGGGCATCGGCCCGAAGACCTTCGGCGTAGTTGTGCGCGAGGCGCTGCGTGTCCTGGGAAGGGGATGAAGAGGAGGTCATTGGGTCCTTACGTCGTCGATACGTCGTCGGTGATTCCGATTCGGCGGTCATGTCTCACAACGCACGAGTACTCCGGGAGATTCCCGCGCCCCGTGCCGCGCCGACCTGAAGATGGTCGCACGGTACGGGGCGTCTCGTCACGGCCTTATTTCACCGGTGCGGCGGGGGCGGTTGCCTTCCAGTCCGGGTGGCCGGGCATCGGTGGGGTCTGCTCGCCGTAGAGCCAGTCCTGGAGGAAGCCGCCGAGGTCGCGTCCGGAGACCTCGGCGGCGAGCCGCACGAAGTCGGCGGTCGTCGCCGTGCCGTCCCGGTGTTCCTGCACCCAGGCCCGTTCCAGGTTCTCGAAGGGCCTGCGGCCGATCTCCTGGCGCAGGGCGTACAGGACGAGTGCGGCGCCGTCGTAGACGTTCGGGCGGAAGATGCCGATCTTCTGGCCGGCCTTGGGCGGCTTGGGAGCGGCGGGCGGTCCGCCGGCGGCACGCCAGCGGTCGGAGAAGCCGTACGCGGCCTTCATGCGGGCCTGAAGGGTGCGGCCCGCCTTCTCCTCCGCGTACAGGGCCTCGTACCAGGTGGCGTGTCCTTCGTTGAGCCACAGGTCGGACCAGGTGCGGGGGCTGACGCTGTCGCCGAACCACTGGTGGGCGAGTTCATGAACCATGATCGACTCGACGTACCACTTGGGGTACGCGGGCTCGGTGAAGAGGTCCTTCTCGAAGAGGGAGAGGGTTTGGGTTTCCAACTCGAAGCCGGTGTCGGCGCCGGCCATGAGGATGCCGTACGTCTCGAAGGGGTACGGGCCGACCTTGCTCTCCATCCAGGCGATCTGGTCCGGGGTCTTCTTCAGCCACGGCTCCAGTTCGGCACGGTCCTTGGTGGGTACGACGTCCCGGACGGGCAGGCCGTGCGGGCCGGTGCGCCGCAGCACGGTGGAGCGGCCGATGGAGACCTGCGCGAGTTCGGTGGCCATGGGGTGCTGGGTGCGGTACGTCCACGTGGTCGCCCGGCCGGCCCGGTCCACGTCGGTCGGCAGACCGTTGGCGACCGCCGTGTAATCGTCGGGCGCGGTGACCCGGATGGTGAACATCGCCTTGTCGGAGGGATGGTCGCTGCAGGGGAACACCAGGTGGGCGACATCGGCCTGGTTGGCCATGGCGAGCCCGTCCGTGGTGCGCACCCAGCCGCCGTCACGGTCTGCGGCGGAGACGGGGTCACTGCTGTGCCGGACGGTGATCCGCATCCAACTGCCGCCGGGCAGCGGTTCGTCGGGGGTGATCACGAGGTCCTCGTCGGCACTGGTGAACGCCGCGGGCCGGCCGTCGACCTCGACCGACTGGACGTCGCCGTGAGCGAAGTCGAGGTTGATGCGGTCGAGTTCGGTCGTCGTCCAGGCGTCGATGGTGGTGACGGCCGTGAGCGGCTTGCTGTTGTCGCCCTGATAGGTGAAGGAGAGGTCGTACGACGCCACGTCGTAGCCCGGGTTGCCCAGGTGCGGGAAGAGGCGGTCACCGACGCCGAGTGGGGTGGCCGGGGCGCTCGCGGCAAGCAGGCAGACGGACACGGCGGAGGCGAGCAGCGCGGCCGCCTTGAGTCGCGGGGCGGTTCCGGTACGGCGGCGGGGGGCGTCGGGACCGGGCCGGTCGGCGAAGGTGGGGCGGGCGTGGATGCGGAGGGTGAGCGGCATGCACCACCGCTACCAGCGCGCGCGTGCGCCGCGTCGGCGACTCGCGACCGGCCCACTCGAACGGGGTCCTCCGGCCCTGGCGCGGCGACGCGTGCGGTTCCGGGAGCCTCCACACGCGCGTGAAGGCCGGGGGATGCCTCCGCTGCCTTCAGGCCCCCGGGGTCTGGGCCCTGCTCACGTCGTACACCCCGGCCACGTTCCGCATCGCCCGCATCAGGGACGGCAGCAGGGCCGCGTCCGGCAACTGGACGGTGTACGTGTGACGCACCCGTTGCTGGCTGGGGGGTTCGACGGTCGCGGAGACGATCTCGGCGCCCTCGCCCGCCATGGCCTCGGTGAGGTCGGCGAGGAGGTGCGGGCGGCCGAACGATTCAGCGAAGAGCGTGACCCGGCACTCGGCGGCGTCGCCCCAGCGCACGTCGACCTCCTTGCGCCCCACGTCCTTCATGCGCGCCACCGCGGCGCACTCGACGCGGTGCACGGTGACCACTCCCCCGCGCACGGCGAAACCGGTGATCTCGTCGGGCGGTACGGGCGTGCAGCAGCCGGCCAGTCGTACGGTCGTTCCGGGCTGGTCGACGAGGGCGTGGGCGGTGCCGGGGGAGGCGGCCGGGTCGTCGTCGGCCGTAGCCCCGGCGATGCTCCGGCCCGCGCTGTCGGGCGTGTCGTCGCCGGGCAGCTCGGCAAGGACCGGCCGGAAGGGCTTCGGACTCTCCTGCTCCTCACGCGCGGCCTGCACACTCTCGGCCGTCAGTGCTCCCGCCCCGTTCCGCTCGTCGGCCTCCTGCGGGACCTCGGGCGACGGATGCGTCGCGATCCACCGCTGGATCGCGATCCGGGCCGCAGCCGTGTGCGCGTGCTCCAGCCACTCCTTGGAGGGCTCGGCGGCCGGGTCCTGTCCCATGAGGAGCTGGACTGTGTCGCCGTCCTTCAGAACAGTACTCAGGGTCGCCAGACGGCCGTTGACGCGGGCGCCGAGGCAGGCGTGCGCGTCCTCGCCGTACTGGGCGTACGCGGCGTCCACGCAGGTCGCGCCCTCGGGCAGCCCCAGGGTGCCGCCGTCGGGCCGGAACACGGTGATCTCGCGGTCCTGCGCGAGATCCTCGCGGAGCGTGGACCAGAAGGTGTCGGCGTCGGGCGCGGCCGCCTGCCAGTCGAGGAGCCGGGAGAGCCAGCCGGGCCGGGTGGGATCCACCCGCTCCTCGTCGGCACCCGGGCTCTGCTCCTCGGAGAGGTCCGGAGGGGACGCGTACGGATTGCCGAGCGCGACCACACCGGCCTCGGCGACCTTGTGCATCTGGTGCGTGCGGATGAGGACTTCGACGACCTGGCCGTCACCGCGGGCCACGGCAGTGTGCAGCGACTGGTACAGGTTGAACTTCGGGACGGCGATGAAGTCCTTGAACTCCGAGACGACGGGCGTCAGACAGGTGTGCAGTTCGCCCAGGACGCCGTAACAGTCCGCGTCCTCACCGACGAGGACCAGCAGGCGGCCGAAGTCCGCGCCGCGCAGCCGGCCGCGCTTGCGGGCCGTCCGGTGCACGGAGACGAAGTGGCGCGGCCGGATGACGACCTCGGCCTGGATCCCGGCCTCGCGCAGCACCCCCCGCACCTCGTCGGCGACCTCGGCGAGCGGGTCGTCCGCGCGGGAGGCGTTGTCGACGATCAACTCCCGCGTGTGCTCGTACTCCTCGGGGTGGAGGATCGCGAAGACCATGTCCTCGAGCTCGGTCTTGAGTGCCTGGACGCCGAGCCGTTCGGCGAGCGGGATGAGGACATCGCGGGTGACCTTGGCGATGCGCGCCTGTTTCTCGGGGCGCATCACACCGAGCGTGCGCATGTTGTGCAGCCGGTCGGCGAGTTTGATCGACATCACGCGGACGTCGTTGCCGGTGGCGACGAGCATCTTGCGGAAGGTCTCGGGCTCGGCGGCGGCGCCGTATTCGACCTTCTCCAGTTTGGTGACGCCGTCGACGAGGAAGCGGACCTCCGCGCCGAACTCCTCGCCGACCTGGTCGAGCGTCACCTCGGTGTCCTCGACGGTGTCGTGGAGCAGAGAGGCCGTCAACGTGGTGGTCTCGGCACCGAGTTCGGCCAGAATCAACGTCACTGCGAGCGGGTGTGTGATGTACGGCTCACCGCTCTTGCGCATCTGACCGCGGTGCGAGGACTCGGCCAGGACGTAGGCGCGGCGCAGGGGTTCGAGATCGGCGTCGGGGTGGTGGGCTCGGTGGGCCTCGGCCACATGGCCGATGGCATCCGGCATCCGGTCCCGGGCGGCGGGGCCGAGCAGCGCGGCGCGGCCCAGGCGGCGCAGGTCGATCCGCGCCCGCCAGCGGGCGGCCGCACCTGTCACCGGACCTGGGGTCGCGGGGTTCGTGGCCTCCGCACTCATGGGCACCTCCGGCTGTGGACCGGCGGACGGGTGCCCCATGGCGGACACGGCTCAGGGGATGACATCTGTTCCCCGTCCGGGCCGGTGCTTGATGCTACCGAGCCCATCACGCCCGACTGACCGCCTCTCGGCGAGCGTGAAACGGATCACCCATTCGAGCGAAGGTTTGGAGGTTTACGATTTCGCGCCGCCTGACCTGCGGCCGACCGTGGTTTCGCATCACGCAGGATGCCGGAGGCTGCGCTTCCCCTCCTCCGACACTCCGAGCGCCATGGTTTCATATGGTCAACGAACGGCGCTTTCAAGCCAGTCGGCGTCGATCTCGCCCTCGGCGACGATCACCGCCGGGCCGGTCATCTCGATCTCGCCGTCCGCCCGCTCGGTGATCACCAGGGTGCCGCCGGGCACATCCACGGTGTACGTCGCCGGGGTACCGGTGGCCGCGGGGTCGGCGCCGTCCCTGCGGGCCGCGGCGACGGCGACGGCGCACGCGCCCGTGCCGCACGAACGGGTCTCGCCTGAGCCACGCTCGTGCACGCGCATGGCGACGTGTCCGGGGCCGCGGTCGACCACGAACTCGACGTTGACCCCGTCCGGGTAGGCGGCGGCCGGGCTGAAGGGCGGCGGGGAGTACAAATCGCCGGCATGCGCGAGGTCGTCCACGAAGGCGACGGCGTGCGGGTTGCCCATGTTCACGTTCCGGGCGGGCCACGCGCGGTCGCCGACGCTCACCGTGACGTCGCCTTCGGGGAGCCGAGCCCTACCCATGCCGACGGTGACCTCACCGGTCTTGTCGATGTGCACGGCCTTCACGCCTCCGCGCGTGGCCACCGTGAGGTCGCCCTCCGTGACGTGACCGGCGTGCTGGAGGTAGCGCGCGAAGACGCGCACGCCGTTGCCGCACATCTCTGCGATCGAGCCGTCGCCGTTGCGGTAGTCCATGAACCACTCGGCCTCGGCCGCCATGGAACGCGCCTCGGGGTGTGACGCGGATCGCACGACGTGGAGCAGGCCGTCACCGCCGATGCCCGCTCGGCGGTCGCAGAGGACGGCGACGGCGGTCGGCGAGAGGTCGAGGGTGTTCTCGGGGTCGGGGACGATCACGAAGTCGTTCTCGGTGCCGTGACCCTTGAGAAAGGGGATCCGCGTGCTCATTCCTCGATGGTAGGCGAAGGCCGTTCTCCGACCGCGGGCCAGCGGCGGGAGGCCGGTCACGCCTGCTCGGCACAGCCGCCCGACGGCTCAGCCCCGTGTCGCTGAAGCCTCAGCGCAGCCTTGCCACGCGCCATACGGCGAGAACGACCACGACTGCCACCACCAGTACGTATCCGAGGGCGATCCGCCAGTCGGCGCGGCGACCGGAGCCCCTCGGCGGCAGTCCCGGCCACGTGTAACCAACGCGGCGCGCGGCCATCATTCCCCAGCCCGCCGCGCAGGAGCAGATCAGCAGGCCCAGCATCGCGATCACCGCTCCGCTGTCGCCGAAGTCGAAGGCCAGCGGGAAGGCGAACATCAGGGAGCCGAGGGCCGCCAGCGACACGATGGGGGCGAGTTGCCAGATCCGCAGCCGGCGCTGCGGGCGCAGCTCGACCTCGACCTCTTCCCCGGCCGCGAACATCTCCTCGGGCGCGGGGCCGTCGTCGGTCACACCGCCCTGCACCTCGTCGGGCCCGTCGGGGCTCAGACGGCCGGCGTCCTGCTCCGGTTCACCGCTCTCGACGGTGCGGGGCTCGGTGCCTTGTGCGGTGTCGCGAGGGCCGGCCTCCATCGCCACGCGCCCTCCCAACTCGGACTCCACTTGGTCGATCGAAGCTCGATGATGGCACGGCGCCGGAGGCCGGGATGACGGCCTGAGCGTCCCGATGCCATGACGTGATCAGGCTGTGACCGGTCGTTCGACCAACGCCAGTGCGAGCTGCGGAAGTTCTGTGAGATGTGCCGCAGCCCCACTCAACCAATGCACCCGCGGGTCGCGCCTGAACCATGAATCCTGACGGCGCGCGAAGCGTTTGGTGGCCCGGACGGTCTCGGCCCGCGCCGCCTCCATCGTGCACTCCCCCGCGAGCGCCGCGAGCACCTGCTGGTACCCGAGCGCACGCGAGGCCGTGCGCCCCTCGCTGAGCCCCTGCGCCTCCAGCTCCCGCACCTCGTCCACGAGGCCCGCCTCCCACATCCGGTCGACCCGGCGGGCGATGCGCTCGTCGAGCTCGGGCCGGGCGACGTCGACACCGATCTGGAGGGTGTCGTAGACGGAGTCGTGGCCGGGGAGGTTGGCGGTGAAGGGCTTGCCGGTGATCTCGATGACTTCGAGGGCCCGGACGATCCGGCGGCCGTTGCTGGGCAGGATCGCCTGCCCGGCCTCGGGGTCGGCGGCGGCGAGGCGGGCGTGCAGCGCGCCGGAACCGCGCAGGAGGAGCTCCTCCTCCAGGCGCGCCCGGACGTCGGGGTCGGTGCCGGGGAACTGGAGGTTGTCGACGGCACCGCGGACGTACAGCCCCGAGCCGCCGACGAGGATCGGCCAGCGGCCCTCGGCGAGCAGCCCGTCGATCCTGGCGCGGGCGAGCCTCTGGTACTCGGCGACGGACGCCGCGACCGTCACGTCCCAGATGTCCAGGAGGTGGTGCGGGACTCCGGCGCGTTCGTCGGGCGTCAGTTTGGCGGTGCCGATGTCCATCCCTCGGTAGAGCTGCATGGAGTCGGCGTTGACGACCTCACCGCCCAGGCGTTGGGCGAGGAAGACGCCCAGATCGGACTTTCCGGCCGCGGTGGGTCCGACGACGGCGATGACGCGGGGGGCGGGGGGTGCGCTGCTCACGGCTCCAGTCTCGCAAACCTCCGGGTGCCACCTCGAACGAGTTACGTGACGGCCCGGGTCGGGGGTCGTTGCCAGTTGCGTGGTTTCCGCCGCCCTGTCCGAGGAGGCGGCGATCCAGGTGGCGCGTACGGGCGCACCGGGCGACGCGGGATTTCCCCCGCACGAGTAGCATATGGAGTGAATATGGGCGTTTTCGCACGACTTATCCGTAGGTCGAAGGCTACGGAAGAGGCGTCAACCGCCGAGACGCAGGCCGACACCCAGTCGGCCGAGCCGACGGCGGACAAGGCGACGGACGAGGCGGCGGCGGACGACGCGGCCGAGGCGAAGGAGCCGGCCGAGACCGAGGTCAGGTCCGAGAACGAGGCCGAGGCCTCTGCCTCCGAAGCAGCCGGAGCCGAGGACACGGACGGCTCGACGGCGACCGAGGCCGTCGAGGACGCCGCCAAGGACGTCGAGATCCCCAAGCAGCAGTCCGCCGACAAGGCGGCCGACCGCGAGATCGGCGAGGGCGCCCGCACGTGACCGCCCGCCCCGGAAGGTGAACGATGGGTCTCCTGGACAATTTCAAGGCCAAGCTCAGCCCGGCGAAGGACAAGGTCTCCGGCCTCGCGCAGCAGCACGGGGACAAGATCCAGCACGGCCTCGACAAGGCCGCGAAGGTCGTGGACGAGAAGACCAAGGGCAAGTACAGCGACCGGATCCAGACGGGCACGGGCAAGGCCAAGGACGCCATGGACCGGCTCGCGCACCAGGACGGCACGGAGGGACCGGGTGACGGCAGCACGCCGCCGGCCTCACCACCGCCGGGCTCCTGACCGGCAGCACGGCACATCGACGGACGGCCGCGGGGCGGAAAGCCTCCCGGCCGTCCGCGGTTTCCGAGACAGCCCGAAGCGACCTCCTGCGCCCCTCAGGACCAGGTCGCGACCACGTACCCCACGCCGTAGGGCGCGTCCTCGTACAGCAGCGAGCCGCCGAGGCCCGCACCCTCGGCCGCGCCCGCGAGAACCTGCCAGCAGGCCCGGCCGGAGGCCTTCAGTTCGTACGCCAGCCCGGCGTCCAGCGCCTGAACGGCCGCCACGTCCGCCGCGCCCAGCGCACGCGCGACCTCCGCGTCGAAGGGGGCCGCCCGCTCGTCGAGGTATCCGGGTGCCTTGAGCGTGCGGCAGGCGCTGGCGTCGCCCATCACCAGCAGCGCCACCCGCTCCGCCCGGGCGGCGATTCCCCTTCCGGTCTCAATACACCGCTCGGGCTCCAGAGGTTCCCCCACACCGAGTCCCTCGATCGGGGCGTACGACCAACCGGTGCGGTCCAGAAGCCAGGCGGCGACGGCGAAGGAGGGCGGCAGCTCGCGCTCGGACGCCCCCTCCCGGCCCAGCCGTACGCCGAGATCCACGCCGAATCCGCGGAACGACCCCCGGGTGCCCTCGGGCAGTACACCGCGTCCACTCCGCCCGGCGGGCCCGACGACCACGAGGAGGTCGGGCCGGGCGGCGGCGAGCACACCGAGCGCGTCCGTGCACGCGGCCCGCGCGGCGTCCAGCTCGGGCGCGGCTCCGGCCGCGACCTCGGGCACCAGGAGTGGCGGGCAGGGGCAGACTGCGGCGGCGACAAGCATGATCGGCAGCCTACTTCCAGGCCCAGGGCCAGGACTCCGGATGGGTGCTCCACGCCAGTTCGGCGAGCCGGTACATCACGCGGTGCGTGGACATGGCGCCTTCGATGCTCGCGTAGTACGCGTCCCCGTCACCGATCCGGTAGACGTGGCGGCGCTTCTGGCGCAGGACGACGCCGGGACGATGGGTGCAGGCGATCTCGTAGAGACGGGCCCGGGCCTCGTCCCGTGTGCCCTCGAAATGCGCCACCTCGTCGATGTCGTTCTGATTGCCGACCTGACGGTCGACGACCACCACCCAGCGCCCCATGCCCCGCCTCGTCTCTGTGCACGGCGGGACTCAGAGCGCCGCGCACCCGCCCGTGGCCGCCGGCAGCGGCTCCGGCACCCCGATCTTCGGCAGCCCCAGCAGCACACCGGCCGGCTTGGCCGCCTCCGAGGCGTTCCGCTTCTCCCACGCGTCCCCCGCGCGCGTGCGCCGCACATCGAGCACGGCGCCCTCGGCGAGGAGGTGGTGGGGGGCAGCGTAGGTGATCTCGACGGTGACCACGTCGCCGGGGCGGACCTCCTGGTCGGGCTTGGTGAAGTGGACCAGACGGTTGTCGGGGGCGCGGCCGGACAGACGGTGGGTGGCGCCGTCCTTGCGGCCCTCGCCCTCGGCGACCATGAGTTCCACGGTGCGGCCGACCTGCTTCTTGTTCTCGTCCCAGGAGATCTCCTCCTGGAGGGCGACGAGTCGCTCGTAGCGCGACTGCACGACCTCCTTGGGGATCTGCCCCTCCATGGTCGCCGCGGGGGTTCCGGGGCGCTTGGAGTACTGGAAGGTGAAGGCGTTCGCGAAGCGGGCCTCGCGGACCACGTGCATGGTCTGCTCGAAGTCCTCCTCGGTCTCGCCGGGGAAGCCGACGATGATGTCGGTCGAGATCGCGGCGTCCGGCATGGCGGCGCGCACCTTCTCGATGATCCCGAGGTAGCGGTCCTGGCGGTAGGAGCGGCGCATCGCCTTGAGGAGCGTGTCCGAGCCGGACTGCAGGGGCATGTGCAGCTGCGGCATGACGTTCGGGGTCTCCGCCATCGCCGCGATCACGTCGTCCGTGAAGTCGCGGGGGTGGGGAGAGGTGAAGCGGACGCGCTCCAGGCCGTCGATCGAGCCACACGCGCGCAGCAGCTTGCTGAAGGCCTCGCGGTCGCCGATGTCGGAGCCGTACGCGTTGACGTTCTGTCCGAGCAGGGTGATCTCGGAGACGCCCTCGCCGACCAGGGCCTCGATCTCGGCGAGGATGTCGCCGGTACGGCGGTCCTTCTCCTTGCCACGCAGGGCCGGGACGATGCAGAACGTGCAGGTGTTGTTGCAGCCGACGGAGATCGACACCCAGGCCGCGTAGGCGCTCTCGCGCCGGGTCGGAAGGGTGGAGGGGAACGCCTCCAGGGACTCGGCGATCTCGACCTGCGCCTCTTCCTGCACGCGCGCGCGTTCCAGCAGGACCGGCAGCTTGCCGATGTTGTGGGTGCCGAAGACGACGTCGACCCAGGGCGCCTTCTTCACGATGGTGTCGCGGTCCTTCTGCGCGAGACAGCCGCCGACCGCGATCTGCATACCGGGCCGCGAGGTCTTCCTCGGCGCGAGCCGGCCGAGGTTGCCGTAGAGCCGGTTGTCGGCGTTCTCCCGCACCGCGCAGGTGTTGAAGACGACGACGTCCGCGTCCCCGTCGGAACCCTCGGGTGCGGGAACGTATCCCGCCTCCTCCAGCAGCCCGGACAATCGCTCGGAGTCGTGGACGTTCATCTGGCACCCGTAGGTGCGCACTTCGTACGTTTTCGGAGATGAAACGTCCACTGCCGGGCTCCGGTCGCTGCTGATGGTCATGGGTCAAGGGTAGGCGCTCCTCAAAGACCCCTGGGCCCGGTGCTCGGTCCCGGCGTTCACCGGCATACCGGTGGCGCCGCAGCACCTCGCGCCGACCGACGACGGACCCGGTCTCGCTGGGACGTCACCTTCGGCGTGGCAGGTCCGGGCGCCGTGTTCGCGCTGCACACACGGCCGGCTTCAGAGGCCGAGGACCGAATGACATCGGGGGCCGCGGACGGATGACCTGAATCACGTCAGGGACAGCGATCAGGGACTTTGCATGACCATGCGTTGTGATGCATAATCTTCCTATGTCCAAGGTCCTCACGTCCCTCCCCGCCGGCGAGCGCGTCGGCATCGCCTTCTCCGGCGGTCTCGACACCTCCGTCGCCGTCGCGTGGATGCGCGACAAGGGCGCCATCCCCTGCACCTACACCGCGAACATCGGCCAGTACGACGAGCCCGACATCGACTCGGTGCCCGGCCGCGCGCAGGCCTACGGCGCCGAGATCGCGCGCCTGGTCGACTGCCGTGCCGCGCTCGTCGAAGAGGGGCTGGCCGCGCTCACCTGCGGGGCGTTCCACATCCGCTCGGGCGGGCGGGCGTACTTCAACACCACGCCGCTGGGCCGCGCGGTCACCGGCACGCTCCTGGTGCGGGCCATGCTGGAGGACAACGTCCAGATCTGGGGCGACGGTTCGACGTTCAAGGGCAACGACATCGAGCGGTTCTACCGCTACGGCCTGCTCGCCAACCCGAACCTGCGGATCTACAAGCCGTGGCTGGACGCCGACTTCGTCACCGAGCTCGGCGGCCGCAAGGAGATGTCGGAGTGGCTGGTCGCGCACCAGCTGCCGTACCGGGACAGCACCGAGAAGGCGTACTCCACCGACGCCAACATCTGGGGCGCCACCCACGAGGCCAAGACCCTGGAGCACCTCAACACCGGCGTCGAGACCGTCGAGCCCATCATGGGCGTGCGGTTCTGGGACCCGTCGGTCGAGATCGCCCCCGAGGACGTGACGGTCGGCTTCGACCAGGGCCGCCCGGTGACCATCAACGGCAAGGAGTTCGGCTCCGCCGTCGACCTGGTCATGGAGGCCAACGCGATCGGCGGCCGACACGGCCTCGGCATGTCCGACCAGATCGAGAACCGGATCATCGAGGCGAAGAGCCGCGGCATCTACGAGGCCCCCGGCATGGCCCTGCTCCACGCGGCCTACGAGCGTCTCGTCAACGCGATCCACAACGAGGACACCGTCGCGCAGTACCACAACGAGGGCCGGCGCCTGGGCCGTCTGATGTACGAGGGCCGCTGGCTGGACCCGCAGGCCCTGATGATCCGCGAGTCGCTCCAGCGCTGGGTCGGCGCCGCCGTCACCGGCGAGGTGACCCTGCGGCTGCGGCGCGGCGAGGACTACTCGCTCCTCGACACCACGGGCCCGGCGTTCTCGTACCACCCGGACAAGCTGTCGATGGAGCGCACCGAGGACTCGGCGTTCGGTCCCGTGGACCGGATCGGCCAGCTCACCATGCGCAACCTCGACATCGCCGACTCCCGCGCCAAGCTGGAGCAGTACGCCGGTCTCGGCCTGATCGGCACCGGCAGCCCGACCATCGGCGCCTCCCAGGCTGCCGCGACAGGTCTGATCGGCACCATGCCGGAGCTCCCCGAGGGCGGCGCCGAGGCGATCGCGTCCCGCGGTGAGGTCTCCGAGGACGAGGCCCTGCTGGACCGGGCCGCGATGGAGTTCGGCACGGACTGACGCCCTGCGGGCGGATTCAGCACCGAGAGGCCGGTCCGGCGCCTGGCAACGGCGCCTGACCGGCCTCTCTGCCGTTCGGACAAGCCTTCGGGGCGGCGAGCCGGTGTAGCAGCGACCGCGGGTGGCGAGCGCCGGTGCGGCTGCCGGCGGCTGGACCCACCCGAAGGGGCGGAGCGGCGTCGACATGAGGCTCCGCCGCGAGCACGGGTACGAGCACGGCGCAGGTACGACCCGCGTCCGGCACAAGCAGGGCCCGGACGAGACCCCGCTTCCGCCACAACCACAGCCCAGGCGAGACCTCACATCCGCCGCAAAACGCCGTGCACCGCCGCCACGGCCCGCCGGGTGGCACGGACCCGCCCCCCCTACGACCGCATCCGAACCCACACCGCCCCGGCCGGCCCCAACACCACCCACCCCACCGAGCCGCAGCCGTACCCGAACACGCCCGGCCCCGCCACACCCCACCCCGTCACCCCACCGCTGCCCGCGCCTCCCGCGACCTCATCAACGGCTGGATCCGCGTCCCGAACTGCTCGATCCCGTCGAGGAAGTCGTCGAACACCAGCATGATCCCCTTGGTCCCCTCGACCCCGGCGATCTCGTCGAGCATCCCCGCAACGCTCTCGTACGACCCCACGAGCGTGCCCATGTTGAAGTTCACGGCGCCTTCCGGCAGCACGATGGTGCGGGCCGTTGAGGAGTCGTCGGCGGAGGTGTCGGTGGCCGACTCCCCCGCCATGTAGGCAAGCGCCGCATGGTCGGCGTTGTCGTGGTAGTCCTGCCACTTCGCGCGGGCGGCCTCGTCGGTCTCGTCGGCGATGACCATGAACAGCGACAGCGCCCCGACGTCACGGCCGGTCTCCCGCGCCGCGTCCACCAACGTGGCCGCGCTGTCCGCGAAGGCGAGCGGGGTGTTGACGCCGCTGCCCAGGATGAAGTTGTAGTCGGCGTGTTCGGCGGCGAAGCGCATGCCGGTGCCGCTCTGCCCGGCGGCGACGATGTCGATGTGCCCGTTCGCCGGGCGCGGCGAGAGCACGCAGTCGTCCATCTCGTAGAACTCGCCCTTGAAGTTGCTGACGCCCTCGCTCCACAGCTCCTTCATCACCGTCACGTACTCCTCGGCCCGGGCATAACGGTTGCCGAAGTGCTCGTCGCCGGGCCAGACGCCCATCTGCGTGTACTCACCGGGCGCCCAGCCGGTGACGATGTTGACGCCGAAGCGGCCGGGGGCGATGGAGTCGACGGTGACCGCCATGCGGGCGACGATCGCCGGAGGCAGGGCGAGGATCGGCGTGGACGCGTACAGCCTGATCCGCTCGGTCACCGCGGCCAGGCCCGCCATCAGCGTGAACGACTCCAGGCAGTGGTCCCAGAACTCGGTCTCGCCGCCGAAGCCCTTGAGTTTGATCATGGACAGGGCGAAGTCGAATCCGTGCTCCTCGGCCTTCTGCACGACGGCCTTGTTCAGCTCGAAGGTCGGCAGGTACTGCGGGGAACTCTTCGAGATGAGCCAGCCGTTGTTGCCGATGGGGATGAAGACACCGATGTCCATGCCGCTCCTCATGATCGGAACCTGCCCGTCCGACGGCACGGTACACGGTCGAGATTTCAACAACTTGCGGCGCACAAACGGCTGTTGAGGCACCTGAGCGGGAGTTCGACCGGTCGGAAACGGTGAAGGAGGTTTCGAACAGAAACGGGAACGATAGGTTCCCTCCATGAACGCGCGGCTCGCTCTTCTCGGCACAGTGGCCCCTGGCGCGACGGAGAGCGAGGTCTTCCGGCTGGCGCTCGGGCACGCGGTCGGCGAACTGAGCGCGCTCGGCGGAACCATGCACCTGCGCGGCCCGATGTCCGCACTGCGTCTGGTGTCCTCCGTCGGTCTGCCGCCCGCCCTGACCCGCTCCTGGGAGATCGTCGACCAGGAGGGCCCGCTGGCCCCGGCCCGCGCGCTCCAGCAGGGCAAGGGCGTGTGGGTGCCGTCCACCCCGGGCCGGACGGATCAGGACGTCTCCTGGCCCGGTACCGGACTGGCCGCCCTCCCGGTGTTCAGCGGCCGACGCAGCATCGGCGCGCTGACCGTCCTGTCCGGCGAGCGGGGCGAACCGACCCCGGAGCACTGGGACTTCCTGCGGGACGTCGTCGCCTGGACCGAGGAACGCATGGCCCAGGCACCGCCGCCGTCCGGCCCCACCCAGGCGGAGCTGAGCGGTGAGCGACTGCGGCAGGCCCTGAAGGAGGTCCAGGTCGGTTCGTGGGACTGGGACATCCGCAACGGCGACCTGCTCTGGGACGAGGCGGCACTGGAGCTGTACGGCACCCTGCAGGCCGACTTCACCGGCAGGATCGACAACTGGATGCGGATCGTCCACCCCGACGACCTGGCCCCCACCCTCGCGGCGGCACAGCAGGCCATCCTCGACCACTCCGTCTACGAGGCCGAGTACCGCGTACGGCGCCTGGACGGCACCTGGGGCTGGACGCAGGCACGCGGCCGGGCGACCTACGACGAGCAGGGCGAGCCCCTCCGGATGATCGGCGTCGGCTGGGAGAGCAACGAGTCGCGCACCGCCCGGGACGCGCTGGGCCGGGCCCTGAGACACATGAGCGACGGCTTCCTCGCCGTGGACGACGAGTGGCGGATCACCTTCGCCAACCTGGAGGCGGAACGCTTCCTCGGCTTCTCCGAGGAGGAGCTGTTCGGGCGGCTGCTGTGGGAGCTGCCGGCCATGCGCGAGGTCCCCGGCGCGCGGGACAGGTGCCTGGAGGCCGCGGCCGAGGAGAGGCCCGCCGGTTTCGACGTGCACCTCGAGGCTTGCGAACGGCGGCTCCACGTGCGGCTGGTGCCGGGGCCCGACGGGCGCACCCTCTACTTCCAGGACGTCACCGAGAAACGCCGGCTGGCGGAGGAACGGCAGGCTGCCGAGCGCGCCGCGGCCGAGCGGGTGGTCCGGATCGCCGAACTGACCACGGATCTCGCGAAGGCGACGACCTCGCGGGACGTGGTGGAGGCGGTCGCCCGGCGGGTACTGCCCCCGTTCGCCGCGGCGGGTCTCATGGTCCAGGTCATCGAGGGCGACCGGCTCCACCACGTCGGCGCGGTCGGTTACCCCGAGGACTTCGTAGCCCTCCTGGACAGCCGCAGCCGGCCGTCGGCCGGGGACCCCGCCTGGGACACGATCGCGTCCGGCAGCCCTCTGTTCATGTCCTCGGCGCACGAGTACGCCGCCCGCTATCCCGCACTGGCCGGCTTCCCGGCACGCGGCAACAAGAAGTCCTGGGCCTTCCTGCCGATGACGGCGTCCGGACACACCTTCGGGGTGTGCGTGGTCGCCTTCGACCGGCCGCGACTGCTCAACGACGAGGAACGCGCCCTGCTGACCACCATCAGCGCGCTCGTCGCCCAGTCCCTCGAGCGGGCCCGGCTCTACGACGCCGAGCACACCCGGTCCCGGGAACTCCAGCGCAGCCTGCTCCCCCAGGCGCTGCCCGACCTGCCGGCGTGCACGGCGGCCGCCCGCTATCTGCCCGCCGGGCCGGGAGCGGACGTGGGCGGCGACTGGTACGACATCATCCCGCTGTCCGGCGGACAGGTCGCCCTCGTCGTCGGCGACGTGATGGGCCACGGCCTGCCCGAGGCGGCCACCATGGGCCGGCTGCGCACCGCGGTGCACACCCTGGCCGACCTGGAGCTGCCGCCCGACGAGATCCTGGGCCACCTCAACGACATCGTCGGCAACATGGGCGAGGCGTCGTACGCCACCTGCCTGTACGCGCTCTACGACCCCACGACCCGGGTCTGTTCCATCGCCCGGGCCGGCCACCCACCGCCCGCCCTGGTCCGTCCCGACGGCACCGTGCACTTCCCGGAGCCGGACGCGGACCCGCCGCTGGGCGCCGCGAAACCGCCCTTCGAGACGGTCGAGCTGGAGGTGCCCGAAGGCAGCCTGCTGGTGCTGTACACCGACGGGCTGGTGGAGTCGGCGAAGCGGGAGATCGACGAGGGCATGGCGGACCTGGCCCGTCTGCTCAGCGCGGCACACGCCGACGGGACGACCGTAGATCTTGAACGCCTGTGCGACACACTGACGGCCGGTCTGCTGCCGACGGATCAGCAGGCGGCCGACGACGCGGCGTTCCTCGTCGCCCGTCTGCACGCACTGCCCGCCGACCGGATGGCGTCCTGGCCGCTGCCGGACGACCCGAGGGCGGCGGGCCAGGCCCGCCGCCACGTCCGGGAACAGCTGTCGGCCTGGGATCTGGACGACCTGGCTCCCACCACGGAACTCCTGGTCAGCGAACTGGTCGGCAATGTGGTCCGGCACGCCCGCGGTCCGATACGCCTGCGTCTGCTCCACAGCGCCGAGCTGATATGCGAGGTCTACGACGGCAGCCAGACCATGCCGCGCATCCGCCGCGCCACGGAAACGGACGAGGGCGGCCGCGGCCTCCAGCTGATCTCGGCCCTCTCCACCCGCTGGGGTGCCCGCTACACCTCCACGGGCAAGTGCATCTGGACCGAACAGCCCCTGCGCCCCCTGCCGGATCCTGTGGAGGCCCTGTTGCTGAACGCCGCGGCCTTCGAAGGCGACTGGGAGGCGCTGCTCTGACCCGCGCCCCTTTCGGCCCAGCACCACGGGCCGGGCGCCGGGCGTGTCCCTAGGGTCGCGGTGACGGCTGTTCAGGCCCCGCCCGAAAGGCACACCCCATGCGCATACGCGCCACCCTCACCGGCACGGCAGTGGCCGTCCTGGTCACCGCCGGACCGTTCACCGGCATCGCACACGCCCGAGCCGACCTGGACTGCGCCGACTTCGTCTACCAGGAGGACGCGCAGACGGTGTTCGACCTCGACCCCACCGACCCCAACCGGCTCGACGAGGACCAGGGCCCCGACGACGGCATCGCCTGTGAGGTACTGCCCCGCCGGAGCAGCGCCGTCGTGAGCGTGGCGACGGTCGTCCCGACGCTCGGGGTCCAGGGCGGCACCGGGGGCAGCGTGGGCCCCGCGGGTTTCGAGCGCGCGGTGGGGGTTGCCCTGACGCTCGCCGGGGCCGGACTCGCCGGTGCGTACGTGGTGCGGCGACGGCGCAGCGCGGCCAGACGCCGCCCGTGAGCAGACATCGCTGTCCCGGCAAGGGACCGCTCAGGGGTCGATGAGCCCGGCCCGTATCGCGTACCGGGTCAGTTCCAGCCGGTCGCGCATGCCCAGCTTCTGCAGCATGTTCGCGCGATGCCGCTCGACCGTCTTCGCGCTGATGAACAGCAGCTCGCCGATCTCCTTGGTGGTGTGTCCCTCGGCGACGAGCTTGAGGATCTCCTCCTCGCGTTCGGTGACGGCCCGCGCGGGCAGGTCGTCACCGCGGTGCAGCCGGTCGAGGTAGGAGCGGACGAGGGCCCGCTCGGCCCCGGGATAGACGAACGGCTCGTCGCGTACGGCGGCCCGGCAGGCCTCGACGAGATCGCGGTCGGCGACGGACTTGAGGACGTATCCGCTGGCGCCGGCCTTGAGGGCCTCGAAGAAGTACTGCTCGTTGTCGTACATCGTCAGGATCAGTATCCGCAGGTCCGGCAGCCGCCGGGACAGTTCGCGGGCCGCCTGCAGTCCCGTCATCCGGGGCATGGCGATGTCCAGAACGGCCAGATCGACCTCACGCGCGCGTGCCAGCTCGACCGCCTCCGCGCCGTCCCCCGCCTCGGCCACGACCGTGAGATCCGGCTCCCCCTCCAGGATCAGCCGGACCCCCCGCCGTACGAGCGTGTGGTCGTCGGCGAGCAGCACACGCGTCGGCCCGGACATCAGCGCACCCCCTGCGCGACCGGTATCCGCAACCGCACATCCGTACCCCGCCCGGGCCCGGACCCCACCGAGAACACCGCCCCCACCAGCAGCGCCCGCTCCCGCATGCCCTGCATCCCGGCCCCCTCGGGCGCCCCGCCCAGTCCTGTGCCGTTGTCGCGCACCAGGAGCTCGACTCCCCCGGCGACCGGCTGCAGCCGGACCTCCGCGTGGTCGGCGCCGGAGTGCCGCGCGGTGTTGGTCAGGCCCTCCTGGGCCACCCGGTAGAGGACCAGCTCCGACTCCTCGGTCAGCCGGGGCAGATCGCCGCCGACGTGATGGCGCACGGTCAGCCCGTGCGTGGTGAACTCACCCGCGAGAGAGCGCAGGGCACTCGGCAGCCCGAGCTCCTCCAGCACCCCGGGCCGCAGCCGGCGTGCGATCCGGCGGATCTCGTCGAGCCCGGCCCGGGTGGCTTCCTGCGCCTGCCCCACCTCCTCCCGCAGCTCCTCGGGCGCCCGGTCGGCGACCCTCTTCAGCTGGAGGAGCACGGCGGTGAGGGTCTGCCCGACCTCGTCGTGCAGTTCGCGCGCGATGCGGTGCCGTTCCCGCTCCTGCGCGGAGAGGGCGTGGGCGGCGCCGGTCGCCCGCTCGGCCTCCAGCCGGTCGAGCATCGTGTTGTACGTGGTGATCAGCTGGGCCGTCTCGGCCGGACCGGAAACGGGCGCGCGCACCCCGGGCCTCAACAGATCGGCGGCGGCCATGGCCCGCCCCAGCCGCTGGAGCGGGACGAGCCCGACGCGCAGTACGACGGCATTGGCGGCCAGCAGCAGCACGAGCCCCCCGAGGACGACCACCGCCTCCCCCTGCCGGACCGGCGTCGACACGGTGACCGGGCCCAGCAGCAGCGCGGCGGCGACGACGAGGCCCGTGGCGTTGAGCGAGAAGATCCGCCAGAACAGCGACACGGCCGTGCCCTCGCCCCTCTCGTACGGCGTCCGGGCCATCAGACTCCCCGTTCCCCGCCGCCCGCGTATATCCGTCACGTCACCCATATCGCCACCGTACGGGGTACTGGCACCATGCAAGCCCGCACCCGTGATCACGCGAAACGCAAGGGGAGAAACGTGTCTGCTCCACGCCTGAGGGCGACGCCGCTGCCGGGAATCGGGGTCCAGTACGACCTCCTGACCCGGGAGGATCGCCATCTGTCCGTGGTGGCGCACCGCGACGGTGCCCGCACGGTGAGCGTGTACCGGGCCGACGACCCCGACTCCTGTGCCCAGTCGCTGCGCCTGACCGGCTCCGAGGCGGGCGCCCTGATCGACGCGCTCAAGCCCTCCCACCACAGCCCGAGCCTCCTGTACACCTCCGACCTGGGTCTGGTGGCCGAACGCATCGAGGTGGCGGCCGGCTCCCGCTGGAACGGCCGGGTCCTGGGCGACACGAAGATGCGCACGGACACCGGCGCCTCGGTCGTGGCGGCCCTGCGCAGGGCGGAGGCCATCCCGTCGCCCACCCCCGACTTCCGCCTGGCGGGCGGTGACATCCTCATCGTCGTGGGCACCCGCGAGGGCGTGGACGCCGCGGCGGCGATCCTCGGTCGGGAGTAGAAAACATGCACTCCGCGGTCCTCTTGATCGAGTTCGGCTCGATCATCCTCGGCCTGGGTCTCCTGGGCCGTTTCGCCGCCCGTTTCCGACTCTCCCCGATCCCCCTCTACCTCCTGGCCGGCCTGGCCTTCGGCGAGGGCGGGCTGCTCCCGCTGGGCGCCAGCGAAGAGTTCGTCTCGATAGGCGCCGAAATAGGCGTCATTCTCCTCCTGTTGATGCTGGGCCTGGAGTACTCGGCCGGCGACCTGGTCACCAACCTCAAGGCCCACTACCCCTCCGGCCTGGTCGACGGCGCCCTCAACGCCGTCCCCGGCGCCGCGGCCGCCCTCCTGCTCGGCTGGGGCCCGGTGGCTGCGGTGGTCCTGGCAGGCGTCACCTGGATCTCCTCCTCGGGCGTCATCGCCAAGGTCCTGGGCGACCTGGGCAGAGTGGGAAACCGGGAAACCCCGGTGATCCTGAGCGTCCTGGTCCTGGAGGACCTGGCGATGGCGGTGTACCTGCCCATCGTCACGGCACTGGTGGCAGGAGCGGGCCTCCTGGCCGGAAGCCTGACCTTGGCGATCGCACTCGCCGCGGCAGGCCTGGTCCTCTTCGTAGCGGTCCGCTACGGCCGCCTGATCTCCCGCTTCGTCTCCAGCGACGACCCGGAGAAGCTCCTCCTGGTGGTCCTGGGCCTGACCATCCTGGTGGCAGGTGTGGCCCAGCAGCTCCAGGTGTCGGCAGCGGTGGGCGCGTTCCTCGTCGGCATAGCCCTCTCGGGCGAGGTGGCGGAGGGCGCCCACACCCTCCTGAGCCCCCTGAGGGACCTCTTCGCAGCGATCTTCTTCGTCTTCTTCGGCCTCCACACCGACCCGGCGAGCATCCCTCCGGTCCTGCTCCCCGCCCTCGCCCTCGCCGTGGTCACCGCGGCCACGAAGATCGCCACCGGCTACTGGGCGGCCCGCCGGGCCGGAATCTCCCCCAAGGGCCGCTGGCGCACGGGCGGCGCGCTGGTGGCCCGCGGCGAGTTCTCCATCGTCATAGCGGGCCTGGCAGTCTCAGCCGGCATAGAACCCTCCCTGGGCCCACTGGCCACGGCCTACGTCCTCATCCTGGTCGTCCTCGGTCCCCTGACGGCCCGCTACACAGAACCCCTGGCCACAAGACTGACCGCCCGCCGCCACGCCCCGAAGACACCGGAGCCCACCTCACGCATGACGGAGGCTTCGCTGAGCCAAGACAGCACCTGAGCAGTAACGAGACCAACCCGTCGTACGCCCGCCGACCGGCGGGGGGCCGGTCGCGCAGTTCCCCGCGCCCCTGAAGAAGTAGGAGCTGCCTCACCGGGCCGTGGGGCGGGTGCGGTCCGGTGGGGGCTGATCGCGCAGTTCCCCGCGCCCCTGAGTGGGGAGGGTGGACGCACCTTCGGACGCGCACGGCCCCGCGCGCGCCCCTGAGTGGGGACGGTGAACGCACCTTCGGACGCACACGGCCCCCGCGCCCCTGAGTGGGGACGGTGGACGCACCTTCGGACGCACACGGCCCCCGCGCCCCTGAGTGGGGACGGTGGACGCACCTTCGGACGCGCACGGCCCCCCGCGCCCCTGAGTGGGGACGGTGAACGCGCCGTAAGCCGCCGACGGCGTGAAGGGGCCGGGGTGGGGGGTGTCCGCCCGCAGCGGCCGGCGTCCGGAACCGAGCACTGTCGAAGCAACCGAGCCGCCGGACCGAGGACGGACAC
>NZ_JBIAKA010000003.1:0-44204 GCF_042872225.1 Streptomyces sp. NPDC005374 | reverse complement strand
AGGGGGGGGGGGGGGGGGGGGCCCCCCCCCCCCCCCGCGCCCCCCCCCCCCCCCCCCCCCCCCCCCCCCCCCCCCCCCCCCCCCCCCCCCCCCCCCCCCCCCCCCCCCCCGGCCCCGACCCACAACGCACCGCAGGCACAAAGGGGCGCGGGGAACTGCGCACAACCCCAGCCCCCACCAAGCCGCACAGGCCAGGAGCCCCCTGGCCAGCCCCCCACACCCCCTGGCAGGATCACCGCCATGTCCAAGCCGTCCCCCCGCTTCAGCCGCCGCCAGGCCCTCCAGAGCGCGGCCGCCGCCCTCGTGGCCCTCGGTCTGATCCTGTGGTGGCTGCTCCCCCTCGGCGAGGACCCCCCGAGCGGAACCATCACCTTCAGCACGGGCACCCGCGCAGGCGTCTACCAGAAGTACGGCGTCCTCCTCCGCAAGGCGCTCCGCGAGGACATGCCGGACCTGAAGGTGAAACTGGAGACCACCGCCGGCTCCCAGGAGAACGTCAAACTCGTGGCGACCGGAAAGTCCGACTTCGCCATCGCCGCGGCCGACGCCGTCGAGACCTACCAGCAGAACGGCGAACCCGGCGCCGGCCGGCTCCGCGGAGTCGCCCGCCTCTACGACGACTACGTCCAGCTGGTCGTCCCGTCCGACTCGGACATCCACACGCTGGCCGACCTCAAGGGCAAGCGAGTCTCCATCGGCTCCCCCGACTCCGGCGTACGGCTGATCGCGGACCGCGTGCTCACCGCCTCGGGCATCGACCCGGAGAAGGACATCCAGCCAAGGGCCGAGGGCATCGACACCGGCCCGAATCTCCTCGGCCACGGCCTGGACGCGTTCTTCTGGTCCGGCGGCCTGCCCACCGACGGTCTGAAGAAGCTGGCCGAACGCTCCGCCTTCCGGTTCGTCCCGATAGAGCCGTCCCTGGTGGCGAAGCTGCATGCCGAGGGCGAACCCACCCGCTACTACCGTGCCACCAACATGCCGGCGTCGGCGTACCCGTCCGTCCAGAACAACACGACCGTCCCGACGATGGCCGTCTCCAACCTGCTGATCACCCGCAAGGACATGAACCCCGAGCTCACGGAGTGGCTCACCCGGACCGTGATCAAGAGCAGGGACGGCATCGGCCACGACGTCCACTCCGCCCAACTGGTCGACGTACGCACCGCGATCTACACCGACCCGGTACCCCTCCACGAGGGCGCCCGCCGCTACTACCGCTCGGTCAAGCCGTAGTGGAGAGCCTCAAACCGTAGCGGAGAGCCTCAGACCGTAGGCCCACTACGCGGCACGGACACCGTCACCACCAGCCCGTGCGGTTCATGGTGACCGTACGAGATCGTCCCGCCCCCCGCCGCCAGCAGCGTCCGCGAGATGGACAGCCCCAGTCCGGATCCCTTGACGTTCTGGTGTCGCCCGCTGCGCCAGAACCGGTCACCGACACGCGCGAGTTCCTCGTCGGTGAGCCCGGGCCCGAGGTCGGTGACCACGACGGTCGAGGTGTCCCCGTCCGCGGCGACAGTGACCTGGACGGTCTCGTCCTTCGGCGTGAACTTGACCGCGTTGTCGATGACCGCGTCCAGGGCGCTGGACAGGGTGACGGGGTCGGCCCACGCCGTGGTGGGCGGGCAACTCCCCACCAGCCGCACGCCCTTGGCCTCGGCCGTGGGCGTCCAGGCGGCGACCCGCTCGGCGGTGAGCTGCCCGATGTCGGTGATCCTCAGATCGGCCTCGGCGTGCTCGGCGAGCGCGAGGTCGAGGAGGTCGTCGAGAACCTGGGCGAGCCGCTTGCCCTCCGCCTGGACCGAGGCGATCTCGCTGTTGCCCTCGGGGAGTTCGAAGGCAAGCAGCTCGATGCGCAGCAGCAGGGCGGCGAGCGGGTTCCTCAACTGGTGCGACGCGTCGGCGACAAAGGCCCGCTGCTGCTCCAGCACATCCTCGACGTTGTCCGCCATCTCGTTGAACGACCGTGCCAGGCGCCGGAGTTCGGGCGGGCCGCCGGCAACCGCGACCCGGGACTTCAGGGCCCCGCTCGCGATCGAGTGGGTGGTGGCGTCGAGCACCCGCACGGGCCTGAGCACCCAGCCGGTCAGCCGCAGCGCGGCACCGACGGCCAGCAGCATCGCGGCCAGTTCGCCGGCGAAGATGACGAGCCAGTCCTGGAGGATCCGCGAACGCATCGGCCCGGTGGGCGAGTCGGTGACGACGACCGCGATGACGTCACCGTCCCGGATCACCGGCGAGGCGACGACCAGTCGTCCCCGCTGCCAGGGCCACACCTGCTTCGGATCCTGACTGCGGCGGCTGAGCAGCGCCTCACCGAACGCCTCGCGCACCTCACCCTCGCGGGGGAGGAACCATCCGCGCGGTGCGGTGGCCATGGGTACATCACCGTCGTAGAAGACACCGACGCGAATGCCGTAGACGTTGTAGTAGCTGGCGAGTTCGCTTTCCAGGGTCTCCAGGCGCTCGTCCGAGGCGTCGGTGACGAACTGCGCGAGCGCGGCGAAGTGCGCGGTGTCGTCGATCCGGTCGACGACGACCTTCTGCTGCTGCGCGGAGGCCACGCCGACGGCGAGCGGCACACCGAGGGCCATCAGAACGGCCGCCATCAGGACGATGAGCAGCGGAAGAAGACGTGTGCGCACGAAGTCCCCTACGACCCGTACCGAGACCGGCCGCCGACAGCCGCGCACGCGCCACCGCACACGCCGACCTCGCACTCACCCACTGTCACAGCCACCTTCTCCTCGCTCCGCCGCCCGCCCTCGCAGGACCGCCCGTTCCGCCCTCACACCGCAGGAGCGACAAGCCGGTACCCCACTCCCCGCACCGTCTCGATCAGTGCCGGCATCCGCAGCTTCGCGCGCAGGGACGCCACATGGACCTCCAGGGTGCGGCCGGTCCCCTCCCAGCTGGTGCGCCAGACCTCGCTGATGATCTGCTCACGGCGGAAGACCACGCCGGGCCGCTGGGCGAGCAGCGCGAGGAGGTCGAACTCCTTGCGGGTGAGCTGCACGACCGTACCGTCCACGGTGACCTGACGGGTCGGCAGTTCGATGCGTACGGCGCCGAGCAGCAGCGCGGTGTCCCCGCCGTCCTGGACGTCCTCGTGGACGGTGCGCCGGCTGACGGCGTGGATACGGGCGAGCAGTTCCCCGGTGTCGTACGGCTTGACCACGTAGTCGTCGGCGCCGAGGTTGAGGCCGTGGATGCGGGAGCGCACGTCGGAGCGCGCGGTGACCATGATCACCGGGGTGCTGGTGCGCTTGCGGATCTTGCCGCACACCTCGTAGCCGTCCTGGTCGGGCAGTCCGAGATCGAGGAGCACGACCCCGAAGCCGTCGCTCTCCGGGACGAGCGCCCTGAGTGCCTCCTCGCCGCTGCGGGCGTGCGTGACGTCGAAACCGTGCCGGGCGAGCACCGCGGACAGCGCGGCGGCCACATGCTTGTCGTCCTCGACGAGGAGAAGTCTCACCCCGGCCCCCTTGACCCATCGGACGTACTATCTGAATATGCGGTGAACAGGTGCAAATATCGGTGCGCCCACGCGCGTGCGCACCGTGCAGTCATGCTGATGGACGAGGACGGCGTCAAGAGGGTTCCGGTTGCGTCGCGGTTCCGTTATCCGGCCGATATGCGCACTGGTGACAAGTGCTACGACACGTGTCCGATTGCTATCGGATCGTGATGCTCAGATTCCCCTCAAGAGTGATGACGCTGGTCGCGTGAGGTTACTACTGTCCTCCGAAACCGAGGAGGACGGAGCCAGAGAGCGATGACCGAAGTATCGGTGGCCAAGGAAGATGCGGTCCCCACCGGCGAGCTGGTCGTCCTGAAGAGCGTCAACAAGCACTTCGGCGCGTTGCACGTACTCCAGGACATCGACCTGACGATCGCCCGCGGCGAGGTCGTCGTGGTCATCGGACCCTCCGGGTCCGGAAAGTCCACCCTGTGCCGCACCATCAACCGTCTGGAGACGACCGACACGGGTTCGATCACCATCGACGGCAAGCCGCTGCCCCAGGAAGGCAAGGAACTGGCCCGGCTGCGCGCCGACGTCGGAATGGTCTTCCAGTCCTTCAACCTGTTCGCGCACAAGACCGTGCTCGAGAACGTGATGCTGGGCCAGATCAAGGTCCGCAAGGCCGACAAGAAGCAGGCCGAGGAGAAGGCGCGCGCCCTGCTCGACCGGGTCGGCGTCGCCACCCAGGCGGACAAGTACCCCGCCCAGCTGTCCGGCGGTCAGCAGCAACGAGTCGCCATCGCGCGGGCGTTGGCGATGGACCCCAAGGTCATGCTCTTCGACGAGCCCACATCGGCGCTCGACCCTGAGATGATCAACGAGGTGCTGGAGGTCATGCAGCAGCTCGCCCGCGACGGGATGACCATGATCGTCGTGACACACGAGATGGGGTTCGCACGATCGGCCGCAAACCGCGTGGTGTTCATGGCGGACGGCCGGATCGTCGAGGAGGCTGCGCCCGACCAGTTCTTCAGCAACCCGCGCAGCGACCGTGCCAAGGACTTCCTGTCGAAGATCCTGCACCACTGACGTGCCACCCGGATCGACCACCGACGGCTCTCATCTCTTCACCTCCCAAAGGATGTTCCCCATGAAGCTCCGCAAGGTCACCGCCGCCTCGGCCGCCGTCCTCGCCCTCGCCCTGTCCGCGACCGCCTGCGGCGGCGACAGCAAGGACGACGCGAGCTCGAGCTCCAGCGGCGGCGGTGGCGGCAAGATCAAGATCGGCATCAAGTTCGACCAGCCGGGCCTCGGCCTGAAGGAGCCCGACGGTTCCTACTCCGGCTTCGACGTGGACGTGGCCACGTACGTGGCCAAGCAGCTCGGCTACAACGCGAACCAGATCGAGTGGGTCGAGACCAAGAGCGCCGACCGTGAGAACGCGCTCTCCCGCGGCGACGTGAAGCTCATCGCGGCCACCTACTCGATCAACGACGAGCGCAAGAAGAAGGTCGACTTCGCGGGCCCGTACCTGCTGGCCCACCAGGACCTGCTGGTCAAGAAGGACTCCAAGATCAGCCAGGCCACGGACCTCAACGGCGAGAACCTGTGCTCGGTGACCGGTTCGACCTCGGCGCAGAACGTCAAGAACGACTTCGCCCCGAAGGCCAACCTGCGCGAGAACTCCGGCTACTCGGAGTGCATCGCCGCCCTGCAGAGCGGCGCCGTCGACGCGCTGACCACGGACGACTCGATCCTCGCGGGCTTCGCCGCACAGGACAAGTACAAGGGTCAGTTCAAGCTCGCCGGCCTCAAGCTGAGCAACGAGAACTACGGCATCGGTGTGAAGAAGGGCGACACCGCGACCGTCAACAAGGTCAACGCGGCCCTGACGAAGATGGTCAGCGACGGCTCCTGGCAGAAGGCGGTCGACGCCAACTTCGGCCCGGCCGGCTACAAGAACGAGCCCGCCCCGAAGATCGGCGTCATCGTCAAGTAACGCAGGGTTCCCACCGGCGCGCCGCCGCCCGCCACGATCAGGGCGGCGGCGCGCCGCGCCCGTCCACGTAGGCCACACGCCACACACCCGGAAGCGCGGGAGATCGTGTTCGACTTTCTTGAAGGTTACGACGTCCTCGGGGCGTTCTGGATGACGGTGAAACTCACCGCCCTCTCCGCCGTCGGCTCCCTGATCTGGGGCACGCTGCTGGCCGGGATGCGGGTCAGCCCGGTCCCGCTGATGCGTGGGTTCGGCACCGCCTACGTCAACATCGTCCGGAACATCCCGCTGACGGTCATCATCATCTTCACCTCACTCGGTCTCGCCGACATCTTCGGCGTGACGATGGGCGCCTCCGGCGACTTCAAGGTCCAGGGCTTCCGGCTGGCGGTGCTCGGTTTCACCGCCTACACCGCGGCCTTCGTCTGCGAGGCGATCCGCTCCGGCATCAACACGGTGCCGCTCGGCCAAGCCGAGGCGGCCCGCGCGATCGGGCTGAACTTCACCCAGACCCTGCGCCTCATCGTGCTGCCGCAGGCCTTCCGCGCGGTCATCAACCCGCTGGCCAACGTGCTGATCGCGCTGACCAAGAACACCACCGTGGCCGCCGCGATCGGTGTCGCCGAGGCCGCGTACCTCATGAAGGAAATGATCGAGAACGAGGCTCAGACGCTGCTCATCGGCGTGGTCTTCGCCCTCGGTTTCGTCGTACTGACCCTGCCCATGGGCCTCCTCCTCGGCTGGCTCGCCAAGCGACTGGCGGTGAAGCGATGAGCTCGGTCCTCTACGACACTCCGGGCCCTCGCGCCAAACGGCGCAATGTCCTCCTGTCGGTCGTCTTCACACTCCTGCTCGCCCTCCTGCTGTGGTGGGTGTGGCAGAAGCTGGACGACAAGAACCAGCTGGAGTGGAACCTCTGGGAGCCCTTCACCACCAGCGAGGCCTGGACGACGTATCTGTTGCCCGGCCTCGGTGACACGCTGAAGGCCGCGGCGATCTCCATGGTGATCGCCCTTCCGCTGGGCGCGGCCTTCGGCATCGCCCGCATGTCCGACCACGCCTGGGTTCGGGGCGTGGCCGGCACGGTGGTCGAGTTCTTCCGGGCCATCCCGGTGCTGCTGCTGATGCTCTTCGCCAACGAGTTCTACGTCCGCTCCTCCATGGGCATCAGCAGCGAGGAACGGCCCCTCTACGCCGTCGTCACCGGCCTGGTGCTCTACAACGCCTCGGTCCTCGCCGAGGTCGTCCGGGCCGGCATCCTCTCCCTGCCCAAGGGGCAGACGGAGGCGGCCTACGCGGTCGGCCTGCGCAAGGGCCAGACGATGACCAGCATCCTGCTCCCGCAGGCCGTCACCGCGATGCTGCCGGCCATCGTCAGCCAGCTGGTCGTCATCGTGAAGGACACCGCGCTGGGCGGCGTGATGCTGGGCTTCACCGAGCTGCTCAACTCCCGCAGCACGCTGGCCGCCAACTACGCCAACGTCATCCCCAGCTTCATCGTCGTGGGCGTCATCTACATCGTGCTGAACTTCATCCTCACCAGCTTCGCGAGTTGGCTGGAGCGCAGGCTGCGGCGCAGCAAGAAGAGCACGGGCGCCGTCCTCGGCGAGGACATGGTGGAGGTCAACCCGGCGGCGGTGCGCGGTACCTTCGGGACCGGCGAGAACACCGGTGGCGGCGGATTCTGATGATCAGTCAAGTAGCCTGAACCATAAGCGTGAACGACACGGAGGCAGTGGCATGATCGCCACTGCCTCCGTCACTTGACGCAAGCACCGGCAATGGGTTGCATACGTTCTGTGATCGTGCACCCTGCCCCAATCTCCTGTTCACATACGTCTCTCGGGTCGCCGCTGCGGGCAGGGGGCGCCACGCCGTGGACCCGGTGATCATCGTCGGAGCGGGGCCCGTCGGGCTCACGCTCGCCCTGGCACTGGCGCGTCAGGAGGTCCCCTCGGTGGTCCTCGACGAGGGCCCGGACAAGGACGAACCCCGCCTGGCCCGAACGGCCGTACTGCACGAGGACACCGCCGCCCTCATGGCCCGGCTGACCGGAGTTCCGGTCACCGAGCTTGGCCTGCACTGGGCCGGATGGCGGTCGATGCGCCGCAAGCAGGTGATGCGCGAGGTCGACTTCGAGGAGGCCGGGGACGCCCCCCTGCACCTCGCCCAGCACGTCCTGACCGGCGCCCTGCGCGCGGCCCTCGCCGAGGAGCGGCTGACCAGGCTCGTCACGGACAGCCGTCTCGACACGATCGAACAGGAGCCCGCGGGCGTCACCGCCCACACCCGCGGCGTCAAGGGCACGTGGTGGCGCGGCAGTTACCTGGTCGGCTGCGACGGTCCGCGCTCCACCGTGCGCAAGCTCCAGGACATCCGCTTCCCGGGTCGCACCGCGGTGGAGCGCCACGCGGTCGCCGCCCTGCGCACCGAACTCCCTTGGGAGGACCGGGCGTTGCTGCACCGGATGCCACCGTGGCGGACATCCGGTCAGTCGGCCGGGGAGATCACCGCGCGCCCTCTTCCCGACGGCGTCTGGCGCCTGGACTGGCTGCTGCCGCCCGGCAAGGACCTGGTCACGCCCGAACTCCTCGTGGCCCGCGTCCGGGAGACCCTCGCCGGCTGGACGGGCGGCCCGACACCGCCGTACGAACTCCTCGACACCGGAGTCCACACCGTGCACCACCGGCTGGCCCGCCGCTGGCGCGCCGGCCGGGTCTTTCTCGCCGGGGACTCGGCGCACTGCCTCGGGGCGCTCGGCACCCAGGGACTCGACGAAAGCCTCAGGGACGCCGACAACCTCGCCTGGAAGCTGGCCCTGGCCTGGCACCACGGGCCGCACGAGGCGCTTCTGGACAGTTACCAGGCCGAGCGCCGCGCGGTCGTCGCCGGTCGGCTGCGCGCCGCCGACCAGGCGCTGCCGCTGCTGCGCGGCGGCGGGGGCCTGCGCGCGGTCGTCCCCGGCTCGGCCCGCGGCCACGACGCATTGCTCACGGACGGTCACTTGGGGCGCGGCCCACTGGGTGCGCCGGGGGCGTACGCCGACTCGCCCCTCGCACCCCGGCACCTCGAAGGAGAGGTGCCCGTCGACACCTCGCCGGGGGCCCCGGTCGAGGATGTGCGGGTGACCGCCGAGGACGGTTCGTTCGTACGGCTGCGCGAGCGCCTCGGCCGGGGCGCGCTGCTCGTCGTCCTGATCGCGCCGGGCACCGGCGTGTGGGAGCGCAAGCACTGGGTGACCGCGGGAATCATGCCCCGGCTGGCCGCGGCGGTGACCGCGCTGCCGCACTCCGCCGAGCTGCTGGTCGCCGAGGAGTACCCGGGCGCGGCCCCGCACACGGTCCTTCTCGTACGGCCCGACGGTCACCTCGTCACGGCGCTGAGCGGGGTTCGTCCTGCGGACCTGTACTCGGCGGCCGAGACGGCGCTCGGCGGGCCTCCGGCGAAGGCCGAGGCGAACGCGGGAGCCGGCTCACGTTGACGTGCACACCGTCACCGTGCGTCCACATAGTGACGGTGAGTTGAAACGCCCCGGGCCCTCATGGTGTACTCCGCATCGTGACCGACACCTGTGTGCGCCTGTGGCGGAGGGTCCATATGGACCTCGTCCGCTATGCGGGCTGCGTGTGTCGCCCGTCCTGCTGAATTCGCCTCTTTCCTTCCCCGCGTGCCGCGTTCATGCGACGGCACGCTGCCGCGAACTCTTCTCAGGACGGTAGACCGTGTCTGTCTCCCCCGCTTTCCCGTCGACCTCCCCCTCCATCGCGCCGCCCACCCAGGCCGAACTCCTCGACTTCGTACGGCGCACCGCCGCCGACAGCGGGCTGATCGACTCGCTCCCGCTCGACCCGGAGGGCCGCACCTGGGTGCGCCTGGAGGGGCCCGGCGGCAGCGAGGCCTGGCTGATCGGCTGGCCGCCGGGGACCGGCACCGGCTGGCACGACCACGCGGAATCGGTCGGCGCCTTCACCATCGCCGCCGGCGAGCTCAAGGAGAACTCCCTCGCCGCCCGGCTGCCCGCCGACGGCTGGAAGACTCTCGAACTCTCCGACGACGTGGACCGCGAACGACGGCTGCCGTCAGGCAAGGGCCGTTCCTTCGGACAGCACCACGTCCACGAGGTGCTCAACGAGTCCGCCGAGGTCCACGCGATCTCCGTGCACGCCTACTACCCGCCCCTCCCCCAGATCCGCCGCTACAGCCGCACGGGCCAGACCCTGCGGCTGGAGCACGTGGAGCGGCCGGAGGACTGGCAGTGAGCGACAGCCTTACGGCCTGACAGCCGCCCTGCATCGACGAGTTGACGCAGGGGGCGCTTCGGTGGAGTACGAGCACGGGCGGGGCCGGTCGGGCCCCTGCGCCCTGCCGGCCGTCGACCGCCCCCGTCAGCCGGTACTTCGCGCGTGCGGCTCTTGGCGGAGCGCCGGTGGGCGCCGAACGGGTCGGGGACGGACGGCCCCACAGCGGCAGCTGGACAGAGGAGACCTGCCCGCGCACCACACCCCGCCGCCGCAGCCGACGCGCATGACAACTCCCCCGTTTGCCACCCCCCGTCCTCAGCCCCCCTCGTCGCCGAGGAACTCCGTCTCCTCGCCCTCCTCCTCCAGCGCCTGGCGGACCACCCGTAGGGCCATGCCCTCGGAGTAGCCCTTCCGGGCGAGCATGCCGGCGAGGCGGCGCAGTCGCTTGTCGCGGTCGAGGCCACGCGTGGCACGCAGCTTGCGGTCGACCAGCTCACGTGCCGTCGCCTCCTCCTGTTCGGAGTCGAGCTGCGAGACGGCCGCGTCGATCAGCGTGGGGTCGACGCCCTTGGTCCGCAGCTCCTGGGCGAGCGCCCGCCGCGCGAGCCCCCGGCCATGGTGCCGGGACTCCACCCAGGCGTCCGCGAACGCGCTGTCGTTGATCAGCCCGACCTCCACGAACCGCGAGAGCACCTCCTCGGCGGCGTCGTCCGGGATCTCCCGCTTGCGCAGGGCATCGGCGAGCTGCTTCCGCGTACGCGGGGTCCCGGTGAGCAGGCGCAGGCAGATCGCCCGCGCCCGCTCCACCGGGTCCGCCGGAGGCTCCCCCTTCCCGGCCCTCGACGAGGAGGGGCCGCCTCCGTCCTCACCGGGCGACGGCTCCCCGAAGCCGCGCCTACGGTGTCCACGTCCCCCTGGTGAGCCACCCTCGCCACGTGCCCTACGGCCGCCCCGGCGCGAGTCTCCACCGGGCAAGACCGAGCCGCGCGCCGAGCCGCCCTCCGGCCACTCGCCGCCCGGCGCCTCCTCTTCCGGCCGGTCACCCTTGCCGGTGATCTCGTCCGGCCAGCCGTCGTAGGGCCCGTCGGTGCCGTACGACGACGTGCTGCCGTATCCCTCGTCGCCGCGCCGTGCGGCCTCTTCCGCATGGCTGCCCCGGCGCGTGTCCGCTCCGTGGCTGCCGCCGCCCCTTCCCCGCTCACGCGGGGCGTCCGGGGAGGCGTACTCGGTCCAGTCGGTTCGCCGTGTCACGGTCTCAGCTCTTGGCAGCGACGGCCTTGGTCTTGGCGGCCTTGGCCGCTGCAGGCGTGGACGCCGCCTTGGCGGTGTCGTCCGCCGGAGCGGTGGCCGCCGCGTCCGCACCCGGCTCGGCGCCCGGCTCCTCGGGACGCACACCGACCCCCAGCTTCTCCAGGATCTTCTTCTCGATCTCGTTGGCGAGGTCGGGGTTGTCCTTCAGGAAGTTGCGCGCGTTCTCCTTGCCCTGCCCCAGCTGGTCGCCCTCGTACGTGTACCAGGCGCCGGCCTTGCGAACGAAGCCGTTCTCCACGCCCATGTCGATCAGGCCGCCCTCGCGGCTGATGCCCTGCCCGTAGAGGATGTCGAACTCGGCCTGCTTGAAGGGCGGCGCGACCTTGTTCTTGACGACCTTGACGCGGGTGCGGTTGCCGACCGCGTCGGTGCCGTCCTTGAGGGTCTCGATGCGGCGGATGTCGAGTCGCACCGAGGCGTAGAACTTCAGCGCCCGACCACCGGTCGTGGTCTCCGGGGAGCCGAACATGACGCCGATCTTCTCGCGGAGCTGGTTGATGAAGATCGCGGTGGTCTTCGACTGGTTGAGCGCGCTGGTGATCTTCCGCAGGGCCTGGCTCATCAGACGAGCCTGGAGGCCGACGTGGCTGTCACCCATCTCGCCTTCGATCTCCGCGCGCGGGACGAGCGCGGCGACGGAGTCGATGACGATCAGATCGAGGGCACCGGAGCGGACCAGCATGTCCACGATCTCCAGAGCCTGCTCGCCGTTGTCCGGCTGGGAGAGGATCAGGTTGTCGATGTCGACGCCGAGCTTCTTCGCGTACTCGGGGTCGAGGGCGTGCTCGGCGTCGATGAACGCCACCTGGCCGCCGGCCTTCTGCGCGTTCGCCACCGCGTGCAGCGTCAGCGTCGTCTTGCCGGAGGACTCCGGGCCGTACACCTCCACCACTCGGCCGCGCGGCAGGCCGCCGACACCGAGGGCGACGTCGAGCGCGGTCGACCCTGTGTGGATGACCTCGATGGGCTCGTTCGGCCGCTCACCCAGGCGCATCACGGCGCCCTTGCCGAACTGTCGTTCAATCTGTGCGAGCGCGGCGTCCAGCGCCTTCTCGCGGTCGGTTCCTGCCATGGGTTCCACCCGATTTGCTTGAGTCGATCGCTTCACGTCAAAGACGCTAACGCCTGCCACTGACAATGCGTCCCGACGCCCGTCCGGCCTGTGGATAACCCGGGTATTTATTCATGCAAACCATGCCGAAACACCCATTGCTTGCCTAGCCGGAGCTTCCATAAGAATGGATGTTCGATTTACGTGTCAAGCGCACCACGCGGCACCCGAGCCACTTCCTCGGACAGGCTCCGGCCGCCTCCTGGGGCGCGCTCCGGCTACTTCCCCCGGCGTACTGCAGGAGCCTTCGCCGGTACGACGACCGGATGGACCGTTGCCGCGAGCCTTGCGCCATGGAGACCAGGACGAGTACCCGGGACACGGCCCCGCCGACCGCGAACGTCGTCGGGACAGCGCGTCACCCTGCCGTGATCGCGACCCCGCCCGCACCGCTCCTGCCGAGCGCGTCCACCGTCGGACCGATCGAGGCCCGGGCGAACCGTCCCGCCCTCCCGCCCGGCCCGGTGGTTCCGCTCGTGGCAGCGGGCCTGCTGATCCGGCACGCGAACCGTCGGACGACCGGCCTCGCCCCCGGGACGGGTCTGTTCGTCGGCGCGCCCCTTGTCCCGAACACCGGCGAGCACCTCCCCTCGGGGAACACCACGCTCATCGCCTTGCGGCTCGCCGGACGTGGCGCACTCACCGCCCCTGCGCTCGCCGGACGTGGCGCACTCACCGCCCCTGCGCTCGCCGGGACCACGACCACTCCTGCCCGGAAAGGAGCGCCGGCCTGATGGACTCGGTTCCTGCGGAAGCGCCCGTAGCGCCGACGCGGTCATCGGTGCCGGCGTCGCGGGTGTCCGGTGCACGCCGCGTGGCGCGTCTCTGCCACGTCACCGGTGTCGTCCTGGTCCTCTCCGGGCTCGCGCATCTGATCGTGTTCGCCGTGGACGGCGGCCCCTGGGACGGGCCGGTCTCCTGGCGCAAGCCGGTGACGTTCGGGGTGTCCTTCGGAGCGACGCTGACCGCGGTCACCTGGGTCACGTCGTATCTGCGTGTCGGCACCCGGCTGCGCACCCTGCTGCTCGCGGTGTTCGCGGCCGACTGTGTGGTGGAGGTCGGCGGCATCACCCTCCAGGCGTGGCGCGGAGTGCCCTCGCACCTCGACATGGAGACCCCCTTCGACACGGCGGTGTCCATGACGCTCGCGGTGGGCGGCGGCATCCTCGTGGTGCTGCTGACGGTGTTCGCCCTCGCATCGTTCCGGCACCGGCCGTCGGGTCCCGCGGGGATGGACCTCGCGGTGCGGTCGGGGTTCGCGATCCTCCTCGTCGCACTCTCCTCGGGTGCCGCGATGATCGCGCGCGGTGTCGTCCTCACCCGTACCGGCCACCAGGAGGCGGCCTACCGCTCGACCGCCCCGCTCAAGCCGCTGCACGGCGTGAGTCTGCACGCGGTCCTGGTCCTGCCCGCACTGGCGTGGCTGCTGTCCCACGCACCCTGGAGCGAGACAGTGCGGCGGCGGACCCTGTACACGGCGATCGGCTGCTACGTGGCGGCCGTCATCGGCGCCGGGGTGTGGGCCGCTGGCGCCCACTGACCCCGGCACCCTCAAGACGAGGACGAGGACGAGGACGAGGACGAGGACGAGCCGTCGTCGGAGTCCTGCGTCCCCTGCCGCCGGTGCTCCCACAGCGCACGCGCGCGTGTGACCGGCGAGGGCCCGCCGCCCCCCTTCCGGTGCCCATGGACCCGGGGATCGTCCGTGACGTCGTACCGCTTCACGTACGCCCCCAGGAACGCCTGGAGCGTGGCGACCGCCGGGATGGCGATCAGGGCGCCGACGGCACCGAGGAGAGCGGTACCCGCGATGACCGAGCCGAAGGCGACCGCGGGGTGGATGTCGACGGTCTTCGAGGTCAGCTTCGGCTGGAGCACGTAGTTCTCGAACTGCTGGTAGATCACCACGAAGACCAGCACCCACAGCGCGTACCAGGGATCGACCGTGAAGGCGATCAGCATCGGCAGGGCGCCCGCGAGATAGGTGCCGATGGTCGGGATGAACTGCGAGACCAGGCCCACCCACACGGCGAGCACGGGCGCGTACGGCACGTCGAGGGCCTGGAGCAGTACGTAGTGCGCGACTCCGGAGACGAGCGCCATCAGACCGCGCGAGTAGATGTAGCCGCCGGTCTTGTCCACGGCGATCTCCCAGGCGCGCAGCACCTCGGCCTGCCGGGCGGGCGGCAGGACGGAACAGATCGTGCGGCGCAGCCGCGGGCCGTCCGCGGCGAAGTAGAACGAGAACAGAGCGATCGTCAGCAGCTGGAAGAGCCCGCCGAGGACCTGGGCGGACACGTCCAGGACACCGGTGGCGCTGTTCTGCACGTAGTTGCGCAGCCAGTCGGAGCGCAGCAGCCCCTCCTGGACGTCCACGCGCTTCAGATCGGTGTGGAAGTGCCCGTTGATCCAGGCGATGACGGAGTCGAGGTAGTCCGGGAAATCCTCGACGATCTTGATGATCTGGCCGGCGAGCATCGAACCGAGCAGCGTGACGAAGCCCGCGACCGCGATCAGCACCGCGAAGAAGACGAGGAAGGTGGCGAGCCCCCTGCGCATGCCGCGCGCGGCCATCTTGCTCACCGCGGGTTCGATGGCTAGGGCCAGGAAGAACGCGATGAGGATGTTGATCAGCAGCCCGATGAGCTGGTGGAAGGCCCAACTGCCAAGCTGGAACACGGCGATGAGGGCGAGCGCGAGCACCATGGCGCGCGGCAGCCAGCGCGGCATGCGGGTGTTCGGCCCGGTGCCGGCCGAGGGCGGCGTGGGCGGTGTCGTGCCGAACGGAGATGCCTGTGGGGCTGTCTGCCCGGTCTCGTCAGTGGGTGCCACGAACCAAGTCTCGCCCACGCGACTGACAATCGGCCGCCGTCCCGCGATCTTCGTGACCGGTCAGCGCCTCTTTCGTGAGATGTTCACGACCAGTGGGCGATTCTTCCCCCGGATGTCCACGACCGCTCAATGCCTCTCCCCAGGCACGTTCATGACGCTGCAGACCACGCGCCACACCTCCTTGGCGTCCCAGCCGGCGTCCAGCGCCTCGTGCACCGTTCGGCCGCCGAGCTCCGTCATCACGTGATCGCGCGCGAAGGTGTCGGCGTACCCCGGACCGAAGTGTTCCGCCATCCGCTGCCAGAAGACCGTCAACCGCATGACTCCAGTATCCCGCCCCTGAGGGTGGGCCTGAGCCGGGACCGCTTGCCGAGACCGCTTTCCGCCCTACGGTCTGACGCATGCCCGAAACAGGAGCTTCCCCACTCCCCCAGACGCCACCGGCGCACTCCCCGCTCTTCCGTGCCGAGCATTTCGTCTGGCTCACCGCGCGTGTGCTGGAACAGCGTCTGTTCGCGTACCACTTCCTCAACGGCGGCCCCGACCCGGTGGAGACGGCCCTGGACGCCTACCGCAACGCGGACGGCGGCTACGGCCACGCGCTGGAGCCCGATCTGCGAGGTCCGGTCAGCCAGCCCCCGCATGCCGCTCACGCCCTGCGGGTCCTGGACGCCGTCGGACGCTGCGGCGGACAGCGTGTGGAGCGTGTGTGCCGCTATCTCACCTCCGTGTCCACAGCGGACGGCGCCCTGCCCGCGGTCACTCCCGCGCAACGCGGCTATCCGGCGGCCCCCTTCATGCCGGTCGTCGACGCCCCGCCCAGCGAGTTGCTCACCACCGGGCCTGTGGTGGGTCTGCTGCACCGCAACGAGGTGTGGCACGCCTGGCTGTTCCGCGCCACGGACTTCTGCTGGCAGGCGGTGGAATCCCTCCGGGTGTCCCACCCTTACGAGATCGAGGCCGCCCTGGCCTTCCTGGACGCCGTCCCCGACCGCTCGCGCGCGGAGGCGACCGCCGACCGTCTGGGCCGCCTGGTGCGTGAGCAACGGCTGGCCGCGCTGGACCCCCCGAACGTCGAGGCGTTCCCCGTCTCCCCCGGCTACGCCCCGGGCGAGCACCACTTCCCGCACGACTACGCGAAGACACCGGACTCCCTCGGGCGCGCGTGGTTCACGGACGCCGAGATGGCCCGTTCACTGGACTTCCTGGCGGCCGAGCAGCAGGAGGACGGCGGCTGGCCGGTCCGCCGACGACAGTGGGCACCGGCCGCCACCCTCGAAGCACGCCCCCTCGTGACGATCGAGGCACTGCACACCCTGCGGGCCTACGGCCGCGGCATGGGCTGAGCCCGTACGGGCGGCCTCACTGTCGCGGGCAGCAGCCGGTGCGCCGGCCCTACCGCCACGGGCTGCACCGGTACATCGGCCCTGCCGACGCGAGCACAGCCGGTACGGCGGCGCCACCGACCCGGGCTGAGCCGATACATCGGCCCACACGCGCGTGCACCGGCCGTACGTCACGCTCCCATGGCCCGCACCCCTGCCGTCACGGCCACCGCGGCCGCGACCACGAGCAGAAACGGAGCCCGCAGAAGCAGCGCCACAGCGGCCGTGGCCAGTCCCGCGGCCCGCGCGTCGAGCACCGGCACCCGACCGTCGGCGAAGGTCTGCTGGGCGGTGAGCGCGGCCAGAAGTGCCACCGGCAGCAATGCGGCAAGCCGTTTCACCAAGGGCCGGTCGAGAACGCCCGCGGGTACCAGCAGCCCGACGAGCTTGACGGCGTAACACCCAAGGGCGGTGGCTCCGACAGCGATCCAGGTGTTCACCGCCCCTCCTCCCGCGCCCGTTCGCGACGTCCGCGCGCCCACAGGACGAGAGGCGCCGCGAGAGCGGCAGCCAGCACCGGCACGCCGGCGGGCAGCACGGGAAGCAGACCGAGCCCGAGAAGCACGGCGAGCCCGGCGACAACCCGCTCGGTGCCGCTCCTCACCATGGGTGCGAGAAGCGCCAGGAAGACAGCGGGCCCGGCCGCGTCCAGCCCCCACGCGCGCGTGTCCCCGATCGCGTCGGCTCCCAGGGCCCCCAGCAAGGTGGTGAGATTCCACAGCACATACAGACTCACCCCCGTGACAGCGAACCCGATCCGCGCTCCACGCCGCGTGGGCTGCGCCAGCGAGACCGCCGCCGTCTCGTCGATCACCCAATGGGCGGCGAAGGGCCGCACCGCACGCGGGAGCGCGAGCAACTGCGACAGCCGCAGTCCGTAGAACGTGTTGCGCACTCCCAGGAAGAAGGCCCCGGCAGCCGCGGTAAGAGGACCTCCTCCGGCCGCGAGCGCTCCCACGAGGGCGAACTGGGACGCGCCGGTGAACACCAGGAGGCTCAACGCGCAGGTCTGCGGCAGTGTGAGCCCGCTGCCGGCCGAGGTCACCCCGAAGGCGAAACCGGACAGTCCGACGGCCACCCCGACTCCGAGGGCGTCTCGTACGACGGCGGCGTCCGGCTTTCCTCCACCGTCGGCGTGTGTGTCTGCGAGAGCTGGTTGTTCTGCCACACCTCGGACACTAGGAAGGGCTGCCCGGAGGAGTCTTGTACGTTCTTGCGCTCCCGCTGATAGGCCCCCGGCGGCACTCCCACGATCCGCGTGAAGTGCCGGTTCAGATGCGGCTGGTCCGTGAACCCCACCTCGACGGCAGCGGAGGCCGGACCGACCCCCGCGTCCAGCAGCCGCCGGGCCCGTCGCACCCGCGCATCCGTCAGCCATGTGTGCGGCGGCATCCCGTAGAGCCTGCGAAAAGCCCGCAACAGTGCGAACGGACTGGTCCCGAGATCAGCGGCCAGCCCCTCCAGAGTCGGCGGCTCGGCCATCCGCTCCTCCAGCACGGCACGCGCACGCACGGCGATCCGAGCGCCCGCGGACCGCACGTCCCGCTCCGGCAGCACCCCACCGTTCCGGCACAGCAGTCGCGTCACGACAACCCGCAACAGGGTGTCGGCTGCCAACGCGTTCCCCTCGTCCGCAGCCCGGAGGACCTGATGCACCAGCCCCACCGCATACGGATCATCGAGCACAGGCCGTACGAACCCGGGTGTACCGCGCAGCACGGTGGTCTCGGCAGCGATCGCGGCGACAACTTCCGGTGCCGGATACACGGCCCCGTACCGCCATCCCTCAGGGACTCCTGCCCGCCCCGTATGAGGGGTGTCGGGATTGACCAGCGCCAGTGTCCCTGCACCCGCGTACTGATCAGCCCCCCGATGGTGAAAGACCTCCACCCCGTCGGCGATGGCGGCGATCACGAAGTTCTCATGCGTATGCCTGACGAACGTCTTGCGTACATACCGGGCCCGCAGCAGATCGACCCCGGGCAGCTCGGCATACCGCCAGTGCCGCGCCCGCTCGCTGGAACCCGCCATGCCCTCATTGTCACTCCGACGCCATGGATGTGCCGGGGGCCGGGCCGCCGCGGCAACTTCATCACCCCGTGCCGGTCGAGGGGCAGCAACGCCCGACCGAGCACGGACATGTGCGCCCCCACCCCCGCCCGCCCCCTCACCCACACGCCTGAGGAAACCCGCAGGTCAGAGCCATTGTCAGTGGCCGGGTGCAGGATGGACACATGGTCAGCCAAGCTCACCGAGCCCTGAACGGCTTCTCCCCCGCGACCCGCGGCTGGTTCACGGGTGCGTTCGACGCGCCCACCACAGCCCAGGCAGGCGCGTGGCAGGCCATCGCAGAGGGCTCGGACGTGCTGGTGGTCGCCCCCACCGGATCCGGCAAGACCCTGGCCGCCTTCCTGGCGGCCCTGGACCAGCTCGCCTCCACGCCCCCGCCCGCGGACCCGAAGAAGCGCTGCCGAGTCCTGTACGTCTCCCCCCTCAAGGCCCTCGCCGTGGACGTGGAGCGCAACCTCCGCAGCCCCCTCACCGGCATCCGCCAGGAATCCGTCCGTCTTGGCCTGCCCGAACCCGAGATCAAGGTGGGCATCCGCTCCGGCGACACCCCCGCCGCTGAGCGCCGGGCCCTCGCCACCCGCCCCCCGGACATCCTGATCACCACTCCGGAATCCCTGTTCCTGATGCTGACGTCCGCGGCCCGCGACGCGCTCACCGGCATCGAGACAGTGATCCTCGACGAAGTGCATGCCGTGGCCGGCACCAAGCGCGGCGCCCACCTGGCCCTCTCCCTCGAGCGCCTGGACGAACTCCTCCCGAAGCCGGCCCGCCGCATCGGCCTCTCCGCGACGGTCCGCCCGGTCGACGAGATCGCCCGCTATCTCTCCCCCCAGCGCAAGGCGGAGATCGTCCAGCCGATGTCGGGCAAGGAGTTCGACCTCTCGGTGGTGGTCCCGGTGGAGGACCTCGGCGAGCTGGGCGGCTCCCCGGTGGCCGACGGCTCCGAGGGCGCCGAGCGCCCCTCGATCTGGCCCCACGTCGAGGAGCGCATCGCCGACCTGGTCCAGTCCCACCGCTCCACGATCGTCTTCGCGAACTCCCGCCGCCTCGCGGAACGCCTCTGCAACCGCCTCAACGAGATCGCCTACGAACGGGCCACCGGCGAGCCCCTGGACGAACACCACGCCCCGGCAGAACTCATGGGCGGCTCCGGCGCCGCGCAGGGCGCCCCGCCGGTCATCGCCCGAGCCCACCACGGCTCGGTCTCCAAGGAACAGCGCGCCCTGGTCGAGGAGGACCTCAAAGCCGGCCGGCTGCCCGCGGTGGTGGCCACGTCCAGCCTCGAACTCGGTATCGACATGGGCGCGGTGGACCTCGTGATCCAGGTCGAGTCACCCCCTTCCGTGGCCTCCGGCCTCCAGCGGGTGGGCCGCGCGGGCCACCAGGTGGGCGCGGTCTCCACCGGCGTGGTCTTCCCGAAGTACCGGGGAGACCTCGTCCAGGCAGCGGTCGTCACTGAACGCATGCGCACCGGCTCCATCGAGTCCCTCAAGGTGCCCGCGAACCCCCTGGACGTCCTCGCCCAGCAGGTCGTCGCGATGACGGCCATGGACACCTGGCAGCTGGACGACCTCCTCGCCACGGTCCGAAGGGCGGCCCCCTTCGCGTCCCTTCCCGAATCCGCGTTCACCGCGGTCCTGGACATGCTCGCCGGTCGCTACCCCTCCGACGCCTTCGCCGAACTGCGCCCTCGCGTGGTCTGGGACCGCATCGCCGGCACGATCACGGGCCGACCGGGAGCCCAGCGCCTCGCCGTCACCTCCGGCGGCACCATCCCCGACCGCGGCCTCTTCGGCGTCTTCCTCGCCGGTTCGGACCCGAAGAAGGGCGGCGGCAGGGTCGGCGAGCTGGACGAGGAGATGGTCTACGAGTCGCGCGTGGGGGACGTCTTCACGCTCGGCACCAGCTCCTGGCGCATCGAGGACATCACCCGCGACCGCGTCCTGGTCTCGCCCGCCCCCGGCGTCCCCGGCCGGCTCCCCTTCTGGAAGGGCGACCAGCTGGGCCGCCCCCTCGAACTGGGCCGCGCGGTGGGCGCCTTCCTCCGCGAGGTCGGCTCGCTCCCCAAGGAGGACGCCCGCCTGCGTCTCCTCGCGGCGGGCCTGGACGCGTGGGCGGCGGACAACGTCCTGTCCTACCTCGCCGAGCAGCGCGAGGCCTGCGGCCACATCCCGGACGACCGCACGATCGTCGTGGAGCGCTTCCGTGACGAACTCGGCGACTGGCGGGTCGTCGTCCACTCTCCCTTCGGCGCCCAGGTCCACGCCCCGTGGGCCCTCGCCCTCGGCGCCAAGCTCTCCGAGCGCTACGGCATGGACGCCCAGGTCATGCACGCCGACGACGGCATCGTCCTTCGGCTTCCGGACGCCGACCTGATGAGCCTGGACCTGCTCGACCAGGAACCGACCAGGACCGGCACGGAGTACGACAGCGAGCAGGCCCCCGTAGGCGCCGCGGACGTCGTCTTCGACAAGGGCGAGGTCGACCGGACGGTCACCGACCAGGTCGGCGGCTCGGCCCTGTTCGCCTCCCGTTTCCGCGAATGCGCGGCCCGCGCCCTGCTGCTTCCCCGCCGCAACCCCGGCAAGCGCACCCCGTTGTGGCAGCAGCGCCAGCGGGCATCCCAACTGCTCCAGGTGGCGAGCGAGTTCGGCTCGTTCCCGATCGTCCTGGAGGCGGTCCGCGAATGTCTGCAGGACGTCTTCGACGTCCCCGGACTCGTCGAGCTGATGGGCGACCTGGAGTCCCGCAAGGTCCGCCTCGTCGAGGTCACCACCCCCGAGCCCTCCCCCTTCGCCCGCTCCCTCCTCTTCGGCTACGTCGCCCAGTTCCTCTACGAGGGCGACTCGCCCCTCGCCGAGCGCCGCGCGGCGGCCCTCTCGCTGGACTCGCACCTGCTGGCCGAGCTGCTCGGCCAGGCAGAACTGCGGGAACTGCTCGACGCCGAGGTCCTGACCGAGCTGGAGCGGGAGCTCCAGTGGCTCACCGAGGACCGCCGCGTCAAGGACGCCGAAGGCGTCGCGGACATCCTCCGCGTCCTGGGCCCGCTCACGGACGCCGAACTGGCCGAGCGGGGCGCCGAACCGCAGTGGGCGCAGGACCTCGCCCGAGCCCGTCGCACGATCAAGGTCCGTATCGCCGGCGTCGACCACTGGGCGGCGATCGAGGACGCGGGCCGCCTGCGCGACGCACTCGGCACAGCACTGCCGGTCGGTGTCCCGGAGGCCTTCACCGAGCCGGTCAAGGATCCCCTCGGCGACCTCCTCGCCCGCCACGCCCGCACCCACGGCCCGTTCACCTCTACGGCGGTCGCGGCCCGTTTCGGCTTGGGCACAGCGGTCACCGAGGGGGCGTTGCAGCGCCTCGCCGCGAGCGGCCGTGTCGTACAAGGCGAGTTCCACCCGGCGGGCATCGGCCAGGAATGGTGCGACGCGACCGTACTCCGCCGCCTGCGCCGCCGCTCCCTGGCCGCCCTGCGCCACGAACTCGAACCGGTGCCGCCTCCGGCCCTCGCCCAGTTCCTCCCGCAGTGGCAGCACATCGGCAAGGGCCACTCCCTGCGCGGCATCGACGGACTGGTGCGTGCCGTCGAGCAGTTGCAGGGTGCATCCGTGCCCGCCTCCGCCCTGGAGAAGCTCGTCCTGCCGTCCCGCGTCACGAACTACACCCCGGCGATGCTCGACGAACTCACCGCCGCCGGCGAGCTTGTCTGGGCCGGAGCGGGCGCACTCCCCGGCAAGGACGGCTGGGTCTCCCTCTACCTGGCGGACGCGGCCCCTCTCCTCCTGCCACCGCCTCACCCCCTGGAGCTGACGGCACTCCACCAGTCCGTCCTGGACACCCTCGCCGGCGGCTACGGCCTGTTCTTCCGCCAGATCGCCGACCAGATCCGCGCCACCACCCACCCCGACGCAACCGACCCCCAACTGGCCGACGCCGTATGGGACCTGGCCTGGTCCGGCCGGCTCACCAACGACACCCTCACACCCATGCGCTCCCTGCTGGGCTCCGGCCGCACCGCGGGCTCCACCGCCCATCGCGCCAAACGCACCATCCCGCGCGGCCGCTACGGCTCCCTCACCGCCGCGGCCCGCACCGCCTCCCGCACCGGCCCGCCGACCGTCGCCGGCCGCTGGGCCCTGCTTCCCCAGCGCGAGCCCGATCCGACCGTGCGTGCCCACGCCCTGGCACGCACTCTCCTCGACCGACACGGAGTGGTGACCCGGGGGGCAGTCGCGGCGGAGGGCGTGGAAGGTGGTTTCTCGGCGACGTATCGCATCCTCTCCGCCTTCGAGGACAGCGGCCAGGCCCGCCGCGGCTATGTGGTGGAGGGCCTCGGCGCCGCACAGTTCGCCATGGACGGCGCGGTCGACCGCCTGCGAGCGGTGTCCAACGCACGCGAGCGAGGCGAGCCAGTGCCGGGCAGCGCCCCGGTTACCGCCACTACCGGCCCGTGGGGCCCCCACAGCGCAGACGTCTCGGCGCCCGATGCCTTCGGTTCACCGGGCAGCCCCATCCAGAGCGACGGTCACCCCGACGGCCTCGCCGGCGCCGACGAGACCAGGGCCGAGGACTTCGACTGGGCCGACGCCTTCGGCCCCTTCGACCCCACAACCGGACAGAACATCCGCGATTCCGACCCGACCGGCACCGCCTTCGGAAACACCGGCTTCAGCACCCCGCTCACCCCGGCCTCCCGCGACGAGTACATCTCACCGCGCGACTACCCCACGCCCCACTCCCAGAGCCCGTACCCGCACCCCGCGCCGGGCTCCGGCTTCGGCACCCCTCGGCACAACGCCTCCGACGCCTACCGAGCCGTGGTACTCGCCGCCGCCGACCCCGCCAACGCCTACGGCGCCGCCCTCCCCTGGCCAGACCCCCCGACCGAGGCCGGACACAAACCTGGCCGCAAGGCAGGCTCCCTGGTCGTCCTCGTCGACGGCGAGCTCACGCTCTACATGGAGCGAGGCGGCAAAACCCTCCTGGCCTGGCCCTCCGCCCCGGACACCGCCCCCACCGACGACCCCCGCCTGCACATGGCGGCCGAAGCCCTCGCGACAGCCGCCAAGGCCGGTTCGCTCGGCACCGTCACAGTGGAACGCGCCAACGGCACCTCAGCCCTGACCTCCCCCATCGGCACCCTCCTGGAGACAGCAGGCTTCATCGCCACCCCCCGCGGCCTGCGCCTACGCGTATGACACGACACCACGGCCAGGACTCAAGGCACACATGGCGGCGCTCCCGGACCCCGCGACGACCATGCGACCCCGGTTTCCGCCACGATCACGCTTGCCTCGACCCACGGCGACCACGCGCACGCAGGCGCACCCCCACCCCGCCGCCGACTCCGAACACACCCCACCAGGGCCACCAGCACCCGACCACGAAGTCCGCGCAGGTGGCCGGTGGCAGCAAACCAGACCGATGCCGCACCCGAGGCCGAGAACAGAAACACTGCAAGCCGCCACCCCCGTGCCACCCTTGACCCATGCCCGAAGGAGACACGGTCTGGCAGTCCGCACGGCGCCTGCACGACGCCCTGGCCGGCAAGGTGCTGACCCGCAGCGACCTGAGGGTGCCGAGATACGCCACAGCCGACCTCACAGGCCGCAAGGTCCTCGACGTCACCCCGCGCGGCAAACACCTCCTCGCCCGTGTCGAAGGCGGCCTGACTCTCCACTCCCACCTGCGCATGGACGGCTCCTGGAGGGTGTACGCCGACAACCAGCGCTGGACCGGCGGCCCCACCCACCAGATCCGCGCGATCCTCGGCACCACCGACCGCACAGCCGTCGGCTACCGACTCCCCGTCCTCGAACTCCTCCTCACCACCGACGAGCACAAGGCGGTCGGGCACCTGGGCCCCGACCTCCTGGGCCCGGACTGGAACCCGGAAGCGGCCCTGGCCAACCTCCTCCAGGACCCTGCCCGCCCCCTCGGTGAAGCCCTCCTCGACCAGCGCAACCTCGCCGGTATCGGCAACGTCTACAAAAGCGAGCTCTGCTTCCTGCTCGGTGCCACCCCCTGGCTCCCCATCGGCGCTCTCCCCGCAGACCGCGCCGCCCACCTCCCCACGCTCGCCAAGAAGCTCCTGGAGGCCAACCGCGACCGCCCTGTCCGCAGCACGACCGGCCGCCGCGGTCAGGACCTGTTCGTGTACGGCCGCTCGCACCGCCCCTGCCTCCGCTGCCATGCCTCCATCCGCTCCGCCGACCAGGGCGACGGCTCCCGCGAACGCCCCACGTACTGGTGCCCCCACTGCCAGACGGGCCCAGCCCCGAGCCCGCACCGCGGGGCACCGAGCGAAACACACCCCAGAACCTCACGCCGTACAGCCAATTGACGATCCGTCAGAAACACTCGTACCGTCGCTCCCATGGCCGTCAGCGCGTACGACCTCACCGGACGCACAGCGTTCGTCACCGGCGCCGCGAGCGGTATCGGCCGCGCGACCGCCGTCCTGTTCGCCGAGGCGGGCGCCACGGTGCACTGCGCGGACCGCGACGCACAGGGCCTGCACGAGACGGCGACCCTGATCAAGGGCGTCGGCGGCACCCCGCACACCCACCCCCTCGACGTCACCGACCGCGCACAACTCCACCAGGCCGTCACCTCGTGCGAGCGACTCGACATCCTGGCCGCGGTCGCCGGGATCATGCACAGCAGTCCGGTCCTGGAGACGAGGGACGAGGACCTCGACCGCGTCCTGAACGTCAACTTCAAGGGCGTGCTGTACGCCTGCCAGGAGGCGGCGCGTCTGATGCTCGACCGCGGGACCGGGGGCAGCATCGTCACGATGGCCTCCGGCGCCGTGGACACCGGCGGCCCCGGACTTCTCTGTTACGGCGCGGCCAAGGCGGCGGTGGTCCAGCTGACGAAGACCCTGGCCACCGAGGTGGGCCGATACGGAATCAGGGTCAACGCGGTCGCCCCAGGCTGGATCCGCACCCCCATGACCGACCGGCACGACGAGGAGGCACAGGCCCACACCGAGGCCCTCATGGCCCGACTGTCGCCTCTGAACCGGGTCGGCGAGCCGGAAGACATCGCGCACGCCGTGCTCTACCTGGCCTCGGACGCCTCGTCCTTCACAACGGGCCAGATCCTCCGCCCGAACGGCGGGGTGGCAATGCCCTGGTAGCCGGCCCCCTCCCCCGGACCGACTCACCTCACCCGACGGCCCCCTCGCCAGACACCGGATGGACCCACGCCATCGGACTGTCCCTCCCCACCGGTCCGACTCGCCTCACCCGACGGGCCCACCTCACCGGACCGACCGACGCCACTGGACAGACCTTCCCCGCCAGGCCGGCGCACCTCACCCGCCCCACCGACCCCAGTGGACAGCGAGCGGTGCCGACCAGCCCCCCTCCCCGCCCCCCACGCCTGACGCCACCGCCCGGCGGCAACGGCCCCCGCGGCTCGCACCTTCGGCACACAGTGCACCGGGAGCAGGCTCAGCCCCCACCCCCCGGCCGCGACCGCCCCTTCGAGCACCCCGGCGTCCGGCGCCAGGAGCAGCCGTGCCACGGCCCACCACCACAACACCCCGAGCCCGAGAGCCACCCCTCGGCGCACTGCCGGCCCCGCCATGCAGCCACCTCCAGCCCGGACGCTAGACCGCCGCCTCACCTGTCGGCAGGGCGCACCGAGGGCACACGCACGCACCTGACACGGCCACTGCTCCAAAATGCACGAAAACCCCGACCGGCGCCTCTCCAGATCACTCGGAGAAGCCCGTCCGGGGCCTCGCACACTTCGCTCAGCGCACCGTCGGCTCACGACGGCGCACACCCAGCGTGAGCGTCACGCCGCTACGACGTCCACCGCTTCGCTGGGCGCCTTGATGGTCACCCGTTCCGGTGGCACACCCTTCACGGAGACGGCACCCAGCATCGGGCGCACCGGTGCCGACACCGGAGCGCTCGGAGTGGCCGCAGCAGACTGGGCCAGCTCGGCGAGGGCGAGCTCGTCGCTCACTTCCCGCATGAGCTCGGACATCCGTACGTCCAACGCGTCGCAGATCGCGGACAGCAGCTCGGAGGATGCCTCCTTCTGCCCCCGCTCCACCTCGGAGAGATAGCCGAGTGAGACTCGGGCGGACGAGGAGACTTCGCGCAGAGTACGGCCCTGGCGTTGGCGCTGCCGACGCAGCACGTCACCCAGTAGGCGACGGAGCAGAATCATCGGTGGCTCCCTCCTCGGACCGCGTAGCCGCATCCTTCACGCCCCACCGTACCGCCTTGCGCCGCGGCCGTGCGGGGAGCGATGTCGTGTTCACTCAGGGCTGCAAACATCAAAACCCCCCGTTCCGTTCCGTATCCTGTGCCTGCTCATTCCCGGTCTGTTCGCTCGTAAGCTCTTCCAGGAGCAGCGCGAGTACGCTCCGTACACTCTCCATACGAATTTCCGCGCGGTCACCGTTCAACCGCAACGCGGTCACTTTCCCGCCACCGGTTGCCGCGGAAGCGCTCGCGGAGGGCCCGTCGACGGCGACGAAAACCGTTCCGACGGGCTTGCCGTCCTGCGGTTCCGGGCCTGCGACTCCGGTGGTCGCGATGCCCCAGTCGGCACCCAGCGCCTTGCGCACCCCGGCCGCCATCTGGGCCGCGACCTGCGGATCCACCGCACCTCGCTGGTCCAGCAGGGTGGCGTCGACACCCAGTAGTTCATGCTTCAGTTCGGTGGCGTAGGCGGTCAGCGAACCCCTGAACGCCTGGGACGCCCCGGGGGCCGCTGTGATTTCCGCCGCAACCAGCCCACCGGTGAGGGACTCGGCGACCGCGAGCGTCTGACCCTTCACAGCGAGTAGTTGCACCACCTGAGCGGCCGGGGAATTCACGCTTCCGCCTCCTCCAACGCCGCCTTGCGCTCGGCGATTCCCTGCCTGCGCAGCACAATGGCCTGTCTCACATAGTCGAGCCCGGTCACGACGGTCAGGACGACCGCCAGCGCCATCACCCAGAACCTCGCGGTGGCCAGCCAGCCCGTCAGGGCCAGGATGTACATCCCTACGGCGATGCCCTGGCCGAGGGTCTTGAGCTTGCCGCCGCGGCTCGCGGGAATCACGCCGTACCGGATGACGAGGAACCGCAGCAGGGTGATCCCGAGTTCCCTGCCGAGGATGACGATCGTCACCCACCACGGCAGGTCACCGAGACCGGACAGGCAGATCAGGGCGGCCCCCATGATCGCCTTGTCGGCGATGGGGTCGGCGATCTTGCCGAAGTCGGTGACGAGGTTGTAGGTGCGCGCCAGGTGTCCGTCGAACAGGTCGGTGATCATGGCGACGGCGAAGGCCGCCCAGGCGAACGAACGCCACGCGGGGTCGTACCCGCCGTCGGCCAGCATCAGGGCGACGAAGCCGGGCACGAGAAGCAGCCGGAGCATGGTCAGCAGGTTGGCGATGTTCCAGACACTGGCCTGGTTGACGGCAGCGGCCGCGATCTTCGCACCACGCGCGGGCTTCGAACCTGAGTCGATGCCGGCATCCGAAGCAGCTCCGGGAACGACGGCCACCGCGGGCAGGACACCCGCCCGAGCCTCGGCAGCCGTAGCGGAGAACGCGTCCGGGGGAGCGCTCGGAGCGGCGCCGGACGCGGCACCCGAGACCCCGCCCACCGGTCCGCCCTTCGCGGCAGAGGGGCCACCCGCAGCGGACGCCGGAACTCCGGTCATCTGCCCGCCTCCTCGATACACCCGAGCGAGCCCTGGAGCGGCTCGGCCACCAGGTCGACACCTTCCGTACCGACCACCTTCGCCTCGACCATACGACCGACGCCAAGACCTTCGCCGCTCGTGAGCAGCACCTGGCCGTCGGTCTCCGGCGCCTGGTGTGCGCCACGGCCGTACACACCCTCGTCGTCCACCGACTCGACCAGCACGTGCACGGTCTCGCCGACGCGCTCCTCGGCGCGCTGCGAGACGAGTTCCTCGGCGAGCCGGGACACACGTGCCAGCCGCTCGGCGACGACGTCCTCGTCCAGCTTGTTCTCGTACGTCGCGGCCTCGGTGCCCTCCTCGTCGGAGTACCCGAAGACGCCGATCGCGTCCAGGCGCGCGCCGTTCAGGAACCGCTCCAGCTCCGCGAGGTCGGCCTCGGTCTCACCCGGGAAGCCCACGATGAAGTTGGAGCGCACGCCCGCCTCGGGAGCCTTGCCCCGGACGGTGTCGAGGAGTTCCAGAAAACGGTCGGTGTCGCCGAAGCGGCGCATCGCGCGCAGCACCCCTGGGGCGGAGTGCTGGAAGGACAGGTCGAAGTAGGGCACCACCTTGGGCGTGGACGTCAGCACGTCGATCAGGCCGGGCCGCATCTCGGCGGGCTGGAGGTAACTGACGCGCACCCGTTCGAGGCCGTCCACCTCGGCGAGCTCGGGCAGGAGGGACTCCAGCAGGCGGATGTCGCCGAGGTCCTTGCCGTACGACGTGTTGTTCTCGGAGACCAGCATGATCTCCTTGACACCCTGCTCGGCCAGCCAGCGCGTCTCGTTCAGGACGTCCGAGGGCCGGCGCGAGATGAAGGAGCCGCGGAAGGACGGGATGGCGCAGAAGGTGCAGCGCCGGTCGCAGCCGGAGGCGAGCTTCACCGAGGCGACAGGGGCACCGTCCAGACGGCGGCGCAGGGGCGCACGCGGGCCGGAGGCCGGGGCGAGGCCTTCCGGGAGATCGACGGGGGGCTGCGCCACCTCCACGGCCGGTCCGTGTCCGGGCAGGGCGACTACCGCCGCAGACTCCTGGCGCTCGGCCGGGCTGATCGGCAGCAGCTTGCGCCGGTCACGTGGGGTGTGCGACGCGTGAACGCCACCACTGAGGATCGTCTGGAGCCGGTCGGAGATGTCGGCGTAGTCGTCGAAGCCGAGCACTCCGTCAGCCTCGGGGAGGGCCTCGGCAAGGTCCTTGCCGTACCGCTCGGCCATGCAGCCCACCGCCACGACGGCCTGGGTTCTGCCGTGGCCCTTGAGGTCGTTCGCCTCCAGGAGGGCGTCGACGGAGTCCTTCTTGGCGGCCTCGACGAAGCCACAGGTGTTGACGACGGCGACGTCCGCATCGGCGGCGTCCGCCACGAGATCCCAGCCGTCCGCCTCCAAACGGCCTGCGAGCTCCTCCGAGTCCACCTCGTTACGGGCGCAGCCAAGGGTGACGAGTGCGACGGTACGGCGTTCAGGCATGGGCTCAAGACTACTTCGTCCCACTGACACCCCACGTCGACGGGGTTGGCCGACCGTGACCAACCCCGCGGGAACGAAAACCGAACAGGCCGCTAGCCCACCTGAGGGTCGCCCTTCGTGTACGTCAGGCGCTCCACGGCGCCGGGCTGCCAGTCGTCGTCGATCTTCTTGCCGTTCACATACAGCTGGATCGCCCCGGCGTCGCCGAGGACGAGGTTGATCTTCTCGCTGTCCTGGAAGGTCTTGGTGTCGCCCTGCTGGAGCAGCCCGTCGAAGAGGGTCCGGCCGTTGTGGTCCTTGGCGAGGATCCAGCTCTTTCCGTCGGCGGCGCTGAGCTGCACGGTGACCTTGTCCTGGGGTGCCGCCGCGATGGCGCTGTCGGACGGCGTCGGCTTCGGGTCCTTGGTGGTCTTGTCGGACTTGGGTGTGGGCGACTTGGTGACGGCGGGCGTGGTGCCGTCGGCGACCTGTGCCGTCCCGCCGTCGTCCCCGCCCTTGAAGGCGGTGAACCCGACGAATGCGACCACGGCGACGATGGCGGCGACCATGGCCGCGGTCCAGTTGGGTCCGCGCCGCTCGGGACGGATGCGTTCCGCCTCGAACAGCGGAGCGGCCGGGGTCGGGGCCGGACGGCCACCGCCGTGGTCGGCGGAGAACTGGTCCATGAGAGGGGCCGGATCCAGGTGGACGGCCTTGGCCAGGGTCCTGATGTGACCCCGGGCGTACACATCGCCACCGCAGGGGGCGAAGTCGTCCGCCTCGATGGCATGCACGATGGCGATACGGACCCTGGTGGCGTTGCTGACGTCGTCGACGGTCAGCCCTGCCGCGATCCGCGCCTGTTTCAGGGCTTGACCGACGGAGAGGCGTGCTTCCTGTCGGTCGTCTTCGAACGGACGCTCGTCTTCAGGGGAGTTGCCGATGGACACGGGGGCGCCTTTCGAGCGTTTAAGCCACCTGTGCTGGAGGTTCAGTCTAGGGGGGGTGCGAAAGGGTGGGGCAACCGGGCGGTAGGACTTTGTACGCCATCGGAATGGCCGGACAGGCCGATGACGAGGCAGCAGCTTTTCGCTTCCCTCAACTTGACGTACGCCGAAGGGAAACGGTTGCTCAATGATCCCTTACGGGTGAGTCACGATCGAACATCGGTGGCCGCACCCGTTCCGGGCTCCCCTCAAGCCTCCCCGCGGATCACCGCGAGCACTCCGTCCAGCTCGTCAGCCTTCACGAGAACGTCACGAGCCTTGGACCCCTCGCTCGGTCCGACGATCCCGCGGGACTCCATCAGGTCCATCAGCCGCCCCGCCTTCGCGAACCCGACCCGGAGCTTGCGCTGGAGCATCGAGGTCGACCCGAACTGAGTGGAGACGACCAGTTCGGCCGCCTGGCACAGCAGGTCGAGGTCGTCGCCGATCTCCTCGTCGATCTCCTTCTTCTGCTTGGTGCCCACGACCACGTCGTCGCGGAAGACCGGCGCCATCTGGTCCTTGCAGTGCTGTACGACCGCCGCGACCTCGTCCTCGGTCACGAAGGCGCCCTGCATACGGGTGGGCTTGTTGGCCCCCATCGGCAGGAAGAGCCCGTCACCCTTGCCGATCAGCTTCTCGGCGCCGGGCTGGTCGAGGATGACGCGCGAGTCGGCGAGCGAGGAGGTGGCGAAGGCGAGCCGCGAGGGCACGTTCGCCTTGATCAGACCGGTGACGACGTCCACCGAGGGCCGCTGCGTCGCGAGCACCAGGTGAATACCGGCCGCGCGCGCGAGCTGCGTGATGCGCACGATCGAGTCCTCGACGTCCCGCGGCGCGACCATCATCAGGTCGGCGAGCTCGTCGACGATCACCAGCAGATACGGATAGGTCTTGAGCTCCCGCTCGCTGCCTTCCGGCGTCTTGAGCTTGCCGTCGCGGATGGCCTGGTTGAAGTCGTCGATGTGCCGGTACCCGAACGCCGCCAGGTCGTCGTAGCGCAGGTCCATCTCCCGTACGACCCACTGGAGTGACTCCGCGGCCCGCTTCGGGTTGGTGATGATCGGCGTGATCAGGTGCGGGATGCCCTCGTAGGCGGTCAGCTCCACGCGCTTGGGGTCGACGAGGACCATGCGTACGTCCTCGGGGGTCGCGCGCACCATGATGGAAGTGATCAAGCAGTTAATGCACGACGATTTACCGGAACCGGTGGCTCCGGCGACGAGCACGTGCGGCATCTTCGCCAGGTTGGCCATCACGTAGCCGCCCTCGACGTCCTTGCCGAGCGCGACCAGCATGGGGTGGTCGTCCTCGGCGGCCGCCGCGAGCCGCAGCACGTCACCCAGGTTGACCATCTCGCGGTCGGTGTTCGGGATCTCGATGCCGACCGCGGACTTGCCGGGGATCGGGCTGATGATCCGCACGTCCGGGCTGGCGACGGCATAGGCGATGTTCTTGGCCAGCGCGGTGATCCGCTCGACCTTCACGGCGGGGCCGAGCTCGACCTCGTAGCGCGTGACCGTCGGCCCGCGTGTGAAGCCGGTGACGGCGGCGTCGACCTTGAATTCGGTGAAGACGTTCGTCAGCGAGGCGACGACGGCGTCGTTGGCCGCACTGCGCGCCTTGCCGGGGCCGCCGCGCTCGAGGAGGTCGAGCGAGGGCAGGGAGTAGGTGATGTCCCCGGACAACTGGAGCTGCTCCGCGCGCGGGGGCAGCTCGCTCGGGGCCTCGGGAGCGGGCTTGGTGAGGTCGGCGACCTCGACCTTGAGCTTCTCCTGCTTGGGCCGCGCGGCCGGGACGGGCTTGGAGACCGGGGTCGTCTCCACCCGGTCGCCCACACTGACGCCCTGGGTGAGGTCGGCGACGAGCGGTGAGGGCGGCAGGCCGTGCATGACGACACCGTCCAGGTCCGCCGCGGCGGCCGCTGCGATGTCCACGGCGTCCATCTGCCGGTCCATCGCGGGCTGCGGCACAGCGGAGCGCCGGGGGCGGCCACGACGCCGGGAGAGCGCGTCCTGCTCGGCGCCGTCGGGGTCGTACGACTCGGGGGCGGTGCCGCGCCTGGCGCCTCGCGCGGGCAGTGCCTCGCGCCATTGGTCGTCGTAGCGCTCGTCGTCCCCGGTGAACTCGTCCTCGGCCGGATCGTGGACGATGCCGAGCCGCACGCCGAGCTCGCGCAGCCGTCGCGGGATGGCGTTGACCGGGGTGGCCGTGACGACGAGCAGCCCGAAGACCGTCAGCAGTACGAGCAGCGGTACGGCGAGGACCTCGCCCATGGTGTAGGTCAGCGGGGTCGCCGCTCCCCAGCCGATGAGGCCGCCGGCGTCCCTTATGGCCTGCATGCCGTCGCTGCGGGCGGGCGAGCCGCAGGCGATGTGGACCTGCCCGAGCACACCGATGACGAGCGCCGACAGACCGATCACGATCCGGCCGTTGGCTTCTGGCTTCTCGGGGTGCCGAATGAACCGGACGGCGATGACCGCGAGCAGTATCGGCACGAGCAGGTCGAGCCGGCCGAAGGCGCCGGTCACGATGATCTCGACGAGATCGCCGACAGGGCCGCGGAGGTTGGACCAGGTTCCGGCGGCGACGATGAGGCCGAGGCCGAGCAGCAGGAGTGCCACGCCGTCCTTCCGGTGGGCGGGGTCGAGGTTCTTCGCACCCTGCCCTATCCCGCGGAACACCGCGCCCACGGCATGGGCGAGGCCGAGCCAGAGGGCCCTGATGAGCCGGAGGACGCCGCCGGTCGGGCTGGGCGCCGGCCTCGGCGGCGCGGCCTTCTTCGCCGCGGCCTTGCGGGCGGGCGCCTTCTTGGCCGGTGCTTTCCTCGCGACGGCCTTCTTCGCCGGACCCTTCGCGGGGGCGGCAGCCTTCTTCGCGGGCTGCTTCTTGGCTGCGGAGGGACGTGAGGCCATAGGTGGGAGATTACCGGTGGAGACGACCGCGGACACGTGTGCCCACTGCTTCACCCGTTCGTGTCGTTCCTGAGGAGGTGCCGGACTGACGCCGGCTCACCCGCGAGGACGCCTACGCCACACGTCAGTTCTGCGACGGAACCGACGGAGGATTCCCGGTCCCGGGCTCCAGCGCGTCCAGTGCCCGCCGCAACCCCGTGAGTTTGCGTTCGAGATGGGCCGCCGTGGCCACCGCGGCCGCGTCCGCGGACTCGTCGTCCAGTTGCTTGGACAGCGCCTCCGCCTGTTCCTCGACAGCTGCCAGCCGGGCGGACAACTCGGCGAGCAGTCCTGCCGGCTCCCTGGCGTCCCCGACCGCCGCCTTGCCGCCACCCTCCAACTGGAGCCGCAGCAGCGCCGCCTGCTCCCGCAGCTGGCAGTTCTTCATGTAGAGCTCGACGAACACCGAGACCTTCGCGCGCAGCACCCACGGGTCGAAGGGCTTGGAGATGTAGTCCACCGCGCCCGCCGCGTAGCCCCGGAAGGTGTGATGCGGACCGTGGTTGATCGCGGTGAGGAAGATGATCGGGATGTCCCGGGTCCGCTCCCGCCGTTTGATGTGCGCCGCGGTCTCGAAACCGTCCATGCCCGGCATCTGGACGTCCAGCAGAATCACCGCGAAGTCGTCCGTGAGCAGCGCCTTGAGCGCTTCCTCCCCGGACGATGCCCGCACCAGTGTCTGATCGAGCGCGGAGAGGATGGCCTCCAGCGCCAGCAGATTCTCCGGCCGGTCATCGACCAGGAGGATCTTGGCCTTCTGCACCATGGCCCGCCCTCCTCGCCCCGGATGTGCACCGGGTGCCGCCCCTGGGGACGACTGCCTTTCGCCGCCCGTCCTTGTGCCGGTCATCGTAGCCGCACCCTGTCTGTCGCCACACCCTGTCACCGTGATGTCACTGTGCACGTAGCAGAAACGCAGCGGAAGACCAGAAGGTTCCCCGATTCCCGTACTTCTACACGGCGTCGGGCACCCTGAGTCAACAACTCCGCGTGATCTTCGCTGATTCCCATCACTCCTCCCGCATCCACTGCTCCATCACCGACAACAGGTGATCGGGATCGACCGGCTTGGTCACGTAGTCGGAGGCGCCCGACTCGATGGCCTTCTCCCGGTCGCCCTTCATGGCCTTGGCGGTCAGCGCGATGATCGGAAGCCCCGCGAACTGCGGCATCCTGCGGATCGCCGTCGTCGTCGCGTACCCGTCCATCTCGGGCATCATGATGTCCATCAGAACGACCGCCACGTCCTCGTGCTGCTCCAGCACCTCGATGCCCTCACGGCCGTTCTCCGCGTACAGCACGGACAGTCCGTGCTGTTCGAGAACGCTCGTGAGCGCGAAGACGTTGCGGATGTCGTCGTCGACGATCAGTACTTTCTCCCCGCCGAACCGGATGCCCCGGCGCGGCTGGGGCGCGGCCTGGTGCTCCACAGCCGACCACTGGTCGGGCCGCCCGATCCGCTGCTCGAGAGCGGGCGCGGTCCGGCGCCGCCGCCGGAAGAGCGCGGCGGCACCGTTCTGCGTCTCCTGGTACGACTTCACCTCGGCCGGCGTCTCGATGTACACCTCGGACATCCCGTTCTCCGAGGTGGACGCCACCAGGTCACCGGCCTCCAGGGCGGGCATGGACTGCTGGTAGCCCTGCGGCGGGAGTTCGCTGGGGTGCAGGGGCAAATACAGCGTGAACGTCGACCCTCGTCCCGGCTCGCTCTGTGCGTAGATCTCACCGCCGAGCAGCTGCGCGATCTCCCGCGAGATCGACAGCCCGAGACCGGTGCCGCCGTACTTACGGCTCGTCGTCCCGTCAGCCTGCTTGAACGCCTCGAAAATCACCCGCATCTTGCTGCCCGCGATCCCGATGCCGGTGTCGGTCACGGAGAACGCGATCAGATCGGCGTCCGCGTCACGCAGCGAACCGGCTTCGAGCAACTGCTCCCGGATCGCCACCGGCACATCCCGGCCGGCGGGCCGGATGACCAGCTCGACGGCCCCGGAGTCGGTGAACTTCACCGCGTTGGACAGCAGGTTGCGCAGCACCTGAAGCAGCCGCTGTTCATCGGTGTGCAGCGTGGCGGGCAACTCCGGCGAGACCCGTACGGACAGGTCGAGACCCTTCTCCGCCGTCAGCGGCCGGAAGGTGGCCTCCACGTAGTCCACGAGCTGTACGAGCGCGATACGCGTCGGAGAGACGTCCATCTTGCCCGCCTCGACCTTCGACAGGTCGAGGATGTCGTTGATCAGCTGGAGCAGATCAGACCCGGCCCCGTGGATGGTCTCGGCGAACTCGACCTGCTTCGGGGTGAGGTTGGAGTCCGCGTTGTCGGCGAGCAGCTTGGCGAGGATCAGCAGCGAGTTGAGCGGCGTACGCAGCTCGTGCGACATGTTGGCGAGGAACTCGCTCTTGTAGCGCATCGACACGGCCAGTTGCTCGGCGCGCTCCTCCAGGACTTGCCGGGCCTCCTCGATCTCGGTGTTCTTCACCTCGATGTCGCGGTTCTGCTGGGCCAGCAGCTCGGCCTTCTCCTCCAGCTCCGCGTTGGACGCCTGAAGGGCCTTCTGCCGGTTCTCCAACTCGGCCGACCGCTCACGGAGCTGCTCGGTGAGCTCCTGCGACTGCTTCAGCAGCACCTCCGTCTTGGTGTTGACGGAGATGGTGTTGACGCTGGTCGCGATCATCTCGGCGATCTGGTTGAGGAAGTCCTTCTGGATGTGCGTGAAGGGGGTGAAGGACGCGAGCTCGATGACACCGAGCACCTTGCCCTCGAACAGCACCGGAAGGACGATCACTTGCGCGGGCGGCGCCTCTCCGAGACCGGAGGAGATCTTCAGGTAGCCGCTGGGCGCGTTCTCGACCAGGATCGTGCGCTTCTCCTCGGCGGCCGTCCCGATGAGCGCCTCACCCGGCCTGAACGACGTCGGCATGGAACCCATCGAGTAGCCGTACGACCCGAGCATCCGCAGCTCGTACTGGTCCTCGGTCTCGGCGCTCACGTCCTTGCCGTCGAGGAGCGGCATCGCGACGAAGAACGCGCCGTGCTGCGCGGTCACCACCGGCGTCAGCTCGCTCATGATCAGCGAGGCCACGTCCTCCAGGTCCCGGCGGCCCTGCATGAGCGCCGAGATGCGGGCCAGGTTGCCCTTGAGCCAGTCCTGCTCCTTGTTGGCGATCGTGGTGTCGCGCAGGTTGGCGATCATCTTGTTGATGTAGTCCTGGAGCTCCTGGATCTCGCCGGACGCATCCACGTCGATCTTCAGATTCAGGTCGCCCCGGGTCACCGCGGTCGCCACGCGGGCGATGGCACGCACCTGCCGAGTAAGGTTTCCTGCCATTTCGTTCACGGACTCGGTGAGGTCGCGCCAGGTTCCGTCGACGTCACGCACGCGTGCCTGGCCGCCGAGCTGTCCCTCGGTACCCACCTCACGGGCGACCCGGGTCACCTCCTCCGCGAAGGACGACAGCTGGTCGACCATCGTGTTGATGGTGGTCTTGAGCTCGAGGATCTCACCGCGGGCATCGATGTCGATCTTCTTCGTCAGGTCACCCTTGGCGATGGCCGTGGTCACCATGGCGATGTTCCGCACCTGACCGGTCAGGTTGGACGCCATCTGGTTCACCGACTCGGTGAGGTCCTTCCAGGTGCCGGCCACTCCGGGCACCCGCGCCTGACCGCCCAGGATGCCGTCCGTGCCCACCTCACGGGCCACCTTGGTGACCTGGTCGGCGAAGGAACTCAGTGTCTTCACCATGGTGTTGAAGGTGTCGGCGAGCTGCGCGACCTCACCGCGCGCCTCGATCGTCACCGTCCTGGTCAGGTCGCCGTTGGCAACCGCGTTCGCGACCTGGGAGATGTTGCGCACCTGCATGGTCAGGTTGTTGGCCATCAGGTTGACGTTGTCGGTGAGGTCCTTCCAGATGCCGGTGACGCCCGACGCGTGTGCCTGGCCGCCGAGGATGCCCTCGGTGCCCACCTCACGGGCCACCCGGGTCACCTGCTCGGCGAAGGACGACAGCTGGTCGACCATCGTGTTCACGGTGGTGACGAGTTCGAGGATCTCGCCCTTCGCGTCGACCGTGATCTTCTTCGAGAGATCGCCCTTGGCGACCGCGGTGGTGACCTCGGCGATGTTGCGCACCTGAATGGTCAGGTTGTTCGCCATGAAGTTCACGGACTGCGTGAGGTCCTTCCAGGTGCCGGAGACACCCTGCACCTCGGCCTGGCCGCCGAGGATGCCCTCGGTGCCCACCTCGCGCGCCACCCGGGTCACCTGGTCGGCGAAGCTGGAGAGCTGGTCGACCATCGTGTTGAGGGTGTTCTTCAGCTCCAGGATCTCGCCCCGCGCGTCCACGTCGATCTTCTGCGACAGGTCACCCCGGGCCACCGCGGTCGCGACCTGGGCGATGTTGCGGACCTGGGCAGTAAGGTTTCCTGCCATTCCGTTCACGGAGTCGGTGAGGTCGCGCCACACGCCGGCGACGCCGGGCACCTGTGCCTGACCGCCGAGGCGACCCTCGGTACCCACCTCGCGCGCCACCCGGGTCACCTGGTCGGCGAAGGCGGACAGCTGGTCGACCATCGTGTTGATGGTGTTCTTCAGCTCAAGGATCTCGCCCCGCGCGTCCACGTCGATCTTCTGCGACAGGTCACCCCGGGCCACCGCGGTCGTCACCTGGGCGATCTGCCGCACCTGCGAGGTGAGGTTGCCACCCATGAAGTTGACGGAGTCCGTGAGCTCCTTCCAGGTGCCGGAGACACCCGGCACGACGGCCTGACCGCCCAGCCGTCCCTCGGTGCCCACGTCCCGGGCCATCCGCGTCACCTGGTCGGCGAAGGCGGAGAGCTGGTCCACCATCGTGTTCACGGTGTTCTTCAGCTGGAGCATCTCGCCGGAGACGTCGACGGTGACCTTCTGCGACAGGTCGCCGTTGGCCACGGCCGTCGTCACCTGGGCGATGTTCCTCACCTGTCCGGTGAGGTTGCGGAACGCGGTGTTGACGGAGTCGGTGAGGTCCTTCCAGGTACCGGCGGCTCCTGGCACCTGAGCCTGGCCGCCCAGTTCACCCTCGACACCGATCTCGCGCGCCACGCGCGTGACCTCGGCACCGAACGCGGAAAGCTGGTCCACCATCCCGTTGACGGTGTTCTTCAGCTCCAGCATCTCGCCGGCCACGTCGACGGTGACCTTCTGCGACAGGTCGCCGTTGGCGACCGCCGTCGTCACGGCGGCGATGTCCCGCACCTGGGTGGTGAGGTTCCGGAAGACCGTGTTCACCGAATCGGTGAGGTCCTTCCACGTCCCCGCCGCACCCGGCACGTTCGCCTGCCCGCCGAGCTGTCCCTCGGCACCCACCTCGTTGGCCACACGCGTGACCTCGTCCGCGAAGATCCGCAGCGTCTCGGTCATCTGGTTGATCGTGTCGGCGAGCTGCGCGACCTCACCCCGCGCCGAGACGGTCACCTTCTGCGACAGGTCACCGTTGGCGACCGCCGTCGTCACCTGGGCGATCCCACGCACCTGGGCCGTCAGGTTGCCGGCCATGAGGTTCACCGAATCGGTGAGGTCCTTCCACACCCCGGCCACACCCGGCACCTGCGCCTGACCGCCGAGCTCGCCCTCGACACCCACCTCGCGCGCGACGCGGGTCACCTCGGAGGAGAAGGAGGAGAGCTGGTCCACCATCGTGTTGACGGTGTTCTTCAGCTCCAGCATCTCGCCGGCCACGTGAACAGTGACCTTCCGCGAGAGATCGCCCTTGGCGACCGCCGTGGTCACCAGCGCGATGTCCCGCACCTGGGCGGTCAGCCGGTAGGCCATCGTGTTGACGGACTCCGTCAGGTCCTTCCAGGAACCCGACATGCCACGCACGCGTGCCTGTCCACCGAGCTTGCCCTCGGTACCCACCTCGCTGGCCACGCGTGTGACCTCGTCGGTGAACGTCGACAGCTGATCGACAAGGTTGTTGACAGTCCGCCCGACCTTCAGGAACTCCCCGCGCAGCGGATGCCCCGTCCCGTCCGGCGCCTGGGTCCTGAGCTCCATGCGGGGCGACAGATCGCCCTCCGCGACCGCGGACAGCACCCGGCCGACCTCGGAGACCGGCCGTACGAGATCGTCCACGAGCGCGTTGGAGGCGTCGATGGCGGCCGCCCAGGAGCCCTCACAGGCACCCGTTTCCAGCCTTTCCGTGAGCTTGCCCTCACGGCCCACCATGCGCCGCACCCGGGACAGCTCACCCGTCAGGTGCAGATTGCGGTCGGCCACCTCGTTGAAGACAGCCGCGATCTCCGACATCACGCCATCGCCGGACACCGTGAGCCGCTTGCGGAAGTTCCCGTCACGCATCGACTCCAGCGCCCCCAGCAGCCGGTCCAGGGCGGCCGCGTCCACCACGGTGGTCCCGCCCCGTGGCTTGCGCCGGCCGCTCGCGGACTGTCCGCTCTTTGCGCGCGTCTTTGTGCCCCGCGTCGCTGCGCCAGACTCCACTGTGTCCCTCCCGCAGGGATCGACCGTTACTGCTGTGCTCGGGTGGTACTGCGCGGCATACCTGTCACTGCCGCGCGCTTCTGCTTACTACAGCGTTATGTCAACCGGACACACAAAGCCGCACCCCGGGCTGCTGCCCGCCGTACGTGTCAGCCACTCGGCCTGCCCGAACCTTCTTCAGGAGCCTGCCCAGTGTTTCACCCTGGTTGAACCCGGCCATAACAGTTCGGCAGCTTCGCACATCGTCCGCACACCCTCCGGACGGAAACACTGCAGACCGGCATCCGCACGGACGGCGAAGGTAAGTAACCTTGCATGCGGCTGTCCAGCCGAGCCGGTCCGTCCGGCCTGGGCGGTGGCACGAGCACGAGCGGGCATCGGAGGGCGGCCGCACACATGACCACCGGACTGATCCCCGGGGGACAGAACCCGGACCCCCGGCCGACAGGCACTCTGCCGCAGCAGCGGCACGAGCCGCCGGTCGGCCAGGCAGCCCTGCACGTCGACAACCGGTCAAGGAGTTCTGTGATCACCGCGCGCGCGGCCGCCAGCTTCGAGCCCGTCGGCCGATCGGTGGCGACTGCCCGCTCCTTCGTCCGCGACACCCTTCAGGGCTGGGGCTTCGCCGACATCGTCGACGACGCGGTGGTCCTCACCAGCGAACTGGTCACCAACGCCGTGGTCCACGCCGGCACCTCCGCGGATGTTCTGTGCCTGCGAAGTGACGAAGGCGTGCGGATCGAGGTGGCCGACCGCTACCCCGAACGCGAGATCCCCCTCCAGGGCCAGGCCGTCAACATGGGCAACCTGGATCGCGAAGGCGGCCGTGGGCTCCAGCTCTGCGCCGCGCTCGCCAGCCGCTGGGGCGTCGAGTACACCCCCGCCCACAAGCGGGTCTGGTTCCAACTCGACCTCCCCGAACGCCCCGTGGGCACCCGCACCGCAGGCCCGTCCCTGCCCGCGGACCTCCTCCCGCTGGCGGACGGACGCGTCCGCGTCGCCGTCGTCCAGATCGACCGTACGGGCGCCATCACCTCGTGGAACGAGGACGCCGAGGAACTCTTCGGCTACTCCTCCGAACAAGTGGTCGGCAAGCCCCTGACCGACCTCGCCGCCTGGCCGCACACCCCCGGCACCAGCACCGGCATCGCCGAGGCACTCCAGCTCTCCCGCTGGGAGGGCAGCTACGGCATAAGGGCCGCCAACGGCCGGGTCACCTCCGTGTACGCCTCCCACCTGCGCGTCCGCGACACCGGCGGCGAGCCCTCCACGGTCTGCCTCCTGGTCCGCGACCACGAACGCGCCGTACTCCAGACCCCGTTGCGAGGCCCCGCCTCCGACACGAACTCGTCCTCCGACGGCCAGAGCACCGACCCGTTCGAGGTGTTCATCGGCTCTCCGGCCCCGGACGACCTCGACGGTCTCCTCCAGCGGACGGTCGAACGCGCCCGCGACATGCTCGACGGCGACTCCGCCTTCCTGCTCCTCGCGACCGACGACGAGACGGAGTTGGAGGTCCGTGCCTCCACCGGCCTGCCCTCCGCCCGCCAGCGCTTCGCGCGCGTGCCCGTCGAAGCGGGCCCCGGCCGCTACGGCTCCGCCCGCATGCCCGCGGTCCACGATGACCTCAGCGCGGTCCCGGGCGCCGTTCCCCTGCTGCGGGGCACGGGAATGCGCTCGGTCGTGACGGTCCCCCTCAAGGTGGAGGGCCGCCTCACCGGCTCCCTCGGCGTGGCCGCCGAGGCGCCCGGCAGATATTCGAACGAAGAGGCCCTGCGCCTCCAGTTCGCCGCCGACCGCATTGCCCTGGCCGTCGAGTCGGCCCGCCTCGGCGAACTGGAGCGCCTGCGCCGCGGTTCACTGAGCTTCCTCGTCGAGGCCTCCGACCTCCTCGCCGGCACCCTGGACCGCGACCAGACCCTGGCCCTGATGGCCCAGATGACCGTTCCGACCCTGGCCACCTGGTGCGCCGTCTACACGATCGCCGACCAGGCCTCGGAGCCGTATCTGTCGTACGTCCTGCACGAGGACGAGGAACTCATCGACGGCATCAAGTCGTTGCTCTCGAAGGTCCAGCCCCCCGACCCGGTCCCCACCCCCGGCGCCCGCGTCTGGTCGGCCCCCGGCGAGGCGGCCCATCAGGCGGCGCTGCGCAGCTCCATGCGCAGCCTCGGCCTCACCGGCGGTCCCACCTACCAGGTGGCCTCCGGAATCGGCCCCACCCTCGCCACGTCCTCCGCCGTGGGCGGCGAGACCGTCGTCCTCCCCCTGGTCGCCCGCAACCGCGTCATCGGCATGCTGACCCTCGGCAAGCCCACGGACGAGCACTTCCGCCAGGAGATCCTCGAACTGGCCGAGGACCTGAGCCGCAGGGCCGCCCTCGCCCTCGACAACGCCCGCCTCTACTCCGAGCGCACGGCGATCAGCCAGGCCCTCCAGCGCAGCCTCCTGCCGCCCGAACTCCCCGAGATCGACGGCGTCGAGGTCGAGGTCATCTACCGCGCGGCCGGCGAGGGCAACGAGGTCGGCGGCGACTTCTACGACGTCTTCCCCATCAGCGACGGCGCCTACGGTTTCGCCATCGGCGACGTCTGCGGTACTGGCCCGAACGCGGCGGCGGTCACAGGTCTGGCCCGGCACGCCCTGAGGCTGCTGGCTCGCGAGGGCTTGAGCGGTCCGGCGGTCCTGGAGCGCCTGAACTCCGCGATCCTCGACGAGGGCGCCCGCAGCCGCTTCCTGACCCTCCTCTATGGCGAGCTGTGGCCGCAGGAGGACGGCAGCGCCCGCCTGAAGGTCGTGTGCGCCGGACACCCGCTCCCGCTCCGGCTGCGCCAGAACGGCACCGTCGAACCGGCCGCCGAACCCCAGCCGCTCCTCGGCGTCATGGAGGACCTGGAGCTCTACGAGCAGACGGTCACCCTCGACCCGGGCGACGTCCTCCTCTGCGTCACGGACGGCGTCACGGAACGCCGGGAAGGCACCCGCATGCTGGGCGACGACGGTCTCGCCGATGTCCTGACCACCTGCACGGGTCTGACGGCAGGCGCGGTCGCGGCCCGCATCATGCGCGCGGTCGAGCGCTTCGCCTCGGACGCCCCCTCCGATGACATGGCGATCCTGGCCATGCGCGTGCCGGGCCTGCATGTGGACTGACGGAGAGCACGAAAAAGGCCCCGCCCGAATGGGCGGGGCCTTTCGACTGGAGCCCCCAAACGGAATCGAACCGTTGACCTTCTCCTTACCATGGAGACGCTCTACCGACTGAGCTATAGGGGCCTGTCGCTTTCGAGGTTTCCCTCGTGGCAACGGAATAGATCATACCCCGGGCAGACCCGTGCTCCCAACTCCCTCAGAAAGCAGGCTGAAGCAGGCCTCCGAGCGCATTGCACGCGGCCACGACCCGCTGTATGTCCCGCTTGGTCAGTGAAGCGTCCACCGGCAGGGCGAGCGTCTCGTCGGCGGCCCGCTCGGTCTCCGGCAACGACAGACAGCGCCGGAACTCCGGCAGCCTGTGGACGGGCGTCTTCACCGGCACCCTGCAGTCGACTCCCTTGCCCCGAAGGGCTCGAGCGAACGCGTCCCGGTCCGGTCGGCCATTGCCGGGAACCCTCACCACGTACTGCTGGTAGGTATGCCCGTCCCCACCATCGGGCGTGCGCACCCCGCGCAACTTCCCGTCGAGATAACAGGCCCGCTCCCGACGCTGAGCGATCTCGTCGTACGGCGCCTCGGACTCACCCTCCTGCAACACCAACAGCCCGTGTCGCTGCCCGACATCGAGGAGCCGCGCCATGTCAGCCGGCCGGCCGAAGCGGTGTACGACAACGACGGCCGCGGTCCGCGGAGTTATGGCCGCTTCAACAGCGGACGGATCAAGGCAGTAGGTCACCGGATGTATGTCCGCGAACACCGGAAGCGCACCCGCCAGTGTCACCGCCTCGGCGACTTCGACGTTTCCGAAGGCCGGTACGACGACCTCGTCACCGACTCCGACGCCGGCGGCCCTGAGCATTGCAGCAGTACCCATGCTTCGGATGGTGCTTGCGCAATGTGAACTTCAAGTGACGCACAAAGAAAAAGGGTTGGACCCTGAACCGAAGTTCAGGATCCAACCCTTTGAATAATTGTTCGGCGGTGTCCTACTCTCCCACAGGGTCCCCCCTGCAGTACCATCGGCGCTGTAAGGCTTAGCTTCCGGGTTCGGAATGTAACCGGGC